>CAVPJD010000013.1:0-31541 GCA_963705165.1 uncultured delta proteobacterium | reverse complement strand
ATGATGTTCATCACCTGGGACTCGTTGGGCCCTTCCCGGCGCTTGTCGATGATGGCCAGCGTCGCGTCGAGGCGCTTGGCAAAGGCCCGGGCGCGCTCGACACCGCCCGTGTCCGGGGAGACAATGACCAGGTTGTTCGCGAAGTTGCTCACCATGTATTTCAGCAGGATGGGCGTGGCGAAGAGGTTGTCCACGGGAATGTTGAAGAAGCCCTGGATCTGGCCGGCGTGGAGATCGAGGGACATCACCCGGTTGGCCCCGGCGGCGGTGATGAGATCGGCCACGAGCTTTGCCGAGATGGGGGCCCGGGGGGCGACCTTGCGGTCCTGCCGTCCGTAGCCGTAATAGGGGATCACGGCCGTGACCCGGTCGGCCGATGCGCGCTTCATGGCGTCGATGAGGATCAGCAGCTCCATCACGTGGTCGTTCACGGGCGGGCACGTGGACTGGATGATGAAGACGTCCATGCCGCGGACGTTCTCGTTGATCTCCACCCTCGTCTCGCCGTCGCTGAAGGTGGCCACATTGGCCTTGCCAACGGAAATGCCGAGCTTTGTGCAGATGTCTTCTGTCAGCTTCTTGTTCGAATTTCCCGAAAAGATGCGCATTCGTTCGAGCATGTCTGTCACCCTGCGTACGGGTTATTGATGTTATCAAAAATATTGGCTGGGGCGGGAGGATTCGAACCTCCGAATGCGGGAGCCAAAGTCCCGTGGCTTACCGCTTGCCGACGCCCCATCCCGTACGGATTTCCGTAATCGTGCGGGGGAAGGCATCCGATGATCGGGGGATCAGATCGGTTGAGCCTTGAACACCGCATACGGGTACGATGTCCTCAGTGCGCCTTCAGCCTTGATTGCATCGGGTTCGTTATCAAAGAGTCCGAAGACCGTGGGCCCGCTTCCCGACATGAGCGATCCGAGGGCGCCCTGCCTCCGGAGGAACTCTTTCAGCTCCTCAAGCACGGGATGGCGAGCCACCGTGACCGTTTCCAGATCATTGGACAGGGCCGCAGCCAGATCCCGCACCCCTGAAAAGGTAGGGATAGTATACTTTAAAGGGGTCTTTGTCAACGGCAAATTCAGGCTCTGGTAAACCCATTTTGTGGGGACCTCGAATCCCGGGTTGACGAGAACGAGCCACATCCCAGGTGCCATCTTGGCCGGCTCGAGGATCTCGCCGATCCCGAAGGCCCAGGCCGAGCTTCCGTAGATGAAGAAGGGAACATCGGCGCCGAGTCGGGCGCCGATCCCGATGAGCCGTTCACGATCGAAGCCGAATTGGAAAAGGCTGTTGAGGACCGTGAGGGTCGTGGCGGCGTTGGAGCTGCCTCCGCCGAGGCCCGCCGCCGTCGGGATGCGCTTCCGGAGGGTGATCTCCACCCCGCCCGTAAAACCCGCCTCGGCAAAGAGGGCGCGCGCCGCTCGAACAACAAGATTTCCCTCGCCCGTGGGGAGGTCCGAGCCCGGGCAGGCAAGCGCTATGCCTTCCTTGCGGGGGGCGAACTCCATCTCGTCGGAAAGGCTCACCTTCTGCATCAGCGAGGCGATGTCGTGGTAGCCGTCTTCCCTGCGGCGCAGCACCTTCAGGATGAGATTGACCTTGGCCGGTGACGTTATGGTGATCACTTCGCCGTCTCCCTGACGTAGCGCATCCTCAACTCATAGAGAAGCGATTCGAGAAGCCGGTCCTCTTCGTCATTGAGGTTGCCCTTCGTCTTGTCCTTCAGGATGCCGAGGATGTCGATGGTCTGCTTGGCCGCCTCGAGGTTGCGCTCCGCCTTTTTGGTCACGGGGTCGGGGAAGTCGCCGAAGTGATACATGGCCGACGTGCCGAGCGAGAAGACGAAGGTGGCGAAGTTGAGCTCAGGGAACGGTTGTTCTGTCGAGGCCTCCTGCGCCTTTTCGTCTTGACGGGTTTCGGCGGCCTTCGCTTCGGGTTTCGGCTCCTGCGGTTTCGCAGCCGCCTCCTCCCGGGGTGTCTCCGGCCGGGTGTCGCCCGCATCGTCGAAACGGCGGCGATCCTTGATGATGAAGTCCTTCTCGTCTTCCATGGTTCCCTCCCTGCTGTGGTGCTGACCGCGGGTGCATCCCGCAAGCAAGAGAAGGTAAGAAGGTGAGAGGGTAAGAACGTTGGATGAGCCTGCGGTCAATGCCTGCTCTCCGCTTCTCCAACCTTCAACCCTTCAAACCCTCTTACCTTCTAACGTATGAAGGCCGCAGACGGGCGTTTTTTAACAGCCTGCTACATGCGCGGCTTCATGCTGCGTAACCTCGCCACCCTCTCCTCGATGGGCGGGTGGGTGCTGAAGAGGTTCATGAACGCCCGTCCCGTGAGGGGGTTCACGATGAACATGTGGGCCGTAGACGGGTTGGCGTTCATGGGGATGGCCTGGCTTGCCGCCTGCAGCTTCTCGAGAGCGCCTGCCAGCGCCCAGGGCTTGCCCGATACCTTGGCGCCGCCGTCGTCGGCCATGTATTCCCTCGAGCGGGAGATGGCCATCTGGATCAGCATGGCCGCGATGGGGGCAAGGATCGCCATGAAGATCATTCCGACGAACCCGCCGCCGCCCTCCTCGTCGTCGCCGCGGCCGCCGCCGAAGATCGCCGCCCACTGGGCCATGTTGGCGAGCATGGTGATGGCGCCGGCGATTGTGGCCGCAATCGACCCGATGAGGATGTCGCGGTTCTTGATGTGGGAGAGCTCATGGCTGATGACGCCCTCGAGCTCCTCGCGGCTCAGAATCCGCATGATCCCCTCGGTGACGGCCACGACGGCGTGCTTTTCGTTCCTGCCAGTCGCAAAGGCATTCGGCGTGTCCCCGGGGATGATGTAGACCCTCGGCATGGGCAGGCCCGCCTTCATGGCCAGGTCCTGCACCATCCGGTGCAGCTCGGGCGCCTGCTGGGGCGTCACCTCCTGGGCCTGGTACATGCGCAGCACGATCTTGTCGGAGAACCAGTAGCTGAAGAAATTCATGCCTATGGCGAAGATGAAGGCGATGAACATGCCGTTTTTCCCGCCGAGGTATCCGCCGATCAGGACCAGGAGTCCTGTCAGCAAACCGAGCAGGACGGCTGTCTTGAGAGAGTTCATGGTTTGTCTTCCTCCACTGTTAATTTAGATGTTGAGAGGGTGAGCAGGGAAAAGGTCGGACAGGCTGTCAGCCGGCGCATGCTCCTGCTTCGCCAACATTCTCACCTTCTTAACCTCTTACCCTCTTCCTGTAGCGTTGCGGATTATACAGGAAAGCGGGGTTGCGCACAAGGGCGCTCCCCGCCTCCGGTCATCCCGCCTTTTTCTGAAAGACGACCTCGCCGTCGCCCTTCACATCGACGGTCACGTGATCGCCCGCCACGATGGAGCCGTCGAGAATCTTCATGGCCAGGCTGTCCTGGACGATTTTCTGCAGGGCCCTCTTGAGCGGCCGGGCGCCATAGATGGCGCTGTAGCCCGCCTTGGCGATGTGCTTTTTCGCCTTGTCCGTGAGCTCGATCGTGACCTTCCGCTCGGCGAGCATCTTCTGCAGCCGGCCGATCTGGATGTCGATGATCTTGTTGATGTCACTGATCGTGAGCGACCGGAAGATGATGATGTCGTCGATCCGGTTGAGGAACTCGGGTTTGAAGGTCGTCCTCAGGACTTCGTTGATCTTCAGCCTTCTCTCGGCCTCGCTCATCGCGGAATCGACGGCGAACTGGCTGCCGACGTTCGAGGTCATGATGACGATCGAGTTCTTGAAGTCCACCGTCCGGCCGTGGCCGTCGGTGAGCCGGCCGTCGTCGAGGATCTGCAGCAGGATGTTGAATACATCCGGGTGCGCCTTCTCGATCTCGTCGAAGAGGATGACCGAGTAGGGCCTGCGCCTCACCGATTCGGTCAGGAAGCCGCCTTCGTCGTAGCCCACGTACCCCGGGGGCGCCCCGATCATCCGCGCCACGGAGTGCTTCTCCATATACTCCGACATGTCGATGCGGATCATGTTCTGCTCGTTGTCGAACATGAACTCGGCCAGCGCCCGCGCCAGTTCCGTCTTTCCCACGCCCGTGGGGCCCATGAAGATGAAGGAGCCGATGGGCCGGTTGGGGTCCTGCAGCCCTGATCGGGCCCTGCGAAGCGCGTTGGAGACGGCGTGGATGGGCTCCTCCTGGCCGATCACCCGCTGCTGCAGGCGCTCCTCCATGTGGATGAGCTTTGCCACTTCAGTCTCCATCATGCGCGAGACGGGGATGCCCGTCCAGCTGGCCACCACTTCCGCCACGTCCTCGGCCTCGACCTCTTCCTTGAGCATCTTGTTGCCGCTCTGGATGTCTGTGAGCTGGGCCTGTTCCTTTTCCAGTTCCTTGTTGAGTTCCACGAGCCTTCCGTAGCGGATCTCGGCGGCTTTCGCCAGGTCGCCTGCGCGCTGCGCGTTGAGCTCTTCGTTCTTGAGCTCCTCGATTTTTCCCCTGACCGACTGGATCCGTTTGATGACCTCGCGCTCGCTGGACCAGTGCTTCTTCTTCTCGTCGCGCTCGGCCGTGAGCTTCCCGATCTCGCCGACGAGCTTCTGCATGTGCTCGAGCGAGTTGGGGTCCGTCTCGTTTTTCAGCGACTGCCGCTCGATCTCGAGCTGCATGATCCTGCGCTCGAGGGTGTCGATCTCGGCAGGGAGGCTGTCGAGTTCGATCCGCAGGTGCGAGGCCGCTTCGTCGATGAGATCGACGGCCTTGTCCGGCAGGAACCGGTCGCTGATGTAGCGGTCCGAAAGAGTTGCCGCCGCCACGATGGCCGAATCCTTGATCCGGACGCCGTGATGGACTTCGTAGCGCTCCTTGAGCCCCCGCAGGATGGCGATGGTGTCCTCCACGGAGGGCTCCTTGATCAGGACGGGCTGGAAGCGCCGCTCCAGTGCGGGATCCTTCTCGATGTTCTTGCGATACTCGTTGAGGGTCGTGGCGCCGATGCAGCGCAGCTCACCCCGGGCAAGGGCCGGCTTGAGCATGTTCGAGGCGTCGATGGCGCCTTCTGCCGCCCCCGCGCCCACGACGGTGTGGATCTCGTCGATGAAGAGGATGATCTCGCCTGCGGCGTCGGCCACCTCTTTCAGGACCGCCTTGAGGCGGTCCTCGAACTCGCCGCGGAACTTGGCGCCGGCCACCAGCGCTCCCATGTCCAGGGAGACGACCCGTTTGTCCTTGAGCGTCTCGGGCACGTCGCCGTTGACGATCCGCTGCGCGAGGCCCTCGACGATGGCTGTCTTGCCGACACCGGGCTCGCCGATGAGCACCGGGTTGTTTTTCGTGCGCCGCGTGAGTACCTGCATGATCCGGCGGATCTCCTCGTCGCGGCCGATGACCGGGTCAAAGGACCCCTTCCTGGCCAACTCGTTGAAGTCCCTCGCGTATCTCTCGAGAGCCTGGTATTTTTCCTCGGGGTTCTGGTCGGTGACCCGCTGGCTTCCCCGGATGTCCACCAGGACCCGGTAGAGGCTGTCCCTGGTGACGCCGCCATTTCGCAGAATTTTCCCTGTCGGGCCGTCCTTGTCCTCCGTCATGGCAATGAGGATGTGCTCGGCGCTGACGAACTCGTCCTTGAGTTTTTTTGCCTCCTCGAAGGCGTTCTCGAGAACCTTGTTGAGCCTCGGGGTCATGTAGGCCTGCGTTGCCCCTCCGGATACCTTCGGCAGGCTGTTGAGGGCCTTTTCAACCTCCCGCTGGATCGACCGGGTGTCGGCCCCGAGCTTCTTCAGGGCGGCCGAAACGATCCCCTCGGGCTGGCGGATCAGGGCCGCAAGCAGATGCTCCATATCCACGGCCTGGTGGCCGAGCTTTCCTGCCAGGGACTGGGCGTCCTGGAGGGCCTCCTGGACTTTCACGGTGAATTTGTCGAACCTCATCGTTCCTCTCGTCAAAAGCGAATTAATATCAGCAAGTTAAATGGAAAACGACAGCTTGCTCGGCCGTTTCCCGACTCATCACCGCCGTCCGTTCGGATCCTAACTTAATGACAGGCGGGGGGGATGTCAAGAAAAGGCATTCAATCAATGAGTTATCTCTTTCTTGAACCCGGGTTTTCTATATAATAATTGCATGGAAAGTCTTGACAAGATGCCCCCTGTATCTATATTCTCTATGACTTAGATTGACAGGCCCAAAAGGGAGGATCATCCATGAACATGAATCTACCGGCTGCAAGCAGCACGTTGGATTTATATATCTCTCAGATCAACAAGTTTTCCCTGCTGACCCCTGAGGAGGAGTTCAAGCTGGCCGTCCGCTACAAGAAGCACAACGACAAGGAAGCGGCCGAAAAGCTCGTCACCTCGAACCTTCGATTCGTGGTCAAGATCGCACACGAGTACCGCAACTACGGCGTGAAGCTCCTGGATTTGATCCAGGAGGGCAACGTGGGGCTCATGCACGCGGTGAAGAAGTTCGACCCCTACAAGGGCTACCGGCTCATCTCCTATGCCGTGTGGTGGATCCGCGCCTACATGCAGAACTTCCTCATCAAGACCTGGAGCCTTGTGAAGATCGGGACGACCCAGGCCCAGCGCAAACTCTTCTTCAAGCTCAACCAGGCCAAGAAGAAGCTCCAGAAGATGGATGCGAAGAGCCCCGAGTTCGGCGAGATCGCCGAGTCCCTGAGCGTGAAGGAGACGGAGATTGCGGAGATGGACGTCCGGCTCAACAGCCGCGATCTCTCGCTCGATGCCTTCATCGACGACGACGGCGAGCTGTCCCACATCAACTGCCTGGCCGACAAGGGTGAAAACCAGGAAGACGCCCTGATCCGCCACGAGGAGACGTTTTTGGCGAAGCGAAACGTCGCAGGGGCGCTTGCGAAGCTCAATGACCGCGAGGCCTACATCATCAGGCGACGCGTCATGTCCGAGAACCCGGAGACCCTTCAGGAGATCGGCGACCGCTTCAAGATCACCCGCGAGCGGGCCCGCCAGGTCGAAAAGGAAGCCCTCCGGAAGATGCGCCAGGTCATCGGGGGACGGGAGCCGGAGACCGCTCGGGCGTAAGCAGGGACCAGGGTGTAGGGTATAGGGTATAGGGAAGAGACACTACAAAGAAGAAAATCAGAAGCCCTCGGCCAAATTGGTCGGGGGCTTTTTTTTCCGCTCTTCCGCACTTCCGATCTTCCTCACTTCATCGTCAGAAGGCTGAATATTATGACGAAGCCGTTAGCGGGATAATCCCGGCTGTGCGGTGCTTAGAATTCTTCCCCGGGGGCGAAGGCCGCGTTCTCGAATCTTGTGAACTTTTCCTGGAAGACGAGCCTGATCGTTCCGACGGGGCCGTTTCGCTGCTTGCCGATGATGACCTCGGCAAAGCCCTTCTCGGGGTTGTCCTCGGACTTGTTGTAGACCTCGTCGCGGTACAGGAAGAGGATGACGTCGGCGTCCTGCTCGATGGCGCCCGATTCGCGCAGATCGGCCATCTGGGGCCTGCGGCTCGTGCGGTCCTCCACCTTGCGGTTGAGCTGGGAGAGGGCCACCACGGGCACGCTGAGCTCCTTCGCGAGAGCCTTGAGCGAGCGGCTGATCTCCGAGATCTCCTGCTCGCGCGTGTCGGCGTAGGCGCTGCCCTTCATGAGCTGGAGGTAGTCGAGAACGATGAGCCCCAGGCCGTGCTCGGCCTTGAGACGGCGGGACTTGGCCTTCATCTCGAGCACCGAGATGGAGGGCGTGTCGTCGATGAAGAACTGGGCCTCGGAGAGCCTCCCGGCGGCCGTTGTGAGCTTCGGCCAGTCCGTCTCGCCCAGGAACCCCTTTCGGATCTTCTGGGAATCCACCCGGGCCTCCGACGATAGCATGCGCATGGCGAGCTGCTCCTTGGCCATTTCCAGCGAGAAGACGGCCACGGGCACTCCCTCCTCGACGGAGCAGAATTGCGCGATGTTGAGGGCGAAGGCCGTCTTTCCCATGCTGGGGCGGCCGGCGACGATGATGAGATCCGACTTCTGCAGCCCCGAGGTCATCTCGTCGAGTTTCGTGAATCCCGTGGCGACGCCCGTGATGAGCTCCTTTCGCTCGTAGAGGCGCTCGATCGTGCGGAAGCTGTCCTTGATGATGTCCTTGAGGGGGTAGAAGGAGGGCCGGATCTTGTTCTGGGAGATTTCGAAGATGGCGTGCTCGGCCTCGTCGAGCACGCTGTCCACATCCGCCCCGGCGCCGTAGGTCCGGTTCAGGATCTCTGTGGCCGTTCCGATCAGCTTCCGCAGAACGGACTTCTCTTTGACGATCCGGGCGTAATGGCTGATGTTGGCTGCCGACGGGACATTGTCCACAAGCTGGGAGAGGTAAACGGCTCCGCCCACGGCATCGAGCTGCTTCTTGTCCCTCAGGTGATTGCTCAGCGTGATGAGGTCGATGGGCTGGTTGCGCTCGGAGAGCTCCAGGACCGCCGCGAAGATCTTCCGGTGGGCGTCACTGTAGAAATCGGAGCCCGCCATGAGCTCCAGAACCGGGTTGATGGCGACGTTCTCGAGGAGGATGCCGCCGAGGACAGACTGCTCGGCCTCCAGGTTCTGGGGCGGTACTTTGAGGATTGAGAGGTCGAGTTCTTTCATGGAATCATGGCTCGGGGCTAATGGCTAATGGCTAAAGGCTAAAGGCAAACACAAGGTCACTGGTTCTCTTCAATACACTGAAAGGGCGCCGAGCCGCCAGTATCAAGAAAGGCAACCGAGATAAATGATTAATCCCATTGCCTTACGCCTTTAGCCGTACGCCCTGAGCCCGGCGTTTACGCCTCTTCCACGACCTTTACCGTGATGTCCGCTGCGATCCCCGGGTAGAGCTTGATCTTGACGGGGAATTCCCCGAGCTGCTTGATCGGCTCGTCCAGGACGATCTGCTTGCGGTCCACCACGAGACCCTGGTCTGCCAGGCCCTTCTCGATGTCCTTGGCCGTCACGGAGCCGAATAGCTTCTCCTGGTCTGCCGTTTTGCGGGCGATGGTCACCGCCACACCGGCGAAGCTCGCCAGCATGGCTTCGGCGTTCTTTTTTTCTTTTTCGGCGCGTTTGGCAATGAGCCTTTTTTCGTGCTCAATCTTCTGGGCGGACTTGCTCGTGGCTGCGATGGCGAGCCCCTTCGGCATCAGGAAGTTCCTCGCATAGCCGTCGGCAACCTTTATCGTATCCCCGCGCTTGCCGAGGGATTCAACGTCTTCGTTCAAAATAACCTTCATTTCTTGCCTCCTTCGTTGATGACTTCTTTTTGCCGGTGTCGGACTAATGGAAATCTTCCGCAAGATGATGGCGAAGAGCGGAAGATCAGAAGTGAGGATGAGCGGATCAGAAAAGAAAGAATGATGTCGACTCCGCTCTTCTGCTCTTCCGCGCTTCCTACCTTCCTGCGTTTAACGGTGCCTCATTCCTCGAGCCTCGATCCTTCAAACGTCACGCCGTCGTGTCGTTCGCGGGGCGGTTCATCTTTCTGAAGTCGACCCAGATGTCAAACAGGCCGATGGCGGAGATAAAAACCAGCAGGTACTGGTATATCACAATCAGGGCGTAAAAAAGTGCCCGGAGGTATCTCGGGATGTTTTTCTTCCTGCAAAAGAACTGGACAATCGAAAGTCCCTGGAGGAGATAGAGAAAAAGCAGAATAATCATGCCGTTGAGCCCGATGATCTGCGCGATTTCCTCGGGGACGATCATCAGGACCCCCGCTGCGATGACGAGCCAGACGACCCAGTCCGGCATCTTCCAGCAGGTGAGATCGCCGAAATCGGGGAACGAGGGATCCCGTCCCTGGAAAAACATCCGCATGCCGAGCACGTTGAGCCAGATGAGAAATGTCGTGCTCGTGAGAAAAAGCGCTGCACCGTGATCCACGATCCAGCCTGCAACCTGGGGGGCGCCTTCACGCAGCGCGTCAAGCTGATCCTGGGGGATCCCGATCTCCTCGTAAAGCGCGATGCTGTACTGGATGCTGTCGATCACGTACCCCCGGACAATGTCCAGGATGCCGCGTTCCAGAATCTGACCGTACCAGGCCAGCACAGCGACGATCACCGCGACAAGTCCGGCAACCGACAGGCCCACCGTCTTCTCGATCCCGTATCGCCTTCCCAGGACTTCGGGGATGATGACTCCCGCCGACCCGAGCACCAGGAAAAACGAGAGGCTTTCCACGAAACCGCCGATCCGGAAAACGGCCACGAGTAGACCGAAAGACAGGGCGAACATGGCGATCCCGGGAACCCGCCCCATTTTCCAGTAAAAGAAGGCGATCGGAAGCGGAGCGAACAGGCTGAATATAAAACCGACAATGGGGTTCAGAACCACGAGGAGAAAGAAACCAGTCGTGATGCCAACACCCAGGATAAATTCCTTCACGTTGAAGTTTTTGCCTACATCCAAGTGAACGCTGTCCTCGAATCGCCGGTTTCAGACCGTACCCGCCGCCTGCCGTTTCCGCACAGGGGTCGCCGCTGTCAGCTTTCCGTCACCAGGTAGGGCAGCAGGGCGATGTTACGGGCGCGCTTGATCTCGACCGTCAGCGCCCTCTGGTGGAGCGCGCAGTTGCCCGTGATGCGCCTGGGGATGATCTTTCCGCGTTCCGTCACGAAGTACCGGAGGGTTTCCATGTCCTTGTAGGACATTTTCATGTTCGAATCGGTGCAGAACCGGCAGACCTTCCTCCGGTGGTAGACTTTCCGGTCGGACTTCGGCCTTCCGGGTCCGCCTCCCGGTCCTCTCGAATCTCTTCCGCCCGGACCCCCCGTCCTGGGTCGGCTGCCCGTTGTGCTGTCTGAAGGCGTTCTCATGTTGTTATCCCTCCGTCGTGGCTTCCGACGTCGCGGACGTCGTCGTGGTCGTTGTCGTTGTCGTTGTAATGGGTTGCGCCGGGATGATGGAAGTCGGGGGAGTGTCGGCCTTCTGGGTTCCTGCCAGTTCTTTTTCGATCTCTTCCGCCGTGATGCTGTCGGAAAGCCTCAAGGACATGTACTTCAGGACCTTGTCGTCGAACTTCAGGATCCTCTCCACCTCTGCGACGATCTCGCGCCTGCCGGCGAAATCGATGAGGATGTAGAACCCCCGGGCCTGCTTCCGGATGAGGTAGGCGAGCTTTCGCTTTCCCCATCTCTCGACCTTCAGGACCGTCCCCTTCATGTCGGTGATGATCTTGCTGTATCGGTCGATGATGGCGGTGATGTCCTCGCTGGGCAGCTCGGACTGGACGATGAACAGAGTTTCGTAACGCTTCAAGTCTTTTGACCTCCTTTCGGCTCTATAGCCCGGGCACAGGGTCCGGGCAAGGAGTGCCTGAATATGAAATTTTTGAACCTGTACTTTTATACCAGATAAAAGGAGAAATCAAGCCTTTTGTGGCAGGCAGCCTCATCCTTAGTATTGCGGAAGGAAAGGGCGTTTTGCACTGCCAAAATGAGGCTTGACAGGATTCCGGCCTTTCCCTATCAAAGAGGGTAGCCGGGGACCGGTCGATCCATGGGCTCACCGGAGGAACCGATTCTCGCATCGTTCACGCTCCTGAAAGGGGAGGATTGCAGATGATGAAAAAATGTTGGCTTCTGGCGGTCGTCGGGATGTTAGCCCTGTCCGTGTCGGGGTGCATAGTCAAGGAAAGCACCTATCTGAAAAAGGTGGAAGAGGCCGGCAGCCTTGAGCAGGGGCTTGCCACCTGCAAGGAAGAAGTAGAGCGGCTCGGGAAGCAGAACGAGGAACTGGTGAAGAAGGTCCAGTCCCAGCAGGAGCAGATCGGTCAGATCGAAAAGAACCGTGAGGAAAAGGTTCAGGAGGTCAGCAAGACCTATACGCAGATGATCGAGAAAATGAAATCGGAAATCGCCGAGGGGCAGGTGACGATTACCGAACTCCAGGGGAGGCTCACTGTGAACATGGTCGACGCCATCCTCTTTGATTCGGGGAGGGCCGACATCAAGCCCGAGGGCAGACAAGTCCTCCAAAAGGTGGCCGAGGTCATCGGCCAGGTGGAGGACAAGGCGATCCTCGTCGAGGGGCACACGGACAATGTCAAGATCGGCGGCGCGCTCGCCCGGGCGTTTCCCTCGAACTGGGAGCTCTCGGCGGCCCGCGCCATCAACGTGGCCCGGTATCTCCAGCGGCTCGGCGTCGATCCCGCCCTCTTGTCTGCAGCCGCCTTCGGGGAGTACCGCCCCGTCTCGGAGAACGACACGGCGGAAGGGCGTGCGAAAAACAGGCGGATAGAGATCGTTCTCGTTCCCAGGGACTAGCGCGCTGTCGGCCGGGGCATAACGTGGCGAAGAGCGGAAGATCGGAAGCGAGGAAGAGCGGACAAGAAGAAAAAGCAATCCTGCATCCACTCCGGTCATCTGCTCCTCCTATCTTCCTCACTTCATGATTTCATGGAGGGGCGGCAGGCCCTTTTCCACCGTTAGCTGTCAACCGGGTGACGGGGTCCTCGATTGAAGATAGATACAAGATATGCCATATTGCACGGGACCTGCCGCGATGCAGCGGTGCGACTGCTGGAAAGGAGAATGAAGCGATGAAGAATATGCTCGACGGCATTGAAGAGGTTCTCCTCATGGGGCCGGGGCCCTCCTGCGTGCCCCCGCAAGTCTACGAGGCGATCGGCAAGAAGACCCTGGGGCACCTCGACCCCTACTTTCTGAAGATCATGGACGAACTCAAGGAGCACCTCCGCACGCTCCTGAACACGAAGAACAATCTGACCGTCCCCATCTCCGGGACCGGTTCGGCCGGCATGGAGGCCTGCTTCGTCAACCTCGTCGAGCCCGGCGACAAGGTGCTGATCCTGATCAACGGGGTCTTCGGCGTGAGGATGCGCGAGGTCGCAAGCCGGCTCGGCGCGGAGGTCGATGCCCTCGAGTTCATCTGGGGCACACCGGTCATCGTGGAGGACGTGGCGAAAAAGCTGAAGGAAAAGACCTACCGGATCGTGGCGGTGGTCCACGCCGAGACGTCGACGGGTGTGTGCAACCCCGTGGAAGAGATCGGGGCCCTCCTGAAGGGCTCCGACACGATCTACCTTGTCGACACCGTGACGAGCCTGGGCGGCATCGAGGTCCGCATGGACGACTGGGGGATCGACGCCCTCTACAGCGGGACCCAGAAATGCCTGTCCTGCCCGCCGGGCCTTGCCCCGCTTTCCTTTTCCGATAAGGCCATGGCCAGACTGGGCGCGCGCAAGACCAGGGTCCCCAACTGGTACCTGGATATCTCGCTGATCGCAAATTACTGGAGCCAGAACCGCGTCTATCACCACACGGCCCCCGTGAACATGATCTACGCCCTTTACCAGGCGCTGCTGCTCATCCTGGAGGAAGGCCCGGTGCAGGTCTTCAAGCGCCACCGGGACACCCACCAGATGCTCGTGAAGGGCCTCGAGGGGATGGGCCTCAAAATGGTCGTCGACAAAACCAGGAGGCTCCCGATGCTGAACACGGCCTACTGCCCGGAAGGCGTCGATGAGCTTGCCGCCCGGCGCAGCCTTCGCAGCGAGGACAAGATCGAGATCGGCGGCGGGCTCGGGCCCCTGGCCGGGAAGATCTGGCGTATCGGCCTCATGGGCCACACGGCCAGGAAGGAAAACGTCGAGCGCTTCCTCGACGCCCTCCGGAAGGTCATTTCATAGAACACCGAGCGGAACGAAAAAAGCAGGCGGAATTCTCTCCGCCTGCTTTTTTATCGTTTTTCTCTTATCCGATCTTCTGCTCTTCCTGACTTCCGCTCTTCCGGGGCGTTCACTCCGGGCACGCCGCCCCTTTCTTCACCCACTCGTTCATCTTCGCCGAGAACTCCTTGTGGCTCATCTTCGGCATCGTCCGTCCCTCGCCGGGGTTCCATCCCCACAGGACCAGGGGGTCTTTCGCGAGGTGATCGATAACCTGCTCCCCCGTCCTGCCGCCGTTTTTCTTCGGGTCCTTCAACTGGCGGCACAACTCCCCGGGCGTGACGGCCCTGGAAGACCATGGGCATGTTCTCCGGCGGCATGTGCCAGTTGGCCACACCGGGCGCCCCTCCGGGTTTGTTTGTCTCCCCGTGGCACAGCGTGCAGTTCATGGCCCCGGCCCCCTTGCCCTCGGGGCCGCGCTTGACGTTGAACATGTGGGTCTGCGAGTCGTCCCGGATAAGCGGCGCATCCCCCGAAGGGTGGCAGTTCATGCAGCGGGGGTGGAACAGGACTACTGCGGCCTCGGCAAATGCTTTCTTCGCTCCTTCAGTGTCCTGATTGTCGGCGCCGGCCCGGTTCAAACAGGAAAACAGACCCGCCAAGACGATAAAAAATCCTGCAACGACGATGACAAGGGCAGGCGTTTTCATTCTTCCGTGACTCTTCAGTCTTGCCATGGTGAGCTCCTTGGATGGGGGTGTAAAGAACTGACCTGTTGTGCATCAGCCCGTCGAGGTATCGTCGTGGAAAACCTTAGCAGAAAGCGATGGGGATGACAAAAAAATAAAGACAGACCGCCCCCTGCTGTTCAAGCTGGAATGGAGGGGCGTCCTGTCTTTATTTTAATTTTAGTCACTGCGGGTACAATTCCCCGAAGCTCGCATCGAACCTGTCATTCCCTCAAAAGAGGGAATCCAGGATGGATTTCTGGATGCCCGTTTTCACGGGCATGACATCCTTGTTTGATACCCCGTGGCTTGCTGCCGGGTAGTTCACTCGCGAGGGCTCTTTCAGCCTGTCACACAATCAGTGCAGAATGTAGAACGCCGCGATGGCGATACTGCTGACGATCACCGACCATAAGATCGTACTGCCCAGCTTGCCGGCGTTCCAATACCCCGGCTTGACCGCGCTTGCGAACACGAACCCCAGCACGATGAAAAGCCCCAGGACGACCACCCCGTGGGTCGTCCAGTGGTGCCCCATCGTGTCCGCCATCGCTTTCTTGAAAGGCGGCGTCATTTCCTTGAAGATGACCAGCAGCGCGCTGAGGATGCTCATGACGGCCGTGGAGAGGCCGAACCCGATCGTCGTTTTGTCCAGTGTTGTGTTTGTCATGGCGCAACCCTCCCCATGTATCCCACGATGACGCCCCTGCTGATGATGGCTCCCGAACCGTCCACGGCGAGTCCGATGAGAACGACCAGCAGCGTGGCAACGAGAAGCAGTTTGCGGTTTTCAGGCACCATGAGGTCGTTGCGGTAGGCGATGATCGGCAGAAGGATGCTCAGGAAAAGCAGTGCGAAGAACACGTGCTCCTTCCACTCCATGAAAAACGTATGCGCCCAGGACCACTGCCCCGCCCGGATGATGGCTCTTTCGGCAGGATAATGGATGACGTACCACCAGCCGCCGATGACGTAGGACAGGATCATGGACAGAGCCGTGTAAGGCTCAGGCTGCGGATCCTGTGGATGTTCTTCTCGCTCCGCATTCAGGACATACACGAGAAGTGCCACCGCCAGGATGATCCCCAGCACGCCGAACAGGACGTGCACCATTATGGAGACCTGGATTCCAAATAGTGACATGGCGACCCTCCTTTTCAGGGTTAAAGGTTTGTGCTTGCCGCTTTCAGGAATTAAACGTCACTCTGTTGCCGTTCCGCCTAGAACCGGGCGAGGACATCGCCGGGCAGGCAACCGGGTGAATCCTGTTGAATGGTTAAACATCCGCTAAACGATGAGACGAGATACCGGGTTAATGATTTTCGAGGAAGCTTGACGGGTTGCTTTTCGCCCTATCTCCGGGCGAAGCCTCTTCAGGGTCTCGTCGGGATGTGATCAGCCGCCTGGTGCGCTGCCCGGTAAGGATGAATCCATGAAGTGTTCTTATTATAAAGATGGGGCCAGCCGGAAAAAAGTCAAGGGGGCTCTCAGCTGTTTTTTCCCGGCGTTCTGCTTGCCTGCATCCCGATGACGGAGGCGATGACGAGGACGGCGCCCAGGATCTGCCACAGCTCCATTGTCTCCCCAGGAGGAGCCAGGCGATGAACCCCGCCGTGATCGGCTCCAGTGTGGCCGTGATGCTGGCCCGCGCGGCGCCGATCCTGTTAATGCCCTCGGTGTAGCAGATGAACGCCAGCACTGTGCCGAAGAAGGCGATGAAGAGGACCCATCCCCACTGCGCGAAGCCCGAGGGGCGAAGAAACGCGCTCAGGGGCGGGTGAAAGATGTTCCAGGTCACGGCGGCAAACAGAAGCCCGTAGAAGACGACCGTCCAGGGAGGGTATCGCTTCATCCCGTACTCGCATCGCACGGTGTACCATGCAAAGGTGACGGCCGAGGCGAGCGCCGAGAGCACGCCTGCGCGGTTCATGTCCAGCAAATCCATGCTGTAGCCCCCCACGACGAGGTAGCAGCCGAAAAGGGAGCCGGCCATGGCGGCAAATACAATAGGCGGAAGCTTTGTGCCGAGGAAGAACAGCGTGTAGAGGGCGACGAAGATGGGCGCCTGGTACTGGATCAGGATGGCGGCAGCCACCTGGATCTTGCTGATGGCGAAAAGATAGGTGAACTGAACCGCCGCGAGAACGACGCCGAGGGTGACGAAATAGGCAATGTCGCCCGGTTCCGATCACGAGCAGGGGGCGGTTGTGAAAAAGAATCCAACAGAAAACGATGACCGTGGCGATCGTTGTTCGCAGTTGCACCAGTTCGAATGCGGTGATGCCGTTGAAAAACAGGAACTTGGCCGCCGTGCCGGAAGAGGCCCAGCAGAGGGCCGCAAGGGCGGCGAAGAGATAGCCGGACCGGGAGAGGCGCTGCTCAGTCACGTATTCCTGTCCCTTATCCGACCCACTTTACGAAGGCGTCCATTCCGGCCCTTTGACGGTCGAACTGATTGATGGGGGCTTCACGCTCCGGGTACCCGATGACGGCCCCCATGATGATCCGCCTGTCTACCGGGATTCCCGTGCCTTCGCAGCAGATCGGCGTAATGGACGGAACTTGCCATGATGCAGGTCCCAGTCCCCTGTCGTGGGCCGTGAGTGCAATCGTCTGGATGAGCAGGCCTACATCCAGCATGGCATACTCGACGAGGACGTCTGTCGGGACGGCGGCGATGATGAGGCAGGGTGCGCCGAAGAGGGCGGCCATGTTCAGTTGATGCAGGTTACGTCCCTCCTTGTCCTCCCGCCTGAGCCCCAGGGATGTAACGACCGACTTGCCGACCTCCATGTACCGCGCTTTCATCTGCTCCGGCCATTTCTCGGGCATGGGGACATCGTTGCGCAGCGGCTCCGCGGCGGCCAGCTTGCACATTTGGCCTTGCGGAAGGCCTCCAGGGATCCCCATGATCACGTAGATCTCCCAGGGCTGGGTGTTTCCCCAGGAGGGGCCCAGCGGGCGGTTTCGAGGAGCTCCTCGAGGAGCTTCCTCGGGATCGCGTCGGGTCTGAACTTCCGGATGCTTCGTCTTCCCCGTATGGCGGCTTCCAGTTCCATGCCTGTCTCCTTTCGAGAGAGAATTCGCTAAAAATTCACCTCATCCTACATGAAAATCGCATTCTTTCATACTCTTGAAAGAGCGAAAACAGGCAACACGGTATTGACAGGGGTGGCCTTTGCCATACCCTAGGGGCCATTGTGAAATCAGGAGAGAACATTTGAACAACAATTTTGAATACCGGTACGGGGCGGAAAATCAATGGCGCATCCTCGTTGCCAACACGAGGGAGCTTCGGGAGAAGGCCTTCCGGCTTGTCTACGATGTCTACATCCGGGAAGGATACGAGCTGCGCTACGGGCGAGACAGCGGCCTGTGGTGCACGATCCACCACCTGCACCCCGGTACGATGATTTTTCTGGCCGAGAAGGAAGGAATGCTCGCGGGTTCGGTGACGGTGATCCCCGACTCGCGTCTGGGGCTCCCGACGGACCGAATCTTCCCGGAGCCGCTGGCCGATCTCCGGAAGGCCGGGCGTCGTCTCAGCGAAATCTCCTCGCTTGTCGTGACGGAGGAGCCCGGGGGCATCCCCCCCGAGCTGGCCATGCACCTCTACCGGCTGGCCACCTGGCAGCTCCATCTGCTCGAGCGCACCGACATCGTCGCCTCTGTCATGGCCCACCACAGGGACTTCTACTCGCGCTTCCTGCTCTTTGACGAGGTGTCCGAGGCGCCCCGCCTGAGCCCGAAGACGGGCCAGCAGGTCTCCTACGCACGCCTCAATCTCGAGACGATGAAGGAGCGCTACCGGGAGCGTTATGCCGGGGCAAAGGGCAGGCGGAACCTCTACCGCTGGTTTTTTCAGAACGAAGACGAGCCGGCCATCGTCGATTGGTTGCTACGCAGCCACTCACCGATGACGACGGAGGATCTGTATTATTTCGGGGCGAAAAAGACGAACATCCTGGCCAAGGCCGGGCATGACGTGATCGCCATCCTCGAGGAGGAGTACCGGCTGGCCGGTGCGGCAACGAGTTGATTGCGAGACCTTTTTGCGGGGGGGGGGGGGAAACAGGACGAACGCCTTCCGGTGATTGTCCGTGAAGAGCGGAAGATCGGAAGCGAGGAAGAGCGAAAATAAGGGAAAGGGGAGTTGGGATCCCACAGGGGATGCGGAATCATGTGGAAAGAACTCGTCGACCGGCAGAAGGGAATCGTCAATTTCACCGATGAGCTCACCGAAGCGATCGGACGGACACGTATCCTCGTGGCAGGGGCCGGGGGAAACGGCGCCGTCCTCGACTTTCTGGTCCGGACGGGCTTCCAGCGCTTCGTCGTCATCGACTTCGACGTCGTCGAGGCCACCAACCTCAACCGCCTGCCCTTCATGCCGGATTCCGTCGGGAAGACGAAACCCGAGGCCTGGAAAGAATACCTGCAGAGACTCAACCCCGACTGCGACGTGACCGTCCACTGCCGCAGGGTCACGAAAAACGACGAGGCCTGGCTTGCGGAGGTCATCGCGGGCGTGGACATCGTGGCCCTGGGGATGACGGACATCGAGGCCAATTTCCTGATCCCGCGGGTCTGCCACCGCCTTCGAAAGCGCATGGTCGTGGGCCCCGGCACGTCGAACTGCTGGGCCGTCAGCACCCTTACCCACACGGGTCGCGTCTCGCTGGAGAGCGTGGGCAGCTTCGGGACGGAGGGCACCGATGCCCTCGAGATCGACTACAAGGCCATCCTGCCAAAGTTCATGCGGATCTACATGTTCCCCGGGCGCGCCGAGAGACTCTACCCGGAGACACTCCAGAAGGTCCAGCGCGGCGAGATCCCCCCGCGCAACTGCAAGATCTTCGTCTCCATGGTCAACGCCGCCGCCTGCTGGGAGATCGTGAAGAACACCGCCGTGCTCAACGGCATCGCGCTTCAGAACACAAACGTCATCGAATTTCCCCTCGTGCAGGTCTTCGACCCCTTCCGCGGGAGTGCCTACTACTACCACGCCGAAAAAGACAGGATCGGCATCCCGAACTGGCTGACGGGCAAGACCCGCTGGCATAATCTCCCGAAGTGAGGAACCATGAAAACATACAGAATCGCCGCCGTTCCCGGTGACGGGGTGGGTCCCGAGGTCATCCCTGCGGGTCTGCTCGTGCTGGGCAGGGCGGCCGATCATTTTGGATTTTCCATCGAGACAACAACTTTCGAATGGGGTGCCGGCTACTACAAGAAGCATGGCCATTTCATGCCGAAAGACGGGCTGGACATCCTGCGCAGATTCGACGCCGTCTATTTCGGGGCCGTGGGCCTGCCCGATGTGGACGACACGCTGCCGGCAAAGGACTTCACCTTCAAGGTGCGCACCGGGTTCATGCAATACGTGAACTACCGTCCCGTGCGGACCTGGCCCGGCGTTGCGCGCCCCCTGCGGACGGACAAGCCCATCGACTTCGTCGTGATCCGCGAGAACGTGGAGGGCGAATTCGTACAGGCGGGAAAGCAGATCCAGCCCGATGAGGCCGGGGGGCTTGCCATCGACACGAGCATCTTCACCCGCAGGGGCATCGAGCGGATCGCCCACTACGCGTTCCAACTGGCGCGAAAGCGCCGCAAACGGGTCCACCACATCACGAAGTCCAACACGCTCATCCACAGCCTCACCTACTGGGACCGCGTTATCCGCGAGGTGGCGGCGCAATACCCCGATGTGGAGCACCAGCAGATGTACATCGACAACGCGGCGGCAAGCTTTGTCCTGCGCCCCGAGATCTTCGACGTGGTGCTGACGACAAACCTCTTCGGCGACATCCTGAGCGATCTGGGCGGTGCGCTGATGGGGAGCCTGGGGCTGGCCGGAAGCGGCAACATCAATCCCGAGAGGGATTATCCCTCGATGTTCGAGCCCATTCACGGCTCGGCGCCCGACATTGCAGGCAGGGGGATCGCCAACCCCTTCGGCACGATCTGGTCGGGGGCCCTGATGCTCGAGCACCTGGGTGAGTTGCAGGCGGCGCGGCAGATCGTGAAGGCCATGGACAAGGCAACAGCCGAGGGGGCGCTGCCCGCCGATCTGGGCGGGAAGGCGACAACCGGCGAGATCGCCCGGCGCGTGGCCGAAAACCTCGACATCGTATAGAGACCATGTTCTTGTTTTTTTCGGGGACATACACCCTGCAGTCTCCCTCTCCCTTGAGGGGAGAGCGGTGTCGTGAGAGGTCATGGTGAGCTTGTCGAACCACGAACGAGGTCGGGGTGAGGGTGAACGCTCCCTTCCTTTTGCAGCAGAGAGCTTTTCCCCTGTCGATTTTTGACTCTCTCAGGAGCAACCATGTCCCGAATCATCGACCTGACCGTTTCCATGAAAGACGGGATGCGAGGTGTCACCTTCGAGGCCTTCAAGGTGCTCGAGAAAGACGGCTGGAACGCCCGGATGCTCCACCTCTATTCCCACGCGGGCACCCACATGGACGCGCCGCTTCACTTCGGAGTCAATGACACGACCATCGACCGGATCCCCCCGGAGCACTTCTTCGCCGATGCCTGGGTGATCGACGCGCCTGCCGTCACGGACAGCATGATGATCGGGATCGAGCACCTGAAGGACGTGAAAGACAAATTGACCGCAGGCGAGGGCCTTCTCTTCCGGACAGGCTGGCACCGGTTCATCGACGCCGAGAACTACCGGACGGCGCTGCCCTGGATCGGCCGGGAGCTGGCCCGGTGGTGCGTCGAGAAGAAGGTCAGGCTCATCGGCGTCGAACCGCCGTCGGTGGCCATCCTGACGGACCGGGAGGAACTGCAGGCCGTCCACCGGATCCTGTTGGGCGGCGACATTGTCCTCGTGGAGGGCCTCTGCAACCTGGAAGAGATCCGGAAACCGAAGGTGAAGGTCATCGCCCTGCCGCTCAAGATCGAAGGCGGCGACGGGGCGCCGGCAAGGGTCATTGCGATAGAGGATTAACGAGGCCCAAGCCGCAGACTTTCGGTTAAGAAACACGATAATCCAATAGGTCATTTACGAGCCGGAGCCCCGCGAGGCGTGGCAATCAACGATTCAGAATCCTATAATCGAAGATTGCTTTGTCGCTTCCGCTCCTCGCAATTTCGACTCCATTTTGTATTAGGAGAGTAGCCACGATACCAAGCTCAAACTCATATTCGAATCGCAATCGGTAATGACCGTGGCTTTCAATCATGAGACTGCCCTACCGCGAAACAATCGATAAGCTTCCCCCGCCCTGGAAGGAAAACCTCCTTCCCGCAATCAGGGAGGCATTCGCCAGGGCGAACTCGACGCTCATCGTGATGGACGACGACCCGACGGGCTGCCAGACGGTCCATGACATCCCGATCCTCACGGCCTGGCCCGTCGAGGCCCTGAGGGACGAGTTCGAGCGCAGCCCCTGCTTCTTCATCCTCACCAATTCCAGAAGCCTGCCCGCGCGGGAGGCAATCGAGCTCAACCGCGAGGTGGACCGCAATGTCATAAATGCAGCCTCTCAGGCGGGTCGCCGTTTCATGGTCATCAGCCGCAGCGACTCGACCCTGCGCGGACACTTCCGGGCCGATATCGAGACGCTCACCGCCGAATTCGGGTGGCAGAATGCGGTGAAGCTCTGCATCCCCGCTTTTTTCGAGGGGGGGCGGTTCACGATCGATGATATCCACTACGTGAAGGAGGGCGACGTGCTGGTCCCGGCAGCCAAGACCCCCTATGCAAAGGATCCCTCCTTCGGCTTTGCCTCGTCGAACCTGAAAGAGTACATCTGCGAGAAGATGGGCGATGCCGTCGCCCGCGAGGATGTCTGCTCCATCACGCTTGAGGACATCCGCAGAGGAGGGCCGGGGGCCGTTGCCGCGAAGTTGACCGGGTGCCGCGACGGCAGCTTCTGCGTCGTCAATGCCTGCGAGCGAAGCGATATGGACGTCGTAGCGCTGGCCGTCTATCTGGCCATAGAGAAGGGAAAGCGGTTTCTCTTCCGGTCGGCCGCGGCCATCATTCCCGCGCTCATCGGCCTTGCGCCGCGCCCGTTTCTGGGCGCGGGGGATTTCGCCTCGCCGCAAAACGGCTGCGGTCTCATCGTCGTGGGTTCTTTCGTTCCCATGTCTTCGCGCCAGCTTGCCCATCTGCTGAAGCATGCCGGTGTTCACGGCGTCGAGCTGCGCGTCGGACGACTTTTCTCCGGGGACGGGCGGGGCGAGATCGAAGGGGTGATGAACGAGGCAAACCGCTCGATCGGGCAGAATTGCGACACGGTGATCTACACGAGCCGCGACCTGGTGACGGGTGCAACGGCCGAGGAGAGCATCCGGATCCAGGCCGACGTGGCGGGCGCTCTCATCGAGATCGTGCGGGGGATCAAGGTTGCACCGCGCTACATCCTGGCCAAGGGGGGCATCACGTCCCATGATATCGCCGCAAAGGCCCTGGGCGTCCAGAGGGCCGTTGTCATGGGGCAGATCATACCGGGTGTACCCGTCTGGCGCCTGGGCGAGGGCTCGCGATTTCCGGGGATGAGCTATATCGTCTTTCCGGGAAACGTGGGGACGGAGACCTCGATGACCGATGTAGTCCAGGCCTTGAGAACTGGGGTATAACCCCCGTCAGCCATGAAAGCAGGCATTACGAAAGAAAACGAGCCCTGTCCCGTATGCGGCAGGCCCATCGCCCGCCGTCTCCTTTTTTATGTTGTTCAGTGAGCACCAACGTGTTAACGTATAATCCCATATCGAAAATCTGGATACAAGCGATGGAATTCCATCGAGGAAATGAGATGATTATGGAAATGACGAAATGGAAAGATACCGCAGGCCACAAACCAGGATGCCCGTACAAGGGGGTACCTGTCAGTGGTACTGCCGCTGAGATGGCCAAATATCACTCGGGATATTGTCCCGGCTGTAATATTCCGGTCAAATGGGAAGAGGAAAAGCGGGAAAAGGAAAACGCTGCCTTGCAGTCATGACCGGGGGCGCCTCAGGAAAAACCCTACCCTGATCCCCCTTTTCCTCTCCCTTGAGAGGATTGAGGTGAGGGTGAATGCTTCCCTTCCATTGATGAAAGAGTCGGGGTGAGGGTGAATCATCCCGTTACTCGACCGCCACGAAAGGTAAAAAATAAGGGACAGCTGCAATGCGCAGGATGTCCCTTTTTATTGGCGGGCGCTCCGAGGCAAGGGCTAATCTTTAGAGGTCCCCCTTCTTCTTTTCGCGGAAGTGATGCCTTGAGCGGTTTTGAGAACCGCATTCAACCGTGTATTTTATGCGCTTCCGTCAGCAATCTGCTGGAAGATGGGTTCGCTACAGCGCGGGGACTGTCCTTTTTTGCTCGATCCCGAGGCTTCGACAACCGCACCGCGATTTTTACGGCAGCCGCGGGTAAAAGGACAACCGATGTAGCCACAATTGCCGCCAGACAGACAACACCGGTGAGAAATTTTTTCATCTTTCACCCTCCCAGGGTTCCTTTTCCTAAAAAACCACGGCTTCGGGCCGGGGTTTTATCCGTTTCATTTTGCGAGCGCCTTCAGGGCCTTTTTGTCGTTCTCCGTCTGGAAAATCAGGGTCATTTTCCCTTTCGCCGGGCTTCCGTACACAAAGTAGATATCGATGCCGGCAAAAGCGATGCTCTTCGTGAGTTTGTGCAGCTCGCCCACCTTGTTCGGCACTTCCACGGCCAGAACGTCCTGCAGCTCCACCTTGGCCCCCATCTTGGAGAGCACCTTCTTTGCCTTGGCATTGTTGTCGGTCACGATCATGAAAGATGCCTCCAACTCCTCCCATGCGTAGGCGCAGATTGCTTCAACGTTGATTTTGGCTTTCGCGAGCGCCTCTGTGATTTCCATGAGCAGTCCAACATTGTTGGGCAATGAGAAAAAAAGCTGCTTCACTTTGATT
The DNA here is from genome assembly GCA_963705165.1 of uncultured delta proteobacterium. Taxonomy (GTDB): domain Bacteria; phylum Desulfobacterota; class Syntrophia; order Syntrophales; family UBA2192; genus UBA2192. Next base: position 7,331 of record CAVPJD010000013.1, on the reverse strand, counting down.
GCCTTGGCCATGTCATGTCCCTCCTTTTGTGGTCGATCAGGATTGCCTTATTTTCATCTACGCGCCTGTTGCATCCCCACGGAAATAAAAAACCCCGCTCTCTTCCGAGTGACGGGGTTTAATGTGCTTCTTTCATGGCATCCTCCGGTTCGGGGGATGTTCGTTGGATCGTTAACCAGTTGCCGACAAAGAACGAACTGGAAGAATAATACCCGATTGCGAATGAAATATCAAATTCTCATTGGGAATGAGCACCTGCTCGGCATCTATTTCTGCGGCAACTAGACAACTCAACCCTGTCATGCCGGACTTGATCCGGTATCCAGTCATCGGTGGATTCCCGCCTTCGCGGGAATGACGTCTGAGGCATTTTTTGTTGCCTGTTCAATAATGTCTGTGGGTTGGAAACAGAAAAGGGGTTAGCAATCAAATTGCTAACCCCTTTGATTATTGGCGGGCGATCTGGGGCTCGAACCCAGGACCTTTGGTTCCGGAGACCAACGCTTTGTCTTAATTCGCAGACAACAGGACCTCAAGTCTTCTTGTCTCTATTTCCCTTTGACCAGAGCTTCCGTAAGTCTCTTCTACCGTGGACGATCGTGACGATGACGATCCTGACTCTTTCAACCCGATAGATGAGACGGTATTCCCCGACGATCAGTTCCCGGATTGTCGTGAGTTGCGTCTCGGGAACGATACGACCTCTCTGTGAGAGCCTGTCCAGGGAATTCCCTGCATCCAACAGTTCACGGACGACTGCCGCCGCGTAAGCAGCAGAGTCCCTGCTTATGTAGTCGGCTATCGCCTCGAGATCGGAAACGGCTTCGTTGGTCCATACTATCGTCCGAGCCATTTCTTCATCCTTTTTTCCACTGCCTCTGCCGAAAGCACCCGACCTTCATCGGCCTGCTGCAATCCCCGCCCGACCTTCTGGAGGACATAGATATGATACTGGATGTCTTCCATCGAGCAGTCTTCGGGCAGGGACCTGAGCAGCTTGTTGATTTCCTTTTTGGCGGTTTGCATGGTATCCCCCTTCTGTATGCTTTGAGTATTTATATAGGCGATGGGGTTCTCTGTCAATGCCGGTCAAGGAACTAAAAAAAGGGCCTCAGAATTCCTCTGAGGCCCTTGTAGTTATTGGCGGGCGATCTGGGGCTCGAACCCAGGACCTTTGGTTCCGGAGACCAACGCTCTATCCTACTGAGCTAACCGCCCGTGTTTTCCCGGTGATAAGACTGGCAATGCCCGGGGATTCCTTCCCCGGGCAGAACGGATTTCATTATACCGTCGTGACCGAAAAAAGCCACTAGTATTTAAAGCCCCAGCTCCCGGACGATCTTTCGGGCCGCCCGGCTCTGGTTCATCGTGCAGATGTGAAGGCCGCGGACCTCGTTGAGGAGGAGATCCCTGGCCTGCTTCTGGGCGTACTCGATGCCGTACTTCTCGACGTCCTCGGGCTTGTCCTTGAGCCAGCAGAGCTTCTCGCCCAGCGCCGAGGGGATCTTCGCCCCGCAGAGCTCCGTAATCCGCAGCACCTGCTTGTAGTTCAGAATCGGGAAGATGCCGGGGATGATCGGCACGTTGATCTTCAATGCCAGCGCCCGGTCCCGGAAACGGTAGAAGTCGTCGTTGTTGAAAAAAAGCTGGGTGACGATGAAGTCGGCCCCGGCATCGACCTTCTTCTTCAGGTTCTTCAGGTCGTCGTCGAAGCTCGACGCCTCGGGGTGCCCCTCGGGGTAGCCGGCCACACCGATGCAGAAGCCGTTCAACTCGCGGATGAAGGAGACCAGCTCGTTGGCGAACCCGAAGCCCCCCGCGGGCCTCACGAATTTCTCCTCGCCCTTGGGCGGGTCGCCGCGCAGGGCCAGGATGTTCTCGATGTTGTGCTTTTTCATCTCCTCGACAATGCGGGCGATGTCGTCCCGCGTCGCGGCCACACAGGTCAGGTGGGCGAGGGCCTCGCTGCCGAACTCGTTTTGCACACGCGAGGCGATCTCGATCGTCTTGTCCCGCGTCCCGCCGCCGGCGCCGTAGGTCACGGAGATGAAATCGGGCTTGAGCTCCTTCAGCTCGGCGACGGTCTTGAACAGGCTCTCCAGGTTTCCCTCCCGCACGGGCGGGAAGACCTCGAAGGAGAGCGTTCTCTTTTTTTGACCGAACAAATCCCGAATCAGCATGCGCGGCTCCTGCGAAAATTGCATGTGTAAATGGCACTTTGGGCCGATTCTGTCAACAGATTTTCTAAATGCCGGTGTTGTGTAACCGCCGGAAATCTGATAGATTCAGCGCGTTTGAGGTCTATTGGTTTCAACATGATCAGACTTTTCCGCATGCTCTTGCCCGCAATCCTTCTCCTGACGGGGGTTCTGGTTACCCCTGCCTTCGGGCTCATCTATGTCTCCAACATCCGTCACTGGGCCGCCCCGGATTACACGAGGGTGGTCATCGACACGAGCGGAGAGGCGACCTACGTCGTGTCGAAGGAGGGCCGCAGGATCACCCTCACCGTGAAGAATGCCGACGTGGCCGAGGACGTCCCCCTCCAGAGCTTCCTGAACAAGGCCGGCGTCGAGAAGATTGAAGTTGTCACCCTGCCCGACGAGAGCGTCCGCATCGAGCTGACCCTGACGCAGGACGTGGAGGCGAAGGTCTTCAAGCTCAAGCAGTTCCTGGAAAAGCCCAACCGCATCGTCATCGACCTGCAGTTCCCCGAGGTCGAAGAGAAGGAGAGCCTCAGCCGGCAGGAGGTCAAGAAGCTCCAGAAGGCGAGGATCATCGTCATCGACGCGGGCCACGGCGGTGAAGACCCGGGCGCCGTCGGGAAGATGGGCACCCGCGAGAAGGACGTCGTCCTCAAGATTGCAAAAAAGCTCCATGACAACCTCAACAAGCGCGAGGGCTACCGGGCGTTCCTGACCCGTACGGGGGATTACTACGTGCCCTTCAAAAAGCGTCTCAAGATCGCCCGGGATTACGGCGCCGACGCCTTCGTCAGCATCCATGCCGACGCAGTGCGCAACCGCACGGTCCGGGGCGGCTCGGCCTACATCCTATCCACGGGAGGCGCGACGAACGAGGCGGCGAGGCTGCTGGCCCGCAAGGAGAACCTCGCCGATGTCATGGGCGGGGCCAGCGACGACAGCATCGACGAATCCGACATCATCACCCTCGACATGGTGATGACCAACACCGTCAACCGCTCCCGCGAGCTTGCGCAACTTTCGCTGCGCAACATCTCCGATATCAACTACCTTAAATTCACTCAGGTCCAGGGGGCGCCCTTCCGCGTCCTCAAGATGCCCGAGATCCCCTCGGTGCTCATCGAGACGGCCTACATCTCGAACCCGACGGAGGAGAAGCTGCTCCGGACGCCGGCCTTCCAGGACGAAGTGGCCGGGGCCATCGCAAAGGCCATCGTGAAGTTCGTCCCCTCGGGACAGCCGCCCGTCGCGGTTCAGGTTGCCGGGGCGAAGGACAAAACGGGGTCTGCGGCCGCAAAGAAGGACGAGAAGGCGGAAAAGCCCCGCCAGAGGGAAGGGCGGGCCATCGAAAAGGCAGGGGAGGACGATGCGGCGCCGGTGCCGAAGAAGGCTGCAGCGAAGGCCGCAGCGAAGGCCGAACAGGCCGAGGAGCGCAAGTCCTCGGCGGCCGAGCCGGCAAAGGCAAAGAAGAACGGCACGGTCACCTATCGGGTAAAGAAGGGAGACACCCTGGAGAAGATCGCAGTGCGCCATGAAACGACCGTGGCGGAGCTGCTCAAGCTCAACAACATGAAGCTCAAGGATCCCCTCTGGGTCGACCGGAAGCTGAAAGTGCCCGCTCCGCCCGTCAGGGAGGAGGAGAAGACCGCCCCGGAGGTCATCACGTACCAGGTGAAAAAAGGGGATACGCTGGAGCAGATCGCCCTGCAGCATCACACGACGGTGCGCTCCATCCGGACGCTCAACAATCTCAAGCCCAACGAACCGATGGTTGCGGGGCGCAAGCTCAAGGTGCCCGTCGAGAAGCCTGACGAGGATCTCCCGGCGGAGCCTGCGGCGTCGGCGAAAGGGCAAAAACCGGACGTTAAGAAAGCCTCGGCGGCCGAGCCGGCGCAGAAGCTCACGACATACCGGGTCAAGAAAGGCGACACACTGGAAAAAATCGCTGCCCGACATGACACCACCGTGGCCGAGCTTGCCAAGCTCAACAACATAAAGCCCAAGGACCCCCTCTGGGTCGACCGCAAGCTCAAGGTGCCCGCGGCGGAGAAGGAAAAGGGAAAGGAGGCCGCGGCCGAGAAGAAACCGGCGGCGAAGCCCCAGAAGAAAGCCGCGACCTACGTGGTAAAGAAGGGCGACACCCTCGAGAAAATCGCCTCGAAACACAACACGTCCATCGCGGCCCTCATGAAGGTCAACAAGATCAAACTCAGCGACCCGCTGTATGTAAATCGGAAATTGATTATACCCGCAGAAGAAGACATCTAGGCAGGCAGTTGACGCGGGCGCATACCGGGAGGAGGCGCTATCATGGTTGTTCTTTCCTTGCCGGGAAGCCCCGCGAAACGGATCAAGCCTTCAAAAGCACCCACCGACAGCGTTACCCCCGTCTTTCCACGTCGGGAGTCCTCAGCATGCCTCCCCGAGACGCAAGTCGATCGTCCGGACCTTGGACTTGAGTCCCCACGGGAGAACCCTTGCCCCGACGGTTCGTCAGGCAATCCGCACCGAGGTCCGGCAGCTCCTGTTTTCAACATAGGATTTGAGGATTTGATTTTCCCGGTGCCCTTTGGTATATTAACCCGCTCGCTTACAGATTCTTCATGATCGTGCAATGATGACGGTGCAGCGGCACTCATGCCGCCGTTGCCGGTCTGCTCTTTTGCCCTCCCTGCAGAGGAGGAGCGCCGAGATGGAAAGAGAACACCCCTGGAGAAACTGACGGCCAGGGAACTCAAAGAAATGGCCCTTGCCATGGGCGGCATCACGGGCGGGACGGCGACCGATAAGGAGTCATAACAGGGGCAGGTATGTTTGTCGGGCGGCGCATGACGAGAACCGTCATTACGGTGTCGAGAGACTCGAGTGTTCTCCACGTGCGCAATCTCCTCCGGGAGAAGAACATCAACCAAGTGCCGGTCGTGGAGGGGAAAAAGGTCGTCGGCATCATCACGGACGGAGACATCCGCGAGAATTCCGCCTCGCCGGCGAGTACCCTGTCCATCCATGAACTGAATTACCTGCTCTCGGAGATGAAGGCCGGGGACATCATGACGCGCAACCCCGCGACGGTGAGCCCTGAAACACCCGTCGAGGAGGCTGCCGACCCTCAACGAGAGGAAGATCGGCTGCCTGCCAGTCGTGAAGAACGACGAGCTGGTGGGGATCATCACCACCAGCGACATGCTCAATGTCCTGCTCGAGGTGATGGGCGTGGGGACGCCGAGCTCCCGCATCGAGCTCTCGATCGCGAGCGACATGGGCGAGATCTCAAACATCGCGGGCATCGTGAAGGACATGGGACTTTCGATCATCTCCATGGTCTCCACCTTGAACCGGAACGACCCGGAGACGCGTTTTTCCGTGCTCCGGGTGAACACCGACAACATCCTTGAGCTCTGCAAGGCGCTGAGAAGTGCGGGCTACAAGGTGACCACGCGGTACGAAGATCGAGCCCATTCAGCCGGGCATCACGGGCTGGGGGCAGTGACCGGGCGTTTCCAGCCCCTTATTTTTGTATTGGGAGTACAGGAGAGCAAAAGAGGAATCATTCCATGAGCCAAGAAAATCTGGAAAGCAAACGTTGGTTGATCGCAGGGGCTGCCATCATCATGCAGCTCTGCCTGGGGACGGTTTACGCCTGGTCCGTCTTCAAGAAGCCCCTGATGACCGTTCACGGGTGGGGTGACTTCGAAGTTCAGGTCACCATGATGATCCTCATGGTCGTCATCGGCGTCTCCGCCGCCTTCGGCGGGACCCTCGTCGACAAGAAGGGCCCCCGCTTTGTGGCCACCATCGGCGGCATCCTGTTCGGCAGCGGGACCCTGATTGCAGGCTATGCCGATCAGGTGGGGAATCTTTACCTGCTTTACCTCGGGTTCGGCATCATCGCAGGTCTGGGCAACGGCTTTGGATATGTGACGCCCATCGCCACCCTGATTCGCTGGTTCCCCGACAAACGGGGTCTCATCTCGGGGCTGGCTGTGATGGGCTTCGGCGCCGGCGCCTTCTTCATGGGAAAGATCGCCCCGGGAATGATCAACGACATGGGCATGGCCACGACGTTCTACATCTGGGGGGCGATCTTTCTGGTTGTCGTCACGGGCGCCGCCCAGTTCTTCAAGAACCCCCAAGGGATGGGTTCCCGCAGGGTGGACGCCTTCCTCAACGTCCATCTCGACCGCCGAATCCTTCAATTTCGAGGAAGCCGTCAGGAGGCCCCAGTGGTGGATGCTCTGGGGAATGCTGTTCCTGAACGTGTCCGCCGGTCTCGGGCTGATCTCCCAGCTCTACCCATGGCGCAGGAGGTGATCCGGAAATCCTATCCCGAAATCGGCGCTGCGGAGCTTGCCGTCCAGGGCGGGACGATCCTCGCCATCGCATCGATCTTTAACGGCCTGGGCGGCTCTTCTGGGCGTCGCTCTCCGACAAGATCGGCCGCAGAATGGTCTTCATGGTCATGTTCATTTCGCAGGCCGCCCTGTATATCCTGCTGCCGCAGATCGGAAATGTGATCCTGTTCAGCATCATCGCATGCTACCTGCTGGCCTGCTACGGCGGCGGGTTCGCCACGATGCCCCCCTTCACGGCTGACTCCTTCGGACCGGGTTACATCGGGAAGGTCTACGGCATGATGCTCACGGCCTGGGCTTGCGCCGGCGTTGTGGGTCCCCTGGTCTTCTCCAAGATTCCCGGAATCGCCCTCTACGTGGCGGCGGGCCTTCTGCTGGCGGGCTTTGCCGTTGCCATGAGCTTCAAGCGACCGGCCCCCAAGGGCTTCGGGTAGGAGCCATCCCATCGACAGAGCGAAAAGAGGCGGTCCAGAGACCGCCTCTTTTCGCTCCGGAACCAGGTGAACACCGGCGATATACGCGAGTTCTGCAAGGTGCTGCTCGGTGCGGCAGACAAGGTCACGACGGAATATAATGAGCATTTCGCAGGAGCGGATTCGGGGCTGAAGTCAACCACAAGGGGCTTTCAGCCCCTTTTTTGCATGTATTTTCCGCCGAACCCCGAACTCCTGGCTTTAATACCCCGTTATTTTCATTGCATCTTGCCCGTTTATGATTTAGGCATCTCGAGGTACAAAGGTAAAATTGTGCGATTGTGCTGGACTCGAACTTCGGT
>CAVPJD010000012.1:0-107576 GCA_963705165.1 uncultured delta proteobacterium | reverse complement strand
GAGAAAGGTGATCGAGTTCTTCCTCTTCCCGATCATCAAGTATCTCGACGAGGGGCTGAAGGTGCGGTAGCGGGGTGAGAAGTTATCCACAGGCAGAACCTTTACGTGCAACCAGTGCTGCCGTATCTAATACTCGCGGTATTAGATTTTTCGTGAAGTCCTAATACGCGGTTCGTATTTTTTATAAGTGGCCGATTTTTACTTGATATTTGCTGTTGTTTTCTCTTAAATCGCTTTCAGTATTAACCTCCTTCCATCTAACAGGCGATAGCGCCTGCATCGTGAACTTCTTGACTGAGGAGGGGCGGTCAGGTTGTTCCATTTTTTTTGAACCCCGTCATCGTGGCAACGACAGACCACATTAACTTGCGCTCGTTTGGGCTTTGCATGTCCGTGGGTGTACGGCTATGGATACGATGGTCCTGCTGTTCTGCCTGGCTTTGCTGATCCTACTGACGATCGGGTTTCTTGCGTACATTATGCGTAATCCGATTGAGTAGATGAGCCTGTTGACCGCTCGTTAAGATTCGGCACATGTTTGAATCATTCCCAGTTCTCTAAGCTGAACCGAATACGCTCTGGGAGGAGCACATGCGACATAAACTCATTCTAGGAACGGCTCTCCTGATCTTGGGACTTTTCGTTGCGTTCGCAGAGGCTGCAGGATCAGGGACAGTCCTTCAAAGCAGTGATACGCAGACGAACAAGTATCCGCCATACCCTGAAGTATGGGACTGGCAGGAACCTAATGCCGAAATCCATTATACGACATACGAGAGCCTGCTCCTTATGCAGAACGGAGATGTCTTGATACCATACGAGAAGAAGACCACAAAAAAGGGTAAGCCTGTAGATCATGCGGCCACTTTTTTTGGAAAGAAAACCTTTGTTGGCGCGGATGCCAAGAAGATCATCGATGCGGCCCTCAAGAATTCCAGAAGTCAATATAATGCAATCAACAGAGTATACGGAAAAGATCTCAGTCGTGAAGCTATGAGTACAGTGGGTACGATGATAATTAAATCTGAATTCTCTTATGATCTTCATTGCTACGCCGGCCCTAATCGTTACCCATACAGCTTGACCAATAAAATTACCAATCAAACGAAAACATTCTCCATCTTTCAGCTTCTTGAAAAGCCGGAAAAATTCTTCGTCAACGGAGTATACGGGGAAGCAGGCACTGATGAAGAGGATGAGGAATATCCTAATGCGACTTGTCAATACGAAAGACGACGCACTGTAAGATACATGGTGAAGAGTGTTTCCGGTAGTTTTCTGTTTCTGGCGAACGGCGAATTTCTGTTTCGTGTGGATGAAGCGGGAGATGTGATCCGTTTTGATGCCGAGCTAAAAAGTAAATCAAAATTGGTCGGCGACAGATACTTTCTAATCGAGAACAACGCAGGTCCGAGTGTAATGAATCTATTGCAGAAAGATTATACAGAGGAAGATGGGGATAAAGAAACGGAAGACCTATATCGCTATCTGCAAAGTATCAGGAGGCGATGATGCCACTTAGTTTCATTGGATTCAAGCAAACCCTTTTCACTGTCCTCAAACAGAATGAGAGTGACAAGGCCTACCAATTATCTAAGGCCGATGGTGACAGCGGCTGGAGCTACGGGTGGCTGCAGTTTGATTTGGCCAAAGGGCCCCCCATTGCGCGGAATACTTTCTCTGACATTTTACGAAATGCGAAGGATGAACAAGGGAATAAAATCATTCCGGCAGATCAAGAAGAGACACTTTTTGCTGCAGCGCGGAAGACAGACAACGTTAGCTTAACGGTAGATCAGAAAACCGTGATTAACAACGCATTGTCCAGTCAATACGGCGTCCAAGAAATCGATAAAGCTACAAGCAAGCATCTTGATTATTTGATCGCATTTGCAGATACATGGATAGCCAAAGCACCAGTCGGGGACAAACCATTCTTAAGTAGTGATCTGGGTAAAGTATGGTTATGCGATTGCAGGAATCAAGGCTTTAATCCTCTTACTAAATATCCAAAACAATTTGAGTTATTTCTCCAGGGGCAGGAATACAGGGGGTACAGCAAGCAAGGTGATTTGAGCTTTGACGATATACTACAGGTGTATTTTAGACAGCGCCAGTTATCAGGCCTGCCTCCGCAGGATCCGTTCAGGCGCCTTGCAAATATTGTAAAAGTCACCGGATATAGTCCAGCAACTCTCGAAGAAGCGAAAGAAGTACTGCGCGCATACACTTACTATTATGTTCGCAACGAGAGCGCGCTGCTGGAAAGCAACGGGCGAGTTCAAGCGGTGAATGACTTTCGGAACTTGATTTGTAAGCCCGCAGACGACTTCATGTTAAGTCAATGGAAACCGGAATGGGGCCCTGTGCCATCGCTTTATGATGATATTCTCTTTGGCGACGACAAGAACAACAATAGAAACGGCGGAGATTATCAGCTTAATGGGAGAGACGGTAATGATATCATTTTCGGAGAAGGTGGAAATGACGACATAGAAGGTGGCAAAGGTAACGATATTCTCATTGGCGGCATTGGCGATGATACCTACTACTACCGTTTCGGCGATGGACATGACTGGATTTACGATGAAGATAAGCAAGGAAAAGTTATTATTGTAAATTCGATTAACGGGAAAGAAGAGACGATTGTTCTTGGCAATTTGTACAAAAAGCCGGGCGACACCATCTGGACAGATGCTACGGGGTCGATCCGGTTTACGCATAACTCACCTTGGGAAGCGGTACTGTCCGATGGCGGCATCATCGAGTTAGGCGCAGATTTTGAGAGCGGCGATTTAGGGATCCGATTGATGGATATTCCGACAATTCCGGTTGTCACTGTCTTCAACTGGGAAGACACAACGCCCGGCCCCGATGACGACATCCTGCATGACAGTACCGGAAACGACCTGATCGACGGCGGTGCCGGAGACGACAATATCTACGCCCATGAGGGCGGAAATGACTGGCTCCTGGGCGGCGATGGCAGCGACATCCTGAACACTCAACGGACAGTGGGCACCAACGACGTCCAGGAGGGAGGCGCGGGTGCAGACCTGCTTTCGGGAGGTTCCGGAGACGATTTGCTCTTCGGAGAATTCTATGGAGAGATGGCCGATCTGATTGCGGCCGGGGAAATTGCGCCGAACGAGACAGGGAAAGGCGACCTTATATCGGGTAGCTTCGGGGATGACTACATCTACGGTTCCAACCGCGGCGATGCGCTCATGGGATTTGCCGGCAACGACCTGATCGTCGGCGGGGGCGGAGACGACGCCCTCTTCGGCGACGAAGATTATGGACTTACCACGCGCGACTGGGACTTTACCATCACGCAGGGTGTAGGCGTCAGCTTTATCAACGTGATATGGGATCCGGGTGTCTATCAGGGCGACGACGCGATCTATGCCGGCACCGGGAACGACTTCGTCTATGCGGGAGGCGGCGGAGACGAGGTGTACGGTGGAGAAGGCAATGACACGATCCTCGGAGAGGCGGGCGACGACTTCATCTCCGGCGATGCGGGCGACGACTTCCTGGAAGGCGATGCCATGTGGGTGGCGGTTGCCGACCAGGGCAACGACTACATCGACGGCGGCGCCGGCAACGACCAGATCTGGGGGCAGGGCGGCTCGGATGACCTTTTCGGCGGCGACGGGATCGACACGATACAGGGCGGCGAGGGCGACGACTACCTCGACGGCGAGGCCGGTGATGACACACTATACGGCGACGCAGGCAACGACACGATCTTCGGCGGTGAGGGTGTAGACCGGCTCGAGGGCGGCGCGGGGGATGATTACCTCGACGGAGAGGCGGGGGAGGGCACGCTTCTCGGCGGGGCTGGAAACGACACGCTGATAGGAGGTGCCGACAGGGATATGCTCCAGGGCGACGCCGGCGACGATTACCTGGACGGCGATGCTGGAGACGATACGCTGGCTGGTGTCGGCGGGGCCGACGTCCTTTTCGGAGACGACGGCAATGACGCGCTGCACGGTGATTCCGCCGATACGGCATTGGCTGATCAGGGTGATGACTACCTGGATGGCGGAACGGGCAACGACACCCTCGTCGGCTACGGCGGGAATGACGAGCTGTACGGCGGCGACGGAAACGACATACTCTGGGGTGACGGCGTTACCGGGGCTGCCGGCAACGACTACCTCGACGGGGGTGCCGGGGACGACACCCTCACGGGCGGCGCTGGCAACGATCAGCTCAACGGTGGTGACGGGAACGACACGCTCTGGGGCGATGGCGTTGCCGGTGCTGTGGGCAACGACTACCTCGATGGGGGTGCGGGCAACGATACCCTTTATGGCGGCGACGGCGACAACCAGCTCTACGGTGGGGACGGTGATGACCTGCTATGGGGAGAGGGCAGAGATAACATCGTAGACGGCGGAGAAGGCAACGACACCCTCTATGGCGGTTATGGGGCGGGTACCCTATTCGGCGGCGGTGGCAACGACCAACTCTACGCCGAAGCCGGTGATGATTACCTCGACGGAGGTGCCGGGAATGATTATCTCCAGGGAGGCATGGGGAGCGACACCTATGCCTGGGGCAGGGGATACGGAAACGACACGATCAACAACAACGGGGAATACTCCCCCACCCTGGGCTACCTGAACGGGATAGACACGCTGGTCTTTGGGGAAGGCCTCACGGTGGCATCCTTCGAGTTTACGACAGGAAGTGCCAACAGCTGGGATTTGGTCATCCGGATCAGGGAGACGGGAGAAACGTTGACGCTGCAGAATTGGTACAATTGGTCGCCGGATCGGATAGATCGATTTCTCTTTGCCGATGGCACGGAGCTGACGGCAGCAGATATCGAGGCGCAGGGGCTCACGGTACGGGGAACGGAGGGCAACGACACCCTGTGGAGCCAATATGGTCGGACGATGAATCTTTACGGCCTCGGGGGCGACGACACCCTCCACGGGGAGAACATGAACGACCGGCTCTTCGGCGGTAGCGGCAACGATTCTATCTACGGCAGCGCGGGCAATGACCGGCTCGAAGGCGGCGAAGGCAACGACGCGCTATTCGGCGAGGACGGCGACGACACGCTTTCCGGCGGGGCGGGCGAAGATTCGCTCCGGGGCGGCAAGGGCGACGACACCTACCTGTTCGGGAGAGGGTCGGGACACGATGTCATCATCAGCGGCGACAGCGACATTTATTTCGACGGCGTGAACTACACCAACGGCGACGACGCGATTATCCTCGGGGAAGGGCTGACGCAGGATGCCGTCGATCTTCTCGTCGGCGGTGAGTACCACCAGGACCTCGTGCTGCGCATGAGGGATACGGGTGAGACGCTCAGCATCCGGGAATGGGGAGACGGCTGGTGGGACCAGGTGGACCGTATCGTGTTTGCCGACGGCGCGGTGTTGACGTCTGCCGATATCAGCAACAAGGCCATCACAGTGACCGGCACGGAAGGCAACGATTATCTTGGAGCCTGGACCGGTCAGAAAGTGACCGTCTACGGCCTGGGCGGCGACGATCGCCTGGGCGGCTCCAACAGAGACAATATCCTGGACGGCGGCACGGGGAATGATGAACTCTGGGCAGGCACAGGCAATGACCAGCTGTTCGGCGGTGAGGGCGATGATCGTATCCTCGGCGGCGCCGGCAACGACATCATCACGGGCGGACGGGGAAACGACGAAATCTACGGGGACGAGGGGAGCGACATCTACCGGTATTCCCTCGGCGACGGAAATGATGTCATCTGGCGGGAGGACGCCGACATCCTGGAATTCGGCCCCGGCATCACGGCCGATTCATTCGAGCTGCTGGGCGGAGGGGTAAACGAGGCCAGGGTCCTTGTCTTCCGTTTCACGGATACCGGTGAGACGATCAGCCTGGTGTACCCCTTTGACCGCAACAATTACGACAAGACGATCTACATGCAGCACATCCGCTTTGCCGACGGGACCGAGATGACGGCCTCGGATTTTGCGAATCGATGGGTAACGACAACGTCGTCGGACGATTCGGAGATGATCAGCGGTTTCTTCAATGTGAAAAACGTAATGTACGCGCTGGGGGGCGACGATTATCTCTACGGCAAGGGCCTCAGCGACATTCTCGACGGCGGCGCAGGTAACGACTACGTCGCGGGCGGCGCCGGCAACGACACTCTCTATGGCGGCGAGGGCAATGACAACCTCATGGGGGCCGAAGGCGATGACATCCTTTCCGGCGGTCCGGGGAACGACACCCTGGAAGGCTGGTCGGGCGTCGACACCTATCGGTTCTCCAGGGGAGACGGGATCGATTCCGTTTTGTCGGCAAGCGAGGACATCCTCGAGTTCGGCGCCGGGATCACGCCGGCCAATCTGGAATTTATCGCCAACGGCTCGGGCTTCATCGCGCGGATCATCGATACAGGAGACCAGGTTTATCTCTCCACCACGGTCGGCACCGTTCGATTTGCCGATGGCACCGTGTGGACGACCGAGGACATCAACAGCCGTCTCTTTGCCGTCTACGGAACGGAGGGGGCAGACACGATAACGGGGACCGCAGGGCGCAGGAACTTTATCTACGGCCTCGGCGGCAACGACACGCTGAACGGCAAGGAACTGGACGACATGCTCGACGGCGGGGCCGGGAGCGACAGGCTCTACGGCATGGCCGGAAATGACATACTTTACGGGGGCGACGGCAGCGACACCCTCTCGGGGTCCACGGGCAATGACATCCTCGTCGGCGGGACCGGGGCGGACACCCTCGACGGCGGGACGGGGGCCGACACGTACCGGTTCGCCCGGGGCGACGGGGCCGACACGGTCAGCACGACCAGCGCAACAAACGAGGACACCCTCGAGTTCGGCGCAACCATCACGCCGGCCGACGTGATGTTCACCAAGGGCAGCGGGTCGGCCATGGTGCTGAAGATCAACGGCACGACCGACCAGATCATCTTCAGCCAGTGGTTCACAAGCGACACCTACAAGATCGGGACCATGCGCTTTGCCGACGGCACGGTGTGGGCGCTTGCCGACATCAAGGCGAGGCCCATCGTCGTCAACGGCACGGAGGCGGTCGACACGCTCACGGGGGCTGCGGGATACCGCAACACGATTTACGGCCTGGGCGGCAACGACACGCTCACCGGACAGGAACTGGACGACACCCTCGACGGAGGCGCCGGCAACGACACCCTCAACGGCGGGGCCGGCAACGACACCCTCTACGGGGGCGACGGCAGCGACGTCCTCAACGGGTCCACGGGGAGTGACATCCTCGTCGGCGGGGTCGGGACGGACACCCTCGACGGCGGCGCGGGGGCCGACACCTATCGGTTCGCCAGGGGCGACGGCGCAGACACGATCAGCACGGCCAGCGCGACGAACGAGGACACCCTCGAGTTCGGCGCAACCATCACGCCTGCCGACGTGGCTGTTCACCAAGGGCAGCGACACGGCCATGGTCCTGAAGATCAGCGGCACAACCGATCAGATCACCTTCGGCCAGTGGGCCACGAGCGACACAACCAAGATCGGGACCATGCGCTTTGCCGACGGCACGGTATGGTCGCTTGCCGACATCAAGGCGAGACCCGTTGTGGTCAACGGCACGGAGGCAGTCGACACGCTGACGGGGCTTGCGGGCAGCCGCAACACGATCTCCGGTCTGGGGGGCAACGACACGCTCACGGGCCAGGCACTGGACGACGCGATCGAAGGCGGGGCCGGAAACGACATCCTCAACGGAGTGGCCGGCAACGACACCCTGATCGGAGGGGCGGGAGACGACACCCTCAGCGGCGGCGACGGCAATGACATTCTCGTCGGCGGTGTGGGGACGGACATCCTCGACGGAGGCGCCGGGGCCGACACGGTTCAGTTCTCCCTGGGCGACGGGGCCGACACGATCACAGCGGCCGGGGATGACACCCTCGTGTTCGGCGAAGGCATTACGCCTGAAATGGTCGAGTTCACCAAGGGCAGCAGCACAACCATGGTCCTGCGGATTGCAGGCACGGCCGACCAGATCACCTTCAACCAGTGGTCTTCGGGCGACACGTACAAGCCGGGCAGCATCCGGTTTGCCGATGGCACGGTATGGGCGCTTGCCGACATCAAGGCGAAACCCGTGGTGATCACCGGCACCGAGGCGGCCAATTCCCTCTCGGGGCTTGCGGGCAGCGTGAACCTGATCAGCGGCCTGGGCGGCAACGACACGCTCAACGGCCAGGCGCTGGGCGACACCTTGGACGGCGGCGTCGGCAACGACACCCTCAGCGGCCTGGCCGGCAACGACACCCTGATCGGCGGCGCGGGCAACGACATCCTCTACGGCGGAGACGGCAACGACATCCTCGCCGGCGGCGCCGGGACGGACACCCTCGACGGCGGTACGGGGGCCGACACGTACCGGTTCGCCCGGGGCGACGGGGCCGACACCATCTCCGCCAGAAGCGAGGACATCCTCGAGTTCGGGTCGGACATTGCGCCTGCAGATGTGGTACTCGCCAAGGGCAGCGGATCGAACCTGGTCATGAAGATCAGCGGCACGACGGACCAGATCACCTTCAACCAGTGGGCGACAAGCGACACCTACAAGGTGAACCGCGTAACCTTTGCCGACGGCACGGTGTGGACGCTTGCCGACATCAAGGCGAGGCCCATCACGGTCAACGGCACGGAGGGGATCGACACGCTCACGGGCATGGCGGGCGGCAGCAATACCATCTACGGCCTGGGCGGCAACGACACGCTGAACGGCAAGGAACTGGGAGACACCCTGGACGGCGGCGCCGGGAACGACATCCTCTACGGCGTGGCCGGAAACGACACCCTTTTCGGGGGTGCGGGGGACGACACCCTCAGCGGCGGCGACGGCAGTGACATCCTCGTCGGCGGTGTGGGGACGGACATCCTCGACGGAGGGGCAGGGGCCGACACGTACCGGTTCGCACGTGGGCGACGGGGCCGATACGATCACCGCGGCGAGCGAGGACACCCTCGAGTTCGGCGCGGGCATCACGCCTGCCTCGGTGGAGTTCACCAAGGGCAGCGACACGGCCATGACCCTGCGGATCGGGACCACAAGCGACCGGATCACCTTCAACCAGTGGTCCTCGGGTGATGCTTACAAGATCGGGCGCGTGACCTTTGCCGACGGCACGGTGTGGACGCTTGACAATATCAAGAGCAAGCCCGTCACGGTCAGCGGCACGGAGGCGGTGGACACGCTCGCGGGTCTTGCGGCCAGCATGAACGTGATTTCCGGCCTCGGCGGCAACGACACGCTGAACGGCCAGGAGTTGGACGATACCCTGATCGGCGGGGCGGGCAACGACACCCTCAACGGCGGCGCCGGCAACGACACCCTCGTCGGCGGGGCCGGGAGCGACACCCTGTACGGCGGCGCGGGGGCCGATACGTACCGGTTCGCCCGGGGCGACGGCGCCGACACGATCAGCACGGCCGGCACGACAGGCGAGGACGTCCTCGCATTCGGGCCGGGAATCGCTCCGGATGACCTGGTGTTCACCAAGGGCAGCGACACGGCCATGGTCCTGAAGATCAGCGGCACGACAGACCAGATCACCTTCGGCCAGTGGGCCACGGGCGATTCGTACAAGGTCAACCGCATGACCTTTGACGGCGCTCCGGAGTGGACGCTTGCCGACATCAAGAACCGGTTCATCACCATCAACGGCACGGAGGCAATCGACACGCTCACAGGGCTTGCGGGAAGCCGCAATGCAATCACCGGCCTGGGCGGCAACGACACCCTGAACGGCCAGGAACTGGACGACGCCCTCGACGGCGGCGCCGGCAACGACAGCCTCTACGGCCTCGGCAGCAATGACACCCTGACCGGCAGCGACGGGATCGACAAGCTCTACGGCGGCGACGGCAATGACATCCTCGTCGGGGGGCTGGGCAACGATACCCTCGACGGCGGGGCGGGGGCGGATATTTACCGCTATGCCAGGGGCGAAGGCTCCGACACCATCGCCGCGAGAAACGAGGACACTCTCGAGTTCGGCGCGGGCATCACGCCGGCCGATGTGGAATTCACCAAGGGATACACCACGGCCATGACCCTGCGGATCGCCGGAACGAGCGAGCAGCTCACCTTCAGCTCGTGGTTCTTGAGCGACACCTACAAGATCGGCTCCATGAAGTTTGCCGACGGCACGGTGTGGTCGCTGGCCGAGATCAAGAATCGGCCCGTCACGCTCATGGGGACGGAAGGCAAAGACATGCTGACGGGCTTTGCCGGCAGCGCGAACACCATGTACGGCCTGGGCATGATGGATACCCTCACCGGCAAGGAGCTGGACGACTTCATCGACGGCGGCTCCGGGGACGACACCATCAAGGGATGGCGCGGAAACGACACGCTGATCGGCGGGACAGGCAGCGACAAGCTCTACGGCGAGTCGGGGAGCGACCTGTACCTCTTCGGCAGGGGCCACGGCAGGGACACCCTGCAGGACCTCAACGAGACGCCCGGCTCGACGGACACGGTGAGGCTCGACGGGTTGACGAGAAACGAGATCGTCTTCAGCCGCAACGGAGACGACCTCCTGGTTTTGACGAGCGCAAACGATTCGATCCTGTGCAAGTACAATCTTCTGGCTTCGTACCAGTACAGCTCGAGCCAGACGGGTACATTCACCGACACGAGTCCCGGGATCGAGCGCGTGGAGACCTCTGACGGCTACTTCATTACGCGGGCGGACATCATCAACATCGTCAATGCCATGGTGGCCTACAACATCTCCGACTCGATGACCACAAGCGCGCAGTACACGAACTTTATGGGCAACACGAACTACCAGGCCATGCTGGCCCAGGGCTGGCAACAGATCACGAACCCCTAGACTTGCCGCCGGGCAGGAAGGCCCGGTGATCGGGAACAGGGATGAGTGAAACGAAGAAGCGCCCGGCAGGATTCTGCCGGGCGCTTCGTTTGAGTGCGGGAAGCGATAAATAGGTTACGTGTTGTACGATGCGAAGATAGACGCCACTCGAGCCATGTCATTCCTGCGAAGGCAGGAATCCAGACAGGGACTGGATTCCGGATCGAGTCCGGAATGACAAATTCACTTCTCCGCAAGAACTTTGTGCAAACTAGTTCGCTAATCCATAAATATCTGCATGCTCGCGCATTCTATTCACCGATCGTCCCCCGCCTAGTGATGATGACCTCTTCAACGGGGACATCTTTTCCCGCCTGGTGCGCCGCCTCGGTCACGATGGGCAGCAGGAAGGAGCAGCAGGGCACCTCCATGCGCAGGACCTTGACGCTCTTGATGTCGTTTGCCAGGAAGATGTCCGTGAAGCGCTGGAGATACTCCGCCTTGTCGTCGAACTTGGGGCAGCCCAGCAGCAGCACGCGCCCGTCGAGAAAGTCGCGGTGAAAATCGGCATAGGCGGCGGGCACGCAGTCGGCGGCCACCAGCAGATCACCGTCTTTCAGGAAGGGTGCCGTCGGCGGGATCAGCCGGATCTGGACGGGCCAGTGGGAGAGGGCCGACCCGGAGGCCTCCGCCGCTCCCTTCGGTGATGCCGCCGGTTTCTTCGCGGCGGGGGCGAAGCTGTGCAGGGTCATGGAGGGGCAGCCGCCCTGCGCAGGGGCGAAGGGGGAGGGTGCCGGTGCCTTCGTTTTCTTCAGGTGCTCGTGTACGGCCTTCTCGTCGAATTCGTCGGCCTCGCGCTCGATGATCTTCAGGGCCCCCGTGGGGCACTCGCCCAGGCAGGCGCCCAGGCCGTCGCAGAACATGTCCTTCACGAGCCTGGCCTTGCCGTCGACGATTTGGATGGCCCCTTCCGCACAGGCCGGGACACACTCGCCGCAGCCGTTGCAGAGTTCCTCGTTGATCTCAATGATTGGTCTCGTCTTGTTCATGTCTTTCAACCTCATTCTTCCTCTCCCCCGGCGGGAGAGGATTGAGGTGAGGGGAATGAATGGTTACTGCCTTTTCACCCTCACCCTGACCCTCTCCCGTCAAGGGAGAGGGAAATCTCGGAAGCGATCTCTTCGGGCCATTGATCCGGATTTTTTCTGAGCCTCTCCTGGGTTATCCAATTTTCATTGTCTGCCTTGTTCCGGGACCCCCGCCCCTTGTGAGGGAAGGGGTCCCGGACAGGAGAGAGGCAGATGGTGAATCGTTTTTATAAAGGGAACCTTCCCGCCGGAGGGTCAGGGGAAGCGGGAAGGTTCCCGGTAAGTGCCCCTTTAGAGGCACGGAAATAATCGAAGTCAGGAAATACGGAAGTTATGAAGATCGGATAAAATATCTTTGTCCACTCCGCTCTTCTTCGCTTCCTCTCTTCCGCAGCTCGCTAACCTATCTCCCGGTCCATGACCAGGGCTCGGGCTTTTCAATGAATCGTCATCAGCCCAGGATGCTTTTCAGGTCCGCCTCCGGCGTCGTGATCGGCTTGATGCCGAAGTTCTTCACGAGCACGTCGAGCACGCCCGGCGTGATGAAGGCCGGAAGCGAGGGCCCCAGGCGGATGTCCTTGATCCCGAGCGCCAGCAGCGTGAGCAGGATCGCCGCCGCCTTCTGCTCGTACCACGACAGGATCATCGAGAGCGGCAGTTCGTTGACGCCCACGCCGAAGGCCTTCGAGAGCGCCACGGCGATCTGGATGGCCGAGTAGGCGTCGTTGCACTGGCCCACGTCGAGAAGCCTCGGAATGCCGCCGATCGCCCCCAGGTCCTGGTCGAAGAAGCGGAACTTCCCGCAGGCCAGGGTCAGCACGATGCAGTCTTTGGGAACCTGTTCGACGAACTGTGTGTAGTAATTCCTGCCCGGCTTGGCGCCGTCGCAGCCGCCCACCAGGAAGAAGTGCCGGATATTTTTCCCCTTCACGGCCTCGATGACCTTGTCGGCCACGCCTAGAACGGCGTTGCGGGCAAATCCCACCATGACCGACTTGCCGTTTTTGTCCCCGGTGAATCCGGGAAGCTCAAGTGCCCGCTTGATCACGGGCGTGAAGTCATTGCCGGCGATGTGTGCCACGTCGGGCCAGCCCACGAGGCCCGTCGTGAAGATGTTGCCCTTGTAGGCCGGTGTGGGGCGCTGGATGCAGTTGGTGGTCATCAGGATCGCACCGGGAAACTCGGCGAACTCCTTCGCCTGGTTCTGCCAGGCCGTGCCGTAGTGCCCGAAGAGGTGGCTGTACTTCTTCAGCCTCGGGTAGCCGTGGCAGGGGAGCATCTCGCCGTGCGTGTAGATGTTGATCCCCTTGCCCTCGGTCTGCTTGAGCAGCTCCTCCAGGTCCTTGAGATCGTGGCCGGAAACCAGGATCGCCTTGCCCTTCTTCGCACCGAGCGAAACGGCCGTGGGGACGGGGTGCCCGTAGGCGCCCGTGTTGGCCGCATCGAGAAGTTCCATGGCTCTCAGGTTGACCTCGCCGCACTTGAGCACGAGCGCCAGGGCCGCCTCGAGGCCGAGTTTTTCATCGGCAAGCGCCGCCAGCCCCTCGTGGACGAAGGCGTACACGGCCGCATCTTCCTGGCCCAGGATCTGGGCGTGATCGGCGTAGGCAGCCAGACCCTTGATCCCGAAGAGCAGGGTGTGCTTGAGGGAAAGGATGTCGGCGCCTGCCGCCGGGTAGTCCATCAGTCCCACCGTTTCCGCCTGGGCAATGAGCCCTTCCATGGTGCCCGACGGCTTGAAGGTCATGGCATCGATGGAAAGATCGGGGCTTGCGCCTGAGGCCTTGACCTTCCCGATGAGCCCGTTTCGGTATTGAACGGCCTGTTGGATCTGGGGGACAAAGCGCTCCGGGGTGAAATTCACATTGGTCAGCGTCGAAAAGAGCGCCTTCACCGTGAACACGTCTGCATCGTGATCGCCAATCCCCTTCCTCCTCGCTTCGGATGCCGCGATCGAGAGCCCGATGAGGGCGTGGATCAAGAGGTCCTGCAGGGCGGCAACGTCATGCGGTTTGCCGCAGACGCCCCCCTTCGTGCATGCCTCGCCTTTTGCCGTTTGCTCACACTGGTTACAGAACATGTACTGCCTCCTTGCTTCAATTTATGCACGGGTGAGTGTTTTGACAGGTAAATACGACAGATCCAACCGGAATTCCTTGATTCGGATCAAAAAAGTGAAATATAATTGAAATGGGCTTAAAACCCGTTCTATTGGTTCAATTGGTTCGCGCTGGTACGCGGTGTGTGATAAGAGATTCCAGGTCATTTCATGCCTCCTAAGAAACAACACTACCCGTAGTCGAAAAATGTAGGGGCCGTTCCCCGAACGGCCCAACAAGCCCGATCGGGGATCGGGCCCTACGAGAAGAAGGCTGTTTCTTCCATCGATAACCCCGGACGAAGTCGGGGTCCGTGGCTCGCAATGACTCTTTTTTTTATGCTTAAAACTTGAAACTTGAAACTTAAGACTCACGCCTTTTGGGGCGTGCCGAACTAATGGAACAGTCTTTAAATTGAACCAATAGAACCAATTGATCCAGTGAGCGCATGAATATTTTGAAATTTCTCTCCCATCTTCCCCTCTTCCAGGGGCTTCCCGTCGAGGAGCTCACGGCCCTCTCGGAGATCACCGTCGACCGCCCGGTGAAGGCCGGTGAGATGATCTTCATCGACGGCGACCGGGCGGCGGGGCTCAACATCGTCATCGCGGGCCGCGTCAAGATTTTCAAGCTCTCGCCCAACGGCAAGGAGCAGATCCTCCATATCATGGGCCCCGGCGAGCCCTTCGCCGAGGTCCCCGTCTTCCAGGGAGGGAACTACCCCGCTAACGCCCAGGCCATCGAGGCGGGGCGCATCCTGTTCATTCCCCGCGATGGCCTGCTCGACATGATCCGCAAAAACCCCGCCCTGGCCCTGGGCATGCTGGCCGTTCTGTCGCGGCGCCTCAGGGAGTTTGCCGCCACGATCGAGAACCTCTCCTTGCGCGGGGTGCCGGAGAGGCTTTCGGCCTACCTTCTTCACTTAAGCGATCTGGCCGGCGGCGCCGGGGAGTTCGAGCTCGACATCAAGAAGGGGCTGATCGCCAATCTCCTCGGGACGACGGGGGAGTCGCTGTCGCGCGTTCTCGGCAAGATGACGCAGGCCGGGATGATCCGCGTGGGCGGAAAGAAGATCACCATCCTCGACCGCGAGGCGCTTGCCGACGTGGCCGCGGCAAGAAAGGCCCTGGACTGAATAAAGATCGGGGACGTTGGTGACAAAGGTGACAAACTCGGGTTATCAGCACATTTCATGGAGTCAAGAGGCCGGGCACGTTCTCTTTGGGCGGCGACGGGATCGGTGTCTTCGACCGAAGGGCCCCGGCCGGCAATGCGGCAAAGGTCAAGTTCCAGGGAGGAGAGGAGCGGCATGAATTTCCGCTACGGCCTTGACGACCGGCCGCCGCCCCTGGAGTGGGTTTTCCTGGGCCTGCAGTGGTTTGCGGTGGCCGTCCCGTCCATCATCATCCTCGGGAAGATCATCTGCACCGTCGGGCCGGCCGGGGCCTGCGACCCCCTCATTTACCTGCAGAAGATGTTCTTCGTCGCCGCCCTGTTCATGCTCATCCAGATTTTCCTGGGGCATGGCCTGCCGCTCATCGTCGGCCCATCGACGGTGATCCTCATCGGGATCCTGTCGAGTCCCGGCGCTCAGCCGGCAGCGCTATACACGGCGATCCTGCTGGGCGGCCTGGGGCTTTTCATCCTGGCCTGGACGGGCCTCTTCGGGAAAATTCGCCGCCTGTTCACCCGGCGCGTCGTGGCCGTCGTCCTTTTGCTGATCGCCTTTACCCTGACGCCGACGATCATCCGGCTGATCACCGGCTTCGGCGGCGGCGGGACGCCCCGCTGGAGCGTCCTGTTTGCCTTCGTCCTGTGCCTGTCGATGCTCGTCCTGCACCGGTTCCTGGGCGGCATCTGGCGCTCGACGCTGATCCTGAGCGCCACCGTCGCGGGATCGCTCGCCTGGTACGTTCTCGGCCTGGGCTGTGCCGGGGCGCAGAGCGGCGGCACCGGGGCCCTCTTCGGCCTGTTCTTCACCGGCTTCACAACGTCGCTTTCCTTCGACCCCGGGCTGCTAGCGGCATTCCTCATCTGTTTTATCGCCCTTGCCATCAATGACATCGGCTCCATCGAGTCGATGAACGCCTTTGTGGGCGATGGCGACAAGGGAGGAAGGCTCAGGAGGGGAATCGCCGTGACGGGCCTGGCGAACCTGGCGGCGGGATTTCTCGGGATCATCGGACAGGTCAACTACTCCCTGAGTCCCGGTGTCGTGGCATCATCGCGGTGCCTGTCGCGCTTTGCCCTCTTGCCGGCGGCGCTTCTGATGCTCGCCGTCGCCTTTTCGCCTGCGGCCATCGCGGTCATGGAGGCCGTGCCTTCCGTCGTGGTCGGCAGCGCCATGCTCTACATCCTCTGTGCACAGATGGCGGCGGGGATCATGGTCCTGATGGAGGACGAACGGGGCGCCGGCTTCAACGGCGGTATCGTGGTGGGGATACCGCTGCTCGTTGCCGTCGTAGTGGCCTTTCTGCCCGGCGAGGTGGTCGCGTCCTACCCGCCTGTCATCCGCCCTGTGGCGGGTAACAGCTTCGTGATGGGCGTGCTGGCCGTGCTTTTTCTGGAGCATGTCTTGTATCGTGAAACGGGAAAGAAGATGGGCGGCTGAGGGATCTCCTCCGGTTTCCTGCCTGTCCTGCGGCCGCGGATTATGATATAGGGGAACCTCAATTCCATAGAATCAGGAGCAGAGATGAAATTCTTCTCGAGCCGTGAAAAATATTATGACCTCTTCGAAGAGCTGGCCGACAAGCTGGTAGAGGGGGTAAAGCTTTACACCGAAATCATCGGCAACTACGAGTACTCGGAATTCAAGGTCGGCAAGCTCAAGGAAATCGAGCACGAAGCCGACCACATCACCCACCAGGTCTACAAGAGGATGCACAAGGTATTTTTGACCCCCATGGACCGGGAGGACATCTTTTCCCTGGCCAACAAGATGGACAGTGTCCTCGATGAGATCGAGGGCGCCGCCGTGAGGATGTACCTGTACAGGATGAAAGAGCCGGCCAAGGAGCTCGTGCAGATCACGGCGGTTCTCACCGAAGCCATCGCAAAGATCCAGCAGATCATCTTAGCCGTGAGAAAAAAAGAGAATGCGCCGGTGATTCTGCAGTTGTGCGTGGAGATCAACACGCTCGAGAATGAAGGGGATCAGATTTTCCGGGCGGCGATGGCGAGGCTTTTCGAAGAGGAAAAGGACGCCATCGAGCTGATCAAGGTGAAAGACATCATCGGCCGGGTCGAGAACGCCGTGGACAACTGCGAGGATGTCTCCAACATCATCGAGGGGATCGTCCTGAAATACGGTTGAAAGACCGGGGACGTTGTTGACAAAGTTGACTAACTCATGTTGGCCCCTGCCGCCGCAAGAGGTGTCCGTTGCCGAGAAAAGCGAGATTGGACGCAGAAGGTGCCATCCACCACACCATCGTCCGGGGCATCGAGCAGCGGCGGATTTTTGATGACGACGGGGACCGGAGAAATTTCATCTCGCGAATGGCAAAAGTGGCCGTAGAGTCGGAGACCACGATCTATGCGTGGGCGCTGCTTCCCAATCACGCACATGTTCTCATGCGAAGCGGGCCGCTCGGAATCTCGAAGTTCATGCGGCGCCTTCTCACGGGATACGCCGTTTATTACAACCGCCGACACGAGAGGCAAGGCTACCTTTTTCAGAACCGCTACAAATCCATTCTTTGCGATGAGGAAGTCTATTTCAAGGAATTGATCCGTTATATCCATCTCAACCCGCTCAGGGCGGGCCTGGTAGATGATCTTGCCTGCCTGGATCATTATCCGTGGTGCGGGCATGCCTTCGTGGTGAACGGAACCCAATATCCTTGGCATGATGTATTTTTTGTATTATCCCGGTTTGGTGAAAAAAGAAGGGACGCCAGACTGAACTACCGGGAGTTTCTGGAGGGTGGAATTCGAGAGGAAGCAACAGAGAAAAGGTGTCAATGGCGCTCGGATTGGAGCTTGCTGGAATGGCTGAAGGGACTTCGCATCGCGGGAGATCGGGACGAGCCCGACAGGGATGGACGCGTCCTCGGCGGTGAAAAGTTTGTCGGAAGCTTGATCCGGGATAAGAAAAAATCGTCGGGTCTTGTTGTAAAATCGCCGGAGGAACTGATTCTCGAAGCCTGCGGGAGGGCCGGCCTCAGTATGGATGCTCTTCTGTCGGGTAGCCGTCGTTCAAATGTGGCGAAACTGCGGGCCCAACTGGTCCTGCAACTGGTAAATCAGCCCGGAATGACACTGACACGCATCGGTAAACTTGTGGGCGTCTCGAAGTCAGGAGTGTCAAAAATCATGAATCGAGAAGCATGAGTTAGTCAACTTTGTCAACAACGTCCCCGTTTCCGGGCGATGCAGGCCAGAAAGTCGTGCTTGACCTCAAAGGTCTTGCGCCTGCCGTTTCGCCGGCCGAGGATCGAGAGGAACTCCCCCGTCAGACGATCCCGCACCTTGCCATCGATGGCGTCATAAAACACCGTGCCGGCGCCGGATTTCAGGAGATGGTCGAGGACCTCCCGTGCGTTCCGGCAGCGAAACACCGCGCTGCCTTCCCACCCGTCGATCACCTCAAGCCCCGCCTGTTCCACTGCTTCCCGCAGATGGGCCCCGTCCCGCGGAAAATCGAAGGCGATGCGCTTCGTCAGCACGAGGGGCTCGCGTGCAACGAGTTCCGAGAAGATCTCGAACTCTCGACGCGGCGAGTTTTCCCGGTGTACGACGATGGCAAGACGCCCTCCGGGCTTAAGGGCATGCGAGGCGGCCTTGAAAAAGGGTGCAAGCTCGATGTAACCGAGAACCCACGTTGTGAAAACCAGGTCGATCCCTTCCGTGCGCGAAAGGGCCTCGACGGCGTCCTGCAGGATGAAATCGACGTGAGCGAGCCCGAGGGCCGCGATACGCTTCCGGGCCTGTCCCAGCATCCCGGCAGAGATGTCGGCTGCCGTCACGCTTCCCCCGTTGCGGAGCCTTTCGGCAAGCAGCGCCGTTCCATAGCCCGAGCCGCATCCCGCCTCGAAGACCCGCTCCGACCCCTTGAGCCCCAGCCGCCCTGCGAGATCCCTCACGGCCTTGCCGGCCACGGCAACCCATGCGTCGTCGTAGCTTGTGTGCACCCGGTCGTAGGCCTCGGCCAGCTCCTCGCGACCCGCCGTCTCGAGGGAGCCTTTCCGGATCCGGAAGAAGCGGGGCAGCGCATGATTCTGCGGCAGGTGATCCCTGCAGATGCGCTCGGAGACCTCCGGCGGTACGGGGAAGGGGCCATCGCCGGCATGCGGGGTGAGCGTGCGGCCTGCGCAGGCGGGCCGCGGCCGGGCAAAATGTCTTCCCATGCGCTCCAGGATGCCCTCCAGGGGCTCGCGGGTGACATTGCCGAAGGAGAGAGGCACGAGGTTGCAGGGGCACAGCTCGCCGCTGCCGTCGATGTAGAGGTGCGTCAGGCCCGCGCCGCAGCCGAAGGCGTCCTTGCCCTCCAGGTAGGTGAAGGTTGACAGGACCGGCAGGTCGTCGCGCCGGGAGATCTCCATCTGATAATCCAGGATGAGCTGCCGCCCGGCAATCGTCAGGGCGACGTCCTTGCGGCCGGCAAGGCGCCCCGTCGCGCAGGGCTCCAGGAGGTGCACCTCCAGTGCCCCCGCTTCTTTCACGAAGTGCATGAAGGCCATGAAACGCTCCCGCTCCAGGAAATCGCGGGTGCCGACGGATACGACGTAAGGGTACAGGCCGGCCTCCCGGGCCGTCTCCAGGCCCTTCAGGGCGATGTCGAAGGCGTCTTTGCGGCCGCGCATCCCGTTATGCTCGTTTCGATCGGCGCTGTCGAGGCTGATGCCGACGGCAAAGACGCCGCTGTCGCGAAGCTCCGTTGCCCGTTTTTTTGTGAGTTGCCACCCTGTCGTACCCACGGTGATGCACGAGCGATCGTCGAAGCCGCGGCAGATCTCGGCGAGGTCTTTTCTCAGCAGGGGCTCGCCGCCCGTCAGGGTGACGATGACGGCGCCCAGGTCCTGGATCCTGGCGGCGAGCCGCTTCAGGGCGGCAAGGGGGATGTCCTCGGGGCTTCTGCCGGCGTTGTAACAGTGCCAGCAGCTGAAGGGGCAGCGGTTTGTCACGGCGAGGGTCACCGAGTAGAGCCGCCGGCCTTCGTCGTGCAGGAAATGATCGACCAGGTTGTCGAAGGCCCGGCCGGGCCAGGGCGGGAACTGGGTGTTGATGACCCAATGCTTGCCGAAGGGGATGGCCTTTTCGCCCTGCAGATAGGTCTTCAGGAAATCGGCCACCTGCGGATGAAGTTTCGTCAGGGGCGGGCGCGTCGCCATCTTGAGGAAGAAATCGTCACCGCGCATCGAATCCTCGCGAAAAAGAAAG
Organism: uncultured delta proteobacterium; assembly: GCA_963705165.1. Taxonomy (GTDB): domain Bacteria; phylum Desulfobacterota; class Syntrophia; order Syntrophales; family UBA2192; genus UBA2192. The sequence continues at coordinate 87,162 of CAVPJD010000012.1, read as the reverse complement.
ACCGAAACCATCCGGTCATGGTATGATACGGAATATCGATTGATGAAGCAGAATGCAAGCCGTTTAAGAGTGTCCGGCATTGCCGCAGGGCCGCCCTGCGAGCACGAATTCATGGAGTACAGGCTGTGACCCATGCTGTTCGGATTCTTCTGATCCTCCTGTTGTGCCTCACCCCGGCCGTGTGCGGGGCCTCTGTGGATGCGCCGCAGTGCCTCACGAGGGATGCTGCGGACTCGCTCGAGTTCGTGGCGGCGAAGGCGAAGCTATCCGAGAAGGAGCTTCTGGCGCGGCTTGTCTATGCCGAGGCGCTTTCCACCGGCTTCGGCGACGACGCCCTCGTGCACGAGGCCATCGCCTGGGGGGTCATCAACCGCGTGCGCCTGGCCGGGCGCTCCGAGAGCATGAAGAAGTCTTACGGCAGCGGCATCCGGGGTGTCGTCTTCAAGAAAGGCCAGTTCAACCCGGCCGTCTCGCCGAGATCCCCCTTCTCCCGGGATTTTCTGTGCCCTAAGGAGCGTACGATCTGGCGGCTGGCCGTGGCGGCAGCCGGCAAGGCCATGGCCGGGGAGCGAAACCCCCTCATCCAGACCCCCTGGGAGCAGGAGCACAGCCTCTCGCTGGTCGTGAACTTCTACTACCCGAAGTCCATGCAGGCCAAGGGGCCTTACCCTCCCTGGGAGGGGAGCGGAGGGCTCGAGTTCATCGGTGATGTGATGATCGGCGACAAACTTCTGCCCGCCGAGCAAATCCGCTTCTACCGCCTCGCCCGCCCGCCTGCGGATTTGAGATGAGGAGCAATGGAATGATGGAGTAATGGAGCATTGGGTTTCGGGAGGATCGGAGATTCTCTGGTACCCATTATTCCAATATTCCAGTACTCCAATACTCCTCAAAAAACGCCTCCCAAACTCCCCGCGTAGCCCGTCATTTCCACGTAGCCTTCGCAGGTGACCTGTTTTCCCGACGATGAGCCCATGCCCTCCACGGCGCCTTCCCAGTAGGTGACGCCCGTGGAGCCAGAGGTGTTGAGCTCCTGGGCCGCCACGAGCGGCGCAAGCTGGAGATCGAGGCCTGCTGCGGGGATGCGGAACCGCCAGCGGTTGGGGTATGTGCCGCTGCTTTTGGGGCTCTTCCAGGTTCCGAGGACCTCCACGTTGATCTCGCCCCGTTTCAGGTGACGGGCCCTTCCATCGGGCTCCACGAGGGTACCCGAGGATTCCTTTTCCACCGTTCCGTCTTTCTTGCGGAGGAAAAAGAGCATCAGGTCCCGGCCGTCGGAGAGATGGATCGAGAACCAGTCCCACCCGACCTGGTCCTTGGAAAGGACATTGGAGCCGAACTCCTGGTCGAACCAACTCACTCCTTCCACCGCTACGGGCATCTGCGAGTCGGGGGTCCTGATTGTCCCCGTCGTAGCCAGGTCCGTGAAGGAGTAGTAGTAGGAGGCTTGTCCTTTGCCGGGTCCTTTGCGGCTGAGCCCCTTCTCGCCCTGGAGGATCAGGGGTTTTTTCGGCTTGAGTTCGAGGGTAAGCTCCATCTCGCCGTGATGAGCCCGGATCAAGATGCGATCCCCCTTAATCTTCGCCGACCAGCCAAGGTTCCAGACATTCATCCCGTCCGTTGCGGCCCCGGAAAGCCCCGGGCCGGAGCGGGTGATTTGCTCGGCGAAGTGGAACCTGTCGTTGCGGACGTCAGTGACTGCAAAGTGAGCCGGGTAGAGATCGCGCAGCGACCAGGGGTTGCCCGGGTCCGAGGGCTTGATCCTCACCCCCTGGCGGAAGAACGTGAGCTGGTAGCCATAGCGGTTTCCCTCCCCGTCGCGCAGATTCCCCGTAAAGTACCACCACTCGGTGCGGAACTCCGGGTGCGCTCCGTGGTCCCGGGGAAAGGTCCAGGTGCGCGGCCCTGTCGCCTGTCGCCACTCGTCGGCGGCAATGTACGGCACGGCCAAAAATAAGAGTATCAGCGAGATAAGGGAAAGTCGTATTACGTTCATAACGCCTGCAATCTTTTCCTCGTTGTTCTCTATCTTTACCCTGTACCCTTGACCCTGAACCCTGTTCCCTGATTCATTCTTCCCTGATCTGCATCTGCGGGTAGGTCCGCATTACTTTCCAGATCGGGTAGAGTGCCGCGCCGACGCTGGCGGCAAGCGCCGTTGCTGCCGTGATGGCGTAGGGCTGCCAGTCGGGGTAGTAGAAGATCGTCCAGTTGAAGCTTCGCAGGTTGATGACGCGGATGAGCAGGATGGCAAGCAGCGTTCCCACGCCGGCGCTGAGCACGAAGCTCACGAGCCCCATCCCGATGGCCTCCAGCAGCGTCATGCCGGCCACCTGTCCCGTGGAGAACCCGAGTGCCCTCAGGATGCCGAAATCGCGCTGCCGCTCGATGAAGAGCGTCATCAGCGCCCCCGTGATCCCGAAGAATGCGATGACGATGGCAATGATCCTCATGGAGCGCGTCACGGCAAAGGTGCTGTCGAAGACCTCGAGGATGTTGCTGTGGAACTGCTCGCGCGTGAAGGCCGGGAGCCCCCGCGATAGCGCTCTGCTGCGGACATCGTCGAGGATCTGCTTCCTGCGGGGCTCGGCAGGGTCGATGAAAACGGCAACGCTGTTGATCGTCCGGTCGCCGTAAAGGCCGATGTAGGTCTCGCGGTCCATCATGATGAGGCCGTGCTCCGTGGAGTAGTCGTAGAATACACCCTCGATGCGCAGATGGACGGGGCCCGCTACCCCCTCGAGGGTGATCTCGCTGTCCGGGCCCGCCCCGGCGCTTCGGGCAAAGCTCTCCGAGACGATGACATCGCCCTTCTTTACGGCCTCCCAGTGCTCGTCGCCGCCTGCGACCCAGCCGAAACGGGCGAAGCGCTGGAGGACATCGGCCTTGATGCCTGCCACATGCACCGTGCGGCCGCGGTACAGGACGGGCACCTTGCGGTAGGTGTCGACGCCGCCGATCCCCGGGATGCGCTTGATCTCCTCATAGAAGCCCTCGGGCACCTCCATGTCCGAGGCGTTGGAGATGTACATGTCGCCGCGCAGCTGCGTGCCCATCCACCAGATGAGCGATTCGCGAAAGCTGCCGATCATGGAGCCCAGTCCGATGGACAGGGAAAGCGCCACCATGAAGGCGGCTACGGCAACGCCGGTTCGGCCCAGGTTCTGGATAATGTTGCCAGCGGCGATCCGCCCGGGAAGCTTTCCCATGCCGCCGAGCAGGCGACGCAGCAGCGGATGGGCGAGCACCATGATGACGCCCGTCAGCAGGCTCAGCCCGAAGAGGAATCCGAAGACGCCGATATAGGCCACGTAGATCTGCTTTGAAAAGAACGCGAGAACGATGATGCTGGCAACCAGGATGAATACGCCCGCCATCGCAACGCGCCAGGCCAGGCGGCGGCTCTCTCGGTTTCCCGATCGCCCCCTCAGGGTGAGCACGGGGTCGACACGGGAGAGCTCCAGCAGGGGCAGGAGGCTCCCCAGGAGGCTTGCCCCGAGTCCCACGATGACGCCGGCGGCCGGGATCCACCAGGACCAGGGCATGGGCGTGGGCCGCAGGAAGAAGTAGAGGCTGCTGATCGTGCCGCCGATGATGTCCGTCAGCACCCGGCTCAGGAGATAGCCGAAGGCGCTTCCCAGGAGCCCGCCGAGGATGCCGAAAAGGGCGATCTCGGCCAGAAAGGCCCTTGCGACTTCGCCCCGGCTTGCGCCCAGGCTCCGGAGGATACCGGCGTCGCGCCGGCGGCTCACGACGGCGAACATGGCCGTGTTGTAGATCAGAAACACACTCACGAAGAGGGCCATGAGCGAGAGGGCCTCCAGGTTGAGCCGGAAGGCCCCCACCATGGCGCCGAACGTCTCCTGCCGCTGGCGTTTGGACTGGATCCGGTATCCCTCCTGCCATCGGGAGACAAAACCGCTCTCGTCGGTGAGGATGAGATCGACGTGATCGATCTTGCCGGGCAGCCCAAGCAGCTTCTGGGCATGGGCGATGTCCATGAGGATGAGGGGCTCGCCGGAGGGGTTGGGGAAGATCCCGATCACATTGAGGCGGCCCCGGAGGGTGTTGAGAACGCTGCCTTTCGCAAGCCCGAGTTCACGGGCAAGGTTTTCTTCGAGCAGGACGGCCCGCTCATCGGTGAGGAAGGCAAGGGAGTCCTCTTGCTCGCCGCCTGCGCGTTGCTCGAAGGGGGCCCGGGAGATCTCGGGCCGGATGGCCCGATCGAGGAAGGGGTCGATGCCCAGGAGCCGGACGAGATCGCCGTTGGCGAGTTTCAGCCGCCGCTCCACGACGGGGGCGAGGGATACGACGGCGGGGTCGCTGACGAGATCCCGCAGGATCGCTTCGTCCATGGGCCCTGCGAGCCGCTCCAGGGTGTGGGAGGATTTCCCCCGGAGAAATTCCACCGCCTGGGAAAAGCTGGAGAGGGCCGACTGGGCCGAGAGGGCCATTCCGATGGCGGCGGCCACCCCGCAGGCAATCCCGAGGAGCTGGAGCAGGCTGAGGCTGCGCCGCCGGTAGAGATAGCGAAGGAAGGATCGGGTAACGGTGCGCAAGGATAAACCCAGGGTCAAGGGTTAAGGGTACAGGCCCAAATACTCAAGTCTGGCTTCGCCGGTGTCATTCCCGCAAAGGCGGGAATCCATCTTTAGGAACTGGATTCCGGATCAAGTCCGGAATGACAGTTGATACTCCGTAGTGTGCCGCGGAGTCGTTTAGTCGCATTTCTCGTCTTCCGCGATCACGCCGTCCACCATTTTGAGGATGCGGTCGGCGTACTTGCAGGCAAGGGGCGTGTGGGTCACCATGATGAGAGACATGGCCGATTCCCGGCAGCGCTCCGTGAGAATCTCCAGGATCTGGTTGCCCGTGACCGTGTCGAGGTTGCCCGTGGGCTCGTCGGCCAGGATCAGCGCGGGCTCCTTCACGATGGCCCTCGCGATGGCAATGCGCTGCTGCTCGCCGCCCGAAAGTTCATGGGGATACCGGTTTTCCTTTCCCTTGAGGCCCACCTTTTCCAGGGCAGCGCGCGCGGCTTCAGGGTTTAGCTTTCCGGCCAGCTCGAGCGCGAGATAGACATTCTCGAAGGCCGTAAGGGTGGGTAGCAGGTTGAAGAACTGGAAGACGAAGCCAAGGCGGCTCCTGCGCAGCTCCGTGCGGCCTGCCTCGCCCAGGGTCTCCATGTTTTTCCCGTCGATTTCGATCAGGCCGCGGGTGGGGCTGTCCAGGCCCGCGAGCATGTTGAGAAGCGTCGTCTTGCCGGAGCCGCTTTTCCCGAAGAGGGCGAGCACTTCCCCGGGGGCCGCCTCCATGTTCGCCCCGCGGAGGGCCTGTGTCACGACCTGTCCGTTTTCGTGGTATTCCTTCCAGAGATCGACAACGCGTACGACCGGGGACGTTGTTGACAAAGTTGACAAACTCATCTGGCATGCCTCTTTTTTGAAGTTAGTCAACTTTGTCAACAACGTCCCTGATCTCAGATGTCTTTCAGTCGGAGGTTTTGCGGGGATTTTTCGTTGGCCTCGCCCAAGGCCTGCAGGCTCTGAGAAATCTTTTCCAGTTCCTCCGTTTGAGCCACGGGGATCTGGTCCACGCCACGGCGGTCCAAGGCGTCCACGACGAATTTCACCGTCAGCAGATCCGTGTCGCGGGCGGGCACGTAGGCGGCCTCGTCGCGGCCGTGATTGGCCGCCTCGATGAGAACTCCGCTTGCCGTCAGATTCTCGAGAATCTCTGCGGTGAGCCCCCGCGGGATCTCGAGACTTTCCGAAATCCTCGCCGCCGTCAGGGGAACCTCGCCCTTGGCGAAATTCCGGCTCATGTGGTTGACGATCCGCAGGGCCAGCAGCCGCCGGAAGTAATGGCTTGCCTGCCTCGCATCGGGTCCGTACTCGAGCGCATCGGCATTCTGGTGGATGCAGGAGATCTCGGCGCCGGCGAGCACGATGAGCCAGCTCAGCTGCAGCCAGGTGAGAAAGAGGGGCAGGGCTGCAAAGCTGCCGTAGATGGCGTTGTAACTGGCAACGCCCACCTGGAACTTCACGTAGATCAACTGGACGATGACGTACACGGAACCGGCGATGATCCCGGCGACAAATCCCGATTTGCGGTTCACATGCCGGTTCGGCATGAAGAGGTAGAGAAACGCGAAGAGCACCCACATGATCACGAAGGGGGTGATCTTCAGGAAGAGGAGCACTACAGGGCCGAGGATCCCCAGCACGTCGAATCGGTTCGTGATCGCGGCGAGTTGGGTGGCGACGAAGACGGTGACGCTGCTCGAAAGGACCAGCAGCACCGGCGCCACGAGCATGACGGAGAGATAGTCCGTGATCTTGCGGGCGAGAGTGCGGTCTTTTTTCACCGACCAGATGTCATTGAAGGAGCTCTCGATGTTGCCCAGCACCTTAATGATCGACCAGAAGAGCAGAATGACCCCCACGCCGGCGATGAGGCCGCCCTGCGTGTTCGCAAGCATCGAGTTGGCAAACTTGAAGACCTCCAGGAGCACCTCCTCCTGCCCGGGGAAGCGCTCGAGGATCTTCTCCTCCAGGACTTTCTCGAACGCGAAGCCCTTGGCGATCCCGAAGGCCATGGCAACGATCGGCACGATGGAGAGCAGCGTGAAGAACGTGAGCGCCGAGGCCCGCAACAGGCAGCGGTGCTCCTGGAATGCGCTGGTGGCGGCAAGAAGGATGCGGAAGTGCCGGATCCCGAAGGCCTTGAGCGGCGGCAGTCCCTTGGCACGAATTCTCCAGATGTCTTCCTGGACGAACTTACTGAGCTTCGGAATCATGACCCCGTTTCCCCTTTAGCCATTAGCCCTTTGCCTTACGCCTGTTTTTGTTTAACACAGCAGGCGCCGAAGGTAAAGGGTCGGTCGCTGCGCGAGGTTTTACGTTTTAAGTGACCGCTGACGCGGCGTTTTAAGTTTTAGGAAAGAAAAAAATTGTCATTGCGAGCCACGGACCCCGTCTGGGGACGGGGTTATCGATGGAACAAACAGCACTCGTAAAATCCTCCCCTACCCTCCTTTTTCAAAGGAGGGAGCCTGAATCTTCCCCCTTTGGTAAAGGGGGGTAGAGGGGGATTTTCCCCTCTGTGAATTGACGCTGTTCATTAGGAGCAGAGCGAAGCAATCTTCCTCTTTCTTCGCTTAACACGTAACCATGTAAAACTTAACACCGCGCGAAGCGCTTTGAACTAACAAACCTTGGCCGTCAGTAGTTTTCCGCCATGACTTCATAGTAAGCCTTCGGATGGCTGCAGGCGGGGTACTCCGAGGGGGCCTCGGCGCCTTCGTGGACGTATCCGCAGTTGCGGCAGTGCCACTTGACGGGGGATTTCTTTCGGAAGACCTTCCCGTTTGCACGTTGAGTTGAAATGTTATTCTCGGAGTAAGATAACGCATGGCCGCGACAAGTCAAGAAACTTGCAGAAAAGGACGCCCCCACTTTTTGCCTGACCCATCTCAAAAAAATGGACCTGCAGCCCGTGTCTCGGTAGAATACCGCTGAGATTGGGAATACGGAAACGCCTCTGCCCTAAAAAAGGGTATAGGGTATAGAGTAAAGGGGCCAGGGAAATCAGGAAACATTCTTTCACATTCCCTGTACCCTGAACCCGGGACCCTGATTTGAGAGGAGAAGGGATCAACCATGAAAAAATCAGAAGATCGGGGGAAGTGGATCGAGTCGATCATCCGTAACTGGGTGAACACCTCGCCGGAGAACACCCTCGGGAATGCGGCGAATGACAAGGCGTGGGACGACCCGCTCGTGGGATTTTCGAGGGGGGACGACGCGTACTGGGAATCCTTCAAGGAGCACGTGGGCCCCTTCCACTGGACGCCGGCCGAGGCGTTCATGATGGCTTTCCCGAACGGCAACATCGCCCCGGAAAGGCTCACGATCGTGAGCTGGGTTCTTCCCCAGACGAAAGCCACGAAGATGGAAACCCGCAAAGAAAAGACCTACCCGCCCGAGAGTTGGGCCAGGGCGCGGTTCTACGGGGAGGTGGTGAACGAGAAGCTCCGCCGGTACATCCTGGAGGAATTGAAGAAGAAGGGCATCCGGGCTGCGGCGCCCACTCTGCTGCCCCAGTGGTCGCGGATGGCTTCGGACAAGTTCGTCTTTGCCTCGAAGTGGTCCGAGCGGCATGCCGCCTTCGTCTCGGGGCTGGGGACCTTCGGGCTCTCAGACGGCCTCATCACCCGCCGGGGGAAGGCCATGAGGGTCGGATCGGTTGTAGCCGAGATGGAGATTCCCGCAACGCCCAGGCCTTACAGGGGACACCAGGACTACTGCCTGTGGTTCAGCCAGGGGAGCTGCAAGAAGTGCGTGGAGCGATGTCCCGTCGAGGCCCTCTCCGAGAAAGGGCACGACAAGATCCCCTGCTCGAAGCACGTCCACGAGACCTGCAAGGCCTATATCGTGGAGCACTTCGGCTTTGATGGCTACGCCTGCGGCCTCTGCCAGACGGGGGTTCCCTGCGAATCTAAGATTCCTGTGAAGTCTGACCTGAATTAGCGAATCCTGCCGCCCGGCGCTCGAAGGCCAGCAGGGCCGAAGGGAAGGGCGCCAGGGTCCGCAGGATCACCCCCTGCAGGAATGCGACGGCCACCCCGTAGCCCGTGACGGGAACACCGGCTTGCTGTGCTTTTTTCAGCCGCGAGAGCATCTCCTTGCGGTTGAGCATGCAGCCGCCGCAGTGGATGACGAGCTTGAAGTCCGCCAGATTCTCGGGGTAGTCCCGTCCCGCAAAGGTCTCGATCTCGATCTCCCCCCCCGCGTACTGACTCAGCCACCGGGGAATCTTCACCCGGCCGATGTCGTCCTCCGGGGCGTGGTGCGAGCAGGCCTCGGCGATGAGGACCCGGTCGCCGGGCCGGAGCGTCTCGATGACGGCGGCCCCTTCGGCCTGAAGCGCCAGATCCCCCTTCTGCCTTGCCATGAGAATGGAGAACGTCGTCAGCGCAATCTCATTCGGCACTTCGGCACAGACCTTCTGGAGGGCCTGGGAGTCGGTGACGACGAGATCCGGCGGGCGCTTGAGGGCGTCGAGCGCGCAGAGCAGCTCCGGCTCCTTCACGACGAGGCAGATTGCGTCGCTGTCGAGGGCATCGCGGATCGTCTGTACCTGCGGGAAGATGAGGCGCCCCTGCGGGGCCTGCAGATTGAGCGGCACGACGAGCACCACGAGTCCCCCCGGCGGCAGCAGGTCTGCGATCAGCGAGGGCGCCCTGAAGAATTTCTCCGGGGCCAGCTTCATCAGCAGGCCCTGGAGGGTTTCCCTGTATTCTTCGCGCCTGAGAGGGTCCTTGCAGGTCAGGGCGATGACGTGACCCGCCTTGTCACGGAGCTTCTCCAGAAAGGAAGAGGACGGCTTCTCGCGGTCGATCTTGTTGACGGCGACAAGAAGGGCAAGCCTGCGCATCTTCGACTCGTCGACGACGCTCTCCTCGAAGTCCGTCCAGGTGCCCGGTTCCGTCACGAGCAGCGCCACGTCGGCCCGGTCGAAGACCTTCTTCGTTTTCTCGATTCTCAACTCGGCGAGGGCCGACGTGGCGTCGAGCCCTGCCGTGTCCATGATGAGGACGGGTCCCAGCGGCCGAAGCTCCAAAGCCTTTTCGACGACGTCCGTCGTCGTTCCCGCCACGGGCGACGTGATCGCGATGTCCTGCCCCACGAGAAGGTTCAGCAGGCTCGACTTGCCCACGTTGGTCCGCCCGAAGACGGCGATGTGGAGCCGGGGGGCTTTGGGTGTCTGGTCCATTTTTTTGGTATTCCCGTGCCGTTAGGCTGTAGGGTAAGAGTGCATGGTCGACAAGGTCCTTCCCGAGGCGTGCACTCGTTCGGAAGGATGGAGTAATGGAATGATGAAGTAATGGGCCGAAAATTTCAACCCCTTATTCAGTACTCCCAAGTAGGCAGGTGAAAGCTGACTCCTGCCTGGTCAGGAATGGCGAGGGGGGAAGGAGGAGGTGATCCTGCTCAAGTCGGCTCGGCATCTTTCACGGTAGGGCCGAGTAAACTTATGATCCGTTCAACGGCGGGCTCCACGAGCGTGATAGTCTCCATGGAGAGATCACGGTGGAAATCAAAGTCGCGGCCACGTATCGAGACCAGGTGGCCCTCGAGATCTCGGCCGTTCAGGGCCTTGAAAAAGGCGAGGAGCGTTGCGGGGCTCATGTGGTGGGTGAAGGCCAGGCCGGCCTCGTCGGTTGAGACGGCCGCGCAGTAAAGATCATCGAGGGCCGGGTCGACATGGGCGTCCACGAAGACGACCCGGTCGTAATCGTCGAGCATATCGATCATTTCCGGAACCAACTGACCGATGAAGACCGAATCCACCGGGGCTCCGAGTTCCTCGAGGCCGGTGTTTCCCTCGTCGAGGGCCGCCTGTCCCCGCCGCCGCCGGAAGGCATTGACCACGTGAAAGGCAACGCCGTCGTCGGCGCGGTCCAGGTTGCCGAAGCCTATTACCAGTGTCCGGATCATCGGGGTCTTCCTGTGATGTCAGAATGGAGAAGCGGGTGAACGCGTTGCGTTCACCCGCTTTCTTTTGCTTTGCAGGATTTGAAATCAGCGTGCGATGCGGTCCAGCTCGGTCCCGTCCGCGGCCATCAGCGTGATTTCCAGCGGCATCTTGCCGATGGCGTGGGTGGCGCAGGACAGGCACGGGTCATAGCAGCGGATAGCCGCCTCGACCCGGTTGAGCATGCCCTCGGTGAGTTTGTTGCCGTTCACGAAGGCCTTCGCCACCGCCCCCGACGCCGTGTGCATGGCCCAGTTGTTGTTGCCCGTGGCCACGATGAGGTTCACCCTCGTCAGGATGCCGTTCTCATCGGTGCTGTAGTCGTGGATCAGCGTCCCGCGGGGGGCTTCGATCACGCCGACGCCCTGTCCGGGAAGCTGCAGCTTCGGATAGTTGCGGACGTCCTTGGAGAGGATGTCCGGGTCGTCCAGCAGCTGGCCGACGCGCTCGAGGCTGTAGAGCAGCTCGATCATCCGGGCGTAGTGGTAATAGAGGGACCCTTCGACGGGCTTGCCGCTGTTGATCGTCCTGAACTGCTTGAACTCTTCGTTGGCCAGGGGCGTGCCGATCTTGTCGATGACGTTCATGCGCCCCAGGGGGCCTACTCGATAGAAGCCCTGCGGGAAGCCCTGCTTGCGGTAGAAGGGGTGCTTGAGGAACGACCAGGGCTCCACGTGCTCCCCGATGTGGGAGAGGTAGGCCTCCGACTTGAACTGGGCGAGGTACTTGCCGTCGGCGTCCTTGACGCGGATCTCGCCGTCGTAGAGCTGCAGTCCGCCTTCCTCGTCAACGAGCCCCATGTAGTTGGAGGGGAACGACGCAAACATGTCGGCGAGCGCCTTGTTGGACTCCAGCCAGCCCCGCGCGACGCTGAGCGCAATCTTTCCGATCTCGGTCATGCCATCGAGTTCGGCGGCGATGGCGTCGCGGTCCGCGCTCGTCAGGGGTGCGTTGACCCCGCCGGGAACACAGAGGTTGGGGTGTATGCGCTTGCCGCCCCCGAGCCGCGAAATGATCTGCTGGCCGTAGCGGCGCAGGTGGACGGCCTTGACGGCCAGCTCCGGGTTTGCCTTGATGATCCCGAAGACGTTGCGATCTTTAGGATCGGCGTCGAATCCAAGGAGAAGATCCGGCGCGGCCAGATGGAAGAAATGCATCCCGTGCGACTGGATGATCTGGCCCATGTGGATCAGCTCGCGTAAAAGCTTTGCCGGCCGGGGAGGCTCCACCCGGGCGACACCGTCGCAGGCCTTGGCGGCCGCCAGGTGGTGGCTCACCGGGCAGATGCCGCAGATGCGCTGGGTGATCTGAGGCATCTCGAGATAGGGGCGACCCTCGGAGAACTTCTCCAGCCCGCGGAACTCGTCCACGTGGAAGAAGGTCTGCTCGACCTCCCCCTGTTCGTTCAGATGGATCGTGACACGCCCGTGACCCTCGATTCTTGTCACGGGTTCGATGGTTATCTTGCGAGCGCTCATGGCTGTCCTCCTCTAGTCGTACTTGAAGTATTGGGGCGGCAACACGATGGGTGTGCGCCCTGCGAGCAGCTCCGAGAGCGCATAGAAGAGCGCGTCGGCGCTCGGGGGGCACCCGGGGATGAACAGGTCGACCTTCACCACCTTGTCGATGCCGACGACCTCGTCCAGGGGCGTGCCGAGCTCCGGGGAGTCCGGGATGAGGCCGCCCACGTTGCTTTCCGCCTCCAGGTACGCGCGCTTCAGCGCCTCCTTCGTGCCGCAGAGATTTCGCATGGCCGGCACACCGCCGAAGGTGGCGCAGTCGCCGATGGCAATCAGGATCTGGCAGCGCTCGCGCATCTGCTTGGCGACTTCCACATTGTGGGAATTGCAGATGGCGCCCTCGAGGATACCCACGGTCACGCCTTCCTTCGGCGGGTGCTTCAGGTCCGTAACCGGGCTCGATGTGAATTCAACCAGCTCCAGCAGCGGGAGGATGCGTTCGTCGATGTCCAGAAGGGACATGTGGCATCCGGCGCATCCGGCCAGCCAGTCCGTGGCGATCTTGATTTTTGACATGGATGAGTCTCCTTTCACTTCAATTCCTTGGCGGCGCGGGCCGATATCTCATCGAAGGATGCGCCGAGGTTTTTCCCCAGTTTGTCGGCCAGCAGAGAAAGGATTTCCCAGTCCGGCTTGGCTTCCCCTTCGGGCTCTACGGCCCGGTAGGCCGTCCGTATGGAGCCCTCCGTGTTGGTCAGGGAGCCGGTCCGCTCCGACCCGATGGCCGCCGGGAGCACCACGTCGGCCCTGTCGATGATCGGCGAGGAGTAGCTGGCCTGCACAACGATGAAGGCGTCTTCGCCGGCCTTTTTCAGGAGATCGCCCCCGTCCCAGTCCTGCTCGCCCAGAAGGACATAGAGCACCTTGGCGGCGGATGCCTTGAAGCCGTTGTGCATTCCGAATGACAGGGCGGCCCGCGTGTTGACGCCGGGCTCAAGGGCTACGAAGCGGGATTTCTTCCCGAGTTTCTTCAGGGACTTGGCCGCCTTCTCGGTGAGGCCTGTCCCGTAGAGTACGGTCACGTTCTCGACGGCGTCGGCGATCTCGATGGCCTTGCCGATGTCCGCAAGCTTCAGGGTCGTTTCGGCAAAGGGGGCAAGCCCGTTTTCCCCGTCGTCGACTACGACCAGCCGCATCCCCTTGTCGACGAGCCGCTTGATCCTGAACGATGCAACGGGCTGATCCTGCGCGGGGTTTGCGCCGACCAGGAGGATCATGTTGCTGCCGATGAGGTCTTCGAAGGTGCCCGGTTTCTTGCCGATCCATTCGGGAGCGGCGCCGGAGAGCAGGCCTATATTCTTGGAGCGCAGTTCCTTCAGAAACAGGCGGCCGGCGAGGTACAGCGCCTCGTTGGTCGCATCGCCCGACACCAGCAACCCGATCTCCTTGGCCTCGGTATCGTCGATTCGCTTGGCGATGGCCTTGATCGCGTCGTTCCAGCTTGCCGGCTCGAGTCTTCCCTTCCGGCGCAGCATGGGCTGGGTGATTCGCGTTCGCTCGTCGTAGAGCGGGTCGAAGCGGCCTCTTTTGCAGAGAAGCCCGCGGTTGACCGTTGCGTCCCAGTCGCCCTCGATGCGAAGGACGTTGCCGCCCCGCGTCACGATCGTCGTTCCGCAGCCGACGCTGCATCGGTTGCAGACGCTCTTGACGCGCTCCGTCTGGTCGCCGCGGCCCATGAAGGAGCTCCTGCGGTCGACGAGCGAACCCGTGGGGCAGACCTGCATGCAGGTGCCGCAGGAAATGCAGGTCGACTCGCCGAAGGGCACATTGGCATCGGCGTGGATCATCGACTCGGCGCCGCGATCACGCAGCCCCAGGGTGTGGTTGGCCACCAGCTCGCCACAGGCCCGTGCGCAACGCTGGCAGAGAACGCAGCGGTTCTGTTCCATGACGAAGTACTTGCGCGTGGCATCCACAGGGAATGCCTTCGTGTAGGTCGGATAAATCCAGTGGTCGATCCCGTAGCGATACCCGAGATTCTGCAGTTCGCAGTCACCGCTGATCTCGCAGAACGGACAGTAGTGATTCCGCTCGGAAAACAGCATGTCGAGGATGAGCTTGCGGGCGGACACCACCCGCGGGGACTCCGTCTCGATTTCCATGCCTTCTGAAATCGGGAACGCGCAGGCCGCTTGGAGGTTCCGCTGTCCTTTGACTTCGACGACGCATATCCGGCAGGCCCCGATCGGCATCAACGCGCGATGGTGACAGAGCGTCGGGATGTCGATGCCCGCCTGGATGGCGGCCTCGAGAATCGTAACGCCCAGCTGCGCAAGGACCTCTCGGCCGTTTATGATAACTCGTATTCTAGCCATCTCTCGCTTCTCCTTTTCTCAACCGTTACGCGGGGGCACCGGCGGCCCGTGCCGCCGGTGTTGCCGTTTCATTTACAGCTCCACATCGCAGCGCAGGCAGCGGATCGACTCCTTTACGGCGAGATCCCTGGCGTAGCCGAGCTCGACTTCCTGGAAATTCGCCTTCCTCAGGGAGGCCTCCAGCTCCGGCATGTGGGCCATGGGGCACTCCTCCGTATCCTCGTCGATGACGAAGGGGATGTGGATCTCCTCCTCGGGAGGGGCTACCCAGGCAGGCTCGCCGTTGCGCTTCCGGATCGAGGCGTCGATGTCGTCGGCCGCCTCGTGACCCGCTGCGATGGCCTTGATGACCGTGCTGGGCCCCGTGACGGCGTCGCCGCCGGCGAAGAACTTCGGGTTCGTCGTCCCGGTTCGGAAGCCGTTGGTGGCCACGTCGAAGCAGGACCACTTGTTGACGGCAACCCCGCTTTCCTTCGGCACGAAGGTCAGATCCGGGGCCTGGCCGATGGCGGCGATGATGGTATCCACGGCGAGGGTGAACTCGGAGCCCTTGATGGCCACGGGCCGTTTGCGCCCGCTCGAGTCGAAGTCGCCGAGTTTTTGCCGCAGGCACTCGATCCCCGTAACCCGCCCGCCCGATCCGATGATGCGAAGCGGAGCGATGAGGTACTCGATCTTGATCCCTTCGTGCTCGGCCGCCACGATCTCCTCCTCGGCGGCGGGCATGTCCTCGCGAAGGCGCCGGTAGAGGATGGTCACCTCGGCCCCGAGCCTGAGCGCCGTGCGGGCCGCGTCGATGGCGGAGTTTCCGCCGCCGATGACGGCAACCCTGGAGCCGAGCGATTTCTTGCCGCTCTTCCAGCCTTCCTCGTCGCCGTTGAAGTCACGCAGGAACTCGACTCCACCCCAGACGCCCTTGAGGTCCTCGCCCTCGACGCCCATCCGCTGGCTCTTGTGGGCGCCCGGCGCGAGGTAGACGATGTCAAAGTCCTTGTTCACGGCATCCCAGGGGATGTCACGCCCCACCCGGACCCCGCACTTGATCTCGACGCCGAGCTTGCGGATGTCGTCGATTTCCTTGCCGAGGATCTCCCGCGGCAGCCGGTACGAGGGGATGCCCCAGCTGAGCATGCCGCCCGGTGTGGGAAGCTCCTCGAATACCGTGACGCGGTAGCCGCGAAGCGCGAGATCCCTCGCGCAGGTGAGTCCTGCGGGACCCGCGCCGATCACGGCGATCTTCTCCTTGCGGGTGACCGGGACGGGCTTGATCTCGGGTCTCGGCGCCTGGTCGGTGATGTAGCGCTTCAGGAACTTGATGGAGACCGGCTCGTCCAGCAGGCCGCGGCGGCACTTGGACATGCACTGGTGGTCGCAGACCCGGCCGCAGGCCGACGGGAAGGGGTTGGTCTTCAGCAGCACCTTGTAGGCGTCCGTCAGGCGATCGTCGCGGATGAGCGCCGTGTAGGCCGGGATGTCCATCCCGATGGGGCAGGTGTGCTGGCAGGGCGACTTGAAAAGGGCCGAGCAGACGGCGGCGCGGCACTTCTTGTCGCGGATGTGCTCCATGTATTCATCGCGGAAATAGCGGATGGTCGACAGCACCGGGTTCGGGGCCGTCTGGCCGAGGCCGCACAGTGAGGCGTCCTTGATGACGGAGGCCATCGACTCCAGCAGGTCGAGGTCGCTTTCCTTCCCCTTGCCCGTGCAGATGTTGGTCAGGATTTCGAGCATGCGCTTCGTGCCCTCGCGGCAGGGGTTGCACTTGCCGCAGGACTCGTCCTGGCAGAAGTCCATGAAGAAGCGCGCCATGTCGACGGCGCACTTGTCCTCGTTCATGACGATGAGGCCGCCGGAGCCCATGATGGCGCCCAGCTCGGCGACCTTTTCGTAGTCGACGGAGGCGTTGAGGTGCTGGACGGGAATACAGCCGCCCGAGGGCCCGCCAAGCTGGGCGGCCTTGAACTTCTTGCCGCCGGGGATGCCGCCGCCGATGTCGAAGACGATCGCCCCGAGGGTTGTCCCCATGGGCACTTCCACGAGGCCCACGTTGTTCACGTCGCCCGTGAGCGCGAAGACCTTCGTGCCCTTGGATCGCTCGGTGCCCACACTGGCATACCACTCGCCGCCGCGCAGGATGATCTGGCCGATGTTGGCGAGCGTTTCCACGTTGTTGAGCACGCTGGGCTTGGCCCAGAGGCCCGCCACGGCGGGGAAGGGAGGCCGGGGCCGCGGCATGCCGCGCTTGCCCTCGATGGAGGTCATCAGCGCCGTCTCCTCGCCGCAGACGAAGGCGCCTGCGCCCTGGTAGATCTCGATGTCGAAGTCGAAGCCCGTCCCCAGGATGTCCTTGCCCAGCAGGCCCATCTCGCGGGCCTGTCCGAGGGCCACGTTGAGGCGGTGGATTGCCAGCGGGTACTCGGCGCGGCAGTAGATGTAGCCGTGGCCCGAGCCGATCGCCTTGGCGGCGATCACCATGCCCTCGAGTACCGCGTGCGGGTCCGCTTCGAGGACACTGCGGTCCATGAAGGCCCCGGGGTCGCCCTCGTCGGCGTTGCAGAGCACGTACTTCACATCCCCGGGCGAGCGCTGGGCGAACTGCCACTTGAGGCCCGTCGGGAACCCTGCGCCGCCGCGACCGCGAAGGCCCGACTTGAGGACTTCCTGCACGATCTGCTCGGGGGTCATCTCGGTGAGGGCCCTGGCCATGCCGGCGTAGCCGTCCCGGGCGATGTATTCCTCGATGTTCTCGGGGTCGATGAGACCGCGGTTGCGCAGAACCCGGAGGTCCTGCAGGGCGAAGAAGGGGATCTCCTGCATGGAGGGGATCCGATCCTCTTTGCCCGGCTCCCTGTAGAACAGCCTCTCGACGGGACGCCCCTTGACGAAGTGCTCTTCCACGAGCACGGGCACGTCGGCCGTCTGAATGTTCATATAGATGATGCCTTCGGGGTAGACGACCATCATGGGCCCCTGGGCGCAGAAGCCGTTGCATCCTGTCTCGACGACCTTGATCTCTTCGGCAAGGCCCCTATTGTTGAGTTCGTCAACGAGGGCTTTCTTGACCGCGATGCTACCGGATGCGTGACAGCCTGTCCCCCCACAGACCAGTAAATGCGATCGAAATACTTTCATTGAATTTGATCCTCCCCTGGAAAATTTCCCCGGCAGGGAATGGTTGTTCCCTCACCCCTAACGAACGATCTCAGCCCCCTTCGCAAGCACGAAGGGCGTCTGGATCTCTCCTTCCATTACGTGTCGCTTGAACACCTGTCGCATTTTCTTTTCGTCCATCTTCTCGTATTTGATGGGTTCCTTGCCGAGAAGCTCGACGGTGACGAGGGGCTCGCGGCTGCACAGTCCCATGCATCCCGACGTGGTGACGTTGACGTCCGACACGCCGGCCTCCTCGATTGTGCGCATGAGGGCATTGAGCACCTCGCGGGCGCCCGAGGCGATGCCGCAGGTTCCCATGTGTACGGTCACCTTGCCCCGCTGCCCGCCCTCGCGCAGGGCCGTCTGGGCGTGGACCTTCTCCTTGATCTTCTTGAGATCTTCAATCTTCAATTTCGACATCGTGCTTACCTCATTTCAAGGCTCGGGGCGGCAGGTGCGGGATGAAAGGTCAGGATGATCCGATTTTTTGTTCTTACCCTGTACCCTATACCCTGTACCCGGTACCCGTTATTGGTAGTCATCCAGAACCGATTTCATCTTCTGCGTCTTCACCCGGCCGTGGACATTTTCATCCACCACGATGACCGGGGCCAGACCGCAGGCGCCGAGACAGCGGATCGTCTCGTAGGTGAAGCGCCGGTCTGCCGTCGTCTCCCCCTCCTCGACGTTGTACGCTCTCGCGATATTCTCCGCGATGGCCTTGCCGCCGCGGACGTAGCAGGCCGTCCCGAGGCAGACCCGTACCGTGTGGCGCCCGCGCGGCTTCATGGTGAACAATGAGTAGAAGGTGACGACCCCGTAGACCTGTGCCAGCGGCAGGTTCAGGCCTGCGGCGATCCTCTTCTGGATCGGGATGGGGAGGTACTCAAGGATGACCTGGGCCTCCTCCAGGACGGGGATGAGACCGCCGGGCTTTCCCTTGAAGCGGGCGATGATCCCGTCCAGCTTTGCCACCTGCTCGGCGGTGAACTCTTTGAGCAAATCGCTGTTGCCGTTCTTCATGAAACCTGTCTCCTCTCTCTGGGAGGTGTCACGCCATCGCCCCGATGGCGCTCAAGCCCTCCGTGATGTGCTCACGGAGAAAGCGAGTGACTTCGGGGTGACTCAGCGGAACATCCTCCAATTCTTTTTTTAACTCTCTCGTGTCCAGCAGGTAGGTCCTGCCGTCCACCTCGTGTCGGTAGATCAAGTCGCTTCCGGGGTTTCCCGCGATGATCGCGATCAGCGTGGACGCGATATCTCCCATGGGCTGCCGGTCGATGTGGCTCAGGCCGAACACCGCCGTGACCACCGTCCCCGTTTGCGGCTTCGATCGCAGGGTCATCTGCCCGCCCGTTCTTGACGCCGCATCGGAGAGCATCGGGAGCCCCAGGCCTACCCGCCGGACTTTCTTTGTCGTGAAGAAGGGGTCCAGGGCCCTCTCGCACTCTTCCGGGGTCATCCCCTTTCCGTTGTCCGTGATCCGCATCAGGAAGAGGTCCTCCGCCGTGATTTCCCGGATCGCGATGCGAATCCGCGTCGCCCCGGCGCGGACGGAGTTCTCGACGATGTCCAGGATGTGAAGCGCCAGCTCGAGCACTCTCTCACTCCAGGATGCAGCGGTCGCCTGTCTTTTCGAAGGCCATCCGAAGTTCTGAGGTTGTGGCCTCCTCCATGAGAGCCCGCGTGATCCCCTTTCCGATGTCGGTGATGATGTGGGAATCGGAGGACTCGACCATCGGGAATCGCGCCAGCTCAGGGTAGCGCCGCCGCGCTTCGACGATTCCCGTCCGGCGGGAGATCTCGAGGGCATCCAGGGCAAGACCGTCGGGGATAAACCCGAGCTGCCCAAGGACACCGAAGCTTTCCCGGTCGATGTGGGCGGCGATGGCGAGCCCGCCGAGGCCGTGGATCTCGCTGACGATCCGCTGCAGGGGAAGTGTCGTTGCCCCGATAAGGAACCTCTCGCTCAGCCCCTCCACCTCGTCATGTTCATTGACGATGGCCTGGCAGCCGAAGAGCTCCTCGTTGTTTTTCCCGGGCAGGTGCCGGTAGACGAGGTCCTGCAAGGGGTTTAGATGTTCTGGCTTGTCAAAGAGCGCGAGAACGTGCACCTCTTCACTGCTCATGATCTCCATGCCGGGAAAGACGGTGAGCCCCGTCCTTTCTGCGGCCTTGATGACATAGGGCACATTTTCGGATGCGTTGTGGTCGCAGATGGCGATGATGTCGAGCCGGCGGGCAAGGGACATGGCGACAACGGCACGAGGGTACATGTCGAGGTCGGCACAAGGCGAAAGACAGGTGTGGACGTGTAAATCACAGCGGAACTCCCTGATCATCAGCGGAACCCCTTGCGGGCTGTTCCCGCTCCCCCCCCGGTTACGGGCTGCCGCGGGCCTCCATGGAGAGACCCGCAAAAAAAGGAACGTCCCTTTCCGGCCCGTTCCTTTACTACAAATTCAAGGCTTGATCAATTTATATATTTGGCCGACGATCTCAAAGGCCGGCAGGTCCGTGACGAGGATCGGGATGCCCTCGGTATTGGCCTTGGCGGCCGTATCGTGGGCGGGCTCGCTTCCCTGGATCAGGATGATCCCGGCGAGGTCCTTGAGGCTTGCCACGGCCACGATGTTCTGGTGCACCTGGCGGGTGATCCAGATGTCGCCTTCCTTGCTGTTGGCCATGACGTCGCTGAGCAGGTCCCCGACGTATCCCCCCTTGACTTCCCGCTTGAGGCTTCCCGCGGCGCAGGAGACCGTGAGGTTCAATTCACGAACGAGCGTTTCGAGCTCCATGTGCATTCCTTCCTGTTTCAGTCATGCGGGCCCGCCGCGCGGACCTATAGGTTGATGGGAGGCAGATCGGGGTGAAGGAGTTTCTGGACATTCATCACCGTCATCGTCACGCACGTCCCGACACCCACCTCGGAGGTGATGATGAGTTGGTCGGAGTATTTCTTCATGTTCGCCAGCCCCATGCCGGCGCCGAACCCCATCTCCCGGACGGCAGCCGTGGCCGTGGAGTACCCCTCCTTCATGGCCAGGTCGATATCCGGGATGCCGGGCCCTTCATCCTTGGTCTCTATTTTCACGGCATCGTCGGTCACGGCCAGGGTGATCGTCCCCTTCTTGGCATAGGAGACGATGTTGATCTCGGATTCGTAGCAGATGATGGCGACCTTCCGCACGATGTCCTTCGGGACGCCGAGGTCTTTCAGGACGCTCTTGATCTGGCCCGATACGTTGCCCGCGTTCTGAAAGCTTCCGCCCTCCACGTCGAAGGATTTCTCGAATTTCAGGGACCCCTGCATCTCTAAATCTCGCCGCCGACCTTCTCGATACATCCCTTGATCCCCTTGGCGTGCAGTCGGCCCGACGTTTCAAACAGGATGTACCTCGTCGAGAGGATGGGGATCTTCAGCTCTTCGGCGAGCTTGACGGTCTCCTCCGAGGGCTTCTTTCCGCGCACCAGGATAATCGCGGTGATATCCAGGATATCGGCCGTCCGGACCACCTGGGGGTTCGTGAGTCCTGTGAGCAGGAGGCTGTCCGGCTTGGCGAAGGCGAGCACATCGCTCATGAGGTCTGCGGCAAAGGCCGTCCTCACGGGTTTTTGCAATTGGTCGCGGCCGACAAGGACCTCGGCCTCCAGAATATCTTGCACCTCTTTCAGGGTCACAGTGTCCTCCTCTTTTCTTGAAAACCGGCTCGTCGCACTTGCGCAAGAATCGATGGAATAAGCACAATATCGTTGGTTTGGTAACACAGGGCCGCGGGCGAAGTCAACAGGGAAGATTGCCCCTTCCTGCGGGCCTGGTGGCGCTCGCGGGGGCAGTCCCGCAGGGAAAAATAAAAAAAGCATATTTTACCCTTGACAGGGACCGGAAGGAGGTGTATTGATGACCATCGGTCAGTTAATGACCATCATTCATGTGCGTACCCGGTGACCGGTCGGGGCGGACGACAGGGGGAGAGGCCTTGGGTTCCGAGCGCAGGAGAGAGAGGGAGAAGGAGCAGCGGCGCAACGCCATCCTGCGGGCGGCGAGGAGGGAATTCTTCGACAAGGGGTTCCGGTCCGTCACCGTGGACAGCATCGCCCGGTGCGCCGAGTTGAGCAAGGGGGCGATCTACCTCTACTTCAAGAGCAAGGAGGAGATCTACGCCCAGATCCTGCTCAGGGACATCGACAAGTTCCACGACCGGGTGGAATCCCTGCTGGACACATCGAAAAGCGCTTCCGACAACCTCCGCCAGTTTGCCGAGGTCTACACGGCATTTTTTCTCAGCGACAGGGAGCTGTTCCGGATCTTCATGAACTTCATGATCCAGCACCACCCCGTCAACTTCACCCCCAGGATCAACGACCACATCGTCAAATCCACCAACCAGACCGTCGTCATCCTCGAGCAGATCCTGCAGATGGGCATCGAGCGCGGGGAATTCCCGCGGACCCTCGACGTCCGGGTCTGCCGCAATTCCCTGTGGGGGCTTCTCAACGGAATCATGGCCCTGCACCTCTTCGCGGGCAGGGAGGAAACGCGGGAAGAGCGGGTCCGCACCCAGGTCCGGGGCGGTCTCGAGGTCTTCATCGGGGGGCTCAGGTCCGTATAAAATTAAGAACTCCATCAGATAGGGGAGGCATTTATGGGTAACATGCTGGTGAACACGCGGGATCAGAAGTTTCTGCTCTACGAGCAGATCGGGATCGAAAAGCTCTTCGAGACCGAAAAGTACGCCGATTACAACAAGGAAACGGTGGACATGATGATCAACGAGGCCGAGAAGCTGGCCGTCGAGGTCCTCCTGCCTACCTACGACAAGGGCGACAAGGAAGGGTGCAAGTTCGAGAAGGGCCGGGTCAAGGTGCCGGCCTGCTTCCACGAGGCCTACAAAAAGTTCTGCGAGGCCGGGTGGCTGTGCTGCATGCGCAGCGTGGAGTCGGGAGGCCAGGGCATGCCCAACAGCGTCGCACAGGCATGCTATGAGCTTTTCCAGGCCGCCAATTACCCCCTCATCATGTACCCGGGGCTCACGAACGGTGCGGCCGGTCTCATCGACCACTACGGCACGCCGGAGCAGAAGAAGAAGTACATGGACAGGATGTACACCGGCGAGTGGGGGGGCACCATGTGCCTCACCGAGCCAGGCGCCGGCAGCGACGTGGGCGCCTTGAAGACGACGGCGAAAAGGCTTCCCGACGGGACCTACAGCATCCAGGGCACGAAGATCTTCATCTCCAGCGGCGATCATGACCTGACGCCGAACAACATTCACGCGGTGCTCGCCCGCATCGAGGGCGATCCCGCAGGGACGAGGGGCATCTCGATTTTCATCGTGCCCAAGTTCCGGGTGAAGGCCGACGGGAGCCTCGGGGCGGTCAACGACGTCACCACCGGGGGCATCGAGCACAAGATGGGCATCAAGGGCTCCGCCACGGCCATGCTCATATTCGGCGAGGAGGGCAAGTGCGTGGGCGAGCTCCTGGGCAAGGAGCGCGATGGCATGAAAGTCATGTTCCAGCTCATGAACGAGGCTCGCATCGAGGTGGGGCTCCAGGGCCTGGGAACGGCCACGGCGGCCTACGAGCATGCCCTTGAGTACGCCAAGCAGCGGCTCCAGGGCGCCGAGATCTTCGAGTTCAAGAACCCCGAGGCCCCGCAGGTGCCTATCATCCGCCATGCCGACATCCGGCGGCAGCTCCTCTGGATGAAGTCCCACGTGGAGGGGTGCCGGGCGCTGCTCTACTACACGAGTTTCTGCCAGGACATGATGGAGGCGGCCGCAACCAAGGAGGAGAGGCAGCAGTGGGCGAGCCGCGCCGACCTGCTCATCCCCGTCTGCAAGGCCTATGTGACGAACCGGGCCCTCGATGTCTGCTCGATGGCCATCGACGTCTACGGCGGTTACGGCTACTGCTCGGAGTACCCCGTGGAACAGTACATGCGGGACTGCAAGATCACCCAGATCTACGAGGGCACCAACGGCATCCAGGCCCTCGACCTGGTGGGCCGCAAGCTGGGCATCAAGAAGGGCATGCACCTGCTGGCCATCGCCAAACAGATGGACGCCGACATCGCGATCCTGCGCGAGGAGAACCCGGAGCTGTCCTCCTACGTCAACTATCTGGCCGAGGCGAAGAACGCCCTGACGGACCTCACGCTCCAGTTCTTCAAGCTCGGCAAGAGCGCCAGCTTCCTCGTCCCGATCCTTTACGCGAGCCCCTACCTGAATCTCTTCGGCGACGTGGCCGTGGGCTACCTGCTCATGGAGGCGGCCGGCATCGCCCAGAAGAAGCTCAACGCCATCTACGCCGAGGCCGGCGCAAAGGGCTCCAAGGCCAAGCAGAGGGCGATGGTCCACACGAATGCCGAAGTGGCCTTCTACCAGGGCAAGATCGCATCGGCCAAGTTCTTCGCCGTCAACGTCCTGACATCGGTTCGGGGCAGGGCAGAGGGGATCAAGGCGGGCGACCGCACCCCCATCGAGATCGCCGACGAGAGCTTCTCGGTATAGACGCCCCATACCCTTTAGTTCCCTCTCCCTTGAGGGGAGAGGGCCAGGGTGAGGGTGACAATTCCCCCTCACCTCTTATCCTCTCCCGCCGGGGGAGAGGAAGATCAAGGAACGAATCTTCATAGGACCGAACAGACGAAACAACTCCAGAAGGAGGATGATATGTCGTTTCAAATTAAGAAAGCAGCCGTTTTAGGTGCGGGGGTCATGGGGGCGAACATCGCCGCCCAGCTGGCCAATGCGGGGATCCAGTGCCTGCTCCTCGACATCGTGCCCCCCGAGCTGACCGATGCAGACAAGGCAAAGGGACTGACAAAAGAGAGCCCGGCGTGGCGCAACAGCTTCGCCCAGCGGGGGCTCGAGGGAGCCACCAAGGCCAAGCCGGCCAGCTTCTACACGAAGCGAAACGCCGCGATGGTCAAGGCCGGAAACTTCGAGGACAACCTCGCGTGGCTCGCCGGCGTGGACCTCGTCATCGAGGCCGTCATCGAGAATCTCAAAATCAAGCAGGACCTCTTCGCGAAGGTGGAGAAGGTCGTGAAGCCCCACTGCATCGTGGCCTCCAACACCTCGGGCATCCGGATCGGCGAGATCTCGGCCAGCTTGGGAAAGAGCGTCAAGGAGCGCTTCCTGGGGATCCACTTCTTCAACCCTCCGCGGTACATGAAACTCGTCGAGATCATCCCCGGCGAGGAGACGAAGAAGGAAGTCATCGAGTACTTGACCCGGTTCTGCGAAGACGTGCTGGGCAAGGGTGTCGTCATCTGCAAAGACGTGCCCAACTTCATCGCCAATCGCATCGGCGTTTTCGACATGTCCAACGCCATGAACCTCATGCTCGCCAAGGGCATGAAGGTCGAGGACATCGACGCCATCATCAGCGCCCCCCTGGGAAGGCCGCGCTCGGCCATCTTCGGGACGATCGACCTTGTGGGCCTCGACACGGCCTACCATGTCATGACGAATCTCTACGAGGCGCTGCCCAAGGACGAGAGCCGCGACCTCTTCATGCCGCCTGACTTCGTCAAGGCCATGATCCAGAAGAAGTGGCTCGGCAACAAGACCAGGGGCGGCTTCTACAAAAAATCGAAGGACGCCAAGGGCAAGAAGCTCAAGCTCGCCATCGACGTGAAGACCCTGGATTATGTGCCGGCCGGAAAGCCCAAGTTCGAGTCCGTCGGCGCAGCAAAGAAGTCCGAAGCCCCCGTCGAGAAGACCGTCAGGATGGTCTTCAACGGCAAGGACGCCGCGGCGGATCTCGCCCGCGAGTACCTCTGCAACAACTTCATCTACGCCGCCAACCGCATCCCCGAGATCGCCGATACCGTCGTGGACATCGACAGCGCCATGAAGTGGGGCTATAACCACCAACTCGGTCCCTTCGAGACCTGGGACGCCGTCGGGGTCAAGGAGGCCGCGGAGGTCATGAAGCAGCTGGGCAAGAAGGTGCCCAAGAAGGTCGAGGAGATGCTCAAGGCGGGCTTCCCCTCCTTCTATACGAAGAAGGAAGACGGCACCTACTTCTACGACTTCGCGAAGAAGGACTACGTGAAGCTTGCCGAGAGCCCGAAGATCATCATCCTGCCCGCCCTCAAGGAGCGCAAGAAGATCATCCGGCAGAATGTGGGCTCCAGCCTCATCGACATCGGCGACGGCGTGGCCTGCCTCGAGTTCCACACCAAGATGAACGCCCTCGACGAGGACGTCATCAACATGATGTTCCTGGGCTGCGACATCGTGGAGAAGGACTTCACGGGCCTCGTCATCGGCAACCAGAGCGCCAACTTCTCCGTGGGCGCCAATATCTTCAAGGTGCTCGTCGCCATCCAGAAAGGGGACTGGGACGTCCTGGAGAAGATGATCAACGACTTCCAGCAGGCCAACATGCGCCTGAAGTTCTGCGAAAAGCCCGTCGTCACCGCCCCTGCAGGCATGACGCTGGGCGGCGGCTGCGAGATCGCCATGCACGGCGCCAAGTGCCAGCCCGCTGCCGAGACCTACATGGGTCTTGTCGAAGTGGGTGCGGGCGTCATCCCCGCCGGCGGCGGCACCAAGGAGCTCATGGTTCGCGTGACCGAGGGCATCCCCGCGGGAGTGGTGGAGCAGGGCCTCAACCTGCAGGGCTACTTCGGGAAGGTCTTCGAGAACATCGGCACGGCCAAGGTGGCCACGAGCGCCGAGGAGGCCAAGGAACTCGGCTACGTCCGCAAGACCGACGGGATGAGCATCAACCGCGACCAGCAGCTCAACGACGCCAAACAGATCGTGCTGGGGCTCTCGAAGTTCTACAGGCCGCCCAAGCCGGCCCTGATCCCCGTCATGGGAGAGAGCTTCCGCGGGATCTGCGAGGCCGTCCTCTACAATATGCGGCACGGCAACTACATCAGCGACTACGATTTCCACATCGCCCGCAAGCTCGGCCACATCATCTCCGGCGGCGACTGCGCCGAGGGGACCTATGTGACGGAGCAGGAGCTCCTGGATCTGGAGCGCGAGGCCTTCCTCAGCCTCTGCGGCGAGCAGAAGACACAGGACCGGATCATGTCGCTGCTCTCTACAGGGAAACCCCTGCGGAATTAACCGGAAACAACCTTCTTATGCACTGAAAAGGGAGGATCATTATCATGAGAGAAGCCGTAATTGTTGCAGCGGTCAGAAGCGCTGGCGGGCGATATAGAAGAGGGGGCCTTGCAGCCACCCGGGCCGAGGAGTACGGCCTGCAGGTGATCAAGGGGCTCATGGCAAAAGTACCCCAGCTCGATCCAAAGGACGTGGATGACCTCATCGTCGGCTGCGCCTTCCCGGAGGCCGAGACGGGGATGAACCTCGGACGCGTCCTCACCCTGGGGGCGGGCCTTCCCATCGAGGCTTCGGGGATGACGATCAACCGGTTCTGCTCCTCGGGGCTGCAGGCCATCGCCGATGCGACGGCCAAGATCCAGGCGGGCTGGTCCGATGTGATCATCGCCGGGGGCTGCGAGACCATGTCCCACATCCCCATGGGCGGCAGCCAGTTCCGGCCCGACCCCGACTGGGGCAACCGGCCCAACACCTACGTGTCCATGGGCATCACGGCGGAAAACGTCGCCGCCAAGTACAACGTATCCCGTGAAGACCAGGACAAGATGGGCGTGGAGAGCAATCGCAGGGCCACCGAGGCGATGAAGGCCGGCAAGTTCAAGGAAGAGATCGTCCCCATCCAGGCCTGGAAGTACAAGAAGGACGCCAGCGGCAAGCGCATCCGCGAGGCCGTTGTGTTCGACGCGGATGACGGCGTTCGCTGGCCGACGACGGTCGCCGACCTCGGCAAGCTCAAACCCGCATTCAGGGCGGGGGGGTCCGTGACGGCGGGCAACTCCTCGCAGATGACCGACGGGGCTGCCTTTGCCGTGCTCATGACGGCGGAGAAGGCCAAGGCCCTGGGCCTCAAGCCCCTGGCCAAGATGACGGTCTTCGCCGTGGCGGGCTGTGCGCCCGAGGAAATGGGTATCGGCCCGGCCTTTGCCATCCCGAAGGCCCTGAAGCTGGCCGGTCTCACTGCGAACGACATCGACCTGTTCGAGATCAACGAGGCCTTCGCCGCCCAGGCCATCGCCTCGTGCCGGACCCTCGGGATCGAGGAGCGCTACTGGAAGGGCGACATCAACCCCAACGGCGGCGCCATCGCCCTGGGCCACCCCCTGGGGGCCACGGGAGCCAAACTCACGGCCCAGATCCTCCACGAAGCCAAGCGCCGCAAGGCAAAACGCTGCCTGGTCTCCATGTGCATCGGAGGCGGCATGGGCGCGGCGGGGATTTATGAAATGCTTTAGAAGACAGGGTATAGGGTACAGGGTATAGGGTACAGGGAAGGGGAAAACAGAAAAGAGAAATCAATCCTCGTTCGTCGAATCTCGCTCCTTGTTCCTGAGAAGAATCGTCCCCCTCTTCCCCCTTTCGCACAGGGGGATCGAGGGGGATTTTCTTTTCCTAATCCGCTGCGCCCGGGAAAAAAGACGATAGACAAAAATGGCTGTCGACTGTAGGCTGTCGACTGTCGGCTGTCGGCTGAGTTCATGCCGTTACCCAGTTCCCAATTCCCCAAACCGAAGGAGGAAGGAAAGATGGCAGGTCAGAATTATGCGGAAGCGGCGGAGTTTATGCGAAACAACGTCAGGCTCAGAACCTTGCCCCTGGCCGTGAAGTTCCTCAAGGACAAGGCCTTCCCGGAGAAGACCCGCCAGCCGTCGGTGGCGCTCGGCAAACGCGTGGCCGTCTGCCAGGCCGTGTCGATGGCCCGGCTTTACGGATGGACAATGGGGCTTGCGAAGGAAGATCTCATCTGCGTGCCCGCCGGGATCGCCTTCGGGTTCAGTAATGCCGATGACACGGCGGCCGCAATCGGCAAGCTCTTCTGCGGAGGGGCTTATGCGAGGACAGAGGAAACGGGGACGAGGGAAGGCATGTCCATCTGCCGTCTCGGCAAGGATCAATATGCAGCCCTGCTCATCGCCCCGCTGGCAAGGGCGACTTTCGATCCGGACATCGTCGTGCTCTACGGGAATCCCGCACAAGTCATGCGGTTTGTCCAGGCCTGGAGCTACCAGGACGGGGAACGGATTGTCGGGAACTTCGGCGGGAAGATCGAATGCGCCGAATACCTGATCGCACCGTTCAAGGAGCAGAAGCCGCGCGTCGCCGTCCCCGGCATGGGTGACCGGGTCTTTTCCCTCACGCAGGACGACGAGATGGTCTTTTCGCTGCCGGCCAAAGGCCTTCCGCAGCTCATGACGGGCCTGCAGGAAGCGGGCAAGAAAGTGGGCGCGGGCTATCCCGTGACGTTCTTCCTCAACTTCCAGCCCGAGTTCCCGCCCCACTTCAAGACAATGGGGAAAGAACTGGAACTATTCTAGTGACCGGTGACCGGTGATCGGTGACCAGTGACCAGTGAAAGAGAATGAGGGACCAGGGACAAGGGTGCAGGGACGAAAAAAAGTGTCTGAGTGTATGAGTGTCTAAGTGTCTGAGTGAAGACATAAGAAAGACGGTCATCGCGAGCCGAGCCTCTGGCAAATTCCTTCCATAATCTCCCTCTCCCTTGAGGGGAGAGGGCAGGGGAGGGTACAAACCGGTTACATAGTTTACGATGATCCGGGTTGCACAGAGAGGGTGGATTGCCAGTGACCAGTGAAAAAATCCCCCTCAATCCCCCTTTTTCAAAGGGGGAAGCAATAAGACCCCCCCTTTTGTAAAGGGGGGCAGGGGGGATTTGGACGGAACAGACGGAATAGACCGGATAGACCAGCAACATGAAAATTCGTTTTGAGAAGTTGGGGGAGGGCGATCGCGAGGCTGTGATCGACCTGTTTAACTACTACATCGAGAACAGCTTCGCGGCGTATCCGGAAAAGAAGGTCCCCTACGCCCTCTTCGACCAGTTTCTTCAATTGACGGAAGGCTACCCCGCCTTCACGGTGCGGGATGAAGAGCAGGGGGATCGAATCGTGGGCTTTGCCTTTCTGCGGCCCTATCACCCGCTTGCCGCCTTTCAACGGGCGGCGGAGATCACCTATTTCATCGAACCGGGTTACACGGGCCAGGGGATCGGTTCGAGAATCCTCGAGCGAATCACCGGTGAGGCGAAGCGCAAGGGGATCGACACGATCCTGGCCAATGTGTCCTCGCTCAACGAATCGAGCCTGCGCTTCCACGAGCGGCACGGGTTTGCGGAGTGCGGGCGGTTCAGGCGGGTCGCGAAGAAGAAGGGGCAGGATCTCGACGTCGTCTGGATGCAGATGATTCTTTAAGGAACAGCGCGACGGATTGCTGCGTGAGACGAGCGGGCGTTCATCGCGCTGATGGAAGGGCAGGTAAGTCTTATCCGATGGGTCGCGTGATCAGAGAAGCACTGAATCCCGAACTGCGATGGAAGATCCTGATCGGCTTGTCTCTGGCTGTCCTCACGGCGATGGTCTACTGGCAGGTCGGCGGATTCGATTTTGTTCGCTACGACGATGACCGGTACATCACGGAGAATCCGATCGTCAGCAAAGGCCTGAGTCTGGAGGGGATCCGATGGGCCTTCAGTTCTTTCGAACAGAGTAACTGGCATCCCCTCACCTGGCTCTCTCACATGCTCGACGTTCAGTGGTTCGGGTTCGATGCGGGAAGACATCACCAGGTCAACCTCCTCTTTCATATTCTAAACACCCTGATCCTGTTCGTCATCCTGCAGCGCATGACAGGGGCCCTGTGGAAAAGCGGTTTTGTCGCAGCCCTTTTTGCCCTGCATCCTCTGCACGTGGAATCGGTCGCCTGGATCGCAGAGAGGAAGGATCTCCTCAGCGCTTTCTTTTTCCTGCTCACCCTCCTTGCCTACGAGCGGTACACCCGGAGGCAAAGCCCGTGGGGCTATCTCCTCGTCGTCGTGCTGTTTGCACTGGGTCTTCTGTCGAAGCCCATGGTCGTGACGCTGCCTTTTGTTTTTCTGCTTCTCGATTTCTGGCCCCTGGAACGCTTCCGCTCCGAATTCCGGGGAGGCGATGCGTCTGCAGACAGCACGGCGGGGGCGGGGATGATTTCGCTGATCAAAGCCAACCGGGGTCTATTCCTGGAGAAAATCCCTCTTTTTGCGCTATCGGCCGCATCGTGCGTGGTGACGATCATCGCCCAGCAAGGCGCCATGAAGGCGCTCGAGGTCGTTCCCCGTGACTTTCGCATTCTCAACGCGATGGTGGCCTACACAGAATATCTTTACCGGTGTTTCGTCCCTGTAGATCTTGCCGTGCTGTATCCCTATCCGGGCAGTATAGCGCCATGGAAGGTCCTCGTTTCTGCGGCTGTGCTCATTGCCGTGACCGCCCTGGTTATATTGCGGCGAAAGACGCCGGCGCTGATGGTCGGCTGGTTCTGGTACCTCGGGACCCTGGTCCCCGTCATCGGTCTTGTGCAGGTCGGCGTGCAAGCCACGGCTGACCGGTATACGTACCTTCCTTTCATCGGACTGTTCATCCTGCTGACCTGGCTGGTCGACGACCTGTCCGCCAGGATGCCGCATCGCAAGGCCGTGCTGGCATCGGCGGCTGTGCTCCTTCTCGCAGGCCTCTCGGCGGGCACGGTTTCTCAGACGGGATACTGGTTGAACAGTGAAACACTTTTCGAGCACACCCTTCAGACGACAAAGGAAAATTACGTCATTCACTGCAATCTCGGCGCCTATCTTGCCGGCCAGGGAAGGGTGGATGACGCGATCCGTCATTACAACGAGGCATTGAGGATCAAACCCGATGACGGGGATACCCACTACAACCTGGCAAACGTGCTGGCCCGGCAGGCGAAGTGCCCGGAGGCCATCGCTCATTACCGTAAAGCGGTGAAGAACGCGCCCGACCCCATCATGGCGAGAAATAACATGGCCGTCTGCCTGATCCAGGCGGGCGACCGACAGGCGGCGATCGAACAGTTTCAGGAAATCCTGCGCCTGAAACCTGAATTCGAACCGGCGAGGCGGAACCTCGCAATGCTGCTGGCGCAGGAAACGATGAAAAAAACGGCCGCGGCGGGGCGCGTTTCGGAACGGGAGGAAGGGGGTTCCCTGAGAGAGCAGATGCGCCTCGGTCAGGAAGCTGTCAAGCGTGGCGATCTGGACAATGCCATCATTCATTTCAGGGGAGCCGTGCGGATCGATCCGGACAATCCGGGGGCCCATGTCGGCCTTGGACTCGCACTGGCGTACAAGGGAGAGATCGATGAGGCTATCCGCCATTTCCGTGTGGCGCTGAAACGGGATCCCGAAAACGCGGAAGTGCAGAACAGCCTCGGTGTGGCGCTGATGCATAAAGGTCAACTCGACGAAGCCCAGACGCACTTGCAGAGGGCCATCAAGATCAACCCCCGCTTTGCAAAGCCACACAACAGTCTCGGGGTTCTTTTTGCCAGGAAAGGAAAATTGGATGAAGCCGTGGGGCAATTTCAGGAGGCCCTTCGCATCGATCCCTCGAACAAAGATGCGGAAAAGAACTTGGCGCAGGTACAGAATCTCAAGGCGAAATCGAAATAGTATGCGATCTCGGGTGCAGTGAACGGCAGGGAAATTGAAGCTCCCCGCCCGCAGGGCGGGGCTTTCCGGCAAGGAGAGAACCAAACATGATTGCGCGCCCTCACCCCGCCTGTAAGGCGGGGCCTGCGGGACGCGCCCCCGGTCAAGCTAAGGAGACAGTCGTGATGAAAATCGGTTACGTGCAGTTCAACCCGGCATTTGGCCAGGTGGAGAGAAATCTGGATCGGGCCGAGGCGCTGATCCAGGGGACGAAGGCGGATCTGCTGGTGCTGCCGGAGCTCTTCAACACGGGCTATCTGATCACCTCGAAGGAGGAAATAGGTGCCCTCGCTGAGGAAGTGCCCGGGGGCAAAACGACGCAATGGCTCGCAGCCATCGCAAAAAGAAACCATGTCCATCTCGTTGCGGGGATGGCCGAGCGCAAGGGGGCTGCGGTATACAACGCCGCCGTCCTTGTCTCACCGTCCGGCTTCGTGGCGAGCTACCGCAAGGTGCATCTCTTTTTCGAGGAGAAGCTTTGGTTCGACCCGGGTGACGGCGAATTTCCCGTTTACGACATCGGGCCGTGCAGGGTAGGGATCATGGTCTGCTTCGACTGGTTTTTTCCGGAATCCATGCGGACCCTCGCCCTGAAGGGGGCCCAGGTCGTCTGCCACCCCGCCAACCTCGTTCTTCCTTACTGCCAGACGGCCATGGTCACGCGATGCCTGGAAAACAGGGTCTTTGCCGTCACGGCGAATCGAACGGGGACGGAGCAGCGGGGCGGCAAGAGCCTTCATTACACGGGGAAGAGCCAGATTACGGACACAGCGGGGAACATCCTGTCGAGGGCCGGCGAAGACGAGGAGTGCGTGGGCGTGTTTGACATCGACCCCGCAAAAGCGCTCGACAAGCAACTCAACCCCCACAACAACCTCTTCGGGGACCGCAGGCCGGACTTCTATGGGGACATCTGCAAGTGAATGGTGGCTAGTGGTTAGTGGCTTGTGGCTAGTGAAATGAAAGAATCGGTTTCCATTCACAAACCACTAGTCACAATCACTGATCACCAGTCACTACTTCTGGGGCAGGCGGACTTCGACGTACTTTCGGTAGCCGATGGAGCTGAACTGGTCCAGAATGTTGGAACCGAGCGTCGAATCGATCGTGGCGTCGGGCAGCGGGGATTCGACAATGAGCTTTCCGTGTTTCGCGAAGCTCTGCCGGACGACGAGGTCGGCAAGGTCGATTACCGCCAGGGGCGAAAGCGATCGGTGCAGTAAGGAGAAGTGTTTGTGGAGGAGGGTTTCCTCCAGGTAGTCGGGCAGTTCGTACTTCCTGAGAAGGGCCAGGCCCAGCAGAGGGTGCCACTTCGAGGCAAAGTCCTCGCCCAGAGTAGTCGATTCCCTGATCTCGTAGAGGATGGCGGGAATCCGTCCGATCTCCTGGAGCAGCGCCCCTATTTCCACCCGTTCCACGGCCGAGCTTTTAAACCCCAGCTCCTCCGACAGGATGCGGCCGAGAATGGCCCGGGAAAAACTTTTTGCGGCCAGAGGTTCCAGCGCGGGATCCAGCAGAAAAAGGGCCAGTGCGAGGATGTAGATCTTCGCCGTTTTCATGCCCATTCGCAGGACGACCTTCGAGAAACTGCTTGCATCCCCGGACTTGATCTTCCCGAACATGACGACCGAGTTTGCGCGGGCCATCAGGCGGGCAACGATATTCTCCTTGATTTTGAACTTGAGCTGTTCGATGTCAGACTGGTGGGCGTCTTCGTTGTCGAGGACGATCAGGACGGCGGGGTCGAAGCCGAGCGTGAGGGACTCTATGATTTTCTCGTAAATGTCCTTCAGCCTCGCGAGATCCGACTCCGGGACATCCCACTTCACTTCGGCAATCAAGCTTTCGAGGTTGTTGTCCATTCCGATTTTCCCGTCACGTCAGGGATCATCACCCCATGTCGTGCCTGAACAATGACCTGACCATCGACTTTCAGGAGATGAACAGAGCGAGTATGAGCATTCAGCGTCGCAGTCGGTCGCGGTCAGCAACTACAGGATCAGAAAGAAATCGCAGCGTCGTTCGAGATCGAGTCATCGGAATCGCCATGCCGATGGTCAGGTCATTAAAAACAACTTTCCTCACAAGGCATAAAGCAATAACCATACCAATGAGTCACAGGCAGTCCTTTCTGCTCCGTGCCGTAAGGCACTGATTTCACTTGACAGTTGTCTGCCCTTGGTCCTATCTATGGCCATCGCCGCCTTGTTCCTTCGGCGAGATGGTGCCCGGTATCCCAAAGTCGAAGATCGCAGGGGCCGCCGAGGGGCTTGAAATCCTTTCGCCATGGGTGAGTCTATGAGCAAGAGTTACATCAAGCGCTCCAGAAAGACGGGCCTCCCGCCCGGAAGCCTCGTCCACATCGGGACCGAGCGGTCGGAAAAGATCCGGATCACTGTGGTCGATTATGCGGAAGAACATTTCGAGGAGCGGGAGATCCAATCCGTCGAAGAGCTGGCCCCCTATTGCGGCAAGTCGACCGTCACGTGGATCGATGTCGTCGGGATCCACGAACCCCATGTCATCGAGCAGATCGGCTGTCAGTTCCACATTCATCCGCTGCTGATGGAAGACATCATGAACACGACCCAGCGTCCGAAAATCGACGACCTGGGCAAATACATCTGCCTGATCATCAAGCTGATCACCTTTGACGAGAAGGCGATGGAGCTCCGCATCGAGCAGCTGAGCCTCGTGTTCAACGATGATTTCGTCCTGTCCTTCCAGGAGTCCGACAGCGGGATCTTCAAGCCGCTCCGTGAGCGGATTCGAAACGGCCTCGGGCGGATCCGCAAGATGGGAACGGACTACCTGGTCTACACCCTCATGGATGCCGTGGTGGATCACTATTTTGTCGTGATGGAGAAAATGGGGGAGAAGATCGACAGCCTGGAGGATGAGGTTGTGGCCAACCCGAGGCGCGAGACGCTGAAGGGCGTCCAGCAGCTGCGCGACGAGATCCTGCTGGTGCGCCGCTCCATCTGGCCGTTGCGCGAGGTGATCTCCCTGCTCGCTAGGGCCGAGTCCCCCCTCGTCAACAAGACCTCGGCCATCTACTTCCGCGACATCTACGAGCACACGATCCAGGTCATGGACACGGTGGACACCTACCGGGACATCCTCTCGGGGATGTTCGACATCTATCTCTCCAGCATCAGCAACCGCCTCAACGAGGTCATGAAGGTGCTCACGATCATTGCGACGATTTTCATGCCCCTGACCTTTCTGGCCGGCATCTACGGGATGAACTTCGAACACATGCCGGAGCTCAAGTGGCAATACGGCTACTTGATGCTCTGGGTTGTGGTGATCGTCATTGCGCTGACGATGCTCTCGTATTTCAGGAAGAAGAAGTGGATCTGATCGGCCGCTGCGCGGCAGTGAAGAAGTGGTCAGTGGCTTGTGGTTAGTGAAGAAATGAGAGTGTCTGAGTGTTTAAGTGCCTGAGTGTCTGAGTGAAGACACTACAAAGATGGTCATCGCGAGCCGAACCTCTAGTAAATTCCTTCCATAATCTCCCTCTCCCTTGAGGGGAGAGGGTTGGGGTGAGGGTGGATGTTCTGAGGCGTGGCGATCTACGTTTGAGATCTTTGCCTTGCGTCTATTTTTCCATCTCCCCCATTTTCCAATACCCAATTCCCGATTACTCTTCGCCGGCTGCCAGCAGTTCCTCGACGGCGGTGATCAGTTCGGAGGGGTTGAACGGTTTGGAAAATGTGCGGTCCGCACCGAGGATTTCCGCCATCTTGAGGTACTGCGCCGCTCCGATGCGTCCGCCTCCCGAGATGGCGATGATTTTGACGGCGGGAAAGGATTTCCGGAGCTCGGTGATCGTCTCCAGGCCTTCCTTCTCCGGCATGATGATGTCGGTGACGATCAGATCCGCGGGTCTCTCCCTGTGAACCTGGAGGGCCTCTTGTCCGTTTTCCGCAGTCTCCACGTCATGGTCTGCCTTCCGCAGGACGCGTTCGAGCATTTGTCTCACATGGGGATCATCGTCCACGATCAGGATACGGGACATGCCGTCACCTCTTTTCGGCTTGCGTCAAGAACGGTTCGGACCTCCCCGGCCAGCGTGCCCAGAAAAACCGGTTTCATGAGGAAACGCCGGATGCCCATCGCTTTGGCTTCTCCCTCCGAGATGAGTTCGCTGAATCCCGTGCACAGGATGATGGGAAACCCGGGTTTGATTTTCAGGATTTCCCGGCTGAGCTGGGCCCCCGTCATTCCGGGCATGGTCATGTCCGTGATGACGAGATCGAAGCCGTCCGGGTTTTCGCGGAAGATTTTCAGTGCCTCCGGGCCGTTCGCCACGGCGGTGACCCGGTAGCCCAGAACGCTCAGCATCCGCTCGCCCATGTCGACGAGAACCACCTCGTCGTCGACGAAAAGGATGTGCTCCGACCCGCCGGAGGCGGAGGCTTTTTTCCGGTTGTCCTCTCGCTCCTGTTCCGGGGTGCGGGGGAGATAGACGTGGAAGGTGCTTCCGCGGCCCACTTCGCTCTCGATGGCGATGCTGCCGCCATGGGATTTGACGATCCCGTAGACGACGGAAAGGCCGAGTCCCGTCCCCTCTCCCTGGGGCTTGGTCGTGAAGAACGGGTCGAAGATGCGGTTCATGATGGCCGGGTCGATCCCTATCCCCGTGTCGCGAACCGTCAGCCGGATGTAGGGTCCCGGTTTCAAATCCGCCGGTACGCTGCCGCCCCTTTCACGGGGGATCTCCATGCTCTCGAGGCACACCTCCATGACGCCCCCCGTCGTCCGCATGGCGTGGGCGGCGTTTGTCCCGAGATTGATCAGCACCTGGTGAATCGTCGTGGGGTCGGACAGGACGGTCAGGCTGCCCCCCGTGATGCGCTGCTTCAACTCGATGGTGGACGGGATCGTGGAGCGAAGGAACTTCAGGGCCTCCTTTGCGACAGGGACGATGTCCACCGGCCGCCTCTCCGGCGCTTCCTGGCGGCTGAAGGCGAGGATCTGGTTCACGAGATTCTTTGCCCGGTCGCAGGCATTCAGGACCTGCGTGAGGTTCCATCGGGTCTCGCCGTCGCTCAACTCGTGCAGGGAAAGATCGGTGAAGCCGACGATGGTGAAAAGGATATTGTTGAAGTCGTGGGCGATGCCGCCTGCCAGCGTGCCGATGGCCTCCATTTTCTGTACCTGGCGCAGCTGCCCCTCGAGTTCCTTCCTCACCGCATCGGCCCGTTTCAGACCGGAGATGTCCATGGCCGTGAAGACAACGCCGGCCCCGAGATCCCCGGATCGATGGGGGACGAGCTGAGGAGGATGTCGATGAGGCTTTCGTCCCTTGCCTTCCAGCGGGTCTCTACGACTCCCTTACCTGCGGTGGCGATCTGTCCGTACTTTTCCCTGCCCACCCGCTCATACTCATCGTCGTCGGTGTAAAGGACCCGTGCGCTTTTCCCCGAGAGCTCCTCGAGGCTGTGGCCCGTCATCGACAGAAGCCCCTCGTTGACCCAGCTTAAAACGCGGCTGTGAACGACCCCGATGCCGATGGGCGCAGCCTCCAGGACGCTTTTCAGCAGGGCCTCGCTGCGCTTCAGCTTTTCCTGCGCCTCGATCTGCTCCGTGATGTTCTCGACGATCCCCTCGATGAACAGCGTCCGGCCTTCGGCATCCCGGACGATGCGGGAGTTGATCGCAGTCCAGATGATGCTGCCGTCCTTGCGTCGCGTCCGGGTCTCGAACCGCTCCAGGATGCCGGTTTTTTTCAGGATGGCGAGGCAGCGTTTCCGGTCTTCTGCGTCGACGAAGATCTGGGTGCCGATGTCGGTCACGGAAGAGACCGCGGCCTCGGGCGATTCGTAGCCGTAGATCCTCGCAAAGGCCGGGTTGACACGGATGTAGCGGCCTTCCGGCGAAGACTGGAAGATGCCCACGAGCGAGTTTTCGAAAATGGCGCGGTAGCGCTCTTCGCTCAGCCGAAGGGCCTCCTCGGCCTTGACCCGGTCCGTCACGTCGCGGCCCAGCCCGCGGAAACCGTCAGGGTCTCCGCGTTCATCCCGCTTCAGTGTGATCGATATTTCCAGCACCCGGCGGGAGCCGTCCTTGCGGATGATCTCGTAGCTGCTGATTTTCCTTTTTTCCCCCGTTCGGTACACGCTGTTGAATACGCGGTACATCCGTTCAGCCGTTTCCGGCGTTGTGTAATCCCGGTTGCTCTTCCACTGCAGCTCCTCCCGGGTATAGCCGATGATGTTGCAGGCGGCGTCGTTGAAAAACGTCAGATTCCCCCGGAGGTCGGTCTCGTAATAGAACTCCTCGATGTCGGCGAGGATGCTCTGGTATTTTTCTTCGGCTTGCTTGCGTTCCGTGATGTCGAGAAGGATCGAGAGAAGCACGTCCCGGTCCCCCAGCCGGACGATTTCGCCGGACCAGAGGCCTGTCCGGAGCTGACCTGATTTTGTTTTGTATTGGTTCAGCACATTCTTGACCGAGCCCGTCTCCCGGAGCTTTTTCAGCACCTCGTCCCGGTTCTCCGCGGAGGTCCAGAATGCGAGGTCGGCTGATGTCCTGCCGATGATCTCGTCACGGCGGTAGCCGAAGGCCTCGAGGAACCGGGCGTTGACGTCGATGAAACGGCCCTCGTCGATCGTGGTGATGGCAACCGGTGCGGGGTTGGAGCGGAAGGCCTTCGAGAAGCGCTCTTCGCTTGCCCGCAGGGCCTCCTCGGCCTCCTTGCGCCACTGGACGTCTTCGTGGGTCCCCTCGTAGTGCGTGATTCTCCCTCGCCCGTCCCTGACCTCCCGTGCGTTGACGGAGACCCAGAAGACGCTGCCGTCCTTGCGGTAGGTCCGGTGCTCGAAATTCCGGACGAAGCCCTCCTCCTCGATGGCCCGGATGAAGAGATCCCTTTCCGCGGGATCGACGTAGTGCTGGGTGGCGATGTCGGTGACGGTGGCCACCATCTCCTCGGGGGAGTCGAAGCCGCACATCGTTGCCGTCGCCGGGTTGACGGTGATGAACCGGCCCTCCGGCGTGCTCTGGAAGATGCCCATGACGGCGTTATCGAAAAGGGCCCGGTATTTCTCCTCGGTCCTCCAGAGCTCGTCCTGGGCCTTCTTCTTCTCCGTGATGTCCAGTGCCGTGAAGACAACGCCGGCCGAGAGGTCTCCGGGGTCGACGGGGGTCGAGTTCAGGTAGACGTTGATCAGGCGCCCGCCCTTGCGGCGCCATACCGTGACGATGCTTCCGGTCCCCTTGCTGTGGATATCGGCGTACTTGTGCCTGCCGACGCGGTCGAACTCCTCGTCGCTGGCGTAGAGAATCCGGGCGCTCTTTCCCTGGAGCTCTTCCGCCGTGTAGCCCGTCATGCGGCTGATCTGCTCGTTGGTCCATTCCAGCATGCGGTTTCGACGATCCCGATGCCCATCGGGGCGGCCTGGTGAATGCTCCTCAGAAGGGCTTCGTTCTGCACGAGAGCCGCCTGGGCCTCTTTCTGGTCCGTTATGTCGAAAACGAGGGCCTGGATGGCAACGGAGCCGTCCTTGCGGTGAAGGGGCGTCAGGACGCTGGAGTACCAGCGCTTGTCCAGCTGGCCCAGGATTTCCTGCCGGAAGGTCTGTCCTTGCAGCACGAGCCCGCCCATGCACCAGGGACAGCGCTCCTCGAGGCCGTGAAAGACCTTAAAGCAGTGCTTGCCCGTCATGTCCCGCCCGATCTTCCTGATGGCCGCCTCGTTCATGTACTCGAGCCGGTAATCGGGGGAGGCCACGTAAACCATCCCGTCCATGGAGTTGAGGAGCGCGTCCGGGTCGAAGGTCTTGTGCGGTGCGGGCTTTGTCGAAGATCGCTTTCCGGCGGTCTTGTTCGTTTCCGCGGTCTTGCGGCTTTTCTCTTTTCCGGCGGTTTCTCGTCCGGCGGCTTTTCTCATGGTCACGGTCCTGATCCAGGGTTGACGTTGATGCAGTTCACAAACAGCCGGCAGGCGGCTGCAGCCTCGCCGGTGCGATGCGGGGCAGGATGGGGAAAACGGAAGTAACTGTTATTGCTAGGAAAAACAGGACGTCCGCAGTGTCTGCACCCGGAACAGGAAATCCTGCAAAAACGGTGCCTTCCGGCGAGGGCCGGACGCAGCGGATATGGGCGTGTCAGCCTCGTCCACTCACATGAAACCGAGAACCTCGGGCAGCCAGAGCACCAGCGCGGGGAAGAAGACCATGGCCACGAGGCCCAGGCCCATGAATAAAAGCAACCAGATGACCCAGCGCACGGTTGACTCCATGGACGCGCCCGTCAGCCGGCAGCTCACCATGAGATTGACGGCCATGGGCGGGCAGAACTGCCCCAGGGCAATGACGTAGGTCATCATCACGCCGAACCACACCAGGTCCCAGCCGAAGTCATTGGCGATCGGGATAAAGAGCGGGCAGAAGATGAGAAAAATCGATATCCCGTCGAGGAACATTCCAGCAACCTTCAGGAATATGAGCAGGATAAACAGCACCGCCAGGGAATTCCCGCCCCCGAGGGCCACCAGGCCCCTGGTGATCGGGTCAACGATGCCGAGCGTGGCCGTGGCCCAGGCAAAGACGCTTGCCAGCCCGATCACGATCAGGATGACGGCGGAGGTCTCCGCGGACTCGACGAGCAGTTCGAACAGGTCGCGAAGGGTGAGCGAGCGGTAGATCACGAAGCCGACGAAAAGGCCGAAGACCACGGCCATGACGGCGGCTTCCGTCGGGGTGAACCATCCCGTGCGCAACCCGCCCAGAATGAGCACCGGCGCGGACAGCGCCCAGGAGGCATCCTTGAGGGAAGGCCAGAATTTCGGCATGGGCTCTGTGCTCTGATCGACGCCGAAGTTGTACTTCCGGCTGAGGTAGAGTGCCGGGATGATGAGCAGGACACAGGCCATGATCCCGGGGATGACGCCGCCAACAAAGAGCGCCGGTACGGTGGCCGACGGCACCAGCACGCTGTAGACGATGAATGCCACCGACGGCGGGATGAGAATGTCCGTGGACCCCGCTGCCGCCGTGACGGAGGCAGCAAAGGCCGGCGGGTAGCCGTTGCGCATCATGGCGACGAGCATGACCCCTCCCACTGCGGCCGTGCAGGCAGGCCCCGAGCCGGATATTCCGCCGATGACCATGGCCACCAGGATGGTGATCACCGCCAGGGCTCCCCTGCCGCGTCCGACGATGGCTTCGGCGAACCGCAGCAGCCGCTCTGCCACGCCGGCCCGGTCGAAGATGGCGCCTGCGAGGACAAACATGGGGATGGCAAGGAGAGGATACTTGGCGATTCCCGTGTAAAAATTGGTCGGGAAGGCCATGATGCCCAGCTTGCCCATGGCGATGGCCACGGTCCCCGCCAGGCCCAGGGAAACGGCGATGGGTACGCCGGCAAACATCATGACAAAGAAGGCGCTGAAAAGAAGGGTGACCAGAACCATCAGTCCTTCCTCCTCCAGGCGCGGATCATCAATCCTGCGGCGCGACCGCAAATCGCCAGGGACAATATCGGCAGCCAGACGGTGTAGATCCAGGTGGGCAGACCGAGGCCGGGAGAGGTGACCTCGAAGCGGTATTCATCCCACGCCATCCGGCCCCCGAAGAACGCCAGCAGAAGGAACATGAGGACGGAGAGGGCATGGGCCGCGCAGACGACGACCCGCCGACGCTCCGGCGAGAGCCTGTCCACCACGAACATGATATTCAGATGGCCGCCTTTCGCCATGACGCTCGAGCCGCCGAGAAGCGCCACGAGCACCATGAGAAAGACGGAAAGCTCCTCGGTGAACGCAAAAGAGAAGTCCGTCAGATAGCGCACCACCACGTTGGCGAAGGTGATGAGCCCCAGCAGGCCGATGGTAATCCCGGCCGCGTATTCTTCGAATTTGAGAGGCACCCGGGTCTTGAGATCTTTGGCCTCTCGTGAAGGTTGACATTCCATGGGTCGCTTACCCCGTGCGGAGCGGAAACAAACCGGGAAAAAGCAAAGGCACGCGCCTCGATCCAATCGATCGGGCGCGTGCCATTGTCATTTGTGTGGCGTGTGCAGGAAGACTACTTGCGCTTGGCAACGGCCTGTTCGGCTTTCTTGACCAGCTCGGTCCCGATCTGCTTGGCCCACTTGTCATAGACGGACCGGGTGGCTTTCTTGAAGGCCTCTTTTTCCTGAGGGGTGAGACTCGCCACGTTGACCCCTGCCGCCTGAATCTCCTTGATCATGGTGTCGCTGGGAGGAATGAGGCCTTTTCTGGCCAACGCAATGTTTTCCTTGCCGGCCTGGAGGGCGGCCTCTCGGACGGCCTTCTGGTCTTCGGGGGTCCAGCTGTTCCAGACCTCCTTGTTGACGACAAAGATCAGCGGGTCGGCCACGTAGCCCCAGATCGTCAAGTACTTCTGGTTGGCGGCTGTTGACAGCTTGGCCACCGTGTAAACGGTCAGAGGGTTCTCCTGGCCGTCGACGGCTCCGCTGGAAAGGGCGGGCACCGCATCGGCCCAGCTCATCTGGGTGGGATTCGCGCCCAGGGCTGCGAAGGTCTCCAGGAAGAGCGGGGAGCCGACGACGCGGATCTTGAG
The DNA here is from genome assembly GCA_963705165.1 of uncultured delta proteobacterium. GTDB lineage: Bacteria > Desulfobacterota > Syntrophia > Syntrophales > UBA2192 > UBA2192. Next base: position 44,490 of record CAVPJD010000012.1, on the reverse strand, counting down.
GCCCTTGAGGTCTTCGGGCTTGCGGATCGGTTTCTTGGAATTGGAGAGCTCCCGGAAGCCGTTCTCTCCCCAGGCCAGGGGCACCGTGTCCTTGCCGGTGAGGATATTGAAAATCTCCTTGCCGACTTCGCCCTGGGTGAGAGCGTCAATGGCCTTGTAGTCCGGCATGAGGAAAGGCATGGCGAAGATGTTCAGCTCCTTCACCTGGGGGGACCAGTTGATGGTAGAGCCGATGGCCATGTCGATGGCGCCCTGGCGGATGGCGGTGTACTCCTTGGTCTGGTCCCCGCCCACGAGGCTCGTGCCCGGGTACACCTTGATGTTAATCCTGCCCTTCGTCTTCTCCTTGACCAGTTCCGCCCAGCGCTCGCCGGCGATGCCCCAGGGCATGGGCTTTGCGAGAACCGTCGAAAGCTTGTACTCCGGCTTGTAGTCTGCTGCGACGGCCGGGGGCGGGGTCAGCCAGGCGAGGGCCACGGCGACCACGAACAGGGCAACGATAAAAAACTTCTTCATGATTCTCCTCCTTATTCTTGAAGATGCACCTTGTTTTTGCGAAATGCAGTATAGGAAAAACCCTCTCGTGAGTCAATGAAACATTGGAAGAAGGATCAGGGTATTGCCGGGCGAATTTTTGCACGATCCCATTGGAGAAGCCCCGTTGTCGTTCTCTCAGGCGTTGCCGTTGGGAACGTACATCCGAAGCGTGCCGCCGCGGCCGAAGATGTCGTGAAGGTGGATGTAGCCCTTGAGCCTGTTGTTTTTCCCCGTGACGACGAGTGTCGTGATCTCGAGGGTCTCCATCGTCTCGACGGTTTTGGCGAGCGTCGTGTTTTCGTCGATGGTCCTGGGCGATGTCGTCATGATGTCGTCAACGGGGATGGCCTCGAAACGTACCCCGCGCTTTACGCAGCGCCTCACGTCGCCATCGGTCAGGATTCCTTTCAGGTGGTCCTTCCGGTCCGTGATGAGGACGAAGCCCTGGTTCCGACGATCGATTTCGTTGACGGCTTCCAGGGCCGGCGAACCCGCATAGACCCGGGGGATCCTCTCGCCCGTGATCATGGCCTCCTTCACCTGGTTCATGAGCCTCTGCCCCAGGGTTCCACCGGGATGAAATTTGAGAAAGTCCTTCTCGCCGAAGTTGCGCTTCCCCGTCAGGGCCACGGCCAGGGCGTCCCCCATGGCGAGCGCCGCCGTCGTGCTCGAGGTGGGCGCCAGGCCGAAGGGACAGGCCTCCCGGGCGACGCCCACATCGATGACGATGTCGCTTGAGCGCCCGAGCGTTGATTTCGGGTTTCCCGTCAGTGTGATGAGCGGAAGACCGATCGGGCCGATCCGCGCGATCAGTTCGTTGAGCTCGGCCGTCTCGCCGCTGTTGGAGATGGCGATGAGCACATCGCCTTTCGTGACGATGCCGAGATCCCCGTGCATCCCTTCGACGGGGTGAAGGAAGATGGCCGGCGTGCCCGTGCTCGTGAAGGTGGCCACGATCTTTCGGCCGATGAGCCCCGATTTTCCGATTCCCGATACGATGACGCGTCCCTTGGCCCCGAAGATGGTCTCGACGGCCTTCGAGAAATTCTGATCGAGCTTGGGGATGAGCCCCAGGATGCACTCGGCCTCGATCTTCAAAACTTCCCGGGCCTGCTTGAGGGCTTCATCGCCCGTGGATTTCGCTTTCATTCAATGCTCCGTAAATGCCCGAATGGCTTTCAGAGATCAGATCCTCTGACTATCAAATCCCGGCGGCGATGACAAGGTGCAAATTGCCTCCCGGATCGCGGCCTTGAAACTTCAGGGCCGCTGTGGTTAAGTTTCGGGGAGCGCATGCTTCGCGAGGGAACTGACATGGAAATCAGAAATTACGTGCTGGCCTTCCCGACGACGGGGAAGACCGATCTTGTCGACATCACGCGGGAGGTATCTCTCCGGATCGGCGAATCGGGCATTTCCGAGGGCAGCGTGCTCATCTTCGTGCCGGGCTCGACGGCGGCCCTGACGACCATCGAATACGAAAGCGGCGTCATCGAGGATCTCAAGGAGGCCATCGCAAGGCTTGCGCCCGAGAACCTGCACTACCGGCACGACGCCCGCTGGGGCGACGGCAACGGCTACTCCCACGTACGGGCGGCCCTGCTGGGACCTTCTCTGACGATTCCCGTCATCGAGGGCAAACTCGTTCTGGGCACCTGGCAGCAGGTGATCCTCTGCGACTTCGACAACCGGCCTCGAAAGAGGCAGGTGGTGGTGCAGGTGACAGGTAATAGGTAGCCGACAGCCGACAGCCGACAGGCCACAGGCCACAGGCCACAGGCAACAGGCAACAGGCAACAGATTTCTGCTGTCTACTTTCTTTTTACTGTAGGCTGTCGACTGTAGACTGTCGGCTTCTTTCAAGCTCAGAGAGGCAAGACGAGCATGCGCATTCTGGTACGCGGAGGAAGCATCGCCGCAGGGGTCGGCGTTTCCCGGGGATATGCCGATATCCTCCGGGATCGCTATGCGCCGCGCGGGGTGGAGCTCATCAACCGCTCGAATCCGAAGGAGACCTCCTTCGAAGGGATCGAAACATTTTCCCGGGACATCGAACCCTTTCGCCCTGACATCCTGATCCTCCATTTCGGAATCGACGACGCCTTCTCCGCGGTCTATCGCTCCGAGTTCAAGGAGAACCTCGTCCACATCGTCCGCCTCGCACGTGCGAGCTTTCGGTCGGACATATTCCTGCTCACGTCGCACACCTTCGACAACCCCCATGAGATGGACGCCGTCGACATCTATTACCGGACGATCCGGGAGGTGGCCGCAGACCTCGGCTGTAAAATGATCCCCATGCACACCGCATGGGCAGGATATCTCCTGGAGCAGGGCCTTGCGAATGCGGCCCTGCTCCAGGATGACGTCCGGCTGCCCAACGAAGAAGGCCACGCGCTCTATGCCTTCGTCCTGAACGGTTACCTTGACGGCCTTCTCTGATGCATCCGGGGAGTATCGCTCCGGGTTCAGGCTGTGAGCCGTGCCGTCGCCGCCTTTGGCACGAAAATTGTTATCATATCGGGGCAGGAAAATCTTTTCCGCGGGGTGCAGAGATGCTGGTCCGATATTGGATGTCCGAATACCCCATTGTCGCCCTGGAAAAAACGACCCTGTACGATGCATTGAACCTGATGCTGAAGCACGACATCCGGCGGTTGCCGGTCATGTCGGGCGAAAACAAGCTCTGCGGCATCATCACCCTCTCCGATCTCTACCCCTATGTGAACCCTGTGAGGCTGAAAGGGGAACTGCCACCCTCCGACATCGAGAACCTCGGCAAGCATGCCGTGGGCGAGGCCATGACAAGGGAGCTTGTCACCTGCGGCCCGAACACGGCACTCGAAGATGTCGGGGCCTTGATGAGGGAGAAAAAGATCGGCGCCCTGCCGGTTCTGAAGGAAGATCACCTTGTGGGCATCATCACGGACTGCGATGTCCTGGAGGCGCTCTGCGGCATCGCGCGGGCCGGCGACAACAATGTGCGCATCTGCTTCAGCGTTCCCGCCGGGGAGAAGCAGAATATCATCTACGGCGTCGTGGAGCTGTGCAAGCGCTACCGGCTCGACCTGCAGACGGTCCTAGTCCACCCTTTGAAAGGCAGCAAGAGATGCCTCGTCATGATCCGGGTGGAAGGCCCCCGGATGGATGACTTCCTGAAGGCCCTGTGGGACATCAATTACCAGGTGCTGATCGTCAGCGACGGTACGGACAGGGGACGGGCACGGCGCTGACGCGCAGTGAAAGAAGTGGCTAGTGGTTAGTGGCTTGTGAAAGAAAATGACCAGCTTCCCAGTTCCATCTTTTTCACTAGCCACAAGTCACTAGCCACGTCTTCATAGCCGCTACGCGGCTAGATGAAGGGGTAGAGACTGTCGATGAGTATCAGGTGCCACACCGTCACGCCGCTGTAGATGCAGGCAGCCGTTGCAAGACACACCCTTGCCATCCGCAGATGGATGTGGCTGCTCAGCATGATGACCGCCAGGGAGACCACCCCGTGCTTCCAGAGCCAGAAATAATCGCCGAAGGTGGCAATGGCCGCCCGGGCGATCGGGTTGACCTCCCATCCCCCGTGGGCGATGATGATCTCGGTAAAGAAGGCATCAGTGATGTTAAGGCTCATAATCAGGACGGCCAGGAAGAACATCAGCGGGCTTTTGCGGTCGGCGATGAGCGCCTCGATCCATGCGGATCGGGTCTGCAGGGTGCAGCAAATTCCGTCCATTACGATCCCCCCTCCTGTCCGTTCGGGCCGGTCGTTGTGCAGTGGTGACAACTAATCACAAAATCTCTCGTGAGATCAATACGACGGCAGGCTGAAAGTTTCTACGAAAAAAGTAGTAGAGGGGTTAACGACCGGACAGGTACCGCAGCTCTTCCTTTCCCTTGTCCTCATCGACGAAGCGCAGAATGAGCCCGCCTGCCAGGAATAAAATCGCCACGGAAACGATGCCGATCCGCGAGGCCGTGCTGCCTTCATAGCCCATGGATCGGGCCGCGATGCCGGTCATCGCGATCAGGACGGGCCCGGCGACGGTGGCAAAGCGGCTCAGCATGTTGTAGAAGCCGAAGAATTCGGCCGACTTGTCCGCGGGGATGATCCGGGAGTACAGGGAGCGGCTGAGGGCCTGTACGCCGCCCTGGACGAGCCCGATGATGCAGGCGAGGATGAAAAACTCCCGCTTGTCGTCGATGAAGGCGGCGTAGATCGTGATGAACAGATAGACGGCAATGCCGATGAGGATGGCCTGCTTCGCTCCGATCCGCTCGCCCAGATGGCCGAAAAAGAGGGCCGAGGGGAAACCGATGAACTGGGTGATGAGCAGCGCGACGATCAGGTCTTCGGCCTTGAAGCCGATGGACAGGCCGTAGTCGAGAGCCATGACGATGATCGTATCGACGCCGTCGATGTAGAGCCAGTATGCCGCAAGAAAGAGGCAGATCGTCTTCATGTGGCGGATCTCCCTGACGGTGTCGCGCAGCTGGCCGAGGCCTTCCCGGATGACGGCTCTCCGGGCTTTTTTCACCGTGCCGGTGCGCTCCCGGACGAGGAAGATCAGGGGAAGGGAGAAGGCCGCCCACCAGAGTCCCACGGAAAGAAAGGAGAGCTTGACGCCCTCGCCGCTGTCGGGCAGGCCGAATGTGGCAGGCGAGAGGGTCATCCACACATTGAGGGCAAAGAGCACCCCGCCCCCGAGGTATCCGATGGAAAAGCCCAGCGACGAGACGAAATCCCTTCGCGCCTCCGTGGCCACCGTCGTCAGCAGCGAGTCGTAGAAGATGATGGACCCGGCAAAGCCCATCATGGCAAAGACGTAGCATGCCGCGGCCATCTGCCAGTTGCCTTTGGGGACCAGGTAAAGGGTCGAGGTTGCCAGGATGCCGATTGCGGCGAAAAAGAGCAGAAACTTCTTTTTTGCCTCACCCCGGTCGGCGATGGCCCCGAGAACAGGCGCCATGAGCGCCACCAGGATTCCCGCCGCCGCGTTGGCAAGCCCCAGCTTTGCCGTGCTGACCACGGGGTCGGCCCCCACGGTCCAGTATTCCTTGAAGAAAATCGGGAAGAAGGAGGCCATGACGGTCGTGGCAAAGGCCGAGTTCGCCCAGTCGTACAGGACCCACCCGAATATGGACTTGCGGTCTTCCTTCATTTCCCGAATCCTGTCTGCGTCACAAAAAACCCTCCGCGGCGGGCGAAGGGTTTTTCGGTTCGATCGTCATGCCCCCGGGATCACTTCCCGCCGGAGATCTTGGCGACGCTGGCGCGAAGCTTGTCGGCATGGGCATTGGAGACGTTCTTCTTCACCAGGATGTCCGTCGGCGTGACGGGCTTGCCGTAATAGGCCTTGTTCAGGCTGTCACGAACGTCCACGATGGCGCCGTCCAGCGAAACCCCTCCGTAGAGCCCCTTGGAGCGAGAGAAGGACAGGATGTCGGCGCTGATGTTTGCCGTGGCGGCCTGGGCTCCCGCGCCGTAAGGTCCGGCTGCGATGCCCACGTCGGCGCCCAGCTTGACGCTGTTCTGCAGCAGGGTCGTCACTCCCCTGTCGGTCATGGCCAGCAGGATGACCTCCGAGGCCTGGCCGCCGATCTGGAACCCGAAGCTCACGCTCCCGATGGTGTAGAAGGCCGGATGGGTAAACTTCCCGCCTTCTTCGCGCACGAGGAGTACCCCCGTGCCGCCCGAGACGCCCCAAACGAAGGCGCCCTTGAGCACCTGCGGGGCGATGAAGATGCCCTTTGCCGATCGCGAAAGCTTTCTCATTTCCGTAAAGTTCTTGTCGGACATGAAGCTGTTGAAGGTCATGTTTGCCTTGGTGACAGTTGCCTGGGCATCGGCCTTGTCAGTGGCCAGGGCCATGCCGGGGACGGTCAGAAAGGCGCCGATGATGGCTGCCGCGATCAGCATGATGTAGAAGCGTTTCATGGGACCTCCTTTTTGCGATAGGCCCGGCGATGCCGGGCGCAGGGTTGTTCAGGGGCGGGATTCTAACCTCTCTCGGCGAACAGTATACCGAAAAAACGGTTCAAAGAAAAACTCATTTTAACGGGCGAATTGCCTCACAATAAATGTTACCGGGCGTGAGTTTTCAAAAGGTCGTTGACTCATAATTCATGTTACCGGGAGAGACCTTCTCCAGGAGCTGTGTTTATGAGTCCACGAGCCAAACGGGAATATCTCGAAGCCCTTCATCGTCGATACAAGAATGCCACCCGGGCACAGAAGAGCCGTATCCTCGATGAGTACTGCGCCACGTGCGGCCAGCACCGCAAGCACGCCATCCGGCAATTGCGCGGCTTCAAACGCTTCACCCAGCCCAAAGCCAAGAAGCGGGGACGCAAGTCGCTCTATGATTGCGACGCAATCCGCAAACCCCTCAAGAAGATCTGGCTGTCGGCCAATCTGCCCTGCTCCAAGCGTCTCAATCCCATCCTGTCGTTGTGGCTGCCGGGCTATGAGGCCTCCTTCGGGGCTCTGAGCCCGGAGATCAAGGCGGCCCTGCTGAGGATCTCAGCGGCCACCATCGACCGCCTGCTGAAACCCACCCGCAGTGCGATGGCCCATCGGGGACGATCCACCACCAAACCGGGCGCCCTGCTGCGCAACCAGATCCCCCTGGGCACCAACCAGTGGGATCAAACGTGCCCGGGCTTCCTGGAGGCGGACACCGTCGCCCACTGCGGCTCCTCCATGGCCGGCCAGTTCGTCAACAGCCTCGACTGCGTCGATATCGCCACCGGCTGGACCGAACAGCGGGCCGTCTGGGGGCGCGGCGAACAGGGCATCCTGAAAGAGCTCCAGGACATCGAGCAGCACCTTCCCTTTGCCATCCTGGGCTTCGACTGCGATAACGGCGGCGAGTTTTTGAACCATCACCTGCACCGCCACTTCACCGAACGTCCCCAGCCCGTTCTGTTCACCCGAAGCCGTGCCTACCGAAAAGACGACAACGCCCACGTCGAACAGAAAAACTGGACCCATATCCGCCAGTGGCTCGGCTACGAACGCTTTGACGACCCTTGCCTCGTGCCCCTGCTCAACGAACTGTATCGCTCCGAGTGGCGGCTCTTCCACAACTTCTTCTGCCCGTCGGTGAAGCTGCTGGAAAAAGAACGCATTGGCTCCAAAACCCGCAAACGTTACGACAAGCCCAAAACCCCGTATCAAAGAATCATGGAATCCAAATACATCCCTCGGAAAACCAAAATCAGGCTGACCGCTCAGTTCCGCTCACTGAACCCCTTTGTGCTCCGAGAGGCCATAGAAATCAAACTTAAAAAAATCTTCAAAGCCTGCTATAAGGGGGCTCTCTCCAGTCAGCGATCTGCAGCTCCCCTTCGGTAACATTTATTTATGAGGCAACGGGCGGGTTCGATGCGAGAATCAAGGGACCCGACGCGGGCAGGTTCTCCCGCCCTTCAATGACGATCTCGCGGAAGAACATTTTCCCGATGAGGCGGAAAAAGCGCAGAAGTATTCGCGTCTGTCCAGTCATGCCGCGGTGCGGCTTCTCGAGGTGACAGGTTACAGGTTACAGGTGTCAGGTAAAGAAGGTTCTGGGGCTGGGTCCTGTAACCAGATACCAGATACCTGATACCTTGTCCGTGCCTACCGGTGTGTCGCCTTTTCCACGGTTGCGGCGAGTTTCTCGACGATCGCCTTCAACTCGCTGTCGCTGTAGGACGACTCGGTGAGGTAGCTCCGGTCCAGCGTCTTCGTCGGGACGAATTTCTGGAGCACGAATCGCTTTGCGCCGGGAACAAGCCGCCCGATCTCTTCGAGCTCCCCCGGGCCGAGCAGGGACTTGACGGCCGTCGTCCGGAACTCATAATCGACGCCGGAGCCCATGATGCGGGAGATGCTCTTGAGAATCCGCTGGCCGTCCGTCTTCGTCTTGGTCACCTCGCCGTAACGCTCCAGGGGTGCCTTGATGTCCATGGCCACGTAATCCAGGAGCTTGCGGCCGAGCATCTCCTCGAGCACGTCGGGAAGGGCCCCGTTGGTGTCGAGCTTGATCCGGTAGCCCATCACCTTGAGGCGGATGATGAAGGGGATCAGCTCGGGCTGCAGGGTCGGCTCGCCTCCCGTGATGACGACGGCATCGAGACGCCCCTTGCGCTTCTCGAGAAACGCGAGGATCTCCGGCTCCGGAATCAGGCCCTCGAAGCGCTCCGGGTCCACCAGCTCGGGGTTGTGGCAGAAGGGGCAGCGGAAATTGCAGCCCTGGGTGAACACGACGGCGCTGATCCTGCCGGGGTAGTCGATGAGGGACACCTTCTGGAATCCGCCGATCTTCATTTTCTGTTCTTTTTCATTTTTCTTTGCCTCTCTCTTCTTCCGCTCTTCCTAGCTTCGTGTCTTGCGATTGAGTTGTCTCTGCTTGAGCCAGTGAATGAGCCCCGTCATCAGGACGGCTCCGATCGCCTTCCCCAGGATGGCGATCCCCACGTGGGGAGTCGGGAAGGAGAAGAGCTTTCCGTCGGGATAGAACGCGGCCATCGCGATGTAGAGCACGCTGACCATGGCGGCCCCGGCGATCATGGACTGGTCGAGCCTCTCCACCGACCAGCCGCAAATGCCGCAGAGCAGCCACTGGATCGGGTCGAGGAAGCCCGAGACCGTATAGTAAGCCAGGGCCGTAAAGAGGTTCGGGTTGTCCATGGGCTGCATCTCCTTTCAGGATGCCTGCGCGTGGGGCGAGCGGAGCGACTTCACGAGGGCCGCCACGGCCACCAGGCACCAGACGGCCTCGAGGACGACGAAGGGCATGAAGGCGATGACCCACGAGGACCAGCACGCAAGCCCCGCGCCGGCGATGTTCATCCCGATGTAGGCGAACCCGTCCTGGGCGATGAATTTGAAAAGGCTCAGAAAAAAAGCCAGGAGCAGCAGGGCCACTCCCAGCGATCCGATTAATGTTGGCGCGTCCATGATGACACCTCTCAGCCCCCGCCTTACATCTCCTTCACGGTCAAGGTGACAGAGCCCGTGTGCGACGTGTCGGGCCGGGGCTTTCCCTTTTCATCGGCCAGGGGCTGGTTCTCCAATGTGACAAGGGTTGCCGTAACCGACTTGCGGCCCGATTCGTCGAAGCGGGCCATGAAGGTCCTCTCCCATTTCTTTCCGGGCTCGATCGCCTGGACCCTGTAGAAGCGGGGTTCGCCCGCCTTCTTGCCCGTTTCCACGTATTTAAGCCGGACAGGCTCGGATTTCTCCTTGCCGTAGTTCTCGATCGTCACGGTGATGTTGATCCGCTTTCCCTTTCGCACGACATGGGGGGTGGTGCCCTCGAGGTTGATCTTCTTTTCCGATTCCTGGATGAAGAAGGGCCCCACCTTGACCTTGAGCTTGTCGTTTTCCGCTCCCGCCTCGGCAACCGGGGCAGAGGCGGCAATCCCGATGAGGAAAACCCCGGCAAGCATGAGGACGAGCAGGTTTTTACGCATGGCTTTCTCCCGGGTGTGGTCTTTGCGAGAACCAATTTACAGGGAACGGGGTGGAGGGTCAATAGCGGAAAACGCGGCCGCCGGTGTCAGTTACGCCTCGGGTGATCCTTGAAGAACTCCCAGGTCACGTCGGTGGCGGAGATCTCGCGGGAGGGCTCATCGGCCCAGAAGGCCCACTTCGTGCCGCCGGGCCAGGTGTGTCCCTCGTCCTGGAGGGTGTAGAGGGTCACGGCCGTGCCCGCCGCGCAGCCTCCGTAGCTTTCGACGGCCACCTTGCCTTTGTTTTCTTTCGCGGGGGATTCCCCGCAGCGGTTGTGCTTCACCCAGAAGGCCACGGCCTCCGAGACGGGACGGTCGACCCTCGGGTTACGGACATCGACCATGCGAAGGGGCGCACCCCCTTTGTAGAGGACGTGCAGGTCCGCCGTACCGTGCAGGATGACCACGGAGACGGGCTGTACCGGTCTGCACTCGATGTTCTGTGCGCCCGCCACGGCCCCGATCGCGGCGATCAGATCCGAGAGCTCGCAGGCAAGACGGTAGCTCATCATGGCGCCGTTGGAGATCCCCGTGGCGAAGACACGTCTGCCGTCCACGGCGTAATCCTGCTTCAGCTTTCCGATCAGGGCACGGATGAAGCCCGCATCGTCGATCCGGTTCTCATAGGCCCAGGCGCAGCAGTTGCCGGAGTTCCAGGTGAGGAAGCGGGTCTGCCAGCGCCCCGAGCCGTTGGGGTAGACGGCGATGAAGCCCTCCCGGTCCGCCTTGCGGCTGAAGCCCGTCATCTCCGCCATCTGCTCCCCGTGGCCGCCCCCGCCGTGCAGAACGAGGACCACGGGCCAGGCCTTGTCCTTGCTGTAGGATGCCGGCAGGTGGACGAGGTACGTCCGCACCCGGCCGTCGTGGCGAAGCGACAACGGGGCGTCCTTCCCCTGGCCGCCTTCCCCGAATGCCGGGCAGGTCGTGAGCAGCAGGCAGGCTACTGCCAGGAGGAGGGATCGTTTCGCCAGGGTGGATTGAAATATCCTTTGCATAATGGCTTCCTTCCCCTATAATCAATGGATAGCACCTTACAGGGAGGACACGATGAAGATAACAGGTCTCGATAAGATTGAGAAGGTAAAGATGACGATGGAAGGGGCAAAGGATGTCCTGAAGCAGGTGCCCCTGTCAAAAAATGACGGCGCACCCAATTTCTCCTTCCGGGTATTCACGATCCTGCCCGGCGGCCACACGCCTTACCACACCCACAGCGTGGAGCACATGAACTACATCATCGAGGGCGAGGGAGTCGTGGTGGATGAGGCCGGCGGCGAGCGTCCCGTGAAGAAGGGCGAATTCGTCCTGGTGCTGCCCGACGAGAAGCACCAGTACAAGAACGCTTCGGCCAAAGACCCCATGGTCATGATCTGCGCCGTACCCAAGGAATACGAGTAAGACGACGCGGGTTGCTCAAACGAAGAAGACCCGGCCCTCCCTGAGGCGGCCGGGTCTCGCTGTCTTCATTTCTTCTTGCCCGCTTTGTCCGCCGGCAGGCGGTTGCCGAGGAACACGAGCAGCTCCTGGATGAAGGCCGCGCGCCCCTTCTCCGGCCGGTCGAGGTGGAGGAAGTGCGTGGCGTCGTGAATCACGACGAACTGTTTTTGCGGTGCATTGATAAGCTCTGCATGAAGGGACTGCAGGTCTTCCGGCCGCGACCAGTCATCGAGGGTCCCCCGCACGTAGAGCGTCGGCACGAGGATGTCCTTCGCGTCCCAGAATTTCTTCCCCTGCGACATCTCGAAGTGTTCCTTGCGAAAAGCCCCCGGGATGCGGATGCCGGGCGGTGTGCGCGTGTTCGCCGTCGCGTCACCGGCAAGCGCCAGCTTCACGTAGGCCACGGCCACGCGCGGGTCGCGCCACACCGACTTGTCCCCGCCGGGGATGGCCCCGTCCCAGTCGGCCATGAGCCCTCTCGCATCGGCCAGATAGAATGCGCCGGCCCAGGGGTTGAACGCTCCGGGGTTCTTCGGGTCCTCGAAGGCCTTGCCCGGCTTCCATGGCGCCTTGACGCCGTACAGGGCGTTGACCAGGACCAGGTGGCTCACCTTGTCGCTGCTTTTTGTCGTGTACAGGGCGGCCCAGTTCCCGCCCGCGCCGAGGCCCACAAGGGCCGCCTTGCTTTCCCTGCTGCGGCGCAGGATCCAGTCCACGACGGCCGAGATGTCCTTCACGGCCTCATCGGAGCTTACCGCGGGCGGCGCCTTCGCATCCGTCGAATCCAGGGCCGCCGGCTTTGAGGAGTTGCCGAAACCGCGCACGTCCATCATATAGACGATGTGACCCACGCTGGCGATATCCTCGGCCAGGGAGTAGTTCGGAACCGTGGGGTCGAAGTTGGGAAGGCTCCCCGGGCCGCCCCCGTGGATGAGGAGCACGGGGGTCCCCACCTCTTCCTTCATGGAGGCCCTGATTTCACGGACAAATATCTGTATGCCGGGTTCGCTTTCCACCCACGCGTCGGCGCGGAAGAAGGCGGACACATCGCCGGCCGCCGCAAGCCCCAGAATCGTCATCCCTGCCAGGATCATCGAGATCAGCTGCCGCATCATCTTTTCCTTTCCCCACGTGTCTTGCGAAAACCTCTCATCGGCACTTCGCGGTTATCACATAACCTATCGGCACGGTCGCTGCAATTCTCAAGCCCCTTTTCCGCTGCGCCGGGGTTGAATAATGAAGAATTATAACACGATAGGGGTCCAAAGCAAGCCGTCTGTTGCTGTCCCCCATTTAAATGCTTGTAATCATATGCTTATTTTCACAAACAAGGCGGGGCTTGCGGGAAGCGCCCCCGGTCGTTATGATATAGGCCGTAAATGACCCGGCCACCTGCGGGGTCGGCATCGATCCCCTGTGTGACTGCCGGACCCGAAAGGAGAGAAGCACCCATGATCCTGCACCCCTATCCGACCGTCACGCAAAAAACCAGGGATGACTGCGGTGCGGCAATCGTTTCGTCCATCCTGCGCAAGCACAACATCAAGCACCAGTACACGCGGTTGTGCAAAGAGCTGAACGTGGGCAAGATCGGGACGGAAGAGAAGGACATCGTGAGTTTTCTCAACAACAAGGCTTTCCGCGCCTGGATGACCTACGACATGACGGTCGATTCGCTCATGAATTTCATCGACACTGAAATCCCGGTCATCCTGATCATCCAGGCCTGGAGCCGCAGCAAGCGGGAGGACAAGTACGAAGGCCTCACCAATTACGGCCACTACAGTCTGGCCATCGGCCATGACGACAACCGGGTCGTCTTCATGGATTCCGGCCTGCCCTTCGGCAGCTACGGGTACCTGACGAAAGAGGAGCTGGAGAAACGCTGGTACTATGTGTCGGAGGACGACCGGAAGCTCAGGGTCGGCATCGTCGTCGAACCCCCCAAAAAGAACAACCTCGTGCACATCCGGTAGGAAATCAAAGGGAAAAGAATTAAGGGGAAAATCGAGACTGATTTCCCCCTTATGTTCGCAGCGCTACTTTATCACGCTACTATTTTTCTCCACCCGTAAACACTCAACTCTTGATCAAGCCCAGTTCAACGGCCTCTCTCCCCAATTGATCACGGAAGTCTGGATGGGCAATGGCGATCAAGGCCTTTACCCGCTCCTTGATCGGCTTGCAGAACAGATCGGCAATGCCATACTCGGTGACGACATACATGATATCGGATCTTGAGGTGGTTACCACAGCGCCCGGGGGAAACGCGGCTGTGATCGATGAAATGATTTTTCCGTCCTTCATTTTCGCGGTTGAGGGAAGGCAAAGGAAACTCTTGCCGCCATTCGACAGGGCGGCGCCGCGGACGAAGTCCGCTTGTCCTCCTGTGGAGCTGTACTGCAGGAAGCCGATAGACTCCGAGCAGGCTTGGCCGGTAAGGTCCACCATGAGCGTCACATTGACGGACATTATCTGATCGACCTTGGCAATCTCCCTTGGATCGTTGACCATGCGAATCGGTGTCAACTCGACCTTGCCTTCACCGATGAAGTTGTAAAGCGCCTCGCTGCCCAGACCGAAACCCGCGACCATCTTGCCGTTAATTACGCCCTTCTTAACCAGCTCCATCATGGAGTCCGTAAACATTTCCGTGTGCACGGACAGGTTTTTTTTCTTCTCCAGCTTGTATCCAATGGCGTTTGAGAGCGCACCGAGCCCGATCTGAATGGTGGCGCCATCCGGTATCTGCGGCACAACAAAATCGGCGATCCTGTTGTCGATCTCCCCCGGGGCGTCCTGGGGTAAAGGGGGCAGGGGATGATCGTGCTCGCAAATGCAGCTGACCTTGCTCACATGGACGCGGTGCTCGATCCCGTTGACTCTTGGCTGATGCCTGTTCACCTGAACGATGATCTTGTCCGCAATCTCTTCGGCTGTGCCGTTCCAGGCAGCGCCGATGGGTCCGTAGTAGAGGTATCCATCCGCATCGGGCAGGGAAACATCGGCCATGAGGGTGTTGATCCGGTAATAAGATTTGAGGGCAATATGAACCTTAGAGAAATGAACCGAATTGACGCTTACATTTCCCGCTTTGTTGAAGGCTCTCTCATAGCCTCCATAGAATACGGTATGGTAGTTGATCCGTCCGATGTAGTCGGGGGACTGCAGGAACTTGAATGGATAAAGAGCCAGCGCCGAGATCACGTGGACATCGTGGAGCTCATCCTTCCTTTCCGCCAGCGCCTCCATGAGTTGAAACGGCGCTCCTTCGCAGGGAGAGCACCAGATTCTATCTCCGGGGGCGACCCTGGCTGCGGCTTCTTTAACACTGACAAGCTTGCTGTTGTACAGTTGTTTCCAATTCTCCATGACGATGTCCTCTCCTTTTTTATTTATTACTGCGGCAACTAAACATCGCAACCATGTCATACCGGACTTGATCCGGTATCCAGTCATTTGTGGATTCCCGCCTTCGCGGGAATGACACTAGTGCGGTATGGTGTTGCCTGTCTAATAAATCTGACATGTTCGGGAAGAACTCCTCAATATCAACCATGAATTTTATCTCCAGATGATCCTCGCGTCGACGGCACGGCACCCCTCGGCGGAGGCCATGAGGGGATTGATGTCGAGCTCGGCCACATCCGGGTTCTGCGAGGCGAAGAACGACAGCCTCTCGATGATCTCGACGAGGCCGTCGATGTCGACACCCGGCTCGCCCCTCGTACCTTTGAGAAGCGGCCAGATCCGCAGTGACTCGATCATGCCCCGGGCGGTGGGCCCGTCGACGGGGACGATCTCGCGGCTTACGTCCCGAAAGACCTCCGTGTAGATGCCGCCCTGGCCGCAGGCCATGACGTGTCCGAAAACCGGGTCGCGCTTGAGTCCCAGGAGGATCTCTTTGCCGGCGAGCTGCTCCTGGATCTGGAAGGCATCGATCGCAACGGCCGGCTCCTTAGCCCGGACGTTTGCCACGATCTTCTCCCGGGCCGCTTTCAATTTGCCGAGATTGCCGATTCCCGTCACGATCCCGCCCCATTCGCTCTTGTGCAGGAAGCTGCGGCCCGCAAGCTTCAGCACGAAGGGGGGCCTCATGTTTTTTGCCGCCGCTCGGAGAGCCGCGAGGCTCCTGGCCTCGGTCCCGGCCGCCGCGGGGATGCCGTAACTCGCGAGCAGCCCCAGGGCGTCCTGCCCGACCAGCAGGCCGTCCCTTTTCCCCTTGGCGGCAAGTAGTCCCGCATAGTCCTCATCGACGGCGAAGGACCGGGGCTGTGGTCTGTGGCGGTTCTTCATCCGGTGGGTTTGATGGCAATAGGATAGCCCCTGGACGGCCTGCTCGATCGTATCGAAGCAGGCGAGGCCCGGGATCGCCTCGAAGCGGTCGATGGCGGTAGTACTTTCCATGTAGGGCCACGTGGCGATCGGCTTGAGGTTTCCCGACTCGCGCCTCGCCTCGGCGAAGGCCTTATCGAGGCTCAACTCCGCGTGCAGCGGCGCGCTCGTCACGAAGAAAATGGCCATCACCCCGTCGATGCAGGGCGATTTGAGAAGCTCCGTGAGCGACAGCCTGTAGGCTTCCTCGTAGCGATTGCCGAGCATGCCGATGGGCCAGATGTCGATGGGGTTCGATACGTGAACCCAGTCGGGCAGCCCCTTCAGGAGCTCCTCCCGGAGTCCGGCCGGCATCTCCCCGAAGGTGAGGCCCAACTTCTCGCAGGCATCGGCACACATGATGCCACCGGCCCCGGTGACGGTGACGACGCCGATTCTGGGGCCCTTCATCTCGCCGAGAACGGCCAGGGCGTGGATGGCATCGCGCATCTCGGCGCTCGTGCGGACGCGAATGACGCCGGCCCTCTTGAAGACGGCCTCGTAGACATGGTCTTCCCCCACGAGGGAGCCCGAGTGGGACAGCGCCGCTTTGGCCCCCACCGTGCTGTGGCCTGTCTTGAGTACGATGACGGGCTTTTTCCGGCTCACCCGGCCCGCCGCTTCCAGGAACTCGGGGCCGCGCTTCAGGCCCTCCATGTGGATGAAGATCACCTGCGTCTCGGGGTCGTCCCCGAGGTAGTCGAGGGCGTCCGCGATGTCGACGTCGCAGGAGTTGCCCACATCGATGGCCTTCCCGATGTCGCGCCAGGCGAGGTTGCGCGAGGCCACCTGGATGAAGCCCGTCTGGGCGATGAGGGAGACGGGCAGGAACCTCTCGGGGAAGGGGATCTCGACGAAAGCCGTGTTGAGATGGCGGTAGTTGTTGACGACACCCAGTGTGTTGGGGCCCATCACGCGGACCCCTGTCTCGCGTGCCCGGCTGGCGATTTGATCCTGCAGCCCGCGTCCCCGCTCGTCGGCGTCGGCAAAGCCCTGGCTGATGATGATGACTCGCTTGAGCCCCGCCCGGATGCAGTCCTCGAAGGCGGCCGGCACCCGGTCGCGTCCCACGGAGATGACTGCAAGGTCGACCGACTCGGGGATCTCGGCGACGGCGCAATAGACCTTCAACCCCAGGATCTCCCCGCCGGCCGGGTTCACCGGGTAGATGCGGCCCTTGAAGCCGTAGCGGAGCATCATTTCGGCATTGTTGAAAGCGCCCGCGCCCGTCCTGCGTGGCGTGCCGATGAGCGCAACGGATGCGGGGTCCATGAACTTGTGCATCGGATGGTCTCCTGTCCTGGAATGTGATTGAGGAGGTTCCCATGCAGTATCCATTTCAGGCCCGCTTCATTCAAGGAAAAAATGCGCTGAAGGATTATAGCCTGCGCGTTTTATCCCACGATGATCGTCGTCATCAAAGCGCCGAAAACAGCCAGGACAATAGCGCAGAAGTACTCGTGATATAATACAAAGCGCCTGACCTTCTTTTTCATTGTGCCCGTTCCTCCTGCTTTTAAAATGGCCGTCTGCTGGAATCATGGCGACGAATTGAAGCTCCCCGCCCACAGGGCGGGGCTTCCCGGCAGGGAAAGAACCAAACATGATTGCTCACCCTAACCCCGCCTACACGGCGGGGCCTGCGGGATGCGCCCCCGGTCGACTGCCGCACGACCATCGCATAAGGGGTACCAAGAGGAGGGGAATTCTAAATCATTAGTGATAACGGAATGATATGTTGTGCGGAGATTGTGATGCCCTCGAACCCGCCCGGTGCGGACCCTGCCGAATTTGGAAGGGAGATTGAAATTGTCTTTCCACCTCGAGGGGTTGAAACGAAGATTCCGTTATGGGCTGGTCATTTATGGCAGTGGATGATTTGAAAGGGATACGGTGCGAAGGGCTCTGCAGACATTCCCGTCTGTCTACCGGAATCGGAGCTTGTGTCATGCAGCGGAGCAGACGCGGTCCTTGCCCTGCCTCTTGGCCTCGTACATGCTCCGGTCGGCCCGGCTGATGAAAGCCTTCATGTCCTCGCCCGGCCGGTACCCGGCAAGCCCGATGCTCACCGTCTTGATTTCCTCGCAGCCCGGGACAGGCCGGAAGCGCTCGGCGGCGAATTCCGCCCGGATTCTCTCCGCCACGACCTCGGCCTGATCCCCCTCGGTTTCCGGCATGAAGACGGTGAATTCCTCGCCGCCATAGCGGAAAGCCCAATCGGTTTTTCTGATGCACCTCTGGATGGTCGCCCCGATGCGCTCCAATACGCGATCGCCCTCCATGTGGCCATAGTGGTCGTTGAAGTGCTTGAAATCGTCGATGTCGAGAAGCAACAGCGAGAGAGGCCGCCCGTAGCGCTCGGTACGCTCGATCTCGGCCTGGAGCAGATGATAGAAGTGGCGCGGGTTGTAAAGCCCCGTGAGATCATCGGTGATGCTCAGCTCCATGTAGCGGGACTCGCTCTGCCGCAGGGCTTCCTCGGTCTTCTTGTGCCCGTCGATCTCGCAATGCAGGGCATCGACGTGGCTCTGGATGCGGCCCGAGAGTACCGAGATGATCACGGCGATGGCCATGAGCGCGAAACCCCGGATGGCGCCTTCGATCATGACATGGATATCTCCGGGGAAATAGAAGAAGACGAGCAGCAGAAAGACCATGACGAGAAACAGCGATAAAAGGATACCGCGCTCGCGATACCGGTACGAAGCGATGATGATGGGAATGTAGTAGAGGTGGACAAAAATGGCGGTGATGTCTTCCGAGAGACAATACACGGAGACGAGAACGGCGATCACCGCGGTTGCCGCCGTGTAGATCTGCCAGTGCTTCTCGGTCAAGGTCCCCTCCCTCAGTCCGCGCCTTTCCGTCAGCCGGCCAGTGCCTTCCGGGAACTCCCGCTTTACGTTCTTCTTTCCAGGTAGAGCTTCAGGGCCTCGGCGTTGTTGATCGTCCGCTCCGTGGAGCTGTAAACGAAACTCACCGGCGAAAGACGACGTAGTTGCGCAGCAGACCGCCGACGGCCAGGACCACGATCGCGATGCCGAGGGCGGCAAGCGGGGCGATGTAGATGAACCATTCGGAATCGACCGTCCCCGCCATCTCCCCGTGCAGCTTGCGGACGTACCAGCCGCAAAGACTTCCCGTCAGGACGAATACGCCGATGTTGAAGGCCGCGACGCCTTTGCGGTCTTTCGGCGAATAGTGGAAGAAGGCAAAGAAAAGGACGGTGAAGAGGATGAAGGCGACGAAGTACGCGGCAATCATGGGATCAGTGCATCTCCTTCCAGAGCATGAAGGCCAGGCCGCCCGTCACGACGGCGCCGGGCACGCTCACCCACAGGGGGACGACCCACCCGCCGATAGCGATGTCGAGACCATATCCCAGCCGAACGATGTGCGCAAGGCAGATCAGCGCGAAGATGCCGATGGCCATTGCAGTGAAGGGTTTCATGTTTGATTTCCTCCATCCAGACCCCCTCTCCCTTGAGGGGAGAGGGCAGGGGTGAGGGTGAATGGTCCCCGGCCGCGTTGTAAAGCCTGCTATGGTTTAAACGCCTCTATAAGTGCATCCATGTGCTCCCCTGCCTTAAGGTACCGGACGTTCGCGAATCCCGCCTCCTCGAGCCAGAATCGGATCTCCTCGCAGGTGTAGGTCGAGCCCCCTTCCGTGTTCACGAGCATGTTGACGGCGAAGATCGCCCCGTCTTTAGGCTCGGTGCGGTCAGGTTCCATGACGTGATCGCGGATGACGATCCGGCCCCCGGAAACGAGCGCGCGGAATACCTTCCGGAAGAGATCGACGTTTTCCTCGGGGCTGTTCTGGTGGATGATGGCGGAAAGAAGCGCCAGGTCGTGGCCGCCGGGCAGCTCATTTCTGTAGAAGTCCCCCGCCACGAGACGGACCCGTTCGAGCACTCCTGCCTCGGCCAGGCGCTCGCGGGCCATCGGGATGACGGCGGGCCTGTCGAAAAGCGTTGCCTTCAGTTCGGGTGCGGCCTTCAGAAAGGCGATGGTGTACGTCCCCGAGGCGCCGCCCACGTCGATCAGGTTCCGTGCCGGGCCTGGCTGGATCGCCGTTACGATCTTCTGCGCCAAGGGTGTCCCCACCACGTGCATGGCCCCGATGAAGGCGTGCAGTTCGTCGGCGTCCCGTGCCTCCGATGCCGGGGGCTCGGACGAGCCGGCCCCTCTGACGATGGGCGTAAGGTTGGACCAACTCTCCCACAGGTGGGCCGCGTGGAGGAGCATGGGACGTACCGACCGGGGGCTCTTGTCGGTCAGGAACGGGGCGGCATCGGGGGCGGTGCGGTAGGTGCCCGCCTCCTTGGCAAGAAGACCGATGGCCGCCAGCGCATCGAGCAGGATGGTCAGGCCCCGCGGATCGGCATGCAGCCGGTCTGCGAGGTCGCCTGCGGATGACGGCTTTTCTTCGAGAAGGGTGAAGAGGTTCATCTCGGCCGCTGACAGCAATATCCGGCTCTCCCAGAAATTACGGCCCAGTTTCAGGATGGCTTCGGGTGTGTCGTAGCTCATGTCGGTCTCGCCATTGTCAAAATAGGGAAGGTTCCTAGTTTAATCCGGCTATTTCGGGAAATAACGGCTCACGGCATCTTCGACGTCCTGCAGCCACTGTGCCCTCTCGCCTGCCGAACTGGTGACGACGACGCAAAACATTTTCCGATAGATGTTCTCGACTCCGCAGAGCCCGAAAACGCAGTTCTTCCAGAGTGTCTCGAGAGGATCGGCAAAAACGTCCCGCTCGCGCTCCCCGGGCGTGTTGGAGGTGTTGAAGACAAGAGCCGCCCGCGCTTTCAGCAATCCCTTCGGGATACCTTCGCCCTTGTCGCCCTCGAGAAATTCATAGGCGATGCCAGGCCGGATGACCCGGTCGACCCAGCCCTTCAAGATCGCCGGGGGCTGGCCCCACCAGTTCGGGTGGATGATAACAATCCCGTCGGCCTCGGCGATCTCTCGACAGTGCCTTTGAATCTCGGGGGGCAGCGAAGCCTCCCGGGCAAATTCTGTGCCCGTCAAAAGGGGGTCGAAACGCTCCTGGTAGAGATCGTGAAAACAGACAGCGTGGCCGTTTTGCTTCAGTGCCTTGACGGCTTTCAATGCGATGGCGTGGTTGAAGCTGCCGGCTGTCGGGTGCGCCAGGATGACGGATATATTCATCACCGTTTCCCTCGACGCCGAGCCGTGCGGCTAAAGAAAATCATGCATCACCCGATAAAATAGCAGGGATATTATAAATGAACGACCGGATCTTCCGCCACATCCTTCTTCCCGCCTTTGCACCGGTCCTTTTTCTGGTTGTCGCAACGGCGCCGGTCGATGTCCTGGGGTGCCGCAACCGAGGCTTGCTGGCCATCGCCATCGCGTTTCTATCCGTTCTGGCCGGATTGGGCGCGGCCTTCGCGGGGGTCCGGTGGAAGATGCATGGCATACCGGATGCGAACTGGTGGGCCACATCCGCCCTGGTCCTGGCCATCCCGGCCGTCCTGCTCATCCTCTTTGCGTGATCATGTACGAGTCAGCCCTCATCCCTTCGGTGCGAGTTCCTTCAGCTGACTGTCCCACTCCTTGTTTGCGCCCTTCATGTACATGTCGTGCGGGATGAGGGGCTTCTCGAGTTCCTCGCGCGTCGCCTCCGAGAGGCGCATATTCTGCACCACCTCTTTTCCCGCCTTCTCCAGGAGCTTTTTGTATTTCCAGATGAGGGGCTTCAGCATGAGATGATCCACCTGCAGGAGCTGCCCTGCGCCGCGGTAGATCTCGGCGATCACTTCGGAGTGGAAGTTCCTTGCGATCCTTCGGAAGAGCAGGCGCAGGACCTGGAAGTGCTCCTGCTCCGGGAAGCCGCAGTTGGAGATCACGGCGATCTTCTGGATCTTGTCGAAGCCCTTGACGTGGCGGTACTGGCCGTTTTCGTCTTTCTCGAAATACGGATCGGCCAGCGGGACGAGGCGGTCCATGAAGTTCTTCATGATCCCCGTGACGTTGTCCACGTAAAGGGGGGTGGCGAAGACGATGATGTCGGCCGTCATGTATTTGCTGCGCAACTCCGCCATGTCGTCCTTGATCGCGCACGCGCCGGGCGTCTTGACCCAGCAGCAGAAACAGCCTGTGCAGGGCTTGATTTTCTGTTTGGCGAGAAAAATGTTTTCTGTCTCGGCACCCGCCTCCTGCGCCCCTTTCAGGAATGCTTCCACCATGAAATGCGTGTTGCCCTTCTCCGCCCGCGGGCTGCCGTTGAAGGCGATAATTTTCATCGGGAGATCCTTGTCGAAGATTGAATGACCGGGATGCGACCCCGTTGCATTCCGGGTTTGTCACCTTTGTCACCACCGTCCCCGATCCCGGTATTTACCGAATATCCCAGTTCCCAATACCTCTCTTCTTGTGGGCGGGCAGGGGAGGATTTTTACAGAACCTTGTACCCCGCCTTCTTCCATCCCTCGACGCCGTCGAGAAGGGCCTTGGCGTTCGGGTAGCCCAGCTTGTTGTAATTCACCGCCTGACCGGCGGCCGTGTGCTCCTTCGTTCAGGCGCAGTAGAAGATGATCTCCTTATCCTTGAGCAGGGTGGGGAGCATCTTCTGGAACTCGGCGAAGGAGACGGCCATCTCGAGCCGCAGGGCCCTGAACTTCTCTTCCTCCTCGTAGCCGCAGACGAGAAGGGCCTGCCCGGCCTTGACCTTTGAGTACGCTTCCTGGGGTGTGATTCGAACGGCTGACATGGTGATCACCTCCTGGATTATCATTCAATGGTAAGAAATTTAATAAAACTGAAAACCGGGCTGCCGATGCGTCGGTTGACGCCCCAGCAGCCCGGTTATGGTTTCAGGTCTTCAGCTTTACGAACGTCTCAGCGTACGACCCCCGGTTGCAGGGCGACTTCCACGGGATAGGGCCGCACGTCCTCTTCCTTCTCCTCCGACGAGGTGCCGTTGACGCGGTAGGTCTGGCGCAGTTCGAACTCGGCCTGCTTGCCCTTGTTCCACTGCTTGACGGGCCTCAGGTAGCCCACGACTCGCGAGTAGATCTCGGTGGCCGCGTTGCAGTCGGGGCAGGCCGCGATCTCGCCGCGGATGTACCCGTGGTCCGGGCAGACGCTGAAGGTCGGCGTCAGCGTGAAGTAGGGCATGTGGTAGGTCTCGCAGATCTTGCGCACGAGGATTTTCGCCGCAACGGGCTCGGCGATGCGCTCGCCGATGAAGGTGTGGAACACGGTGCCGCCCGTGTACTTCACCTGGATCTCGTCCTGCAGATCGAGGGCCTCGAAAATGTCGTCGGTGTAGTTCACCGGCAGCTGCGTCGAGTTGGTGTAGAAGGCGGGCCCGCCGTTCTCGTTGGCCGAGATGATGTCGGGGTACTTCTCCTTGTCGATCCGCGCGAGGCTGAAGGAAGTCCCCTCGGCGGGCGTGGCTTCCAGGTTGAAGTTGTTGCCCGTCTCGACCTGGTACTCGAGGAGCTTGGCGTTCATGAAGTCGAGCACGCGCTTGGCGAAGTCCATGCCCTCGCGATCGGCGATCGTCTTGCCCATCAGGTTCAGGCAGGCCTCGTTCATGCCCACGAGCCCGATCGTGGAGAAGTGGTTCTTCCAGTAGCTCCCCATGCGCTCCCGGATGCCCCTCAGGTAGTGCTTCGTGTAGGGGTAGAGGTTGCGGTCCGTGAAGGCCTCCAGCACCTTTCTCTTGATCTCGAGGCTCTCCTTGGCGTGGTACATGAGCTTCTCGAGGCGCTCTAAGAACTCGCCCTCGGACTGGGCCAGGTAGCCCAGGCGCGGCAGGTTGAGCGTCACGACGCCGATGGAGCCCGTGAGCGGGTTGGAACCGAAGAGGCCGCCGCCGCGTTTCACGAGCTCGCGGTTGTCGATGCGAAGCCGGCAGCACATGCTGCGGGCATCCTCGGGGCTCATGTCGGAGTTGACGAAGTTCGAGAAGTAGGGCACGCCGTACTTCGCCGTCATCTCCCAGAGGCCGTCCATCAGGGGGTTGTCCCAGTTGAAGTCCTTCGTGATGCTGTAGGTGGGGATGGGGAATGTGAAGACACGGCCTTTCGCATCCCCCTCCGCCATCACCTCCAGGAACGCCTTGTTGAAAAGGTTCAGCTCTTCCTGAAACTCGCCGTAGGTCTCCTTCTTGGGCACGCCGCCGATGATGACGTTTTTCTCGGCGTAGTGCTTCGGCACGTTCACGTCGAGGGTCACGTTGGTGAAGGGCGTCTGGAAGCCCACCCTCGTGGGGACGTTGATGTTGAAGATGAACTCCTGCAGGGCCTGTTTCACTTCTGTGTAGGTGAGCTTGTCATAGCGGATGAAGGGCGCCAGCAGCGTGTCGAAGTTCGAGAAGGCCTGGGCGCCGGCCGCTTCCCCCTGGAGGGTGTAGAAGAAGTTCACCACCTGCCCCAGGGCGCTGCGGAGGTGCTTCGCCGGGCGGCTTTCCACCTTGCCGGTGACGCCTCGGAAGCCCTCGATGAGGAGATCGTAAAGGTCCCATCCGACGCAGTAGACCGAAAGGAGGCTCAGGTCGTGGATGTGGAAGTTGCCGTCGGTGTGTGCTTTCTTGATCTCGGGGGTATAGATCTCGTTGAGCCAGTAGACCTTGCTCACCTCCGAGGAGATGTAGTTGTTGAGCCCCTGGAGGGAGTAGTCCATATTGCTGTTTTCGTTGATCTTCCAATCCGCCTTGGACAGGTACTGGTCCACCAGGTCGACTTCCATCTTGTTGATGACTTCCCTCAACCGGGCGTGCTGGTCGCGGTAGATGATGTAGGCCTTGGCGGTTTTGCGGTATGGAGACTGGAGCAGGGTCTCCTCGACGATGTCCTGGATTTCTTCGACGCTTGGAATCCGGTCGCCCAGAAGCTGCTCGGCCAGCGAGAGCACCTTGATCGTCAGGCGCTTGGCAGTGCCTGAGTCGTATTCCTCTGTTGCTGCTCCGGCTTTTGTGATGGCGCTGATGATCTTGTCTGAGTCAAATTTGACAACACGACCATCCCGCTTCCGAATTTGACTGAACATTCGGTTCCCCCTTTGCTTAGATTTTATAGAACGCGAGTGTGAGAATGAGATGGACAGGAGTAGGTTTGCGTCCCCTCTACGCAAAGTGTCCGTGTCGCACAAGATATAGTGGTGCAATTTTGATGCAAACACCACATCTAGTCAAGAAAAAATTATAAAATTCTTTTTTGGGTTTTCGTATAGATCAACTGCTTGAAATGGTTTGCTATTTCACGCAGCGATCCCGCCTCTCCGGCCAGAAGGTGAAAAATATTTTGAGGGTGCCACAGAGCGTCATTTCCGGGTAAGTGCCTGATTTTTGACGGAGTTAAAGAGGGCGTCGGACCCGAGAATCTCTCCGGGAGGCCCTTTCGGGGCTTTTGCATCCTTTTTGACGGTGTCCCTCAAAGCGTCAAAAAAACATACCATATATGGGGGTCCTGAATTGCACCCGGGACCATATGTTGCGGTTTTTGACTCCCGGTTGTCGAGAAGGGTAACGGTTTCGGAACGGAAAAGCAATATCAGATTATTGACAGGGTTAAGGGTCCAGGGTTCAGGGGTCAGGACGAGAAAGGAAGAAGGGAAAATGCACATGCCGCCGACTGATTCTTGCCGGAGAATGAAGGGTGATTGCAGTCCCCGCGAAGCGGCCCTGTACCCTGTACCCGGAACCCTGTCCCCTGTTTCAGGGTTTTTCCGCCACATAGAGGTGGCAGATGCCGAAGGTGAAGGGTTTTGAGAGGGCGAGTCGGAATCCGTTTTTCAGGATCCGCTGCTCGAGCGCCCTGGGCGGCTCGAAGTCCAGGACGGAATCGCGCAGGTAGAAGTAGGGTTCTTTCTTCCCGGCCACGGCGGCGCCGATGAAAGGAAGGACCCTCTTGAAATAGAAGAGGTAGATGTCACGGATGACGGGCGTCTCGGGAAGGGAAAACTCCAGGATGGCGAAGCGGCCGCCGGGTTTGAGCACCCGCAATGTTTCCCGGAAGAGGCTGTCCATGTCCTGGACGTTGCGAACGCCGAAGCTGATCATGGCGTGGTGAAAGCTGCCATCCCGGAAAGGTGTCCGGGTGCCGTCGCCCTGCAGAAAGAGACAGCGGCCGGGATGGGCGCCCTGGGCCTTCTTTTTCAGGGCCACGTGAAGCATTTCTTCGGACAGATCGATGCCGGCGACCCGGCAGTCGGCCTGGCGGGCGGCCTCGATGGCCATGTCGGCCGTTCCCGTGGCGATGTCGAGGACGTACTCGCCGTCGCGGATTCCGAGGGCGCTCACGGTTCTGCGCCGCCAGAGCTGATCGATCAGGAGCGACAGCGTGCGGTTGCCCCGGTCATAGGTCGCCGCCATCCGGTTGAAAAGGGGCCGGATGGCCGCTGGCCGTTTGTCCAACTGGTTTTTACCTGCCGATGATTCCATGGGGTTGAGCTCCGGCGGATTGATATACACGCTCCGTATATAGAGGTAAAGAATTATTCGGGGTCGGGGGGAGAATGCTGCTTCGCGGCAGTGAAAGAAGTGTTAAAGTCTCTGGGTGTCTGAGTGAGGAGAAAGACGGGGAATTGCGGGAGAATGGATTCCGTTATGCCCGCATGTCATTGCGAGGAGGCCTTCCGGGCCGACGCGGCAATCCCTCTGAAAGACGAGATTGCTTCGTCACTACGTTCCTCGCAATGACAAGATCAACGAAACAAACGAAAAAACTAAGGAACGAAACGAACGAAGGTGCTTCGCACCTTGCCCCTTGCACTCGCCCCGCATTTTGTTCATAATACCTTCGTTCATCCTGAAGCAGTCATCGGCGCTATTCTCTCCACCTGTCAACCCCTTAGCTTGGCCAAGAAGGCATTACTGTCTCATTGATTCGCGAGAGGCTCCCTATGAAGGCGCTCGGTATCTGCGTTGGGGCATCAACGATCACCATGGCCGGCCTCGAACGCAACGGAAGCGGCGGGATCTCGACGCTCGACGTCCGCGTCGAGCCCCACCACGGAAACCCCCGCCGGCACCTTCTCGAAATGCTGAACGGCATCGACGCGAGCCGCTACGACCGGGTGAGCGTCACGGGGAGGCGCTTCCGCCAGTTTCTCAACCTCTCCACCATCCCGGAGCCCCAGGCCGTGGAGCAGGCACTCGCCCACCTCAACGGCCGGGGCGAGAACCTGGAGGCCGTCGTCAGCGCCGGCGGCGAGACCTTCCTTGTCTACGCCCTGGGCCGCGACGGGCGCATCTCGACGGTCCACACGGGCAACAAGTGCGCCTCGGGGACGGGCGAGTTCTTTCTCCAGCAGATCAAGCGCCTCGGGATGGACGTTGGCGAGGCGACGGGGCTTGCCCGGTCCCAGAGCCCCTACCGCGTCTCGGGCCGATGCAGTGTCTTCTGCAAGAGCGACTGTACCCATGCGGCCAACAAGGGCGTTCCGAAAGGGAGGATCGTGGCGGGCCTGTGCCAGATGATGGCGGGCAAGATCGTCGAGATCCTCCAGCAGGTGCCCCGGCGCGACATCATGGTCATCGGCGGCACGGCGCGAAACGACGTCGTCATGGACCACCTGCGCAAGGAAATCAAAAACCTCCGGGTTCCCGACGAGGCGCCCTACTTCGAGGCCCTGGGTGCCGCGCTCTGGGCCCTCGAAAACGAAACGGCACCGTTCCCGGGTGCAGGAAGGCTCTTCCGCAACGAGGAGAGCTCCTTTGCGTACCTGCAGCCCCTGGAGGACTTCCGTGACCGGGTGGAGTTCAAGCCATCGCGGCGGGGAGAGGCGATGGCAGGGGAGCGGCTGATCCTCGGGCTCGACGTGGGCTCCACGACGACAAAGGCCGTCCTTGTGCGTGATGTCGACCAAGCCATCGTGGCCTCCGTCTACCTGCGGACCAATGGCGATCCCGTGCGGGCCTCGCGCGAGTGCTACCGTGCCCTGAGCGATCAGCTGGGCCCGATTGCCGACGAGGTCCATATCTTGGGCCTCGGCGTGACGGGCTCGGGCCGCCAGATTGCAGGCCTGCACGCCATGACGGAGGGGATCGTCAACGAGATTGCCGCCCACGCCGCCGCGGCCGTTTTCTTCGACCCGGACGTGGACACGATCTTCGAGATTGGCGGCCAGGATGCGAAATACACCTTCATCACTCAGGGCGTGCCCTCGGACTATGCCATGAACGAGGCCTGCAGCGCCGGCACGGGCTCCTTCCTGGAAGAGGCGGCGCGGGAGTCGCTCGACATCGGCATGGAGGAGATCGCCGGGATCGCCCTTGCCGGCAGGCGGCCGCCCAACTTCAACGACCAGTGCGCCGCCTTTATCAACAGCGACATCAAGCGTGCCTTCCACGAGGGGATCTCGCGGGAGGACGTCGTGGCGGGGCTTGTCTATTCGATTTGCATGAATTACCACAAGCGCGTGAAGGGAAACCGCGCCGTGGGGCAAAAGGTCTTCCTGCAGGGCGGGGTGTGCTACAACCGCGCAGTCCCCCTGGCCATGGCTGCCGTGACGGGCAGGCACATCGTCGTCCCTCCCGACCCGGGGCTGACGGGCGCCTTCGGCGTGGCCCTGGAGATCGGCCGACGCCTCGAGCTCGGCCTGATGGGCAGGCAGTCCTTCCCGCTTGCGGCGTTGCGGGACCGGGAGCTGGAGTACGGTAATCCCTTCATCTGCAACGGCGGCGCCGAGCGTTGCGACCGAAAGTGCGAGATCGCCCGCATCCGCATCGACGGGAAAACCCACCCCTTCGGCGGGGCCTGTAACCGCTGGTACAACCTGCGGCTGGCCCGCAAGGCGGATCCGGAGGATCTCGACCTCGTCCGCCGGTGGGAGCGACTGACCTTCGACAAGGCGGACGTGGCGATGGACCGGCCAGCCGGTGTCGTCGGCCTGAACAAGTCCTTCTTTACCGACACGTGCTATCCCCTGTACAGGCGCTTCTTCGAGGATCTGGGCTTTGCCGTCGCCCTGCCCGAAACGATCCGGCAGGAGGGCGTGGACCGCAGGGGCGCGGCTTTCTGCTGGCCCGTGGAGATTTCCCACGGCTTCCTCGAGGACCTGCTGGAACGGAGGATCGACTGGCTCTTCCTGCCGCACTTCAAGGGGGGCGCGCCGCGAAACGGCAACGGGCGGGTCCCGGCCAAGAGCATCACCTGCCCGCTCTCGCAGGGCGAGCCTTACTACCTGGGCACGGCCTTCAAGGACCACCCGGCCTATCTGGCCCTGAAAAAAACCGGGCGCATCCTGTCCCCCGTCATCGATTTTTCGAGAGGGCATGAGGCCGCCGAAAGTGCATTTCTCGAAATGGCCCGCACCCTTGGAAGGACGAAGCGGGAGGGCAGGGGGGCCTATGCGGCAGCCGTTCAGACCCAGAGGGCCGTGGGTGATGCCGTGCGGGAGGCGGGTCGCAGGGCCCTCGAGGAGCTCGAGGCCGATCCGGGCGCCTTTGCCGTCGTCGTCTTCGGGCGTTCCTACAATGCCTTCGTTTCCGAGGCCCACATGGGGATTCCACGCAAGTTCGCCACGCGGGGCATCCGCGTCATCCCCATCGACATGCTCCCCACCGATGACGAGCCCGTCCACGGGCAGATGTACTGGTCGGCGGGGCAGGCCGTTCTCAAGGCGGCAAGCTTCGTGGAGCGCCACCCGCAGCTCTTCGGCTGCTACATCACGAACTTCTCCTGCGGGCCCGACTCGTTTCTGATCGGGTTCTTCCGGGACATCATGGGCGGCAAACCCTCGCTCACCCTGGAGCTGGACAGCCACGTGGCCGATGCGGGCCTGGAGACGCGGATCGAGGCCTTCCTCGACATCGTGAAGGCCTGTCGGGAAATGAAGAAGGGCAGGCCGGCCGTCGCGGCGGGCCCCCTGCGGAGCTTTGCCCCCTCGCGCTTCGACTACCGCAACCAGCGGGTCATCGACTCGAGCGGAAAGGCGCACTCTTTCTTTGACCCACGGGTGCACCTGCTGTTCCCGTCCATGGGCCGTCTCAACACGGAGGCCGTCAGCGCCGTCTTCCGCAGTCTGGGCATCCGCAGCTCCTGCCTGCCGCCGGCCGACGAGCAGGTCCTCGAGTGCGGCAAAGGCCATACCCTGTGCAAGGAGTGCCTGCCGCTGCAGCTCGTGACGGGCGGCCTGCTGAAATACCTGGAGGGGCGCGGGAGCCGTGACGAGCTGCTCCTGTACGTGATGCCCACCACCTCGGGGCCCTGTCGCTTCGGCCAGTACGCCCCCTTCATCGAGGGTGTCGTGGAGAAGCAGCGCATCCCCGACGTGGCCCTCTTTTCGCTCTCCGGCGAGAACAGCTACTCGGACTTCCACGGCAGCTCCTTCACGAAGAAGGCCTGGACGGGCGTTGTGCTCGCCGACATCATGCAGGACATCTACTCGGCGCTGCTGGCCTGCGCAGAGCAAAGGCCCCGGGCGATGGAGGTTTTCTGGCGCGAGTGGTCGCAGATGCTGGGAGTCCTCGAGCGGGGATGCGAGCCGACGGAGCTGCGGGAGATGCTGAAAGAGACCGTCACGGCGCTTGCGCGGATCCCCCTGCGGCGAAGCCCTGCCGGGATGCCCGTCATCCTGCTCACGGGCGAGATCTTCGTGCGCAACGACGACCTCTCGAGACAGTTCATCGTGGAGAGGCTGGCCGAGGAAGGGTTCGTCGTGAAGGTGTCGAGTGCCATGGAGTGGATCTACTACACCGACTGGTGCTACGCCAACGGGATGACGGCCGACGACATTACCTTCCGCCAGTGGCTGCAGCTCACGCTTCGCCAGGCGGTGATGAAACGCCAGGAGCGCATCCTGAAAGGTATCATGAGAAGGTCGGGACTTTTGCATCCCCGTCTCGAGGATGTGGGCCGCCTCATCGACGGGGTGCGACATCTCATCAACCCGCGGCTCGTGGGCGAAGCGATTCTCACGGTGGGGGCCTCACTCACGGAGGTCCTGGAGGACTGCTGTGCGGTGATTGCCATCGGGCCCTTCGGGTGCATGCCGAACCGGATCGCCGAGGCAATCCTCTCGCGGGAAATGAACCGGGAAGGGAAGAAGGCCCTGAAAGGAAACAGTGAAAAGGCTCTAAGCCTCCTGGAGCGGTTCGATCACCTGCCGTTTCTCGCCATCGAGAGCGACGGAAGCCCCTTTCCGCAGATCATCACGGCGAAGCTCGAGACATTTTGCCTCCAGGCCCGGAGGGTCCACGAGGCGATGGTATCAGGGACGTTGTTGACTAAGGATACTAACTCGAAAGGTTGGAGAGATGAAGAAGTCAGCGACGGGCGAGTTAGTATACTTAGTCAACAACGTCCCACATAATAAAAAAGGGGAACCTCCCCCCCCTCCTTCCACGAAAAAAGGGAGATTCCCCAGGGGATGGCCCGGGACGAACCCGGGGCGAGAACGACATTTTACGATAGGGCCGGCAGGCCGCTCAACGAGTCTCTCTTTCGCTTTTATCCTTCCGCGTCGGGAAGACTAAAGTATAGACAAAGGCCAGGCCGGTAAAAAGTAACAATAGAAAAATCCCCTCCACGAATGCTCCTCCTTAAACCCCCTCCGGTTGGCCGCAACTCTCTCCGGGCAACAGCCCGGCCCTTGTCTTACGGCAACAATATCGACCCGGAGGAATAAAGACAATACGGCGCACGGGTGATTTTTCCCTCGGTAGAGTTTCTTAGGGAATCTACGAATAAAGTATTAGCCCGATGCACAGGTTGCGGGCTGTGGATAAGAAGAGGGGGGTCATTTCACGATGAAGGTGACCGAGTCGGCCACGCGGTTCTCCCCGTCGACGAGCGAGAGCACATGCCTGCCGCGCTCGGGCTTCCAGAGCAGCGAGGCCGACGTACCGATGGCGTTCTCATCGAGGCGCCACTCGTGGGTGTCTCCGGCAAACCGGCCGACGAAGGAGACCCGCTGCAGCTCTGCGGGGATGTCCGGGTCGAGGGTGATGATCGTCGCGGGCTGCGGGTAGACGATCCGGGCGATCTCATGCTGGCTCTCCCGGGCGATCGCCTCCTGCGGCTCCGTTCCCGCGATGAACCATTCGGTCCGCGGGGGCTCCAGGTTTCCCCGGAAGGCCACCTGTTTCGCCACGACACCGGGTGCGGCTTTGGGCGCTTTCGAGGCTGAGCGCCTGTGAAGGTGATTCATGACGTCGAGCCAGACCGGTGCAGCGCCCGCCATTCCGGAGACGTTCCACATGGGCTCGCCGGAGAAGTTTCCCACCCAGACGCCGACGGTGTAGTGCTCCGAGTAGCCCACGCACCAGTTGTCGCGCATGTCCTTGCTCGTGCCCGTCTTCACGGCCGTCCAGAAGCGGGTGGCCAGCGGGTTTTCCAGCCCGAAGGTCGCACTCCGGGCCTCGCGGTCCGAGAGAATGCCCGAGACGACGAAGGCCGCCCGCCCGTCCATGACGGGTACAAGCCCCACCGGGGCCTCTCCCGCCGCAATACTCAGCGCGCCCCAGCGGCCGCGGTTTGCCAGCGTTCGGTATGCGTTTACCAGCTCGTAGAGGGTCACGTCGGCCGAGCCCAGCGCAAGCGAGAAACCATAGTAGTCCGCCTCGTGCTCCAGGCTCGTCATCCCGAGGGCCCGGAGCCTCTCCACGAAGGCATCGGGGGTGATGAGCATGAGGGTCCGGACAGCGGGGATGTTGAGCGAGGCCGAAAGGGCCGTCCGCAGGCTTACGGGGCCGAGAAATTCCCGGTCGTAATTCTCCGGGACGTAGAGCCCGCCCGTCGTGGGGATCTGCAGGGGCGAATCCTCCAGGATGGAGGCGGCTGTCAGGAACTCCTTCTCGATGGCCAGGCCGTAGAGGAAGGGCTTCAGCGTGGAGCCCGCCTGCCGGAGGGCACGGATGCCGTCCACGTGGGGCGCGCTCGAGGCTCGGCCCTGGTTGGCCGCATAGGCAAGGATATCCCCCGTGGCGTTGTCGACGACGAGGACGGCGCCGTCGCTCACATTTCTCTCCCTCAGCTGTGCGAGCTGGTGATTGAGGGCCTCGAGGGCAAATATCTGGTGCTCCCCGTCGAGGGTGCATCGGATCCGCTCCCCTTCGCCCCGCAGCAGCATCCGCGCCACGTGGGGGGCGAGCGCCACCTGGGGACGGATCCGGTAGGGGCGTCCGAGCGCCTGAGCGGTGAGTGCTGCGATCTCTTCGGCGGCCGCCTCCGATCCCGTCCGGGCGGCAAGCCGCATGGCCCTGCGCGCCACGGTGTCCGCCGTCGTCCTTGAGGAAGGGATGAGCGATGCCAGGATGAGCGACTCCGCCTCGTTGAGACCCGAGGGGTCCTTGTCGAAGAGCCCGCGCGATGCGGCGGCGATCCCCTGCAGCTCCCCCCGGAACGTAATGAGGTTCAGATAGGCCTCGAGGATCTCGCCCTTGGACCAGGCCCGCTCCAGCGCCAGGGCTGCCGAGATCTGGCGCAGCTTCTCTTTCCAGGTTCTCTTTGCGCCGCGGGGCGTCGCGGTTTGGTCGAGGCGCGAGGCAAGCTGCATGGCGATGGTGCTTGCGCCGCGGGACCCGCCCGAGGCGATATGGCGCACAAGCGAGGCACCGAGGGCCTGCCAGTCGACGCCGGCATGATTGTGGAATCGCCTGTCTTCGGCCGCAACGACGGCACGGGCGAGCGCAGGCGAGATGTCGGTGAGCGCAACCCACTCCAGGCGCCGCCCCGTCGGGTCAACGCGCATCTCGTGGATGACGCTGCCATGCCGGTCCAGGAGCTGCGCATCGGAGAGGCGGTGCGAAGCGCGCACCTTTTCAAAGGATGGCAGCAACGGCCCGGAGAGATAAAGCCCGGCCGCCAGCGTGCACAGGAAGGCCGCACAGCCAATCAGAAGGGCTGCAATTGCGAACTTCCATCCTTTTATCGATAAACGAAGCATGGTCTATTCCGTCTTGTCGCAGAAGCGTGTAGCGTGTAGCGGGTAGCGTGTCAGGCCGCTTCGCGGCCAAGTTCAGCAACTGTGTTGAAAGTATGTCATTCTTGCGATTACAGCGACGCAATCTTTGTTATAGAATCAACGCGACGATCTCAAACGTGGATCGCCACTCCTCGCGAGGTTCGGCTCGCGAGGACTTATTTTATCTTTACTCCCGTCATTTCTTCTCCCACGACACGCTACCCTCTACACGCGACACGCTTCTTTTACGCGACTCTGTCGCGTCACGGATTGACCGACAGCGACGCGTTGGGGATTTCCCCGAACATCTCCGGCGCGTAGAGCGCCTCGGCCCGCGTGGGCGGCAGCTGGAAGGTCCCCGGGTTGTTGAAACGCAGCGTGTAGCCCGTCTTCCAGGTCCCCTTCGGGACGTAGCTGTAATAGAACCGGCAGGCTTCGAAGGCGCGCTCGGTGTAGGCCTCGTGCGCGCGCCCCGCGTTTTTGTCCGCCCCCGGTTCGAGGCCGACCGTGAGGATGGCCGAGCCCGCGGGGATGGGGTCGCTCAGGACGACCCAGGTCATGTCGGACTGGGCCTCGACCTCGAGGAGGACCCTCACCACGTCACCGCGGCTCCAGAAGCTCTTCACTTTCTTTTCCACGGCGGTTACGGTTTTCTTGATCCGGTAGCCGCTCGAGAAGGGCTTTTTCAGGGGGATCGCCGCGAGCCCCTGGACCGTCGCCCAGGGAGCGCCTGCGCCCTCATGCCGGATCGCCAGATTTTGTTTCCCGTCGGGCCAGTCGAAGCGCGCCGTGCCGCCTTCCGGCGTTTCCCAGAAGCCCCAGCCCGTAGTCGAGCTCTTCGACCCCAGCGCGGCCGTCGTCTTGCCCGTTACCTTCTCCGTCTCGAAGGCGGCCGAGAACTTCTCGAAGGCGAGCGTGCCCCAGGCGTTTGCCGTCGTTGTGTCCCAGTGCCCCTGTCTCATCCTGCCGAGCGTGCCCTTTGCGATGCGCGGGGCGTCCTCTTTCCAGGCGTCGAGGTCGACCACGGCAAGCAGCGTGCGCACGGCGTTCACGTCGGGGGTGACCATGAGCCACCACAGGCTGTCGGCCCGCTCCGTGGAGAAGCCCATCGTGGTGCCCTGCAGGTTGAGGCGCGAGCGCAGGATCTGCTGGGCCGAGGTGAGCTTCTTTGCCCGCTCCGGGATGTCGCCCACCCGCTTGAGCACGCCGATCCAGTCGATCACGGCCGATGTGGGCCAGAGATTGGGCTCGATGGCCACGGAGCCCAGCAGGGCCGCCTTCGCCTTTCCGTAGCGCGAGAGGGCCTCGACGGCGGCCACCTTGCGGATGGCGAGATCCGCCGTGGCGAGCTCTCCTGGGCGCCTCACGCGCCCCTCCACAAATCCCGTCAGTCCCGTCTCCATCTGCTCCCGGGCAGAGGCCGGGATCTCGAGTGCCGCCTCGTGGGCAACGGCGAGCACGTAGGAGGTGAGCACGTCGCTTCCCTTACGCATCAGAGGGAAGTACTTCAACAGTCCCTCGTCGTCGAGGTAGGCCGGCAGCTCGCGAACCCGCTCCTGCCAGAGCGCCTTGTCCTTCAGGGCCACGGCCTTCGAGATTTTCTGCTCGAGGCAGCCGTAGGGGTAGTGCGACATGAACTCGCGCACGCCGGCAAGCCCGTCGCCGATCCGCGGCTGCAGCCGGACGACGATTCCGCCTTTGCCGGCAACGGCCCCGGCGGGGCGATCCACGGGGATCTCGACCTTGTCCCGAACCTGTGCAAGGGTGGCCTGCCAGGTCCGGACGGGAACGGCTGGGACCACCTTCTGGGAGACTTTGACACGGTCCGAGGTCTTCCCGTCGCGCTCCAGCGCGGAGATCTCGTAGTCGAGCCTGTCGACACCTGAAGGAATCCGGATATCCCAGCCGATCTCCTTTGCCTCGCCCGGCGAGAGCCCCGCGCGAAGGGTTTCGTAATCGGTTTTCTCCGTTCCGGCCGTGACGGCGAGCTTTGCCTCCACGTTCATGGGTTTCTGCGTCGTGTTGCGCAGAGTGACGCCCGCATTCAGGAAATCCCCCTCGCGGGCGAGAGGTGCGATGCCCGGGAGCAGCATGAGGTCCTGTGTCGTTCGCACGTCGGAGTGCCCCGTGCCGAAGAAGTCCGCCCCGCCTGTCGCGACGGCGACGATCCGGTATTCCGTGAGGCTGTCCGTAAGCGGGATCTTAAGGCGGGCCTCGCCCTTTTCATCGAGCGGCACCGCCGCCTTCCATGTGAGCAGCGTGTCGAAAAGCTCGCGCGTGATCTGCTTGCCGCCGCCGCCGCCCTGCGGGAGTGCCTTGAGCCCGAAGTGGCGCTTGCCGATGACCATCATCTGGGCCGTCGAGGTGAATATCTCGTAAGGGCGCTGGCGCATCATCGACTCGAGGAGCCCCCAGCTTCCGTTCGGCCGCAGGGCGAGAAGCCCCTTGTCCACGGCGGCCACGGCCAGCTCCGTCGTATCCGGCAGCTTGCGCCCGTCGGCCGTGCGGACCCGGAAGAGCACATCGACCTCCTGGCGCACCCGGTAGACGGGCTTGTCGGGCATGACCTCCACGGCAAGCTCGTGGGCCTTCCATCCCACGCGGATCTCGCCGATGCCGAGCTTGTAGGCCGGCTTTGCGGGGTCGAAGGTCGCCGTGGGCGCCGCCTCGGCGGTCCTGCCCCTGACGGCGAGGACCGAGACGAAGGCGTTGGGCGCGTAGTTGCGCTTCACGGGGATCTCCACGACGGGACTTTTGCCCGAGAGCTTCTGGATGGAGACGTCGAGGATCCCCTCGCGTTCCACCGTGACGAGGGCCGTGGCCTCGCGGAAGGGCATCCGGACCTGGAGGCGGGCCTTCTCGCCGGGCTCGTAGCGCTTCTTCTCGGCGATGACGTCGATGCGGTCGTCGTTGCGGGCCTCGAACCACCATTCGTCCTTGCCGGCCACCCAGAGGTTGAAGTTGGCCAGGGCGGCATTTCCGTCCTCGTCTTTCGTCTCGGCCTGGAGGATGACGCCGCCCGAGACGGGCGAGGGCGCCTCGCAGAGCAGGGTGCCCGAGGCGTCCGTCTTTCCCTTGCAGTGCGGGCCGGCCTCGCAGGTCGCCATCCCGGCGTCGTCGGATTTGGCCGTGCAGGGCAGGTTGATGCGCTTGATCTCGGTCACGTTCTCGTAGGAGTAGAACCCGCCGGCGATCCGCCTGCGGTGCGAGTAGGTCTTGCGCTGGTAGAGATCCACGGAAACTTCGCTGTCGGCAACAGGGTTGCCGGCAAGATCGAGGACCACGACGCGATAGCGAAGGGCCTCGGCCGAGGCTGCCCAGGAGTCGGGCTTCAGGCCCACGGCGCGCTTCGAGGGGGCAAGCGGGATGTTCGTTGCCGCCGTCTGGACCTCGCCGTTGGGGTCGCGGTACTCGAGCTCGGCGTGGAGCGACTTCGGTGTGTCGATCTTCGGCAGCTTCGCGAATTTCGTACGTGCTGACCCCGCATCGTCGAGTTTCAACTCCTGCGTGGGGAGTCGGCGGGGCTTCTCGCGGCCGGGCGCGGCTTCTTCGTCGATGCCGAGCTCATCCTCCGGCGAGAACTTCCGGGTGCCCTCCTTCAGGCGCTCGCCCGAGAAGGTGTACTCGTCATAGCCCCTGAAGGCGACCGTTCGCGGACGGAGCTCGCCGCGGAGCTTCACCGGGAGCCTTCCCGCGCCTCCGCCCGAGAAGTAGGAGACGGCAAGATCGATGCCGACCTCGTTGGGCTGCACGGGCGTCTCGGCGGGCCCCTGGACGAGCGCCTTCATCAGCGGGATTCGGAACTCCTCCACCTGGAAGGAGCCGGTGCTCAGTGTTGCCGCTCCCTTTTTGTCCCCTTTGCGTGCGAGGGCCACCTCATAGGCGCCGAGCCGTGCCCCCTCGGGGATCTTCCAGTCCGTCCCGGCGCTGCCGTTGTCTTTCCAGGAAACCGGCATCCGGTATTCCTGCCCGCTCCCGCCATGGCGGATCACCACTTCGTCGAATCGTGCCTTTTCATCGGGCAGGGTGAAACCGCTCGTCGTGGGGATCCGCAGGATGTGTTTCATGTGAACCGTCTCGCCTGCCCGCAGGAGCGTGCGGTCGAAAACCGTGTGGGCGATGACATCGTCGAGGCCGCGGTAGTCGGCTGAGGGAAGCTGGAAACGCCAGGGCTCGATGCCGTCCTCCCAGCTCGAGTGGGTAAAGGTTGCATCGCTTCCCGACCGGGCGAAGACGAAGAGGCCCGAGCTCATGCCGCCCAGCATGCCCGTGGCCTCGTAGTAGTTGACGGGCCAGTTGCATCGGGCCTGTGTGTCCTGGGAGGGCAGGGTGCCCTGGATCAGTGCGACGCCCCGCTCGTCCGTTTTGCCCTGCCAGATGCGCTTGCCGCTGCAGTCCCGGATGGAGACGCCGGCGCCGGCAACGGGGCCTGCCGTGTCGAGGGCCGTGACCCAGACGAGCGAGGACTCGCGGCCCCATTTGAAATGGGCCGCCAGGTTTGTCACGAGGGCCGACGCGGGCACGTACAGGGGGGCGGGTTTTCCCAGGAGGTGGGTGCCCAGGATGCGGCTCTCGAGCTCCACGACGTAGAAGCCGGGCTTTTCGAGGGGGATGCCGATGACTTCGAAGGCCTTTCCGCCGCCCGGTGCCGGCAGCTTGAATTCCTTCCCTCCCGCCTGCCCTGCGAAGACGGACTTCTCGCGGGTGGCCGCGGCGATGTTTCGCAGCCAGTGGATGACCCGCTCCTCCTGGTCGAGATTCACTTTCCGGACCTTGCCCTTCACCTGCTGGGTGACGGCCGGTGTCTTCCCGGCGGCCTCCGTCTGAGCCTGTCTGCCTCCCCCTGTTGGGGTCTCCGGGGCCTCGGGGAGGATCTCCTCGGCCTCTCCCTCGACGGAAAGCAGGTGGTTCTTCAGCTCTGCTTCGACGTTTCGCACCGTCACGGGCAGAATCGGGTTTGCCGCCTCGAGGATCCCGAAGCGGGCAGAAAACTTCGCGAGCGGCGGGTAGCTCTCCGTCTTCACCGCGAGCGGGAACCGGTTGGCATTGGCCAGGGGCCGCCCTGCGTCATCCTTCATTCCCGTCGGCATCTCGATCGAGAAGGCGGCCTTCTCGGGGAAAGGCCCCGGGAAGATGATCGCCTGGGTATGCGTGCGGCTCTCATCGCCCGTCGACTTCGGTTTCCACGCCTTGCCGTTTTCGCTCCGGAGGGTGATGTCCCTGGCCAGGCTCCAGGGCACCGGAGCCGAGAAGGTCAGGCGCATGGGCAGCACGGGGATGCAGGCGCCTCCCTTTTTTCTCACGCGGGCAGGAGAACTCCGCCCGGAAAGGGACCCGGGCCTGGAACTCGAGGACCTGGTCCTCCTCCGTTGCCACACCGCTCTTGGCGGCGATGCCCTTGCCCCAGACAAGCCGGAGCTTCGCCGAGGGCGGGAAGGCCTGTTTGGCCCGGAGGGTCACGACCCTTCCCTCGTCCTTCCGGTAGCGCAGGGCCTTGAGGACCTGCTCGCGTTCTTTTCCGGATACCATCGTCACGCCCACCCGCTCGCTGACGCCGCTCACGGAGAACCAGACGTTCTTCAGGAGAGACTCCTGCGCGGGTTCCGCGTCCAGGTAAAGGACAAAGATCTGTTTCTCGTCGATGGTCGTGTCCCCCTCGTAGGGGTTCGACCGCAGAATGGACGGGCCGCCCGTGGAGAAGGAGAAGCCCGTATCGGCGGACACGGGGGTTCCCGCCAGCGTCTTTGCGCCGGCCTTCAGGGTGAAGTTGCAGGCGACGCCGCCGGGCAGATCCCGGTCGAAATTATAGGACCAGGTCCGGGCATCGATCCATCGCCCCTGGCCTTTCTCGACGCAGCGTATGTCGAAGGGGTCCGCAAGCCGCGGGTCGCCGAAGGAGACCATGGGCTCCGAAAACCGCGCCGTCACCTGCCTGATTTCCTTGACGGTGCCCTGCGGCGAGAAGTGCTCGATCTGCGCATGCTGCCTGAACCTCCCGGGCGAGGGCAGGGATGAGTGCAATCAGGATGAAAAAGGGCAGGGAGAGGACAAGGATCCGATGAACCCGCTTGGCAAACGTGCCGGTGTGATGCATGGCGAACCTCTCGGAGGGATTTCATGATGATGTAGCAGAAAGGGGTGCAGGGGGGCAAAGGCTTTCTTACGCAAAAAAAAAGTGAAAGAAGTGGCAAAAGTGGCAGAAGTGGAGGAAGTGGAACACAGGTAACAGGTAACAGGTAACAGGTAACAGGATTTCGTTAGCCGCTGTCTTTTCCTGTCACCTGTCACCCGATACCTGATACCTTATTTGACACGCCGTCTCCCGACGGTCAGGCCGACGGCTGGGACGAGCAGCAATCCCAGCAGCAGCGGATACTGGATCGTGTAGACGACCGGCGTGAGCGCCCATCGGACAGCCGTCCGCAGCACTTCGTGTTGCGCGATGAACCGGGCGATGGGCGGCGACGCTGCGTGGTAGAGATCCAGGAAGACCCTGCCTGCCGGACTCGGTGCAAGCACCCGGTCCCTGAAGTCCCTGAGGACTTGGACGTGCGGGTCCAGGGTTGATCCGTAGGCTGCCGTGGCGATGAAGCAGCTGATCACCGCTACGTTCGTATCGCCCGGGACGCTGCCGGGAGTGAACACCTGTACGCGGTGGTTGCCTGTGTCGGCGACGTAGAGGTTGCTGTTGGGGCTGAAGGCGAGGCCCCTTGGCCCGTCGAACTGGATGCTGCCGGACCCGTAGGAGCCCCATTTGGTGATGAAAAGACCCGTCGGCGTGAATTTCTGGATGCGGTGGTTTCCCGTGTCGGCCACGTAGAGAAAACCGTTCGAGTCGATGGCAATCCCGGACGGGCTGTCGAACCGCCCGTCGCCCGTACCCTGCGAACCGAAGGTGCCGGCAAAAACACCCAGGGAGGTGAACCTCTGGATGCGGTGATTGCCCGTGTCCGCCACATAGACAGCCCCGGCGCTGTCCACTGCCACGGCAGACGGCGAATTGAACTGGCCGTTTCCTGCACCGGGGGATCCCCACGTGAGGAGAAAACCGCCTGTCGAGTTGAATCTCTGAATCCGGTTGTTTTCCCTGTCCGCCACGTAGACGTTGTTGCCGGAGTCCAGGGCGATGCCCAGCGGGCCTTCGAATTGCCCGTTTCCCGATCCCCGGGAGCCCCACGTGAGGTCGAAGAGATTCGTTGAAGTGAACTTTTGAATCCGGTGATTGCCCGTATCGGCGACATAGAGATAACCGCTGGAGTCCGCGGAGAGCCCCGAGGGCGTGTTGAACTCTGCGGCGGCGGTTCCCAGGGAGCCCCACGTGGCGATGAACGTGCCCGCAGAGGTGAATTGCTGGATGCGGTTATTCCCGCTGTCCGCCACGGAGACATTTCCCGACGGATCGACATAGACATCCCTGGGGCTCGACAAATCTCCGTATCCCACCAGGAGGGAACCCCATTGCGCGACCCACGTTCCCGCGTCATTGTACTGCTGGATGCGACAGTTGTTCGTGTCTGCGACGTAGACGAGGGTGCCGTCTGCGTTCAGCGCCAATCCCCGGGGAGCGTTGAACTGCTGCGCTGCCGGGCCGAACGTCCCCCACTGGGTCACGTAGGCTGCCGCAGTACCCGCGACCAGGAACTTCTGAACGCGGCTGTTGCGGGAATCGGCGACATAAACATTGCCGGAATTGTCCGTGTCCACGGCCGCAGGGGCGTCGAACTGGTAGTTTCCCGTGCCCGCGGAGCCCCATGCGAAGATGAAGATGCCTGTCGTGCTGAATTTCTGGATGCGGTCGTTGCCCGTGTCGGCCACATAGACGTCTCCCGCCGGATCCGTTGCGATCCCCAGGGGGCCGCTGAACTGACCGTTGCCGGTGCCGGTACGCCCCCGCCCCAGGCGAGGATGAACCCGCCCGAGGAGTCGAACTTCTGGATGCGGTTGTTGCCCGTGTCGGCCACGAAGACGTCGTTCGAAGGGTCCGCAACCAGCGCCGCGGGCGACTCGAACTGCCCGGTGACGTTGCCCGCGAGCCCCACGTGAGGAGAAAACCGCCCGCGGAGGTGAATTTCTGGATGCGGCTGTTGCCGGTGTCGGCCACGTAGACTCTTCCCAGGGAATCCACGCTGACGTCGGACGGCAGATTGAACTGGCCGTCTGCCGAACCGTAGGACCCCCAGGAACGGACAAAGTCGCCATCGGAATTGAATACCTGGATCCGGTGGTTGTGCGTGTCGGCCACGTAGACATTTCCGGAGCCATCCACGGCGACGCCGAGGGGCTTATTGAATTTGCCGGTGCCCGTGACGTCCGAGCCCCACGAGGTGACGAACGCGGCACCCCCGTTCGACGCCACGGGGGCGTTGGGGCGGGGCAGGG
Organism: uncultured delta proteobacterium; assembly: GCA_963705165.1. Taxonomy (GTDB): domain Bacteria; phylum Desulfobacterota; class Syntrophia; order Syntrophales; family UBA2192; genus UBA2192. Next base: position 2,391 of record CAVPJD010000012.1, on the reverse strand, counting down.
CGACGAGGGTCAAGATCGTGATCAGGACCAAAAAAGACAGGCGGAAAACAGCGTTTTTCTTCATGTCTTCTCCCCGGCCGCGGACCCTGCCACTGGAGTGTGATTCCATTTGATGCGTGGCAGCCTTTGGAACAGGGTAAGATCCCCGCGGAGGAAAGGCAAGTATGATTTTTTCGGCGATCGGATTAGAAAAACCCTACAAAAAAAGTATTAGGGTCCGGCCGTTTTCCTTTCGGGAAGTCCCTTCCTGCAAGCACGGGGCTCCCGTCCGCCTGCAATCGTTTTCAGTTGACTCCATGGGCCCCCTGTAATAGATAGAAGCCAGGCAACATAGCGGAATCGGAAGAGGAATCTTGACCACGAAAAAACTTTTCATTCGGACCTTCGGCTGCCAGATGAATGTCCACGACTCCGAGCAGCTGGCGGAACTTCTCAAAAGCTCGGGATACGGCACAGCGGGGAGCGCGAAGGACGCCGACCTCATCATCGTCAACACCTGCAGCATCCGGGACAAGGCGGAACAGAAGGTCTACAGCGAGCTCGGCCGGTACAAGCCCCTCAGGAAGGCCAATCCGCATCTGATCATCGGGGTCTGCGGCTGCGTCGCTCAGCAGCAGGGGGAACGCCTCCTCGAGAAGATCCCCTGGCTGGATATCGTCTTCGGTACCCACAACATCCACCGCCTTCCCGAATTGATCTCACGGGTCGAGAAAACGGGCCGCCCCGTCGTCGAGACGGGCTTTAACGAGACGGTGCCCTCCATCGGGATCCTGGCCCTGCCCGAAAAGGGATCTGTGAGCGCCTTCGTCACGATCATGCAGGGCTGCGACAACTACTGCGCCTTCTGCGTCGTGCCGTACCTGCGCGGCCGGGAGGAGAGCCGGAAATTCCACGACATCCTGACCGAGGTGAGGGCCCTGGCCGCCCACGGCGTGAAGGAGGTGACGCTGCTCGGGCAAAACGTGAATTCCTACGGGAAGAGCCCCGGCAACGACCACAGCTTTTCAGAGCTTCTCCGGGCCATCGGGGAGATCGAGGGGATCGAGCGCATCCGTTTCACCACCTCTCACCCCAAGGATCTGACCGATGACATCATCGAGTGCTTCCGGAGCGTGAAGGCCCTTTGCGGAGCATCCACCTGCCTGTTCAGTCGGGCGCCGACGCGGTGCTCGCGCGGATGAACCGCAGGTACGCAAGTGCCGATTACCTCGATTGCGTTCGCAAGTTGAGAGAGGCCTGTCCGGACATCGCCATCAGCTCGGACATCATCGTGGGTTTCCCCGGAGAGACGGAGCAGGACTACCAGAAAACGCTTGACCTGATGGAAAAAGTTAGGTTTGATACCTTATTCTCGTTCCAGTATTCCGAGAGAAAGGGAACGGCGGCTGTCGGGCTCGACGGGAAGGTAAATCCCGACGAGAAACGCAAACGGCTCATCGAGATCCAGGCCCTCCAGGACAGGCACACCCAGGAGAAAAACGACACCCTGGTTGGCAAGACCGTGGAGGTCCTCGTGGAAGGGTCGAGCCGCAAAACCTCCCGGGACGTGATGGGCCGCACGAGAACACACAAGATTGTGAACTTCACAGGCGGCAGGGATCTCGTAGGGAAAACCGTTCGGGTTCGGATTGTGGAAGCCTTTTTGCATTCCCTTCGCGGTGAGATGCTGGATTGAACCGGAGGTGTTCGTAGATGTTTGTGGAAATGAAGGTGTCCGGTCTGACCATCGACCCGCTGACCAACACCCCCATCGTGATCCTGAAGGATCTGGAGGGAAAGCGGGCGGTGCCCATCTGGATCGGCCTCTTCGAAGCAAGCGCCATCGCCACGGAGCTCGAGAAGATCAGCTTCTCGAGGCCCATGACTCACGACCTGATGCGGGATCTTCTGAAGATCCTCGCGGCAAAGGTCAGCAGGATCGAGATCATCGATCTGAGGAACAACACGTTCTTTGCCTGCATCCACCTGCAGCGCAACGGCGACACCCTCATCGTCGACTCGAGGCCGAGCGACGCCATCGCGCTCGCCCTGAGGGTCAACTGCCCGATCTTCATCGACGAGACGGTCATCGAGAAGTCGCGCAACATCGACTTCGCCAAGAAGGTGGACGAGCTCGACAAGAAGAAAACGGAAGAGCTCAAGGAGTTTCTGGAGAACCTTCCCGAAGAGGATTTCGGGAAGTACAAGATGTGACGATGCGGTCGCATCCCTAAGAGGCCCCGAGGTGGAAGAGACACGACGCATCTATCTGAAAATGGGGGATAAGGTCGTCCACCTCCGCTACCCCTACTGGGGCACGGGTGAAGTGGTGGAGGAACGAACTCCCTCGTGCTCGGCGAAAGCTCTTATGTGAAGATTGTTTTCAAGGACGGACGCGTTCGCGTCTTCGAC
>CAVPJD010000011.1:0-212930 GCA_963705165.1 uncultured delta proteobacterium | reverse complement strand
CCCAGGGGCGCCTCCATCGGGCCGATGACGGTCAGGCGGCCCTTGTAATTGCTTCCATCGACAAGCCTGCGGGCCTGCTGTCCAAGCCTGGAGGTCCCTTTTTCCACCATCTCTTTTCCTGTCCCCGAGACGGTGATGTTGATCATCCGCGAAAAGGCGGGTATCCCAGGTCCCTGCGCAGGGCGATCTCATCCTCGTAGAAGCCGGCGAAGTCGTGGGTCGGGTGCGCTGGATGGCATAGTGGCCGGGGTTGAGTGTCTGGATGACGACCGCGCCGGGGCTCTCGCCCCTGCCGCCCCGGCCGGATACCTGGGTGAGCAGCTGGAAGGTCCGCTCGGCGGCCCTGAAGTCCGGCATGTTGAGGGTCGTGTCGGCGGAGATGACGCCCACGAGGGTCACGTCGGGGAAATCATGTCCCTTGGTGATCATCTGGGTGCCGACGAGGATGTCGATCTCGCCGCGGCCGAGGGCTTGAAGGATGCGCTCGTGGCTGCCGCGCGCCGATGTGGTGTCGCTGTCCATCCGGGCGACCCGCGCCTGCGGGAAGAGCTCCTCGATTTCCGCCGTGAGCTTTTCCGTTCCGAGACCGTAGCTCAGGATGCGGCTACCGCTGCACTCCGGGCACACCGGCGGGGCCTTGATGGAGAAATCGCAGTAGTGGCATCGCAGCGCCCCTTCGCTCAGGTGATGCGTGAGTGAAACGGCGCAGTTGAGGCAACGGAAGACGTGGGCGCAGTCGCCGCAGTAGTGGTAGGTGTTGAACCCCCGCCGGTTCAGAAAGAGCAGGGTCTGTTTCTTTGCTTCCAGCGTGCGGCCGAGCTGTTCGACGAGCAGGCGCGACAGGGAGCCGGATCCTGCCGTCGGGGTCCCGTCTCGTTTTTCATGTCCACGATCTCGACGCGCGGAAACTCCCGCTCCTCGACGCGCTTTGCAAGGGCGAGATAGACAAATTCCTTTTCACGCGTGTTGTAGAAGCTCTGCAGCCCCGGGGTGGCCGAGCCCAGAACGACGGCAGCCCCCTGCTGCTTGGCCCGCACCACCGCAAGGTCTCTGGCGTTGTAGGGCATGCGCTCGTCCTGCTTGTAGGAGGCGTCGTGCTCCTCGTCGACAATGATGAGCCGCAGATTGTCCACGGGCGCAAAGATGGCCGACCGGGCGCCTACGATGATCTTCGCATCACCCCGTTCGATTTTTCGCCACTGATCGTAGCGCACCGCCGGGCCGATCCCGCTGTGCAGGATGGCGATCTCGCCTGCCGGGAAGCGGCTTTCCAGCCGGCCGATGAGCTGGGGTGTGAGGGCGATCTCCGGGACGAGATAGATGGCGCGCCCCCCCAGGCGAAGAGCTTCGGTGATGGCGTGGATGTAGACCTCCGTCTTTCCGCTTCCGGTGACCCCGTGCAGCAGCAGGGGTGAAAAGGCACCCGAGGAGATGCCGTTCAGGATGGTACCGAGGGCGGTTTGCTGCTCGGCGTTGAGCGTCAAAGGCGTGTATGCCCGGCCGATCTCCCCGGGGCTTTCCGCGCTTCTCAAGGTTTCCTCCTCGCCGAGGCTGACGAGGCCTTTTCTCTCCAGGGATCTCAGGGCAGGCAGGGGGTCATGGACCTCCTCGAGTTCGGCAACGCGGGCCCTGCCACCCCTTGCCTCGATGGCCATGAGGGTCTGCCTCTGACGATCCGTGAGCTTTACCGACTTCGCCGGGGCTTCCAGGAGCGTTGCGACCTTTTGCGTCTTGCCCTTCACGGAGGGTTTCCTCATCCGCTCCTCCAGGGAGAGGATTCCCCGTTTCTCCAGCTTCCGGAGCTCGGCCAGGAGGGTTTTCTTTCCCATCTCCTTCTCGAGGCTGCGCAGGGACATCCCCGATGAACGGCGCCCCAGTGAGTCGACGATACTCCTCTGCAGGGGAGTGAGATCCACCGCGTCGCCGCATTTTACGGCCCACAGCAGGCTTTCGATGTCGATACCCCCCGGGAAGGATCTCTCCGAGGGCCCTGCCGAGGGGCGTGAAGTAGTAGTCGGCGGCCCAGCGGTAGAAACGCAGGTCCTCCTCGTGGAAGAGGGGCTCCCGGTCCAGCACCCGGACGATCTCCCGCGTGTCCTGCCGGTCCGTGGAGCGCCGGATGCCGATGATCGTGCCCGTAAGCGAGCGTTTCCCGAACGGGACCAGGACGCGCTTGCCCAGGGCGACGTCTGCGCGCGACTCGGCCGGGACGGAGTAGGTGAAGGTCCGGTCGGAGGGGATGTTGATGGCTACTTCGACGTACATGGCATCTCTTCGGAGCCGGATTCTTTTTCTTGTGCCGGGCGCGATGCCTCGAGTGCGATGCCCGCGAAGAGCGGAAGATCGGAAGCTCGGAAGAGCGGCATGAAATCAGGGAATTTTCCGCTCTTCTGCTCTTCTTAACTTCCTGACTTCATGGATTTGTCGGCGAGGCCGGTTCGCCGCCTCTTCGATTCGCTCGAGAGCTCGGGATGGGCGCTTCCGGGATAGCGGCAACTATACCGCGACCCCGAGGATTTGGGCAAACGAATTCCATGTCTGGCAGGGTGGGGTTTGGGAGACCGGGGTGGGGCGAAGACAAGACGGTGAACCGGGAGGGAACCTATTCCCCCCGCTGCTTCTCCATCTTCTCTTCCTTGGTCTTGCAGTCGATGCACTGCGTCGTGACGGGGCGGGCCTGGAGGCGTTTCTCCGAGATGGAGCCGCCGCAGGACTCGCAGAGGCCGAAGGTGCCGTCGTCGATGCGCTTGATGGCTTCCTGCATCTTGGCGATGAGCTTTCGCTCGCGGTCGCGGATCCGCAGCTCGAAGTTGCGGTCCGACTCCAGCGACGCCCGGTCGTTGGGGTCGGGGAAATTCTCCTGCTCGTCGGTCATCTCCGCAACGGTTCTCTCCGCGCCGTTCAGGAGCTCATTGATCCTGGTCAGAAGAAGTGTTCGGAAATAATCCTGTTTCTCGGGCTTCATCCTGCATTCCGTCCGAAAGATATGCTCGCTCGTTGAGAAGAGCCATCTTGTATAACGAACAATCGGCTCTTTGTAAAGAAATATTTAGCCCCTTTTTCCCGCCTCGTCGCCTGAACGGTAGACCTGGAGGACCTTGTCGATGATGTTCGTCGTCGAGGCCCCTTCGATCTCGGGCATGATGGCCACCCGTCCGCCCCATTTCCTGACGGCCTCGGCGCCCACGATGTCCTTCTCGGCCCAGTCCCCACCCTTGACGATGACATCGGGCCGGAGAAACTCGATGAGCTCAAGGGGGGTCAACTCGTCGAAGACCGTCACGTAGTCCACGGAATCAAGCGCGGCCACCACCTCGGCCCGCTCGGCCTCGGGCACGATGGGCCGCATCGGCCCCTTGATGGAGCGCACGGAGCTGTCGCTGTTGAGGGCCAGGATCAGCGCATCGCCCAGTTTCCTTGCCTCGCGGAGGTACCGGGTGTGGCCGGCATGGAGGATGTCGAAGCAGCCGTTGGTGAAGACGACTTTCTTGCCTTCCCGCTTCAACCGCTCGACCTTGGCCTTGAGTTCGTTCCTCGGGGTTATCTTGCTCATGATGGCTCCTGGATCGCCCGGGCGAGGGTGAGGGCGCCCACGACTTCCGCGCCTGCCTTCAATAGGGTTCTCGCGCACTCGCCCAGGGTGCTTCCCGTTGTGTAGACGTCGTCGACGAGGAGGATGTTTCGCCCCCGGATCCGCTCCGGGTCCGTTATGCTGAACGCCTTTCTTATGTTAGACCGTCGCTCTTCCTTTTTCAAGCCCGTCTGTGATCCCGTGTCGACGACGCGCCTGAGGGTGCGAAAGTCCATGGCCATGCCGTGGCTCCTGGAGATTTCCCGCGCGAGGATGACCGCCTGGTTGAAGCCCCGTTGCCTCAGCCTCCGGGGATGCAGGGGAACGGGAAGGATCAGCGAATAGTCCTGGATGCGAAAGGCGGGGTAATCATGCTGCGCCATCAGTCGGCCCAGCCGCTCGCCGAGGGTGAGGTTGCCGCCGTATTTGAAGGCGTGGATGGCATCGAGAAGGACCGACTCGTAAACACCAAGCGATCGGGCGGTGCCGATGTGCCCCTTTCTCAGGAGACAATCGCCGCAGACGTGATCGGGGCTCTCTTCGACAGGGTAGGGGATTCCGCATACCGGGCAAAGGGGTGCGGTGATAAAACGGATCCCGGCATAGCAGTCGGGGCAGAAGGGATGTTCCCTGCGCTCCGACAGGACCCCGCCGCAGGACAGGCACAGAGTCGGGAAGAGCAGTTCCGTGAGGGCCGTGAGCACTGCCGTCACATCACATCCCCTTGGGGAGCGACTTGATCTCGACGGCGTCTTCGGCCACTTCCATCTTCGGGGCATCGGACCACAGCCGCTCGATATCGTAGAACTCGCGCACCGGTTCATAGAAGACGTGGATGACGATATCCGCGTAGTCCATGAGGACCCACCGGCCGCCCTTCGCCCCCTCGATGCCCAGGGGAAGGGTGCCCGCCTTTTTCATGGACCCTTCGATGGACGAGGCGATGCTCTGGACCTGCCGGTCCGACGTGCCGCTACAGATGACGGTGTAATCGGCAAAGGAAGTGATGTTCTTGATGTTCAGGATGACGATGTTTACCGCCTTTTTCTCCAGGGCCGCGTTGACGGCAAGGAGAATCTTCTTCCGCGTGGTCAAGTCCTTTTTAACCAATAAGCCTCCTCTTCTTCTGTCTGTCAGTATGTTGGGGCCGGCGCCTTTGCGACGGATCGGCATTTCCCTAACCTTTCGTTTTTGTAGCAGTATCCATAAATCCTGTCAATTTGAAAATGCCCGTTGCCTCGCCGCCGTCGATGTGGTAGTTTTCATCAATTGATATGCCGATCCGGATGATCACGATGCAGGACATCCTGAAACACCTTCAGGTTCATATCCCCTTCGATCAGCTTCTCCAGAAACATCTCGATAAAATCCTCAGGGAGCGGATCAACCCGGAGATCGCCTTTACCTGCGCCATCCTCGACGGGCTTAAGGAACCGGACTATGCCTCAGCCGCAACGATCCTCCGCGAGGCGGGTCATTCCATTACCTTTCACGGGCCTTTCATGGACCTGAGGCCGGGGGCCATCGACGCGAAGATCCGCCGGGTGAGCCTCGAGCGGTTCCGGCAGGTCTTCGAGATCGCCACCTGCTTTCGCCCGCGGGCCATCGTCTTTCACCCCTCCTACGACGAGAAATATTACGTGTCCTCCGGGCGCAAGTGGCTGGAAAACAGCATCGACACCTGGTCGCAGCTCATTCCCCTGGCGGAGAAGCTCGACACCCGGATCGCCCTCGAGAACGTCTACGAGGCCGACCCCGGATACCTCGGGCTTCTTCTCGACGCGCTCCCGCCCGGGCGCGTCGGCTTCTGCTTCGACACGGGGCACTTCAACGCCTTTGCCCAGTCCGGTCTCGAGGCCTGGCTCGACAGGCTCGGTCACCGGCTCATCGAGATCCACCTCCACGACAACAAGGGCGCCCTCGACGAGCACCTGCCCGTGGGGGAGGGGAGCTTCCCCTTCGTGAAGCTATTCTCCATCCTGCGAGGAGAGGAAGCTCAACCCCATTCTGACCGTCGAGGCCCACTCGGAGCAGAATCTGGCAAAGACCCTGGCCAACATCAAGGCCCTGGGCATCCTTGAAGGGTTCGGCAGTCCCGCGGCGGCGGACGTACGGCCGGCCCCTCCGCAAAAGACGATGCCTGCCCCGGGGAGGTCGTGACATGCTTCGCTATGTGGCCAGGCGCTTCCTCTTCATGATCCCCCTCTTTTTCGGGATCACGATTATCTGTTTTTCCGTCATGCACCTGGCGCCGGGCTCGCCGACGGATCTCCAGACGGAGATGAACCCCCGGGTGACGGCCGAGATGAAGGAGCGCCTGCGGGCCATGTACGACCTCGACAAGCCGCTGCACGTCCAGTACGGCAAGTGGCTCGGACGCCTCCTCGTGCTCGATATGGGCGTATCCTTCTCGCCGGACGGCAGGCCCGTGTCGGCGAAGATCCTCGAGCGGCTTCCTATCACCGTTTTCCTGAACGTGCTCTCCATGGCCCTCATCTTTCTCATCGCCATCCCCATCGGGGTGCTCTCGGCGGTGCGGCAGGGGTCCACCTTCGACCGGGTCATGAGCGTGTTCGTCTTCCTGGGGTTTGCCATCCCGACCTTCTGGCTTGCGCTTCTGCTCATGATCCTCTTCGGCATCCACCTGGACTGGCTCCCCATCTCGGGCATCCGGTCTCTGAACTATGAATATCTGCCTCCCGCCGAGGCCTTCTGGGATTTTCTGAAGCACCTGATCCTGCCGGTTTCGATTGCGGCGTTCGGGGGGCTTGCGGGGCTTTCGCGCTACATGCGCTCCAACATGCTGGAGGTCATCCGGCAGGACTACATCACGACGGCCCGGGCCAAGGGGCTCCCGGAGCGGACGGTCATCTACAAGCACGCCCTGCGCAATGCCATGCTTCCGGTCATCACGCTCCTGGGCCTTTCGGTCCCGGGGCTCATCGGCGGAAGCGTCATCTTCGAGACCATTTTCAGCATCCCCGGCATGGGGCAGCTCTTCTACATGGCCGTAATGGCGCGCGATTACCCCGTGGTGATGGGGATCCTGGTCATCGGCGCGGTGCTGACGCTCATCGGGAATTTGCTGGCCGATGTATTCTATGCGCTGGCCGACCCGCGGATCCGGATTTCCTGAGGCGGGGGGGTGTGAAAAGAATGGGAGAAAAGCGGAACGTACGATGAAGACGGATTTCTGGCACCGGTTCTCAAAAAATCGACTCGCCGTGGCGGGGAGCGTCATCGTCGTTTTCCTTTTCGTCGTGTCGCTCCTGGCACCCTGGCTTGCCCCCTTCGACCCGACGGCGATCGATCTCAAGAACATCCTGCAGCCGCCCTCGGCGAAGCACTGGTTCGGAACGGACCCGCTGGGTCGCGACGTGATGTCCCGGATGATCTGGGGGGCCCAGATCTCGCTCAAGGTGGGGTTTGTCTCCACGGGCATCGCCATCCTCATCGGGGCGATCCTCGGTTCCGTGGCGGGGTACTACGGGCGCGGGGTCGATGCCGTCATCATGCGCTTTGTCGACATCATGCTCTGCTTCCCCACGTTCTTCCTGATCCTTGCCGTTATCGCCTTCCTGGAGCCTTCGATCTGGAACATCATGATCATTATCGGGGCCACAGGCTGGATGGGGATCACGCGCCTGGTGCGCGCCGATTTTATCTCGCTCAAGGAGCGTGACTTCGTACAGGCGGCCCGCGTCATCGGGGCAAGCGATGCGCGGATCATATTCATTCACGTCCTTCCCAACTGCATGGCCTCGGTGCTCGTGGCGGCAACCCTCGGGGTGGCCGGGGCGATCCTCACCGAGTCTGCCCTGAGCTTTCTCGGGATCGGCGTGCAGCCGCCCACCCCGAGCTGGGGAAACATTCTGACGGCGGGGAAGGACAACATCGACATCGCCTGGTGGCTTTCCCTGTACCCGGGGCTTGCCATCCTGGTGACGGTTCTGGGCTACAACATGTTAGGCGAAGGGATCCGGGACTCACTCGATCCGAGGCTCCGGAGCTGAAAGAGGCAACAATCTGATCATTCCCGTCATCCCGGCGTGTTCAACGCGAACTCACGAGGAGGATCGGAATGAAGAAACAGGAGGCATTCAACATGGAGAGTATTGACAAAAGAATGATCGATCTGAAGCTGAAAAAGGGCGATATGACGGAAAAGTATCTCGCGAAACACCTCTCAACGCTCCCCGACCTGGCAAGCCAGGCCGAGGAAATCCCCGCGGACCTGAACCGGAAGCGGCCGGCGAAAAGCTAGGGCAGATGGACAGGATCATCGACTCGCATGCCCACCTGGAGATGCCGCATTTCGATCGGGACCGCGACCAGGTCATCGGGAGGGCCAAGGCGGCCGGCGTGGAGATCATCGTCACGGTGGGGACTACCGTGGAGGACTGCCGTAAGGCCCTCGAGATCACCCGCCGCTACCCTGGCGTCTACGCCGTCATCGGCATCCACCCTCACGAGGTAAAGGACATTGACGGCGGCACCTACGACTCGCTCAAGGAGATGGCGAAGCACGAGAAAGTGGTCGCCTACGGCGAGATCGGCCTCGATTTCTTCCGGAACCTCTCGCCCCGGGCTACACAGATCCAGCGCTTCGGGGAGCAGCTGGAGCTGGCCTCGGAGTTGAATCTTCCCGTCGTGATCCACGACCGCGACGCCCACCGTGAAACGATGAATCTCCTCAAGAGTTGGAAGGGGGGCCGGAGGGGGATCATCCACTGCTTCTCCGGCGACTACCCGATGGCGAAGCAATGCATCGAGCTGGGCTTCTACATCTCCATCCCCGGGACGGTGACCTTCGAGAAGAGCGAGAAGCTGCGTTCCATCGTGAGGGAGCTGCCCCTGGAGACGCTCCTGGTGGAAACGGACTGCCCCTACCTGACCCCGAACCCGTTTCGCGGCAAGCGCAACGAGCCCGCCCACGTGGTCCACACGGCCCGGAAGATCGCCGAGATCAAGGGCAAACCTTTTGAAGAGGTGGCGGCCGTGACGACGGCCAACGCCAAGGCACTGTTCGGCATCCCGTGACATAGCAACGGGTTCCATGCACATGAACTCGAACATAGAAGGTGAGAAGGTAAGAGGGTAAGAAAGTTGGACGAGCCGGAGGCTGACCAAGGGCTGCCGACTTCTCCAACCTTCTTAACTTCAGACCTTCTTACCTTCTTCTTTTGCCAGGTATCCCCGGATTCCCCGGATGCTGTTGAAGCAGAAATTGCGCTCGCGGGCCTGGATGTCCTTCGGCAACAAGTGCCAGCCCGCCATGTCCGGGTCGTGGGCGATGAGGTCGGCCAGGACGGTCTCCTCGAAGGAATCGCTCCCTGCCTTGAAGTGACTCTCCACCGTCTCCACCCAGAAGTCGAGCTGCCTCCCGGCCCGTTCGAACAGGGCTGCCGCATCCTGCATGCAGCCGTAGTGGCCGAGGCAGACAAGCGACACGTCCAAAGCGGCCGCTTTCGCGATTGACTCCTGGAAGGTCTCGTGCCGGAAGGGCGGTGGTGTGGCGGGGCGGACGTAAAACCCCTCGTCGAGAGGGACGTAGACACCGCCTATCTCTCCGGCAAAGAGAATTTCCCCCACCCGGTACGAGACATGATGCGGCGCGTGCCCGGGCGTCTCGATGACCTCGATGAACGCTCCCCCGAGATCGATCCTGTCACGGAAGGAGATGCCGGATTCGGGCACCGGCGCCATCTCGCCGTAGGCTGCGGCGACTTTTCCCAGAACCTTGATGGATTCCTCCCACAGCTTTTGCGGGGCCACCAGATGCGGAATTCCCTTGGGGTGGCAGTTGACCCTCGCCCCGGGGAAGTGCCGCAGAAGCTGGCCCGTCCCGCCGGCGTGATCCAGGTGGATGTGGGTGAGAAGGACGTGATCGACCCTGTCGACACCGGCCTGCTTCAGCCGCTCCACGAGGTAAGGGATGGTGGAAGCCGGCCCCGGGTCGACAAGAAGCGTCGCCCCGTTAACCCTGTAGAGCCATGCGCTGATGAACTTCCGGAATCCCTCGAGTGCCTGGTCGATGTCGATCAGGTACAGGTTATCGCGAATTTGCTGAAAGGCCATCGATATGCTCCCGCAGGTTCATGCCTAGAAGAGATCCTGCCTGTCTTTCACCTTCAGGCTGGACAGGAAAGACCGGGCGATCAAAGGATTGGCGAGAGCCGGCGGAAGGGCCATCGCCGCGAGCGCTTTTCTGCAAAGCTCCATGGGGTCCCCCGAAGCCCCTTCGCTTGCAAAGCCGGTGACGATCGTGTGGATCCGCTGCAGGGTCTGCAGCCCGCCTGCGATCGCCTCGTCGACCTCGCGGCCCTGCCGGGGCCTGTCCCAGGCGGCAAGCAGGTGGTCGACTCCCGGCAGCGCTCTCAGGCGTTTGAGCGTCCGGGCCGACTCGGCGATGTCCTCGTAGATCGGGATCTCACCGGGGACGGGAACCGCATCGGCGCTGAAGAGAGCCTTTTCCTTTTCGTAGAGCAGGCAGATGGATCCCGCCGAGTGCCCCGGAGCATGGAGCACCTTCAGGGAATGACCGCCCCCGAGATCGATTTCGTCCCCGTCTGCAAGCGACCGGCCGACGGGCACCGACCCTCCCACCAGGGAGTGAAACCCGGGAACGGGGCGCTCCCTCGACTGGAGATCCACATCCTCGACCCAGCCTTTTTCGGCTTCGTGGGCCGCGACGAGGCAGCCCGTATTCTCCCGGATGGCTTTGGCTGCGCCTATGTGATCTGGGTGGGAGTGCGTCAGGACGAGCAGGTCGATCTCCTGCGGCTCTCTCCCCGCCTTTGCGAGGGTCTCAAAGATGACCGTCTCTGCAGAGGCAACCCCGCTGTCGATCAGGCAGACCCTCTTGCCAAGGATCAGGAAGGTATAGACAAAACGCTCGAGGGTGACGCCCGTGGGAAGGTGGACCTGGAAGGGAATACGGAGAGCGTGGATGTATTCCGTGATCTGCATCGGCATGGCCTCAAATCGGTTTTTCTCGGATTTGCTCTGCAGGGTCAATCTGCGCAGGCAGCGACAGTATAGGGGCCGGCGTAACCGGTGTCAATGTCCGGAACCCGTTCATGGCCCTGCCCGGAAAATCCTCAGCCAGAGGGCGCCCGACATGCAGACAATCCCAAGGGCCGCAAAGGCGAGGCCCCACGCCGCAATACCCCGGCCGGCTCCGTCCAGGATGGCCCCGAATGCAAGCGGCGCCAGAAAGGCCATCCCGAAGCCCGTGAAGGAGTAGACGGCCAGCGTGAGCCCCCGCTGTTCCTCCGCGGTTTCAGCAACAAGTCCCGCCGTGAGGGCCCCGCTGTCGAAGAGGGTCGTCATGCCGTACAGAAGGCAGAGGGCAACGAGCAGGTAGAAGTCGAGTGCGGCGGTAAACCCGATGACACAGCCGAGAATACCCGATCCGATCATGTACATCGTAAGAGCCCTGCGACGCCCCCACTTCATGGCGCCCTCATTGCCGACGATGCTGGCCGGCACCCCGATGAGCAGGATGAACATGGCAATGTTCTGGGGACTCAACGGGGTGTCGAAGCCCGGCTGCAGGCTCAGGCTGTATACGAGAAAAGCCACAAGCCAGGACCGGAATCCGAAGAGCTCCCAGCAGTGGACCCCGTAACCCAGCATGTAGCCTACTGCGGGACGGTTTGACAGGACGGTCTTCATGTCATTTCTCGAGAACCGCAGACCGGCCGCGGACCCCGGGGGCTTTCGCGGAGGAACGACGACTGCAAAAATAAGAAGAGCTGCCAGCGGTCCCAGGGCCAGGAGTTGCGCTCCCCAGCGCCAGCCGATTACCGGGTCGAGCAGGCCCGCCAGATAGACGGACAGTGCCGTCCCGATCCCGTAGGACGCCGTGTAAAAGACAATGTAGCGGCTCTGCTTCGGCCCCGTCACGTTGTCGCTCAGGGCCCTGAGGCCCGGCATGTAGGTGCCTGCAAGACCAATCCCCGCCAGGAGTCGAAGGGCTGCCGCCGTCCAGGTCCCCTCGGCGCACCACCCGAAGAGAAACAGGGAGAGGGCTGCGAGAAGAGCCGAAGGCAGGTAGATCCGCCGGGCGTCGATCCGGTCTGTGAGGCCTACGAGGATGGGTGATGTGATGGCGTAGCCGGCGAAAAATACACCGTTGATCCAGCCCGCCGCCGTGTTGGTCAGCCCCCATTCGGCCTGGAAGGAGGGCAGCAGGGCCGGGAAGTACATGGTCCCCGTCATAGAGAGAGTCTCTGCCAGGCAGATCAGGAATACAAAGGGGGCAGGGCGGGTCAACAATCAGGCTCCATATCACTTTTTATCGTTGCGGCTACAATCCTTAGCCATGAGCGCGGCGTATTTCAAGTGCTATTTTATCCGGGTCATGCCAAGAATTGACTTGATTCCGGCGACACCCTGGAGTAGGGTTTAACTACAACTGAATAGCCGATCCTGGGGGTGCCGTACAGGCTGAGAGTATACCCTTCGAACCTGACCTGGGTAATGCCAGCGTAGGGAGTGGCGGAAGCGATTGTATCGTCAGAAGGCACATCCACCAGGGGTGTGCCTTTTTGCTTTGGAGGAGAATGAAATGGAAGTGAAGAGAGTATTGACGATCGCGGGATCCGATTCCGGCGGGGGGGCCGGCATCCAGGCCGACCTGAAGACTATCACGGCCCTCGGCGGCTTCGGGATGAGCGTCATCACTGCGCTCACGGCCCAGAACACCCTGGGGGTCCAGGGGGTCTATGAGGTTCCCGTGGAGTTTATCGAGAAGCAGTTCGATTCCGTGGCGACCGACATCGGCGTCGACGCGGCCAAGACGGGGATGCTCTCCTCGTCGGAGATCATCCGGTCCGTTGTCGGGAAGATCCGCCAGTACAAGATTCGGAAGCTGGTTGTCGACCCGGTCATGGTGGCCAAGGGCGGAAGCGCCCTTCTGCGCGAGGAGGCCCGGGGAGCGCTGGTGAAAGAGCTGATTCCGCTGGCCACGGTCGTCACGCCCAACATCCCCGAGGCGGAGGTCCTCGCGGGGATGCGGATTGTCAAAAAAGACAACATGAAAAAAGCCGCCGTGATGATCCACAGGCTCGGGGCAAAGAACGTCGTCATCAAGGGCGGGCATCTCGACGGCGACGCCATGGATCTTCTGTTCGACGGCAAGAGTTTCCATGAATTCGCAACGAAGCGCATCGACACGAAACACACCCACGGCACGGGATGCACCTTTGCCTCGGCCATCGCCACGGGCCTGGCGCAGGGAGACGGGGTCCTTGCGGCCGTGAAGCGTGCGAAGGACTACGTCACCGAGGCGATCCTTTTCGGCATTGCCATCGGGGGCGGACAGGGGCCGGTGAACCACGTTGCGCCTCTGCTCCGTCAGTGCGAGCGCATCCGTTGCACAGATCAGTTGAAGGGGGCCGGCGCAGGGATAAAAGAAGGGCGCGCCCCGGTCGGCAAGGCGCTGAAGCCGGCAAAGACGCTGAAAAAGAAACAGGGGATCTGATCCATGTCACGCAATGTTGCAACAACAGGAAAAGTGAAAGCAATGAAAGATAATCAGACACAACTGGAAATGGCGCGCAAGGGGATCATCTCCGAAGAGATGGCATTCTGCGCGAAGCAGGAAAGCGTTGAGCCCGAGACTATTCGAAAGGGTGTCGAGGACGGGACCATCGTCGTCGTCCGTAACAACAGGCACACCTCGATTGCGGCCATGGCCATTGGCAAGGGTCTCCGGACGAAGGTCAACGCCAACGTGGGTACCTCGAAGGACCGCGCCGATGTGGCCCACGAGCTGGAGAAGGTCCGAGTCTCCATCGCCGCGGGCACCGACACGATCATGGACCTCTCCACAGGGGGAGATCTCGGGGCAATCCGCCGGGCCATCATCGCGGCATCGACAGTTGCCATCGGCACCGTCCCCATCTACCAGGCCGCCGTTGCGGCCGTGAATGCCGGGAAGTCCATCGTGGAGATGACGGCCGACGATCTCTTCCAGGCCATCGAGGAAAACGGCCAGGACGGCGTCGACTTTCTGACCGTCCATTGCGGCGTGACAAGGGAAAGCGTAAGAAGGCTCGAGACCCAGGGGCGGGTGCTCGGCATCGTGAGCCGGGGGGGCTCCATCCTGGCCCACTGGATGGACTACAACGACAGGGAAAACCCTCTCTACGAGCAGTACGACAGGCTTGTGGAAATCGCGAAGCGCTACGACATGGTGCTGAGCCTGGGCGATGGCCTGCGACCCGGCTGCCTGGCCGATGCCACCGACCGGGGCCAGGTCCAGGAGCTCATCCTCCTTGGGGAGCTGACCCTTCGGGCAAGGGAGCGTGGCGTCCAGGTCATGATCGAGGGCCCGGGCCACGTGCCGCTCCGTGATATCCAGGCCAACGTCCTCCTGGAAAAGAGCCTCTGCAACGGGGCGCCCTTCTACGTCCTGGGGCCTCTGCCCACGGACATCGCCCCGGGCTATGACCACATCACGGCGGCCATCGGCGGCGCCCTTGCCGGTTGGGCCGGGGCCGACTATCTCTGTTACGTGACCCCGTCGGAGCACCTGAGACTCCCCACGATCGACGATGTGCGGGAAGGCGTTGTCGCATCCAGGATTGCCGCCCACATCGCCGACATCGCCAAGGGTATCCCCGGGGCGATCGAGCGGGATCACCGCATGGCCCGGTGCCGAAAGGAGCTCGACTGGGAAGGCCAGATCCTGGCCTCAATCGACCCTGCCCGCTCGAGGGCCTGGCTCGAGAAGAGCAAAAGCGCCGAGGAGGAAGGCTGTACAATGTGCGGGGATCTCTGCGCCGTCAGGCTGGGGAAGAAAAGGAAGGGCTCATGAAAAACGCCCATCTGCGGAGTTGCCCTCGGCCCTCGTCGCTCAACGTGCGGACAAAGTACGCCTCGCTCCTCGGAATGTCGGGCGCCTTGCATCCCGGCATTTTCGACTAGCCCTCTTAAGCTGCCGCAAATTCGCCCCCTTTCTTCTCTTTTGCAGAAAGAGATGGAATGGGGATTTATTATTTTAGGCTTGCAGCATATCGGGAAAAGCTTTTGTTCTTTATGTCTTAGCCTGAAGCCTGAAGCCTGGAGCCTGTATCCTGCGGCTCCTGCCGCTCGCGGCGATGCCTCTCGTCGAGCAACTCGTTGAGACTGTCCATGACAACCCGGGTGACGCCTTCGAACTGAGCCCAATATTTCTGCTGGGATTCGCGCGAGAAGAGCTTGAAGGGCTCCGTGATGCGGAACTCCTTCAGCCTGCCGTCCATATCGAGGGGATCGCCGATCCGGTAGGTGATGGCGCCCGTTTTCGCGAAGGGCGAATGGCCCGTGTAGACGGTGTCGGAGTTGTTGCAGCCCACGGGGATGATCTTCTTTCCCGAGTAGAGGGCGATCTGGGCGATCCCGATTCTCCCCTCACCCAGCCTGATCGACCGGGTTCCCTCGGGGAAGATGATCAGGCCCAGGCCCCACTCCTTGAGGGCCCTTGTGCTCAGCTCGGCCACTTTCTCCATCAGGGTCTGATGATATTCCCTGAGATGCTCGATGTAGCTTTCCTTGAAGAGGGTTGTCGTCTCGGCCTTGAGTTTCGCCAGCGAGGCGGCCTCTTCGTGCTTCCCGTCGATCCAGTCCTTGATGACGCGGTACTCCTCCCTCCCGATCTTCCGGCCGAAGCTTTGTTTGTAATACTCCTCCACGAGGTACCCCATGGATGGCACGGGGATGACGTTGCACGAGTCGAGTAATTTCCCGACCACCTTGCTCCGGTAGTACTTGCCCTTGGCCCAGACCGTCGTGAAGGGGTAGTGCCTCCGCCAGAGCTCATACTGGAAGGGCCAGTAGTTGTAGCGGTCCGTGTGGTTCATGGCGAAGATGACCGTCTCGTCGCGGGGTATCTTCTCCGCGTTCTCCAGGCGGATGTCCACGTTCTGAAAGAGTCGGTAGTTCGGCGACAGAACGAACCGGGCCACGATTCTCTGCCCGAGAGGGTTCGACGAGAGGGAGATGCTGTTGAGATGCTCCAGGTCAATCACGGCGAAATCCCCTTGTTCTGCGGAGGAATCCGAGTTTTTTTATCACAAGGGTCGCTTTTCGCAAGGAATTTTTCGGGGGGCACCCTTCGCTTTACAGTCAGCCGGACCTGTGGTTAACTGCTGCCATTGTTTTGCCAGGGAGGTATAACCGGTGTCGCTGTGGAATGAAAAAAGAAGAATTCTCATCACCTGTGCCCGCGGGACCCCCGGCATCCTCGCCGGGGAGATCCAGGCGCAACGCCTCCCGGTCCGCTCCACCCTGGAGACGGCCGTCGAGACGGAGGGAACCCTCGCGGATACCCTGCGCCTGAATCTCTCCCTGCGTACGGCCCAGCGCGTCCTCTATCTTTTCGACGCCTTCACGGCCGTGAAGGCCGAGGATCTCTACCGGCGCCTCGTGATGCTGCCCTGGGAAAAGGTCATTGCCGCCGACGGGTTCCTTTCCGTCACTTCGAGCGTGAACACGGCCGCCGTCAATGACACCCGGTTTGCAAACGTGAAAACGAAGGATGCCATCGTGGACCGCATCCGCGAAAAGCAGGGCCGCCGGCCCGACTCGGGCCCGGGGCGTCACGGGGCCGTCGTTTACCTGCACTGGGAGCAGGATCGTTGCGAGGTCTGGCTCGACACCTCGGGCGAGCCCCTCTCGCGCAGGGGATACCGGAAGATCCCTCTCGAGGCCCCCATGCAGGAGACGCTGGCCGCCGCCGTCATCCTGGCCACGGGCTGGGATGGAAAGGTCCCCCTGGTCAGCCCCATGTGCGGAAGCGGCACGCTTGCCATCGAAGGGGCCCTCATCGTCTCGAGACGGGCGCCGGGGATCCTCAGGCAGAATTTCGGCTTCATGCACATCCTTGGGTTTGACCTGCCCGCTTTCGAGAAGCAGAGGGAAGAGCTTAAAAAGGCCGCCCGCCAGGAGGCCGCCGGGCGCATTATCGCCACGGACATCCGGCCCGAGGCCGTCGAGGCAGCCAGACAGAACGCCAGGACGGCGGAAGTGGAGCACCTTATCGAATTTCAGACCTGTGATTTCCGGGAGAGTACCGTGCCGGAGGGCGAAGGGATCGTGATCCTGAACCCCGAGTACGGCGAGCGGATGGGCGATGCCGGGAAGCTGGGAGATATCTATAAGGGAATCGGGGACTTTTTCAAGAACCGGTGCCTGGGCTACCGGGGCTACATCTTCACGGGGAACCTCGAGCTGGCCAAGCAGGTCGGACTGCGGACAAAGCGAAGAATCCCCTTTTACAACGGGCCCATCGAATGCCGACTCCTCGAATATGAGCTCTACCGGGGAAGCCGCAAGGGTGGCACTGAAGGGTGACCGGGGGCGCGTCCCGCAAGCCCCGCTCTGTGGGCGGCGAGGTGGTCATGGACCGAAGAGGGAAGGGCGAGAGATTCGTCGTCATCAATGATGACTTTCACAAGGAAAAGGGAAAGCATCGCGATGACGATGACGACAAGCAGGACAAGAAAGACAAGAAAGATAAGAAAGATAAGAAGGACAAGGACGACAAGGGGAAGGGCCACGGCAAAGGCAAGGGCGATTAACAAACAGGGACTGGGGACTAGGGACGAGGGTGTAGGCGAATCAAGACTAACAGCAAGAGGGGCGCTGCCGGTGCAGCGCCCCTCTTGCGTTTATTTCCTGCGCTCGACGGACCGCAGGGACTCGTCGAGCTTCCTCAGCTCCTCGCCGTAGGCGGCCCAGTTGCCCTGCTTCATGTATTCCTGGGCTCTCCGGTAGTGGCCGAGGGCCTCCAGTGCCAGCTCCCGATCCGCTTTCTCCCGTGCGGCCGGTGTCATTGCCGACGCTCCCGCGGGCTTTGCCCCCCGGTCGCGGATGAGCTCGCCGCCGAAGATGCGCTGCAGAGATTGCTCGAGGGTCTCCTCCATGGCAATTGTGTTGCCGAAGGCCACGATAACCCGCTTGAGCTCCGGCAGCTGACCCTTCTCGGCCGAGAGGTAGAGGGGCTGGACGTAGAGGATCGACTTCTCGATGGGGATGGACAGCAGGCTGCCCCGGATGGCCTGTGAGCCCCTCTGGTTCCAGAGCGAGAGCTGCTTGGAGATCTCGGCGTCCTGGTCGATGCGGGCGTCGATCTGCCGGGGCCCGTAGACCAGTTTCTGCTTCGGGAACTGGTAGGCGATCAGCTTGCCGTAGTTCGGCATGTCGCAGCGGACGGCCATCCAGGCGGCCATGTTGTCCTTGCGGCTCGGCGTGAACGGGACGAGCATGATGAACTCCTCCTTTTTCTCGCCGGGGAGCTTCATGATCGTGTAGTAGGGGTCCATCTCCTGCTCGCCGCTGCGCGTCGCCTTCCCCGGAATGGACCAGAGGTCTTCCTTGTTGTAGAAGACCTGGGGGTCCTGCATGTGGTAGGCCCGGAACATGTGGGCCTGCATGCCCAGCATCCCGCCGGGGTAGCGGATGTGCTTCTGCAGGGGCTCGGGCATCTCGCCCAGGGGCTTGAAGACCCCGGGGAAGATCTTTGCATAGGTCTGGATGATGGGGTCCGTGGCGTCGCTCACGTAGAGTTCAACCGTGCCGTCATAGGCATCGACGATGGCCTTGAAGGAGTTGCGGACGTAGTTGCCCACCCCCTTCATGGGCTCCGAGTAGGGGAATCGATCCGTCATGGTGTAGCCGTCGACGAACCACAGAAGGCGCCCCTCGGGGGAGATCACGAGATAGGGGTCACCCTCGAGGCGTGCAAAGGGGACGATCTTGGCGACGCGCTCCCGCACCTGCCGGTAGTACATGATGCGGCTCTCATCGGTGATCTCGTTGGCCAGCAGCATGGTCACGGAGCCGAACCGGGCGGCAAAGAGCAGCTTCCGGAAGAAGGTCAGGGGCACGCCGCCCTTTCCTTCGTACTGGGAATAGACGTTCTTGTCGCCCACGGGGTAGTCGAATTCAGGGGCCTTCGTGCGCACGAAGACATAGTCGTTCGAGGTCTCCCCGTAGTAGATTTCCGGCCGGGTTACTTTCAGGTTCGCTGACGACACCGGGGGGATGTCCTTGATGAAGAACTCGGGGAGCCCCTCGGGGGTGACGCGGTTGACGGGACCGACGACGATGCCGTAGCCGTGGGTGTAGGTCAGGTGCTCGTTCACCCAGGTCTTGGACGGCAGCGAGGGGTAGTGCATCTCGCGGGGCGAGATCATCACCTGGCGATACTCGCCGTTGACCATGTAGCGGTCGTTGTCCACATCGATGAACTTGTAGTAGGTTCGGATCTCCTGGAGCTGCCCGTAGGTCTGCAGCAGCGGCGCGTCGTTCCAGAGGCGCACGTTCTTGATCGTGAGGTCGTTGCGCCGCAGATCCTCGCGGGTCAGGTTCTCCTCGGCGGGGAAGTCCCGCTCCTCGATGTTGTCGAGCTGGTAGGCCATGCGGGTGTACTTGATGTTCCACTCGACATAAGGCCGCTCGAGGACGATCTCGTTGGGGATGACCTGGAATTTCTGGACGATAGACGGGTAGATCCCTCTCCCGAGGACGAGGAGAGCCGCAAAGACGCCTACGGCCACGATGGGGATCAACACTTTTCCGATGAAGGCATATGCGACGATCGCCGCCCCGCAGAGGAAGGATACGATCATGAGGGCCTTGAGGACCCAGAGCTGGGTCGTCACGTCCGTGTAGCCGGGGCCGAAGACGACGCCTCGCTTGGTGAAGAGGATCTCGTTGAGCGAGAGCCATGATCCGAAGACGCCCCAGAAGAAAAAGAGGGATGCCAGGATCAGCAGGTGCCGCTTTGCCGCCGGGGCGAGGCTGAAGAACTGCGGCGGCCGGATGATCACGGCCTTTCGGATGACGTAGACGACTGCCGTGGCGGCGAGGGTGAAGAGGTTCAGGCTCAGAAACCAGCCGAAGATGTGGTTGAGAAGGGGCAGCTGGAAGACGTAAAAACCGATGTCTTTCCCGAAGAGGGGATCGTTGGCCCCGAAGGGAACGCCGTTGAAGTACAGCAGCAGGTTCTCCCACTGGGCGGCCCCCGCCAGCGCGGCAAACAATCCGAGGAGGAGAGAGACCGCCAGGATCAAAATCTGAAAAGGCAATTTCCCCAGGGCCTGGGGGTTCAGGTCGACGGTGTCGCTTCCCTCGTGCACCTGGAATTGCGGGGCCAGCCGGTTTGCAAGGGTGAGGTTCAGGAAGAAAAAGAGGAAGTACGGGATGCCGAAGAAGGCGGCCGCCTTTATTTGCGCGAACAGGCTGACGGTGAAGACACTCTCGTAGCCCACTTCCTGGAACCAGAGCCAGTCCGAGAAAAGGCCGGTTGTTCGCCAGAAGCCGAAGAACAGGACGGCCAGGACGATGATCACCAGGAGGCCCTTGGGATTTTTAACCGTCGGAGGACGGAATGTGCGGATGTCGGCCATGCTATTGCAACCCCTTTTCGTGTACTTTCCGGCTCTTGCGGGCAGGTACTGAGCACTATAGGGGATCGTTCCCGGGCTGTCAAGGCGCGTGCCGTCGCGGGACCCTTGACGGGGAGTGTATAATGCCGCATTAATAAGTCATTACGAGCCGAGCCTCTGGAGCCTGCTTCCATTCAGACTCCCTCTCCCTTGAGGGGAGAGGGGCGGGGTGAGGGTGGATATTCCGAGGCGTGGTACGCTCTCTCTTCATATCCCTCTCCCCTCGCGGGAGAGGGCAGGGGTGAGGGGGGATCAATAAAAGGGGGGACAGCCGCAATATGGAGACCTACAGGATCGGCGATCATGTCATCGCCGCCGACACGGAAGAGGATGCCCGGCTCTTCTACACGCATGAAGTGGGAAAGGATCCGCCGCCTGTTATCGAGAAGCTGAGCGTATCCTTCGAGGTGCCGGCAGGCGGGGGAAAGACGGCCACGATCCGGGACATCATGAACAAGGTGATGGACGAGCGCAATGCGTGGCTGCGGTTGGGGGTGCCCTGTGATCTGCATTACCCGTTCATCATCGCCAAGCTGAAATAGAGGGTACAGGGTACAGGGTACAGGGTACAGGGTACAGGGATTTCCCCTGTAAAAAGGTTTTGTCATTCCGGGCTCGACCCGGAATCCAGTCTTAGTATAGATTCCCGCCTGCGCGGGAATGACACCTTGAGGTAAGCGTTGAATCTTCGCCGACCGATCCTTTTCCTGCTCATTCTTCTGATCCTCGCCGGTTGCGCCAGGCGGGAGGCGCCGCCCGAGCAAATCCGGCCGACGGGCAAGGGGCCCATGCCGGCGAAGATGGGTTTTACCATCCAGGCGGGCGCCTTCTCCAAGGCAGAAAATGCGGCAAAGCTGACCGGCAAGCTGAATCGTGAGGGCCTTTCCGCCTACTACTTCGTCTACAAGACGGGGCTCTACAAGGTGCGCTTCGGCAACTTCAGGTCGGCCGAGGACGCGGCGGCGCGGGCCCGGCGCCTTGTGGACAAAGGCATCATTGAGGAGTACTGGATTGCCAACCCCCGCGACTATGCCATCGCCCTGAAAGAAGAAAAGGGCGAGCAGTATGTGCGGGACGAGATCACGAGAACGGCAAGGAGCTTCATCGGTGTCCCCTACCTGTGGGGCGGCGACTCTGCGGACGAGGGCTTCGATTGCAGCGGCTTGACCATGGCTATCTACCAGTACAACGGCCTCATGCTGCCACACTCCTCCCGGGAGCAGTCCGAGATGGGCGTCCCCGTCAGCAGGAGCAAGCTCGAAAAGGGCGACCTGGTTTTTTTCAACACCAACAATTCAGGCAAGGTTTCCCACGTGGGGGTCTACATCGGCAGCGGGCGCTTCATCCACGCGCCCGGCCGGGGGAAGAAGATCGGCATCGACTCGCTCGACAGCAAGTACTACAGCAAGCATTACGCGGGCGGCCGTTCCCTGCTGTGAGGGACTCACGCGGCGATGTGGCGCTCGACGATCCTGCCAAAAGCGGCCAGGGCCTCATCCACAGTGCCCGTGTTCAGAATGTATTCGTCGGCCAGCGCGATGGGGGTGGCCAGACCGTAGTCGATCTCGCGCGGCCTCGCGGGTGGCTGTTGGCTTCTCTCTCTGTATCCTATACCCTGTCCCCTGCGCAAGGGTTGACCGGGGTGCCGCTTTCGTCTATATAACCACCTGGATAACCACCGGGCGTCACGGATCACCCTGTCCACAACCGCAGGGACCACCGCGCGTCCGATACCGAAACAGCGTTGAGGGAGTTAAACATGCAAGGAAAGAGAGCTCGAGAAAGCAGCATCCTGACGGCCCAGGTCATGAATCCGCAGGACGCAAACCCCGCCGGGAACGTACACGGCGGCGTCATCATGAAGCTCATCGACACTGCCGCCGGCGCGGCTGCCGTGAAGCATTCCCGGGCAAACTGCGTGACGGCCTCCATCGACCGCCTCGATTTCCATCACCCCGTATTTATCGGCGACCTGGTCACCCTGAGGGCGGGCATCACCTACACGGGCAAAAGCTCCATGGAGGTCGGTGTGCGCGTCGAGGCGGAGAATCTGCTTACCGGCAAGACCCGCCACACCGTTTCGGCCTACATGACCTTTGTGGCCCTGGACACGAACGGCCGACCGATTGCCATCCCGCCCCTCATCCTGGAGACGCCCGAGGAGCAGCGGCGCAATCGCGAGGCACAGGCCCGCCGGGAAGCGAGGCTCCGCGAGAAGACAAAAGAGAAAGCGTGCCAGCTCAGCGCCGAGAGCTGCGATTAAACGTTTCCTGTTTGTCATTGCGAGGAGGCCGTCAAGCCGACGCGGCAATCTCGCCTTCCGAGATTGTCCAATTTGAACGCGCATCAGCGAGGCAAAATGAAAAAGCTCAATCCGGAGTACGTGAAGGCCGTCACGGTCATGGCAAACGACAGCCCCTACTTCAGGCACCTCGGCATGGTAATCACCGAACTCGGTGTCGGTGAGGCCCTTGTCGAAATCGGAGCGCGGGAGGCACACAGGCAGATGTTTGGTCACGTTCACGGCGGTGTGATCGCATCGCTTGTCGACACGGCCATCTTCTGGTGCTTCTTCGGGGAGCTCGACGAGTCGGCGGGGATCACGACGGTGGATCTCAAGGTCAACTACCTGGCGCCGGTCGCCGACGGGAAGCTCTCGGCCCGGGGCAAAAGAATCCGCCTGGGCCGCACCCTGGGGCTCGGCGAGACGGAAGTCTTCAATGACGACGGCAAACTCGTCGCTCACGGCACGTCGTCGGTCATCGTGCTGCCCGGCTTCGGCTTCCCGGGAAAACCCAAACTCCCGCCAAAGTTTATTTAATTTCCCTCTTCGCAGTGACACCCACTTTGTACTTTCCCCCGGAAAACAATCAGAGTGAAAGAAAAAGAGCCGCCCCACAGCAGAAAATGAGGCGGCTCGGAGTACTGCGAATGAGGATGGTAGAAAGTTCTCAGAGCCATCCCATGCTTTCTGCTTGCGCTTTCATTTTTTTGTTATACTCGCCCCTTCTCAAGAAGAAGCCTTCCGGATCGAGGTCCCTGATAATTCTTATCTGTTCTTCTGTCGGCGGTTCGGTCTCCCGGATAATCGGCGATACCTTAAGATCCCAGTTAACATTTTCTTTTACCGAATCCACCGTGAGGCCCGGATGATAAGTCTCTAAATACATTTCTTTCGTTTCGGGACTGAATCGGAACACCCCTCTCGTCGATATGACAGCCGCCGGCCCGGTTCCTTCCGGCAGCCCTTCTTCATAACGGGTGTTTCCTCCCCTCAGATATCCGGGCGTTGTTACATAATCGCATTTCTCGACGAACCGTCGCTTCTCGTGAACCATTACGATCAAGCTTCTCCTGGCAAAAGCTCCAAAATCATGGGCTCCTCCACTGCCTGGAAACCTGACATCGGGTTTAAAGTAATCTCCGAAGCAAGTCGAATTCAGATTACCATATTTGTCAACCTGCGCTCCCCCGACAAAACCAACGTCGATGAAACCTCTCTGTAAGAACAGAGCCATGATATCCGTCAATTGCCCTGCAAAAATAGCTCTGGGGACCAAATCCGGATCCACGACACTAAAGGGCGTTCTCGATGGTAAAGAATCGAAGGACCCTGTTTCGTATGCCATTTTGCAATTGGGTGCATGGGTTCTCTTGGCTAACATGGCGCCAAGCAACGGCAACCCGACCCCTATCAGCACTCTTTCGCCGTCTCTGATTTCTCTCGCACAGGCTGTAATCATCAATTCCGGCAGTGTAAAGTCTTTGGCGTATTTCTGATCGCTCATGTCTCCACCTCCTATAAGTCCATGTGCATTGTGTCGAAGGGATAGGTGCCGTAATTGATCGGATCG
The DNA here is from genome assembly GCA_963705165.1 of uncultured delta proteobacterium. Classification (GTDB taxonomy): domain Bacteria; phylum Desulfobacterota; class Syntrophia; order Syntrophales; family UBA2192; genus UBA2192. The sequence goes on along the minus strand of CAVPJD010000011.1, from coordinate 189,066 downwards.
CTGTAAAACGGCTTTGGCTTCAGTCTCATCAGCCTCTTGTATCCATACCTTTTGATATAATTCGCGATATACCCAGCCCTGTCATCTACGCCATAGACCCATTCATCCAAGAACTTCTTGAACTTGACGTCATCGTCGGAAACGAAGTTCGCATACATGTATCTGAACCAACGGTCATCATCGTGATATCCAAACAGATGCCCGGGATGAGCGCCCCACGGTTCGTGCACGACGGCTGCCACCCTGAACCCGGGGACAAGCGTCGATTCCGGATTCCGCCGGATGGTGTCCGTGTCGACAATTTCTTCCACGCTCGCTATGACTGTTTTCCCGGCGAGAGTTCCCCATTTCGCTGAAAAGAGCGAGCCCCATGTCTGAAGGTTACCCTCCAGGTCTGCACGTTGACAATGGATGATGGAGACGTCGGGGTTGATGCCTGAGATCAGCGTTACCTTTTGCCCGGTAAAAGGGCAGTCCACATGTTTCAGCTTGTTTTCTCCAAGGAAGGACCTGATTTCGTTGATCGATGACCCTTTCTGAGACATGATCGGCATGAATGGAATACCCATCGCGCCGGCCATTAACTTTGCGGTCAGGCCGAAGTTTGAGTAGTCTTCAACTTCTATCAGGCCCTTCTCGACAGCTCTACGAAAACGGTATCCCGTTCCAAACGCTTCGTTGGCGGACCACGACAGAATCAGTCTCTTCGCGCATCCCGCACCGATCATTTGATCGAAAATCTCTCCCGGCGAACTCTCGATCAGGGTGAGATCCTTTTTTTTCTGCCTGATGATCTCGTGGGCTGCCGCGGCTGCGTGGTTGGCCCAGACCGCGCTTATGTAAAGTGTCATGCCGTCACTAACGAATTTAGAAATAGCTTCTTTCATCGTCATGAGTTTCGATTCTTCAGCCATACTTGTCCCCCTTTTTTTGTTTCAGTCACAGTTAAAGTCGATGAATCGAAAAAATTACCCCCTCGTTAAAGGTTGTTTTTCACCTCCTTCCCAAGATGGATCGGATGCAGACTTTTATAAGTGGGATTAATGGTTAAAGACGGGCTAAATCATTGCGCTTTTTTGTTTCAAGGACAGGGATGCCCGCAAAAGGCAATATGGACTGTATTGGATAATAGGGTTCATTCAGGGTCGCGCCTGGCATTTCAACATTTCTGTCCGGCACCAGAAATTCCGAATTGTAAAAAACGGGACCAAAACATAAAACCCCGCTCTCATTTGAGATGCGGGGTTTTTATCTATCCATGGCATGCCCCCGTTGAGGGTTGGAGGTTAGTGGTTAACCTGATGCCACCATAAGTGTATGATATCGATGAATCATTAAACAATTATATTTCATGAATGCAAGATAATTTTCAGCCCCTTTGCCTGATCGCTCGTCCACCCCGGTGGCCCCATTTCCTTTCTTTGACTATCGACGAAAGACCATGTAGAATCCCGTCAAGTAAGTTTGGATTAAGACATTGCGAAGTGCAAATATTGGCCACAATGCTCCTTATTGTCGTGATGGCCTTTTTCCTTCTGTCATTGTTGAAATCCGACTTAGAAATTTTTACAAGGAGGGTGAACGCGATGGAAGGTAAAGTAAAATGGTTCAATGAGCAAAAAGGATTTGGGTTTATCGAAAAGGACGGCGGTGGCGATGTGTTCGTGCACCACAGTGCCATTCAAAGCGAAGGCTTCAAGACGCTTCAGGAAGGTCAGCGTGTCAGCTTCGATGTGCAGCAGGGTCCGAAGGGCCCCGCAGCTGCAAACGTGAAACCTTTATAATTTCACGTGTGGTAAGGGAGAGGCGCTCGAATATTATTCGCGTACCGTTGTGCCGCAATGATTTTAACAAAAAGGCAGGCCGTGATCGGCTCTGCCTTTTTTTCGATTCACCCCTGATAAGTCGGGTAAACGGGATCGCGTCTTGTATTCCAACCTTTCCTGATCGGTCCGGCAAAACTGAAACATAAAGACACAAAAACCCGCTCTCCCTTGAGATGTGGGGTTTTATTTTTTCATGGCATGCCCCAAAGCAATAAATTCCGTGGATGCAGGCTGTTTTTCATATTATGATACCGGCGCCGGGTGAGAAAGACTGATGTTTTGGGGCATCCGGGGAAGGAGGATTTAGCCATGAAGAAGATCGCTGTCCTGGGTGTTTTAATGATGCTGTTAATGGCACCCTGCGCCTTTGCGGCGCCCCCGGCGAAGGCGGCCCCGGCGGGGCAGGCCCTGGCGGAAAAGGCAAAGGCCGAGGGGAAGGTGGCGTTTTATGCCAACATGACATCCGTAGAACCCGTCATGGAGGCCTTCGAGAAAAAATACGGCATCAAGGCAGAATACACGCGGCTCTCGACGAGCAAGTTCATCGCGACCATCCTGACGGAACACTCAGCGGGCAAGCTCACGGCCGACGTCCTGCAGGCGCCCATCCCCGTGCTGGAGTTGCTCATGAAGAAAGGTGTGCTGGCCTCATACGTATCTCCCGCCTCGGCCGGGTACCCGAAGTGGGCAAACAAGGACGGTATGATCCAGAGCTTCGGCATCGAATATGTCGCCCTGATATACAACAAGGACCTCGTCAAGCCCGCCGATCTGCCCAAGACCTACCAGGAACTGGTGGACCCGAAATGGAAGGGCAAGATCGTCATGGCCGATCCCGCATCCCACCCCACGACCATCTCATGGCTCGTCGGTCTCAAGGAGAACGTGATCAAGTCCGACGCGGAGTGGAGGTCGTTCCTCAAGGGCCTGGCCGCCAACAGCCCCATGTTTGTGGCCTCCTTCGGCCCCACGCCGGCCCCGATCGAGACCGGCGAGAAGCTGATCGGCATCTCCATGCCGAAGTACATCGTCACCAAGGCCCCCGCGCCGCTGGATTGGGCAAGGGTTTCGCAGCCCATGATGGGGACTCCCCGCGGGATCGGCATTGCGGCCAAGGCGCCCCATCCCAACGCCGCGAGGTTGTTCGTGGACTACTGGCTCTCGAAGGAAGCCATGAAGATCATGGCTGACCAGGTAGGTGAATACGTCCTCGCCCCGGGCGTCTATCCACCGATCGCCGGGATCGACAAGGCCAAGGTCATCCCGATCCGGGAGCTCTCCGATGAGGAGATCAAGAAGTGGGGCGCAGAGTTCAAGAAGATCTTCGCGAAACAGTAAAGAGTGGATTCCTGGTCAGGCCAGGAATGACAAATATTTTTTGAGAAAATCCCCCTCTATCCCCCTTTTTCAAAGGGGGAAGTCCTATGCCCCCTCCTTTGAAAAAGGGGGGTTGGGGAGGATTTTATAGAGGACCCATTGAGAACAGGGGAGGCCTAGCGAAGGCAGGATCATGGAAATCCGCGTCAGGAATGTCAGCAAGAACTACTATTCGGACGGCAAGAGGATCGAGGCGCTGGCCGACGTCGATCTCACCATTCCGTCCAACCGGATCTTCACACTCCTGGGGCCGAGCGGCTGCGGCAAGACGACACTGCTGCGCTGCATCGTCGGCCTGGAGTCGCCCGACGAGGGAGAAATCGCCATCGGTGACGAGGTCGTCTTCTCGGCTCAGCGGGGAATTTTCGTCCCGCCTGACAAGCGGGGGCTGGGCATGGTGTTCCAGACCTACGCCATCTGGCCCCACATGAACGTCTTCGACAACGTGGCCTATCCCCTCCAGGCCCGCAACGAATCCAGGGAAGAGACCGTCCGGAAGGTCGCAAAGGCGCTCCATTTCGTTCAGCTCGACGGCTTCGAGAAACGACCGGCAACGAAGCTCAGCGGTGGCCAGCAGCAGCGTGTTGCCCTGGCCCGGGCCCTGGTGGCCGAACCGAAGGTGATCCTCTTCGACGAACCCCTGAGCAACCTCGACGCCAAGCTCCGGGAGGAGACACGCAAGGAATTGCGGCGTTTTCTCACGGAGCTCAAGATCACCGCCGTCTACGTGACCCACGATCAGATCGAAGCCCTGGCGCTCTCCGACACCATCGCGATCATGAGAAACGGCCGGATCGTCGAGATGGGAACACCGCGGGAGATCTACTTCGATTCCGATCGGCAGTTCGTGGCGGATTTCATCGGCCATGCGAACTTCATCGCGGGCAAGGTCGCAGCGGTCGGGGAGTCCGGAACGAGGATCGATTCCGCCATCGGCCCCATCGCCTGCGCAAAGAAGATCGGGGCGACGCCGGGAACGGCGGTCACCGTGTGCATCCGTCCCGAATTCATCCGTGTGTTGAAGGAAAGCCGCAAGGACGGGGAAAACATCTTCCGGGGGAAGGTCGAATCCCTGGTTTTCGTCGGCGACGCCTACGAGGGGGAGATCCGCGTCGGAGAGACCCTCCTGATCTTCCGGATCGAGCCGACGACCGCCGTTCGGGAGGGCGAGGAGATCGCCCTGCATTTCGACCCGCTTCACTGCTCAATCCTCATGAACTGAACGGCTGACGTGCGATGCAAAAGACGAGAACGGCGCTGACGCCGGGCCTGATCGCGATTGTCGGATTTCTCACGGTCTGCCCCGTCGTCATGCTCATCCTGGGGAGCTTCAGCGGGGAACTGGGGGCCTTCGGCACATTCACCCTGGACAAGTACGTCCAGGCCTACACCGACCCGGCCTTTGCGGAGATCCTCGTCAGCACGGTGATCTTCACCCTGGGTTCGGCCCTCGTTGCGACGGGGCTTGCCCTTTTTCTGGCCTACCTGAACACCCGGACCAACATCCCCTTCAAATTCATGTTCGGGATCATTTCCCTCATCCCGATGATGGTGCCCCACATCCTGTTTGCCGTCAGCTGGGTTCTCCTGCTCAACCCGTCGAACGGCATGATCAACCTCTTCCTGAGGCAGGTCCTTGGCTGGGAGGGGGCGGCGCTCAACATCTATACCCTCAAGGGGATGATCCTCGTGGAGGGGCTCCTCGATCTGCCCATCGCCTACCTGGTCATCGCCCCGGCCATGGCGGCCTTCGATGTCTCCCTCGAGGAATCCTCGAGGGTCTGCGGGGCATCGAACTGGCGGACCCTCTTCCGCGTGACCCTGCCGGTCCTGCGGCCTGCCATCCTTGCCGCGATGACGCTCGTGATCGTCCGGAGCCTGGCCTCCTTTGCCGTTCCTTCCGTCATCGGCATGCCGGGACAGATCTATGTGTTGGCCACCCACATCTACCGCATCGTAGCCACGGGCTACGCCACGGACTACGGGATGGCGGCGGCGGTGGGGATGAGCGCCCTGGCCGCCTCCATCACGCTCATCGTCCTGTACCGGCGCCTGACGCGGGAGGGCGAGAAGTACGTGACCGTCTCCAGCAGGGGCTACCGGCCGAGTGTGATCGATCTCAAGGGGGCAAGGTACCCGCTCTTCGGGTTCGTCGCCCTGATCTCATTCGTGCTGATCGTCCTGCCGGTTATCGTCTTGTTCTACACGTCGCTCGTGCCCTACGTGATGACGCCGAGCGCGAAGGCCTTCGCGATGATGAGCTGGAGGCACTGGCTCGCGGTCCTCAAGGACCCCGTATCCCTGCTTGCCCTGAAGAACAGCCTCTACCTAGGCATCGGCGGTGCGACGCTGGGGATGATCCTCTCGTTCTTCGTCGCCTACGTGATCGTCAAGGTCCGGACGAAGGCCTCGGGTTTTCTCGAGTCCCTGAGCTTCCTCTCCTTCTCCTTCCCGGGGATCGTCGTCGGGATCGGCTTCATGTGGTTCTTCGTCCAGACGCCGCTGTACTCCACGATCTGGGCGCTGCTCATCGGCTACATCGCCACCTACTTGCCCTACGGCCTGCGGCCGCTCACCAGCGCCTTCGTCCAGATCCACGGCAACCTGGAGGAATCCTCGCGGGTCTGCGGCGGCGGGCCGCTCTACACCATGCGCAGGATCGTCCTTCCCCTGCTGGTCCCGGGGATCGTCTCCGGGTGGATCCTGATGGCGACCATGTTCGTCCGGGAACTGAGCCTCTCTGTCGTCCTCTCCCGGCCCGGCACCGAGGTCCTGGCCGTCCAGATCCTCCGGTTCGCCGAAGACGGGCTGTGGGGAAGGCTCTCCGCCCTGGGGATCCTGATGATCTTCATCTCCACGGCCCTCGTGGTCATCGCCTCCCTGGTCGGGAAGAAGCTGACAAAGAGGGACTAGGCGCAATCCGAATAAAAAAGCCCCGGTGGCTCAGCCACCGGGGCATCCCTGTTCCTGTTGTCCGTCTGCCTGTCTTCTTATTGGAATATTTTCGGCACCCCGAGAACCTTGATGGGATCCTCGCCGGGCTTCAGTCCCATCAGCTTCACGAGCTCCGGCCGGATCTTCTCCCATTGCTCCTTCGCGAGTTCCTTTCCCTTCTCCGTCTTGGCTTCTTCATAGAGACGGAAGAAGACGTAATACACGATCTGCGCTTCCTCCTTCGTGTCCTTCGCCTTCCAGCGCTTCTGCGCGAGCACCCGCCACTTGCTTCCCTCGGGGACCACCGACTCGTAGACGAACTGGGAGATCAGGTCGGCATCGTGGGCAATTTTGGCAATCTCGTTTTCCGGCTCGGGGTAGATGACCGTCCATGCTCCCTTGCGGCCTGCCGCCTGATCCACGGAATCCCGGAAATACCAGTAGCCGGTGGAGTGCTCCAGGACGGCCACCTGCATCAGGTCGATGTCCTTCGCAGAGAAGCCGCCGGCTTTCGCCGCGATCTCTCCGGCCGTGAGGGCGCCCGTGATGTGGTGGATCAAGGCGAGGTTGCCGCCGACCTTCGGGTTTTTCAGCACGGCCTCGTCGCCCCAGAACCCGGGAGAGTTCTTGAAGTATCCCGCCTTTTTCAGCTTCGAGACCATCGCGGTTGCCTTCGCGAGCATCTCGGGGTTCGTCAGGACGGCCGCCTTGTCCTCCTTGCTGATGTTGTGGAGGATGTCCGTTGCCACGGCGAGCTTCCGCTCGGCTTTGGAGAGCTTTATCGCCATCTCGTAAGCCAGGGCCGAGCAGACCCGGTTGTGAAGGATGTCGGCCTCGGGGTCCTTCAATTGCTGGACCGTCGTGGCGATCATCGTATCCATGAGGCCCTGAAGCTCCGGGAATTCCTTGATATAGGCCTTCTCCCAGGCCAGGTAGGGCTCCGGCAGAACGTACTTGTCCTGCGAGGCGGCCACTGCGATTCCCGCCATCCCGGCAACGCAGAGCACTGCGATCAGGCCCATGATGAACCTCTTCATGTTCTCTTCTTTTCTGTTCCTGCCCATGGTCCGTCCTCCTCTCAATAAAATCTGAAATCCGGATTTTCCCCTCCCTTGACGGGAGGGGATGAAGGGGAGGGTGACTGAGGCCCCCTCACCCCAACCCTCTCCCGCCAGGGGAGAGGGAGGTTTTACGGAACAAATCCCGCGTTCATTTAAACGCCGCGGGTTGATCCATCCGTGGCATACCTCAATCAAATAAACACGATGGATGCAAGATGATTTTCATCTCGTCAACTGACGCGCCCGTCAATTACTACACGCGAGCCATCACGATTCATCTTTTCGGTGAGCCGTTTTCTCGTTTGGCGAAGACTGAGGCTGCGCTTCCGATGCATCGACACGGGGCGTTTCGTCGCGATTCAGGACGCCGTCATCCCAAGAAGCGGGGTCGCTCAACGATTCCAGGTGGGTAAAGACGATGACATTGGGCAGTGCGCGGCGAATGTCCTCCTCGATGCGCTCCACTAAGTGATGTCCCCTTTGGACGTTCCACATCCCGGGAACCAGGACATGAAGGGATACAAACCGGCGGGAACCTGATTGGCGCGTGCGAAGTGCGTGGTACTCAACCCCATCCTGTTTGTGCGGCTCCAGGACATTGCGGATCAGGTTTTGCTCATCGATCGGCAAAGCCGTGTCCATAAGGCCCAGGACTGACTTCCGTATAATCCGGACTCCAGTCCAGACGATGTTTGCAGCGACAACGAGTGCGACAGCAGGGTCCAAGCGATTCCAGCCGGTGAAGCCTACGGCAATGACCCCTGCCACGACACCCACCGAAGTCCACACATCCGTCATCAAATGATAGGCATTCGCTTCCAGGGTGATTGAGTGGTATCGCTTTGCGGCACGACGTAATATAAGCGCAGCCCCCAAGTTTACAAGAGATGCGGCAACCGCAACACCCAATCCCAGCCCGATCTGCTCCAGTGATTTTGGATTGACGAGTCGTTCAACAGCCGCAACGCCGATACTTGCTGCGGCGATGAGGATCAGAGTTCCTTCGACACCGCTGGAAAAGTATTCCGCTTTGTAATGGCCATACGCGTGATCCTCATCGGCCGGCCGTGCGGCAATGGTTAACATTGCCAGCGCCATCAGTGCGCCAACAAGATTGACGACGGACTCCAAGGCATCTGAAAGCAGTCCAACGGAACCCGTTATGAGATACGCAGCGGTTTTGAGCCCGATTGTAAGGATGGCTGCAGCAATAGATAGCCAGGCAAAACGTGTTAAGGATAAGGGTTTCATGATTATCCGGGATTGCGGAGCTTCATGCGATTTTATGAAAAGGGTACCACATTTTGAGTCAGGGCTCTGCCATTTTCATTGTTGAAAACTGACCACGTTATTCACGGCAAGCAGGGGCTTTTGGCATCAGACAATGTCCTATGGGCGATTCAGACTGGGTCTGATAGCGCGAATGCGAAAATGCGAGTAGGCCATAGCCAGTCGGGATCATCGATCATGCGGCTCCCGGCAGCGTGAAGGAGTTCGGGGAAGTAAACGTTCTTTGAAGAGACCAGACCATGATCACGAATTGCGCAGGTATCTCCCTGCGTGTTCGCGGACAAGGAGGTTGTCCGATGAGCTATTTCAATGCGGTCAGAAAGGCAGGCACGTGCAATCAAGGCGTGTGCGAAGAAGATGATTATATCTACGACGCGCCGCACCTTTCCTCAAACGTTTCCTGCTCGGCACAGGAAACCAGCTATTACGAAATCGAGCATAAGGTCCATTCACGCAAGAACGACGACGCCGGCGTGAACCACATCACTCCGGATGTCTGGGAGAACCTCTGGCTCTCGGTCAGCGAAGCGGCGTGATGGATGGTCGAGGAGCTTTTTTCCCGGATACCTGTTCACAAGTTCAGATACCCGTAATGTCGAAAACGATTGCATGCGCATTCCCCGCAGCTTGCTGCGGGGTAAGCGAGCATGATAACAACTAACCCATTTCCTTAAGTTTCTAAATTCCTGGCACCTTGGTGCGAGGAATTTTAATAGCACCCTTCAGAAATTGAGCCTGAAAATCACCGGCTGCCCGCCAAGTCGATAAAATCCTGCTGCCCCTCCAAACACCCGCCCCTGTTCATAAGCCATCCTGCTTTTTTTCTGTTGGCGTAGTTTCTAAAATCATCAAAGAATGCAGAGGCTTGCAAGGCGAACCGTTACCCTTCGGGCGTTGAGTTGCATCTCCTGTAAACCAAACGCCGCGCCATTCGTTTTACCAATCAACAGTACGGAACGATTCAAGGTCAGTGGTTGGTTAAGGACAATCGGAAGGATTCAACACCAGGGAAAGGAACCGAACATGAAACGCATTCTAATCGCCATGATGATCACCCTTATCGCTGCAACCGCAGCAAACGCATCCGATGTGGGCGTGTCCGTCAGCATCGGCCAGCCGGGCTTTTACTTGAACATCGGCAATTTCCCTCCGCCGGTCGTTTATGCGCACCCGGTTGTGGTCCGGCCGGCGCCCGTGGTTGTTTACCGGCCCGCCCCCGTGGTTTACACCCGTCCGGTCTACGCGCACGTGCCCCCCGGCCACGCGAAGCACTGGCAGCGATACCATAACGGTCACCCCGTTTATTATCGTCATGACGGTCGGTACTACCGTTAAAGGGGACACCAGGACGGCTATCATTAACCGGGCAGGGGCCTCCTGAAAACCGTATATCAAGAAGGCAGCCTGTGCATATATAGACAGAAAAGCAGGGCCATTTCCGGCCCTGCTTTTCGTTATTGATATGCCGATATCGTTTCTTTTGTGTGATATTCTTATTCCCCCTGGAAATTGAAAGGGAACAACGACTGGTTGTGATAAGCATAAATAGGCAGGGCTATTTTCGGGCCATGCCTTTAGCTTTTGATAAAATAATGCATTGTAAGATGCTCTATGCCAAGCTGTCTAATTGTAGGCGCCGCAACCGAGGATCAGATTACCCGTCTTTTGAACGTAGCTAATTTTGGCCTCGTCCTTTTTGGTCATAGGATTCAGTTGGTAATACTTCACCCATCCTGAACCCTTGCTGTTGGCCAGATCAACCATTTCCTTCCTGTGGAGCTTTCCCTTGCTGTCGGGCGAATTATAGACATTTGTACCGACGAGCTTGGGTAGATTCGGGTTAGCCAACAGAACTCCCTTGGGGTCGAAGGCAAAGATATACAGATCACCCTTGAAGAACTCGCCCTTAGGATTATTGAATTCCTTTAACGCTTTCTCCTCGCCATTCGCTTTCACGAAGGCTACGGCTTTCTCGACCAGCATTTTTGCCTCCTCAGGAGTGCCACGCTGCTGAGCAGAGACCGGAGCAACCACGAACAAGCAGAGTACAATCACGATCGCGACCTTCTTGAACATCATCTCGCCTCCTCCTTTCATGGAGCCAATGAGATACCGATTAATCTGAAAGATGTCCTCATTTCCCGGGCTTGTATGACCCGCAGCCTAAGATAATATTGCCATATTTCTCGAAGTAGAGCGTTTTTAGTTCCTTATTCTTGGTCAGGGGGTCGGTGAACTTGTAATCCTGCCAGCCCGATCCCTTGGCTTTGGCTACCTCGATTCGTTCCTTGATGAAGAATTTTCCATCGAGGTCTTTGGAATCTGTGAGATTCTTGCCGAGCAAACTCGGATCGAACCCTCGGGCGACGCATACCCCGTTCATGTCGATGACCGTGATGTACATATCCCGGTCCACGAACTTTCCCTTGGGGTTGTTGATTTCGGCAAAAGCCTTCTCCTGGCCGTTCGCCTTGATGTATGCGATGGCATCTTCGACCATTTTCTTTGCCTCCGCAGGGGTTCCGCGCTGCTGGGCAGAGACCGAAACAGCCACAAATAGACAAAGAACAACAGCGATTACTGCTTTTTTGTACAACATCTTGTCACCTCCCGTCGTGAGTTTGGGCGGTTGAGTTGCACTATCTGCGGAACAATATCCTCTCTTCCGGTGCAAGGGAATTTTAAGGCGGGTCGTTATTTAACCCTCTCCCAAACGAAGACAGATGTCCTGAGCTTTCCATCCAGCGCTCCGACGGCCGGTTCCGCGCTCTGGATCATCCTGTTCCCCTCGAAGTTGACGGTCCGCACCTGTTCGGTCCCATTCCAGCTTTCATTCCAGGAAATGTCTATTTTTGATTTAACGGTTTTCCCATCGTAAATGAAAGTCCCACCCCAGGCAATCAATGTCTTGTAGAGTTCGCTTCGCTCCTGATCGGTCATCTTTGTCACATCAGGAACATTGGGCCGTTTGTCATGAACCATTATGCAAAGCACACGGCCATCCCTGCCATAAGTCAGATAGCCCTTCGGCGTTTTCCCGAACATGTCCGATGTTTCACCCGTTGACACAACCGTTCTCTTCCAACTGACCAGCCGCCATGTTCCATACAACTCATCGGCAGCAAGAGCCGTGGCAGATACGAACAGCACCAGGATCAATCCCGCAAGAAGCGAAATCCCCTTCTTCGGCGTCATCGTCGTTTCCTCCGTTTCATTTTGCGTTCGATAGTCGATGGATGCAAAGAAAGGACTCTCAGGAAAAGCAGACAGAAATGGCCTCAATGGGATCCTGGATCCCAGAGGAGCCATTCACATGGGCATCTTGAGTTGACACCCGAACATACGGTATCCAAGAGGCAGTTCAGGAGGTTAGGGGTGAGGTGACAATCTTCACTACTGCGCACATAGCAGAAGAGAGTTGGCGAAGAGAACCTTACAGGGGAAGGAGAATTCTCAGATGTAAATTTGCACAAAAAGCATAGCATTGCTCAGGATGAAGTCAAGCGAATTCCCGGGCAGGGCCATCATTAACCGAACGGAATAAACCCGTGCCGCATCAGAGCGAGTGAAAGGAGGATCGACACGCCGCTGCCACTGCGCGGCCGAAGTGACTTGTGATTTGTGGTTTGTGCCGGACATGGAATTTCTTCTTCACTAGCCACAAGCCGCTGAACACTAGCCACTTCTTCGCTAGTCAGAGGCTTGGCTCGCAAAGACACCGTGCGCTGATCGGACCCGGAAAATACAATTCGTCAAAAAATACGAAACCCCGCTCTCTTTTGAGATGCGGGGTTATTACTATTTAAAGGTTGGGCTTCGCTAGATCGGTCCGCCGTTTCCAACCAGTGCAAGCCCTTCGCTGAAAGGCCATCCCGCCTTGAGGGTGCGGGATATGACGACCTTGCCGGACTTGTTGATATACCCCCAATTGTCGAAGAGTCCACTACCGTCCCCGATCTTCACTCGTGCAAGCCCGTCGGAAAAGGGCCATGCCACGCCGAACTGTTCGCTGATGACCATGGTGCCGGTGCGGTCGATGTACCCTCCGAGTTTGCCCGAACGTCTCGCGGCGGCCAGTCCCTCTGAAAATCTGCCGGCCATCGTGAGCTCAGCCGGGATCGCGATCTTCCCGGTCTTGTCGATATAGCCCCATCGGTCCCCGATCTTGACCGGGGCAAGCCCCTCATGGAAGTCCTTGGCGTCGTCGAATGACGACTCCGTCACTCGCTTCCCGGTCTTATCGATAAACCATTTACGGCCTTCGATGACTACCCGCGCAATGCCGTCGGAAAAATTGAATGCCGCTTCGAATTGAGGCGCTATCACGACAGTGCCGCTATGGTTGATGAAGCCGTACAACCAGCGGCTTTGATCCTTAAGGTTCGGGTTCCGAACCCTGACCGCGGCGAGACCATCCGAAAAGCTGAAGGCCTCGATGAACTGCGGCTCGACAGAGAAAGCACCGGCCGAGTTAATGAAACCCCACCGTCCGCAGAACTGGGGTGAGACATAGGGATTACTGTTGTTGTATTTTTCCCTCACATCTTGATGCACGCTGGAAAGACACTCGAAACGTTTAGGGTCCTCGATGTAAATCGCAGCAAGACCCTCGGAAAAGTCACGGGCATAGATGCTCCATTTGAAATCAATGTCGATGGCAACCTTCCCTGTGCGGTCAATATACCGCCAGCTATCGGGCGTGACTTCAACCCGTGCCCTGCCATTATTGAAGGCTTTGGCTTTGTGGAATTGCGGCGGGATCACCATCTGTCCATTGCGATCGATATAGCCCCACCTGCCATCGGCCTCCACCGCCGCAAGTCCCTCAGAAAAGTGTTGGGCGTCCTTAAATTGCATCGGGATCACGACCCGTCCTGTCGTGTCCATATAGCCGTACCGTGTAAGCGACCTCGAAATCGGGTGCATATTACAGGCACTGATGGAGGCCGCCAACACCAGGATCAGTATCCCAAGAACAATTTTTCTGAAGCCGGGATGTGCGACTTTCCCGGCTGACTCAACGACCCGGTTGCCAAAGCGCTTCAAAATCTTCACCTTCCAGAGCGTACTCATGCGGCCGACATCCAGCATGGTTAATGTGCTTCCTGTCATCATATTGAAGAGAGGGATCCCCTTGCCTCAATCCTCTTCTTTCATGGGAGAGGAAGATTGAGGGCGCGGGTTTTTTGAGGGTCGGTTCGTCAGGTATATGCCCGAGAGCACCAGTGCCGCCCCGATGAGCAGCGACGCATCGATGGTCTCCCCGAGCATGAAGAAAGACATGATGACGGCGCTGATGGGCACGAAGTTGATGAACACGGCCGACTTCGATGGGCCGATCTGCCTGATCCCCTCATAGTACCAGACAAACCCGAGGCAGGTGCCGAAAAAGCCCAGGTATACAATCGAGAGCCAGGCGGGCATCGAGTAGTTTCCGAGGCTGCCTGTCATGCCCTCGAACAGGGCCGGCGGCAGCAGGGCCGCGGCGCCGAGGAGGCAGGCATAGGTCACCGCCGAGACGGGCAGCACGTCCTTCATGACGACCTTGCCGATCAACGAGTAGGACACCCAGCTCAGCACACAGCCGAAGATGAGCATCTCTCCACGGCCGAGCCCGCCCTGCATGATGTCGGCGGGATTTCCTCGCGAGATCACGTAGACGGCGCCGCTGACGGAGAGTACGATGCCGATTATTTTCAGCAGGGTCATTCGCTCCCCCCGGAACAGAAGTGCCGCAAAGAGGGAGATGAAGACGGGGTTCGAAGCAACGATGACCGATGCGCGGCCGGCAGGGACGGTTTGCATTCCCGTCAGGAAGAAGACGTTGTAGAGAAAGACGCCCGTCATCCCCGAGAGGAAGACGAGGAGAAGCTGCTTTTTTCTCAGAGGTTGCAATCTTCCCTCGAAGTGCCAGACCAGGGGGATCATGCACACCGAGGCCACGAGAAACCGCAGGAAGGATCCCGACCAGGGTTGCACCTCCTGGGCAAGGATGCGCCCCGCAATGAAGGTCCCGCCCCAGAAGACGGCCGTGAGGAAAAGCTTGAGGTAGATCATCCGAGAAATTTCCCCGCGAGCCAGTAGAGGGCCATCCCCAAAATCACGGTTCCTCCCAGGGACCGCGTACGCAAGGCGAAAAGAAAGACGGGTACCGCTACGAGCAGATCGTTGTTCCAGAGAGATAATTGCCGCGGCTCCCCCGCCGTTACCAGAGAGGGAAGGATCAGGGCGCTCAGGATCGCCGCGGGGATGAGGTCGAGCCACTCCTCGAGCCAGCGGGGGAGCGTTCGCTGTGAAAGCGCAAAGAGCGGCGCCCAGCGGGGAACGTAAGTCACGAGGCCCATCCCGAGACAAAGGAGAATGTAGTCGGTTGTGATCATCCTTTGAAATGTCCCTTTTCGGGTTCTATTGTCATCCCCGCGGAGGCGGGGATCCAGTCCATATTTGGATTCCTGGTCAAGTCAGGAATGACATTCATTACAGGTTTGCTTGTATCGCCTGTTTCCCTCACCTCTTATTCTCTCCCGCCGGGGCAGAAGAAGCCGCGAGTGAGGGCCATCGCCTCCGTATGTACAACCCCGCCGTTGCCGCGATCACCGAGGCGGCAACGATGTAGCTGTTGCCCGGGATGAGGAGAGACAAGACAACGGCGGCCGCCCCGGCGATAAGGCCCGTCAGGACATAAAGCCTCCCGCGAAGCTGGTAGACCAGAAGGCACAGGAACATGCCCATGAGTGCATAGTCGATTCCGAAGGCGTGGGCCGGGATGAAGGCGCCGCCAAGCCCGCCGATGACGGTGCTTGCCACCCAGAAGGCATTGGTGACGTGGTTGACGGTCAGCGCCCGCTTCCAGTCCCAGTTTCCCTCGCGGAACCGCACCAGGTTCAGGGCGAAGCTCTCGTCGGTGATTCCGTAGGCAAAAAGGGCCAGCCAGCGCTTGTGTATCCCCTTGAGGTAGACGGAAAGGGCGGAGCTCATGAGCAGGTGGCGAAGGTTGACGGTGAAGGCCGTGGCAACGATGGCCGCGATCCCCGAGCCCGCCCCCAGCATGGCTACGGCGATGAACTGGGCGCTTCCCGCAAATACAAGCATCGACATGAGCCCGATCGCCAGAGGCGAAAGTCCCGCCTTCTGCGCAAGTACGCCGAAGGCAAGGCCGATGGGAACGTATCCCAGGCAGATGGGCCAGGCCGCGCGGATACCGTCTTTCAGGATCGAGGTTCTGTTTGCTGTTGCTGTCTTATCGGTCATAAACAATGAGTCATTACGAGCCGAGCCTCGCGAGGCGTGGTAATCTACGATTCAGATTTCCCCCTCACCCCGACCCTCTCCCACGATGGGGAGAGGGAGATTACGGTCATGGGGCGTTACAGGAAGATTGCTACACTCCGTTCGCACTGACTACTATATTTTAAATTCCGCCACGATCGGCGTATGGTCCGACGGCTTTTCGGCTTTGCGGGGCTCCAGATCGATATAGGCGCCAACCGACTTCTTCGCCAGCGGTACTGTGGCCAGGAGGTGATCCACGCGCCAGCCCAGCCCCCTCTCCAGCGACTTGGGCACCCGGTAATCGAAGAAGGAATACTGGTTGGGCTCATTGGGGTGATGCTTGCGGAACACGTCCACGAATCCCCAGGCCGTCACCTCGTCGAAAGCCTCCCAGACCTCGGGCGTGAAGTCCACGTGACCCAGGAGCCTCTTTGGGTTGTGCACGTCGATCTCCTCGCGGGCCACGTTGATGTCGCCGCACCACAAAAGCGGCTGGTCCGGCTTGTAGTGTTTGGCGAAAAACTTCCTGAGCCGCTTGAGCCACTCGAGCTTGTAGGAAAACTTCGGGCTCTCCCGCTCTGACCCCTGGGGGACGTAGGTGTTCACGATGGTAATCCCCGAAAAGACTGCCCGGATCAGGCGGTCTTCATCGGGGGGACCTCCGTCGTCGAGGCCGAAGGCCACCTTGTCGGACTTCTCCAAGGAGACGATGGCCACTCCGTTGTAGCTTTTTCCCCCGCGGAAGACCACCTGCCACCCGGCATCCTCGAATTGCTTTACAGGAAACGTTGCGTCCTCGGTCTTGGTTTCCTGGAGGCAGAGAACCGAAGGCCGGTTCTTCTCGAGCCAGGGCAGCACAATATGCAGACGGCTGCGCACCGAGTTGACGTTGTATGTGGCGATCTTGAAGGTCTTCATATTCCCCTCCTTGGCGGGTGAGCGGTCCCGAGAATATCACAGATTTCGGCTTATCAGGAAGCGCGAATTCTGCTATTACTCAGGTCCAGTGATAAAAAGGGAATCGACTTCATCGACGGGTCATTGCGAGCACCCGAAGGGTGCGCGGCAATCTCTATGAAACGAGATCGCCACGTCGCTGCGCTCCTCGCGATGACACTTTGTTATCGTTGGATTCAGGTATTAGATCGCGGGTTTTCAACAGGAGCGAATCATGTCACAGGATGTCTATCAGACCATAAAGGATATTCTCCAGCAAATGGGGATTCCATACGATGAGATCGAGCACGCGTCCGTCGGCTCCTGCGAGGAGTCGCTTGCCTTCCGCGGGCAGGCGGGCTGGAGCGGCGCGAGCAGCAAGTGCATCCTTCTCAAAGCCAAGGGGAAATACTACCTGCTCGTCACGACGGCCGCAAAAGAGATCAAGGCGCGGCTATTCAAGAAGGAGTTCGGCACCAAGGACATCCGTTTTGCCAACCGGGAGGAGCTGATGGAAATGACCGGGTGCGACCCCGGCTCGGTTTCGCCCTTCGGCCACAGGGACCCGTCGCTTCCTTTCTATGTGGACGAGAACATCCTGCGGGAAGAGCACTTCATGTTCAACCCCGCCATACCCACAAAGAGCTTCCGGATCGGCACCGGGAATCTCCGGCGGATCTACGCCGCCATCCCCAACCCCGTCAGCACCTTCGGCGAGGACGAGGAGGAGCGATTCGTAATCCGGAAAGTGGAGAAGACCGCATGAATCAGAATAAACCGGAACATGGCGACATTCATGCGCACGGCTTCTTCGGGCCAGAGCCGATGACGGTCCTTACGGATGTTCTTCTGGCGGTAGTGGCCATCTTCTTCGGCGCGAGGATTTATGGCGTCTCGGCCGGCCCGGTTCACTTCTGCTTTGCGTTGTCATTCTTCCTGATCGCCCTGGGTGCGCTGGCGGGGGCGACGATCCATTCCATACGGCATACCCCTCTCGTATCCTGGGTGCCGCTCCTGTGGCGCATCACGGGGATCGCCGTGGGAACCTCCGTGACGGCCATGCTGGCCGCGACCTTTTACCACCTCCTCCCCGCCGACTATGCGGACCTGCTCCGGTGGACCGTGCTGGGCCTATCGATCATCTATGCCGCCTGGATCTGGCGCGACTATCGCTTCCGCAACGTCGTCGTCTTCTACTCCATCTGCATGGCTTTCGTCCTCGGGGCCATGGCGTTGAGCTACGTCTCGACGGGCTCACCGGGCGCGAAGCTCATTGCCGTCGGGATCCTCATCAGCTTCGGTGCCGCCGCTGTCCAGCGAAGCGGATTCAAGCTGGCGAGGCACTTCAACCACAACGACATCTACCATGTCATCCAGCTTGTTGGTCTGTACTTTTTCTATCGGGGGGCTCGCCTGCTCTAGCGCCGCCGTGCGGCCGTTCAACAGTAATTGGGGAATTGGGCTATTGGGTATCGGGAAATCAGGCATCCAAAGTCGGGATTCCGGAATTTCGAATCAAGTAAGCCTTGCAATTTGTGGCTGGGAATTTCAGCGCTCCGGTGAAATCTCGATTCGCATGAGATCCTCAACCATTGTTGCCGAAGGGACGAGGGCGTGGGTCAAGGGTCAAGGGTCAAGGGTCAAGGGTCAAGGGTCAAGGTCCCAGACCATAAACGCAAATAACAGATGATGGCATCCGGGCCCTGTCGGTCATCTATTGCCTGCAGCCTGTGGACTTTATCCTGGAATAATCTTAACGTACACCTGCCGGGTCCTGGGCCCGTCGAATTCGCAGAAGAAGATCGACTGCCAGGTCCCGAGGACGAGGCTGCCCCCCTCCACGAGCACCGTTTCCGAAGCTCCGAAAAGTGATGCCTTGATGTGGGCCGCCGAGTTGCCCTCGCTGTGCAGGTAGTCCCCGCGCTGGGGGATCGTCTTGTCGAGTTGTGCCTGGATGTCCCTGGGCACGTCGGGGTCGGCGTTTTCATTGATCGTCACGGCGGCCGTCGTGTGGGGGACGAAGACAAAGCAGATGCCGCTTTCGACCCTACATTCCCTGAGGATCGACCGGACCTGGGCCGTGATGTCGATCATCTGGCTGCGCGCCTGTGTCTTGACGGAAAATTGTCTCATTGCCACCCCTCCCGGTTTCTTGGATCCGTTGCCCGGCCATCTGACCCCGGCGGCTCACCCGCTGCTTCCCCCCCGGGTCCTCCTTTTCATAGCAGATGTGCCGGATGCCTGTCATGCTAATTCGCCGGAAGTTCCTGTAACAACGCCTCTTTCCCTATTCTCTGCCCCATTCGCTTCCCGGACAACCGTACCCGTCGGGTCAGGCCGGCCATCGTGACGGACAGGGGATCGGGGCGGCGCATCGCGAGGGCCCCGTCCGCGGGGTAAGTATTTGTTTTGTGGCACATATTGTGCAAACGTTGCGTTGGTTACTGCTGCCTAAAAAAGCTTGACAAACCGGCTGAAATAGATAATGGTTTCAAGGGGTTTTCTTTTCTTGCGTAACTGTATATTATTATTCGCGATTTTCGGTAAATTTTTGGAAACCCGCTCCCGGGCTGGGTTTCACGGGATTCTGTTTCCGTGACAACAGAATGCCGGAGAATGCCGGACGGGATGCCCGATACCGGACAGCCGGGACTTTTTTGTACAAGAAGGTGAGCATGGCCTCCAATCGAGAGATTTCTTCCACGGAAAAGCTTCTCAACGTCATCCGGGGCAAGGCGAAGACGGCTTCCGATGAAGAGCCCTCCTACAAGCCTGTCGTGCCGAAGAAAAAGGCAAAGCCCTTTTCGTCCCTCACCCCCGCCTTCCAGCGGCCGTTGACGGTCGGCGTGGACATCGGTCACCAGGCCCTTCAAATGGCGAAAGTGGAGGAAGTGGCCGCCGATCAGTGGAACCTCGTCGACTTCCGCCTGGTACCCATTCCGGCCACGATAGCCCGGGGGAGCCACGAGTTCACCAACTTCCTGAAATCCGAGATGGGAAAATTCTGCGGGACGGCCAAGGGGATCCAGATCTGGAACCTCATGTCCTCGTCCAATGTGGACGTCCGTTTCATCAAGATCCCCAAGGTTCCTCGGAAGCAGCTCGAGAACGCCGTCTACTGGACGGCCAAGCGGGAGCTTTCCTTCGAGGACATGGACACGATCCTCGATTTCGAGGTCCAGTCCGATCTGGTGGAGCAGGGGGTCAAGAAGACCTCCGTCATGGTCTACACGGCTCCGCGCCGCGAGGTGGAGTCCGTCGTCGAGCTCTTTGCCGACGCCGGCTATCAGCTGAGCGGTCTCGCCATCGCCCCCTTTGCCATCCAGAACCTCTTCCGGACCAAGTGGATGCCGACCTACGGCGAGACCCTGGCGAGCCTCTACCTCGGCCGCGAAGGGGCCCGCATCGACATCTACTCCAGGGGAAGCCTCATCCTGACCCGGGACATCAAGACGGGCATGAACAGTATGGTTGAATCCCTCGTGGAGAACTACATCGACCGAAAGCGCCCCTCGACGAAGGACATGCGCTGGAGCGGTGCGGCGCCGGTGGATTTCACCATCACACCCACGCAGGCCCACAAACTCATCATGAGCCTCGACCCCGACGCGCCGGCCCTGAGCCCCGACGACGCCGGGCATGATCTTTCGGAAGAGGACATCTTCGAGATGGTCCGCCCCGCCCTGGACCGCCTCGTGCGCCAGGTGGAGCGCACCTTTGCCAATCTGGGAGGGGAGAAGGTGCTCCGGGTCTACCTCTCGGGAGTCGTAAACGCCTACCGGCCCCTCATCGAATACATCGGGGAGCAGCTCGGCATCGAATGCGGGGTCATGGACCCGCTGGATCCCTCCATCCCCTTCATCTCGGGATTCACGGCGTCTGCCACGGCCTCCGAGAAGGCCTCGCTGGCCGCCGCGGTGGGCCTTGCCCTTTCGGACAACACGAGGACCCCCAACCTGCTGTTCACCTACAAGGCTAAGGAGAAGATGGCCATGGTGAGCCGGGTGAACCGGGTCATCCTGTTCTCTCTGGCCGGCATCATCATCACGGGGCTTACGGCCTTCGCCTGGCAGGAGCGCATCGCCTCGACGAAAAAAGCAACCGTCTCCGATCTCAACCAGCAGCTCTCGTCGCTCAACCTGATGGTCGACACGAAGCTGATCCTGCAGATGGCGGCCAAGGACCGTGAGGAGCGGCGACTGAAGAAGGATTACGGCGAGAGGTATTTCGGGATGGCCCTCATCAGCGAGCTCTCCGCCCTTACACCCGAGAACGTGCGCTTCCTGAAGCTGAAGAGCACTCTCGGCCGGCCGGAACAAAAGGCCGCAGCGACAGCCAAGGCAGCTGAAAAGGGGAGCCCGGCGGCGAAGCCTGCCGAGGCCGTAGTGAAGACCCTGGAGATCGACGGGATCGTCATGGGAGAGCGGAGCATGCTCGACGGGTATCTCTCGAGCTACGTGCTCAAATTGAAAGGGTCGCCCCTGGTCAAGGAAGCGACGGTCCAGAAAAGCGTCATCGAGGCGCTGCAGCAGAACAAGGCCGAGGGCGAAGTCCTTCACTTCGTCCTGAACCTAAAGCTCCAGTAGGATCAAACATGGAACGGAAGAAACAATTTCCCTTTGCAACGCGAAGCCTGACGCTCCTGGTCATCGGGGTGGGCCTCATCCTGATTCTCGCCTACATCGGATTTTACAACTACCGGAGCATCGCCAGGCTGGACACGGAGATCAACGAGCTCAACACGAAGATCAACACCCACCAGAGCTACGCGCCCATGACCAAGCAGCTCTTCGAGCGGATGAAGGTCAAGGCGCAGCGAAACCTTCCGTTGCCTGCGAAGGCGAAACTCTCCGGGGAGCAGAAGGACCAGATATCCCTCATCTTCAAGGACATGGCCCAGAAATCGAAAATGGAGCTCCTGTCCGTGAGCCCCGACATCAACTCGCTGGTCGGAGGCTCGGCCGCAATGCTGGTCCACGCAACCCTGAAAGGGGACTATTACAACTTCCGGAATTTCCTGATCGAGCTGGGCGACCGGCCTTTTGTCGAAAAGGTCGAGGAGATCGAGATCCAGCAAGTGCCCGGGACCAAGGAGTTCCGGCTCAAGGTGT
Source organism: uncultured delta proteobacterium (assembly GCA_963705165.1). Classification (GTDB taxonomy): domain Bacteria; phylum Desulfobacterota; class Syntrophia; order Syntrophales; family UBA2192; genus UBA2192. The sequence continues at coordinate 167,259 of CAVPJD010000011.1, read as the reverse complement.
GGCTCGTCGTCGGCTGAACGGCCGATGCAGGCACGGGCCCGCTCAACAAGAGGAATGGCTGAATGAACAAGCGTGAAAAAATCATCGTCGGCGTCATGGTCTTTTCGATCCTGTTTGCCCTCGTCTACTTCCTGTCGCCCGCCATCACGTGGCAGGGGGCAAAGCCGGCTGAGCAGTATACGGGGTCGGAAAAGATCATCCAGGAAATCGCCGCGGAACTCAAGAAGGTGGCCTCATCGCCCAACGAAAGTTATGTGATTGCCAGGGCGGAAGCGACCTGGGCGAAAGACCCCTTCTACAAGAAAGTCATGCCGGTTGCGGCGAAGGCGGGACCGGGGGGCGCGGGCGCCCAGGACATCGTCTACTCGGGCTTTGTCGACATGGGCGAGAAGAAGCTCGCCGTCATCAACGGGAACACGTACCAGGTCGGCGAGAAGCTCGACTTCGGCGGCGCCTTCTATCTGAAGAGCGTGGAGCCCTCCCAGGCGGTGATTGCCGACCGTCAGAACCAGAGAAATATCGTCATCAAACTGAAGGACGAATCATTCTAGAGGAGACAGGCCTTGAAACGCAGAGCCCTTTACCGATGGATATGCTGGTTTTTCATTCCTGTGATCGGTCTTTCGCTGGCAGGCTGCGCGAAAGACCTCAAACAGGCGAAGGACCCCTTCTTTGAAAAATGGACCACCATGGCGGACGCCTCGAAGGGTCACTCGCCGACGGGGCGGGCGCGGATCATGGACATGCCGCCCCTCGAGGAGGACGAGCTGATCACCGACGAGGCGGCCCGGAAGGAAAAGCCGCTGCCCACGCGGCGCGTGTCGCTCCGGATGCACAACGTGGACATCAACGTCATCCTCCGGGCCCTGGCCCAGGCAGCGAATGTGAACATCATGCTGCGCTCCGGCGTCAAAGGGGAGACCTCCATCAACGTCGAAAATAAACCCTGGGACCAGACCTTTCTGGGGATCCTGAAAACCAACGGCCTCTCATACGCCTGGGAGGGCGACATCATCCGCATCCTGACCGCGGAGGACATGGAGCGGGATTTCAGACTGGAGTCCGCCCGGGAGCGCATGCGCGGCCAGAAGCTCCTCACCATGGTCGTCACCGTGGACTATGCCGACGCCACCAAGCTCCGGGACAGCCTGAAAGAGCTTCTCACGAAGGACAAGGACGGAAAGGTCCGCGGCTCCATCCTGGTGGACCAGCACACGAATTCCATGATCGTCCAGGCCACGCGGGACGACCTCAGGCGGATGATCCCCATGATCGAACGGCTCGACAAGCCGACGGCGCAGATCGTCATCAAGGCCAACATCGTCGAGGCCGGAAAGGACACGGCGCGCACCCTCGGCGTGCAGTGGGGCGGCATCTACACCAACCGGGCGGGCGGGCAGAACTACTACGTCACGCCGGGCGGCTCGGGCGGGTCGACGACGACATCCCCCACGGCAGGCAACTACACGCCGACGTTCGGGCCGACGGGCATCGCGGGCCAGGGCTTCGCCGGCAATTTCCCTGCCGATGCCGCGGCCATCGCCGCCGCAGGGGCCTCGGGCTCCCTGGGCCTCATCTTCGGCACGATCGGGCAAAGCATCCTGGAAGTGCAGCTCCAGGCCCTCCAGCAGGACGGCAAGCTCAACATCCTCTCGAGCCCCTCCATCACGACGCTCGATAACCAGATGGCCTATACGGAAAACGGAGAGAAGGTCCCCTACGTGGCGACGAGCACCTCGAGCGGCGTCGTCACCCAGGAGGTGAAGTTCGAGGACGTCGTGCTGCGGCTCGAGATCACGCCCCATGTCATCGACGGCAAGAACCTCAAGATGAAGATCAGGGTCAAGAAAGACGAGGTGGATTCGACCCGGACGGTCCAGGGGAACCCCTACATCATCAAGAAGCAGACGGAGACCACCCTGATCGTCCAGAATGCCGAAACCGTCGTGATCTCGGGCCTGACGAAGCAGCGGAGCCTCCTTTCCGACGCGGGTTTCCCCGGGCTGAAGGACATTCCCGGTTTGGGGTATCTCTTCAAGACGGAAAACCGGGCCGAGACGATGGAGGAGGTGCTCATCTTCATCACGCCGCACATCCTGCCGCCGCACGGCACTAACCTGGCGGCACCGGCCGCTATGGCACCGGCGCAGGCCGCGGCCGCAGTGCCCGGCGAGGCGCCGGCACCCCCGAAGAAGGAGCCTCCCGGGACGAGCCCGGGGAAATAGAGATGAATTACTTCACGAGCCTCAACCTCGACAGGGAACCCTTCTCCAACTCACCGGAGCCGGAGTTCTTCTTCGAGGCCCCCCAGCATGTCAACTGCCTGCAGCAGCTGGAGATCTCCATCCGCCTGCGCCGGGGGCTCAACGTGGTCATCGGGGATGTGGGCACGGGGAAGACAACCCTGTCACGCATGCTGATCCGGAAGCTCCACGGCGATGACGCTGTGGAGTTTCACCTGCTCATGGACCCCGATTTCAGCGGGCCCATCCAGTTCCTGGCGGGCATCGCCCGGATGATGGGCGCTGTGGATTCCGTCCCGGGACTCACGGAGTGGCAGCTCAAGGAGTCCATCAAGCAGCACCTCTTCCGGCGGGGGATCGACGAGGACAAGGTCGTGGTCCTCATCATCGACGAAGGGCAGAAGCTTCCCGGGTTCTGTATCGAGATCCTGCGCGAGTTTCTCAATTACGAGACGAACCGTTTCAAGCTCCTGCAGATCGTCATCTTTGCGCAGTCCGAGTTCAACGCCATCCTGGAGCGCAGGGAAAACTTCGCTGACCGGATGAACGTCTGCCTGCGTCTCAAGCCGCTCGATTTCACCCAGATGCGCCGGATGATCGAGCACCGCATCGCCCAGGCCAGCCAGGCCGGCCAGGAACCGGTTGAGTTCACCACACCGGCCCTTGCCGCCATCTACCTGGCCACGGGGGGTGTGCCCCGCAAGGTCGTCATGCTCTGCCACCAGGTCATCCTGTCGATGATCGTCAGGAACCGCTCCCGGGCAGGCTGGTTTCTCGTTCAGTCCTGCCTCCGCAGCCGCGCCTCCCGCCGCCGGAGGCGGCGATCGATCGGCTGGGGGATGGCCGCCGCGCTGGGCGTGGCTGCCCTGGCCGTCCTGACGGGGATTGCGGGCAAGCGGGAGGTGGCGGGCGAACCGGGCGACAGGACGGTGGCGGCCTACCAGGCCCGGGTATCGGACAAGACCGTCTATTCGCTGGATCCCGTGAGGGCCGTTGTCCGCAAGCCTGCAACGGCAGGCGTCCGGCCTCTTGCCGGCGCAGCGGAGCCAGCCGGGCCTTCCCTCTTCCGGAAGAACATCCCGAAGGAGCAGGCCGGCAATTGAATCCTCGTTTCCTGCGCTTGCGCCCTGTCGGGCCTGCGGGATAGGGGGTTGATTTTTCGGCATCAACAAGGCATGTAGGGAGTCAAACCTTGAAGGAAAAAAAGGGCAAGACCTTGAGAGTCCGCAAGAAGCTGGGGGAAATGCTCATCGATGCCGAGGTCCTCAACGATGACCAGCTCAGGCATTTTCTCGACGAGCAGAAGAAGACGGGGATGAAGCTCGGAAAGCTCCTGATCCAGCAGGGCATCCTGTCGGAGAACCAGATGGTGGACGTCCTGAGCCAGCAGCTCAAGATCGAGAAGTACCACCCCGACAAGTACCCCGTCGACCTGAACCTCGCCCAGGTGTTTGCCGCCGATATCGCCCAGAAGAACCAGGTGGCGCCGCTGAAGAAGAAGGGGCGGCTGCTGACCATCGCCATGACGGACCCCGTCGACATCAACGCGCTCGATTACATCGAGTCGCTCACCAACGATGAAGTGGAGACGGTTGTCTGCACGGAGCGCGAACTCAACCAGCTCATCGGGCAGATCTACGGCATGCAGTCGGGTCTCGGCGGGGTGATGGAGAGCCTCGAGGAGTTGCAGTTCGACTCCGGCGTCGACACCGAAGCGGTCGCCGAGTACACCGACGATCTCCAGGTGAGCGCCAGCTCGATGGCAGGGATGGCCGAGGAGGCGCCCATCGTGCGCCTGGTGAACTCCATCATCTCCCAGGCCGTCCGGGAGGGGGCGAGCGACATCCACCTCAGCCCCCAGATGAAGAACGTCCAGGTGCGGTTCCGGATCGACGGCAGGCTCCACGAGGTCCCCGCGCCGCCCAAGCAGATGTTCCTGCCCATCATCTCCAGGATCAAGATTCTGGCCAACATGGACATTGCCACCTCCCGCATTCCCCAGGACGGGCGTTTCACCGTGAAGATGGAGAACAAGGAGATCAACGTCCGCGTCTCCTCCATCCCGACGATCTACGGGGAGAACCTCGTTCTGCGACTGCTCGACATGGGCTCCGGTGTCTATTCGCTCGATCGGCTCGGGATGGTCAAGGAGGACCGCGACAAGATCGAATCCATCATCAACAAGCCCTATGGGATGATCCTCAGCTCGGGCCCCACGGGAAGCGGCAAGAGCACGAGCCTCTATGCCATCATCCGGGAGATCAACCGGCCCGACATCCACATCATCACCCTGGAGGATCCCGTCGAGTACCGCGTCGAGAAGGTGCGCCAGGTCCAGCTCAACCGCAAGGCCGGAATGACCTTCGCAAGCGGCCTGCGTTCCATCCTGCGCCAGGACCCCGACGTCATCATGGTCGGCGAGATCCGTGACGGCGAGACGGCGGGCATCTCCGTGCAGGCGGCGCTCACGGGCCACCGTGTCCTGAGCACGGTGCACACCAACGACGCCGCGGGAGCCATCACCCGCCTCATCGACATGGGGATCGAGCGCTTCCTCGTTTCCTCGGTGCTGCTTGCCACCTTTGCCCAGAGGCTTATCCGGACCATCTGCCCCTACTGCATAGAGCGTTACCGGCCCAACGAGAAGATCGTCACCGGCTGGGGCCTCAAGGTAGACGGCGCAAATTTCCAGAGGGGCAGGGGCTGCCCGGCCTGCATGGGAACGGGTTATCGCGGGCGAACGGGGCTCTTCGAGATCGTCCTCAACGATGAGGAGGTTCAGGACATGATCCTGCGGGGAATCCCCGCCCAGGAGATCACCCGGGTTCTCAAACAGCAGGGAAAGCTGCGGACGCTCAAAGACGACGCCATGAGCAAGGTGCTCTCCGGCGTGACCACCATCGAGGAAGCCTCGGCGGCGGTTATGGTCTGAGGGGCCAGGGTATCGGGTATAGGGTGCAGGGGGGGAGAGAAGAACAGAGCCCTTTCATTCTTTGAATTTCACTGGCCACTGGCCACTAATCACTGATCACTGATCACTGAAGTTAAGATGCCGAAATATTCCTACGAGGCCATTAATGAGACCGGCATGAGCATCTCCGGCGTCATCGATGCGGAATCGCTCGATGCGGCCCGGACGCTTCTGCTCGGCCGGGGCTACATCCCGTCCCGCGTTGCCGTCGCGTCTGAGCGAGGCGCCCTCTTCGGGTTCTCGTGGGAGAGCCTGCAGCAGAGATTCTCCGGGGTCTCGATGCAGGAGATCATCCTGTTCACGAAGCAGTTCCGCACCATGTTTCTTGCCGGCGTTCCGATCATGCGGCTCCTGGAGGTCCTTGAGGTTCAGGTGGTCAATCCGAAACTCAAGCGGATCGTGACGGAAATCACCCAGGATGTCCGGGAAGGCTCCCCTCTTTCCGACTCCATGGCGAAGCACCCGACGACGTTCAACACCCTCTATCGCAGCATGATCAAGGCCGGCGAGGCCAGCGGCACCATCCCGGAGGTGCTGCAGCGGCTGATCTACATCCTCGAGCACGAGCACAAGATCAAGTCCGATGTGAAATCGGCCCTCCAGTACCCGATCATCGTCGTCGCGGCCCTGGGGATCGCCTTCTTTGTGCTTCTCAACTATGTCATCCCCCGTTTCGTGGGCATCTTCTCCAAGGCGGGTCTTGACCTGCCCTGGCCGACGAAGGTGAGCCTCTTTCTTCACCATCTCATGACGGATTACTGGATCTTCACCCTTGTCCTGCTCATTGCCCTGATTGGGGGCGCAAGTTATTATTTCAGGACGGACCAGGGGCGCTTCGTGAGGGACGCGTTCCTGCTGCGGATCCCACTGCTGGGGCCTCTCTTCATGAAGGGGGCCATGTCCCGTTTTGCCAGCATCTTCTCCATTCTCCAGGCAAGCGGTGTCCCTGTCATGAATTCCCTGCAGATCCTGTCGGGAACGATCGGGAACACGGCCATTTCCCGCGAGTTCGACAAGGTGAGGGACCGGGTGGAGGAGGGACGGGGGATCTCGGGGCCTCTCAGCACGGCCCGGTACTTCCCCCCCATGGTCATCCAGATGGTTGCGATCGGGGAGGAGTCGGGCCAGCTCGACGAGATGCTCCAGGCCGTTTCCGTCCACTACGATGACGAGGTGGCCTTCGCGGTAAAACGCCTCTCCGATGCCATCGGGCCGATCCTGGTCGTGGGGCTTGCCTTTGTCGTCGGGTTTTTTGCCCTCGCCGTCTTCCTGCCCATGTGGGATCTGACCAAGGTCGCCACCAAGGGATTTTAAGGCCGATATGCAGAAATCACGGTTCCAGATCAGTCTCTATATCCTGATCCCCATCATCTTCAGCGGCATCACGATCTTTGCCGTGATCGTCACCTATCAGATCGTCGATTTCTACGCGAGGTACAACGTTGAGACGCCATGGCTTCTGAAGTCCTGGGGGATCGGCATCGCGTTGTTCACCTTTCTGTGCGCGCTGCTCGTGACCTGGCTGATCCTGAGACCCATCAAGAAGTTCATCCGGGACGCGGAGAACCTGCCCGCCTTTCCGAAATCCCAGCTCCAGAGCGCCGTGGATCAGAAGGCCGACGACATCAGCCAGTTCAACCTCATCTTCGAACAGGTCACGAGCATGCTCTCCAAGGTGGAGGCCCGGGAGCTCTTTCCCGAGATCATCGGCCAGAGCAAGGTCATACGGGGGATCTTCAGCCAGATCCTCAAGGTGGCACCTACGGACGCCACGGTTCTCATCACGGGGGAGAGCGGCACGGGAAAAGAACTCGTCGCCCAGGGCATTTATCAGCACAGTCTCCGAAAGGAGGGCCCCTTCATCAAGCTCAACTGTGTCGCCATTCCCGAGGGCCTTCTGGAGAGCGAGCTTTTCGGCCACGAAAAGGGGTCCTTCACGGGCGCCACGACTCAGAAACGGGGCAAGTTCGAGCTGGCCCATGGGGGCACCATTCTTCTGGACGAGATCGGCGATATGCCGCTCACGACCCAGGCCAAACTGCTTCGGGTCCTGCAGGAAAAGGAGTTCGAGCGGGTGGGCGGGACAAAGACGATCCGGGTCGACGTCCGCTTCATCGCATCGACGAACAAGAACCTCATGAAAATTGTCCAGGAAGGGAAATTCAGGGAAGATCTTTTCTACCGTCTAAATGTCTTTTCCCTCCACCTTCCCCCCCTGAGAGAACGTCGGGAGGATATTCCTTCTCTCGCCCAGGGATTCGTTGAAACGGCGCCGAAAACGGCGGAGATCTCGCCGAAGGCCCTGCAGACCCTCATGGGGTTTCACTGGCCCGGCAACGTCCGGGAACTCAAGAACGTCATCGAACGGGCAGCCGTCATGACGGAAAACGGGCTCATCGAGCCCCAGCATCTTCCGGTACAGGTCTCCGGGGGGCTGGTGGGTCAGGCCATACAGGAGGTTTCCGAGCAGGCCAGCATCGATGACCGGCTTGCGGAGATCGAGAAACGGTTTATCATCGATGCCCTCACCCGGGCCGACGGGGTCCAGGTCAAGGCCGCCCAGATACTGGGGATCAAGGAGCGAAGCCTCTGGCACCGGGTGAAAAAGTACGACATCGACGTCACAACGATCAGGAAATCTACATAATATGTAGACATTACAACAATTTATGTCAGTTTTCCCTGCCGCAAACGGGTCCGGTGAGTCCTCCCGGCACGGAAAAAGCATGTTTAAGGTGCTGAAAACCCGCGGCCTTTTTATTTTACGGGTTGACTGCCTTTCCCCGTGGCATGGATGATGCTCCGACGTTGTGCAGGTCATTTTGAAGGACCGGCATCCGTCGGTGGTGATGGATCACCCGTTGACCAGGGGTTTTGACCCTGCATGTTTCAGCAGGCCGGCAAGCAGTGCGGGGATGATCTCCAGGGGCCCTGGAGGCTGAAAAACTGTGGAAAAACGGGACGAAATAGTTTAGAATGCGCCACCTTTCGGACAGGTACACCTGGTTGGGGAATCTGGTGTGCCGCCGGTCGCCGCACGAACGTGCGATAAATGGGGTTTACGGAGTCTGAAGAGAGAGAAATCTACAATGTGAAGGAGGGCTTGTGACCATGTCAAGGAGGCGATCGAAAGTGAGTAATCAGAAAGGTTTTACGTTGATCGAAATCATTGCCGTGCTGGTGATCCTGGGGATTCTCGCGGCCGTCGCCATTCCCAGGTTCATGGACCTGACGAGTGTCGCATCGGACAAAGCCGCCATGCAGGCCGTCGCCGAGGGAAAATCCAGGCTGTCCAATCAGTTTGCGAGGAACCTTCTTTCATCCACGACAAGCACCGTGGATTTTATGCTGAACCAGGTTAATGTAGTAGACCCGACTCTCAAGAATGCAGGGGACTACACATTAACCTTTACGAAAGTTTCAAATTCTCAAATCAACGTGAAAGCGGACGGAGTCGGATCCGTTAAAGGGACGAACTCAAGCGTCTGGATCAGACCGCAATAGCCAGTATTGTATAACAGGATCGATGGACGGAGGCTACTGCTTTGCGGCCTTTCGTCGTATCGTTCCTCCTCTCGAGGAGGAAGCGGTCTGCAGGACCGCTTCCTTGTCGCAAAGACGGCGATTGCGGGTTTGTTCCGGTTGTAAAATACAGGAATGAGGCTGTAACGCGTCTATGTCTTTGCGCCGTTCTCAGAGGGGGTTCACCCTGATCGAGCTGATAGCGACTCTCGTCATCCTCGGGGTCCTCGCCTCTATTGCCGTTCCCAAATTCTACGATATCACCCGGGAATCACAGAACAAAGCGGCCCTTCAGGCCGTGACGGAGGGCAAGGCCCGTCTCTCCATAAATTACGCCAGGCTTTTCCTGGAGAATGCTTCGCCGCCGGGCGCCACCAGCCTTGTCTTAGCCGTCGGCAACACGACAAGTGTGGGAGACTACACCCTGAGTTTTTCACTCGCGGGGGCTTCGTCGGACATCAAAATTATTGCCTCAGGCATAGGCGGCGTGCCGGGCACCAACAGCGGCGTGTGGCTGTTGCCGAAATAGCGCGACCTCATAAAACGCACTACCCTCAATCATCTCCTCCGAGTCAACTCCCTGCCGATTTCCCTCCGAATAATCCGGCCCAGCATCCCGGGATTCACCTCATACGCCGACACCCCGGAATTACCGGCGAGTTCGGCAAGCCATTCATCCAGGGGCTTTGTACCCTTGAGCGCCATGCATCGCGCCGCCATGCGGGAAAGGGCCGGGCCGTCCTTCAACCGATCATATAGTTCCACGAGGGCCAGCTGCGCTCGCGGGTTAACCGGGTTCAGGCGCAGGGCCTCTTCCCAGCACTGGGCGGCCTTCTGCCACTGCCCGAGCATCCGCCATGCCTCTCCCGATATCTCCCAGGACTGCGGGTCGTTCCATTTGAGGCTCATGGACAATGCCGCCGCCTTGAGCGCGCCCTGCGCATTCCCCTTTTTCAGGAGCACCAGCCCGTAACCGTTGATCATCTCCACGTCGTTGCGGTGCCTGGGCGCATGCTCCTGCATGAGGACCCATGCCTTTTCTACATTCCCTCTTCTGAGGTGAACCGTTGCCAGGCCTACGATTGCGGAGGTGTGACCCGGGAATCGCTCCAGGGTCTTGAGAAACTGTTGCTCGGCACGGTCGATATCCTTTGCCTGGTAGAGGTAGTAGACCCCCAAATTGTAAGATGCAAGGCCGATCTGCCTGAGATTGGTGTCCCGGTTCAGCTCTTCGGCGGTTTTCATCTCGCGCACGGCCTCCTCGTACATCCCTGCTTCATAATATTGCTTTGCCAGATTGATGCGGGGGCGGCTGAGGTCGGGGGCCTTCCTGACATTGTCGAGCCAGAGATGGACATCGGAGCGGACAATGTCGTTTCGCTCGAAGGTCGTGTGCCCCTGGAAAGCCAGGAGCAGTGCGAAGCCTGCGGCCAGGAAAACCTGAAAGCCCCTGCTGTAGGAGAAATAGTCCAGGCAGCGGATAATCCCGAACGCTATCGGCACGAAGAAGAACATCGATGGAATGTAGTTGCGGTGCTCGAAGATAAGCTCCAAGGGAATCACCGTCCCCTCCACGAGGTGATTCAGGAAGAAGAAGAGGATGGCGAATGAGAGCAGGGGGTACTTCTTTGCCTTCAGGGCGGTAAAAAGCAGGCAGATAACGATCCCAACGATTGCGGCCAATGTTGTCCATGGATCGAAGAGCGTGCGCGAGATGTCGATATCGTGAAGAAGCGTCAATCTAGAAGGGATGGGGTACAGAAGCAAAGACACATAGAAAAAGAGTACCCTCCCCTGTGTCATGAGCCGCTCCATCGGCGAAAAGGGTCTCACCCCGGACTCGTAGACGGCACGCTCCATAGAGAAATCTGTGTAGAGCCACCCCAGCACCAGCACGATTGCAAAAGGCAGGGCAGCCCATTTCATTGTTTTCTTCGCGGAATCCGCCGATATCCCCTGGATGAAAAAGAGGTCGTAGAGCAAAAGGGCAATCGGCAACACGGCCGTGTTCTCCTTCGTACCGAAGGCCACCAGGGCGCCTGTACCGCTGAGCAGAAAGAATACGATTGCACCTCTTCCGGTTGTTGCCGTTCGCGCCCTTACGTAGAAGTAGAGGGACATGACGTAACCCAGTCCTGCAAGGCTCGCCATCCGCTGTACAATGATCGTTACGGCGTGGACGTGCAGCGGGCTTGTTGCCCAGAGGAACGCTGACAGCAGGGCGACGGGGTAGGCGATGCTGCCGTACCGCTCTTTCATGGTCGGCAGTGTAAGTGTCACCCTGATCAGGAGAAACAGGAAAAAGGCTGCGGTAAAATGAATGACGAAATTGACGACATGGTAACCGATGACGTCCGTTCCGCCGAAGAGATAATTCAGGGCAAAACTTCCGTAAACAACAGGGCGGGAAATCCGTCGTTCCGCCGCTTCGCAGGTGATGCCGTAGAGGGACCGCGAAAGGTCATTCGGGCTGATACGTTCCAGATGGACACATCGGTTCTCGACGATGTTGACGAAGTCATCGAAATGCCACTCGCCTTTGAAGCTGTTCGAATAGATGAGCAGCAGGGTTGCAAAAAGAGCGACAAACGCGAACGCCGCCCCGCGATCGAAGGAGATCTCAAATCTCCAGGGTAACGTGAACCCGTTTTTTTTGGTCAGCATGGCGTCTCCGCGTTTACGGGCATGACTCATTATGTGTGCTTATTATCCCCGCCGTGATTGGCAGCTCAAGGATTTTCTTTCTTCTCCGACGTCCTGCCCTCGCCGCCAATCTGATTCATGCTCCGGGGAGCAACCAACTCCTTCGACAGGAGATAACTGAATAACGGGCCGTGGGTAAGGATAAAAAGCACGGTGACAACCCGGATGAGCAGCGCCGCCAGGAGCCCGGCACCCAAACCATGTCCCAGCAGGCCTGACGACAGGCTGACGACTATTTCCTGCACCCCGAGGTTGCCCGGCGTGATGCTGACTAAAAGCGAAAAGGCCTGGAGGAGGTTTAACAGTATGGCATCCAAGCCGGGAATGGGATACCCGAGGGCGTCGAAGGCAAGCCACAGGGAGCTGCTGCCGAGCAGGATGTTGGCCAGGGTCAACAAGATCAGCTTTCCGAGCAAAACAGGATTGCTTTTCATCAGGGTCCAGCCGCCGACGACATCACGGAGGATCCGCCTTATTCGGCCCTCGCCATCGGGCAAAGGCACGGGTCGATGGAGCAGAAAGAGGATGACCGTGCAAACGGCCAGGAAGAAAAAGGCCAGGGGCAAGACATGCATGTCGTGGCGATACTTGCCGATGACGATGAAAAAGCCGACCGCCGATATGACCAGGAAGTTGATCAGGTACCCTGACGAAAGGAGTGTCAGAAACCGGGGGTACGACATGCCGTAACGCTGTTTCAGGTATACGGCTCGAGCCACGAGGCCGCCGGAGGCGGGCGTCAGGTAGTTTCCCATCGTCGTTGCGGCAGGAAGCCCATACCATTCTGTGCCGTTCAGCCTCACACCGAAGAAGAGAGACAACTCTCTCAGTACCAGACCCGAAACCGCGTTGAACAGGCACTGGATCAGGAACAGTCCGGCAAGGGAAAGCATGCTCACGCGAAGAAGCACGGAGGCAAGATCCTTCTCCTGGGCCATGAATAGACCCAACAGGGCGAGCATCAGGGCGAAAACAACCCAGGGCAAGAATTGCTTTTGCCATCTGCTCCCTGTCGACATACCATTCAATTCGTTCATTGTCCCTGTAAACCAGAGGTCAAACTGCATTTGACCGGCGAGTTAAAAGTCTCCCGTCGATTTACTCGCGTACCTGCCGCATCGCGATCATTGTTTCGTCTCGAGCATGATCAGGAACCGCAACAGCCCAACAGACCGATACCCCATCGCATGTATTCATATGCGTTGTATACGCTGTTACCTTCATATTGGCTCCTGAGAGAAAGCGATCGATCTGCCGGAAAAAGTTCTAATCCGCGGAGAAATCAGCTTCTGCCTGACAGTGGGACGGCAGTATGGCGCGATAGCCGGGAATCCGTAAAGCACATCGTTCGAGAAAGAGATGACGGCGCAGGTGCCACTGCTTATATCATCTGCATAGGCATTTCTCGCAGTCACCGGTTACCCCTTCTTGAACAGCTGGCGGAGTTGCCACTTGAGAATTCCCAAGCCGAAGGCAGCCGCGACGGCGGGCAGACAGACGGCCGCAACAAGAATGTCGCTCCAGCGCCGGCTAAGATAGATGGTGGCGGCCGCAAGGGCGGTGAGAGTCAAACCTGCAGAGAGCACCCCATACCAAGGATTCAGTCCGGCCAGCAGCAGCGACAGGAGAATGAATCCCCAGAGCCCGGCATATAGAACAAAGTAGCGACCCCCCGGCCGCAGGTAATAATCTGCGAAGAGGGGCCCCCGTCGGAACGTGTGCGCAACAACGGCCAGGAAGCCGGTCCTCTGCTGATAACGGGCTGATGCAGCGAAGGTGCGCAGAATCGGTTTCGTCGCGACAATCTTTCTCAGAATTCGGGTGTCATCGCTCGTTTCCCGGTCGGACGTTTCCGGCTGGTTCGCGATCCAGCGCCCGCGGCTGCAGACGAAGCAGCCCGTCCCCTTGGGTGCCCGGTCGAAATTCTCCGTTGTGATCCAGAAGTCGCCCCGATCCTTTGAGAGGGGGTAATAGGGGGCGTAGAGCCTGCAACGCAGCAGATAGAAGAACCGGGGAAGGCCCCAGCGGCTGTCGTCAAAATCCCGGATGTCGGGAATGAGCGGCTCGTAATCGAGCCTGCCAATCTTCGCCAGAAGCTCCCGCTCGGGCGTGACCCGTGCGTCGTTGAAGATCAGGGTCTCGAATCGGGCCGCTTGAGCCCCTGTGTTGCGCGCCACAATTCTCCCCTGGTTGGATCCCAGACTGATCAATCGCACGCCGAACTTTATCGCGATCTGTGCCGTATCATCCGTCGACCCGTCGTCCACCACGATGACCTCGAAGCGCTCTCTCGGGTAATTCTGCTCCATGAGCGCCGTCAGGCAGGCGTCGAGGGTCTCCGCGCCGTTGTACACGGGTACGATCACGGAGAAATGGGTAAGGGGCTCAGCCATGACGCTCCAGATATTTCTCCAGGTGATCCACGATGATGCTCGAGGGGGATACGCCCTCGTCGTCTGCTCCCCGCCGCTTGAGACCCGGCAGGGCTTTCAGGAAATCCTCAAATCGTTCCCGGGAGAAACCGGCAAGCATCGCGTTTTCACCCAGCCCCTCCATACGTTCCGTCTTGGCCCGCATGATGAGACAGGGGATATTAAGGCTGTAGCATTCCTCCTGGATGCTGCCGCCGTCGGTAACCGCGAATTCGGCGCCCGCCAGGAGATCCAGGAATTTCAGGTAGGGCTGCAGGGGCATCATTTCGACGCGGCTGTTTCGCTGCAGGCGGGCGAGAAGTTTGCGCCGCTCGAGCTGCTTGCGCGTCGGCTCGTGGAGGACGAAGAGCACCTGGCGCTGCTTCGCGATCTCCTCGAGGAACGTGATGACCGTATTCATGCGGGTTGACGAATAGAGGGTTTCCACGCGGTGGATCGTGACGACGACGTAAGGCACGCCCGGCCTGTCCTTCCCGCTGTAACGGGCACGAGCGAAGCGGATCGTGTCCACCACGGTATTGCCGCGGACAGTGATCGATTTGTCCCCATAACCCATCCTGGAGAGATTTCCCATCGCCCAGTCCGATGGAGCGAACAGGATGTCGCTGTACCGCATGACAGCCAGCCGGATCAGCTCCTCCGGGAAGGGATCGAGAAGGTGAAAGCTCCTGAGGCCCGCTTCCACGTGGGCAACGGGGATCCCGCAGCGCCTGGCATAGAGAAGCGAGAAGAGTGTGGTCAGGGTATCGCCGTGGATCAGGCAAATCCCCCTGCTCTCACCGCGGAAAATTTCCCCCGTTATGACTTCCGGCGACGATAAAAGGTGAAGGAATGTCTTCGACGTCCAGAGGGCAGCCTGGCCGATTGTTGCGATGTTGGTCGATTCGGTCCTCAGGCGCGTGTCGGATCCCCGTAGACCAAACTCCTCGATCAGGTCGGCGGTGAGTGCGGCGTGCTGCCCCGTCTCGATGAGATGGTAAGGCATCCCGCGACGATTCATCTCCATCATCACGGGAGCCATTTTGATGAACTGGGCCTTCGTTCCGATGAAGATATGGATCATCTGGCGAACACCGGGCCTCTCAGGGCCCCTCCTTTCCGTCCTGCGGGCCCCGGATCGGTTCACTCCGGTCAAATCGCAGCTGGGCCACCTGCTCGGAGACGAGCCCGACCATGAACACCACGACGGACATGGTAATCAGCATGGCGGACGTGGGGCCGTACCGGGTGTCGAAAAAGAAGATCCTGATAAATCCGTACCCCACACCCGTCAGAAACATGAGCGCGCTCACCGGCAGAAACACCTTCATGGGCGAAAAGAGGGTCGCGATTTTCAGGATGATGAAGAAAAACCGGGTGCCGTCCCGGAAGAGCCGGATCTTGCTTCGGCCGACCCGCCGCACCGTTCTCACGGGAATGTACTTCAGGCTCCGGCCGGAGCGGACAATGGCCAGGGTGAGCGTCGTCGGGTAGGAGTAAGTGTTCGGCAGCAGGTAGAGAAAAGCCCGGGCCGCATCGGCCTTGATCGCCCGGAAGCCTGACGTCAGGTCTTCAATTTTTCGGTTGCAGATGTAGGAGGCAAACCAGTTGTACACCTTGTTGGCCAGATCGCGGTGGAGACTGGTCTCGGATTCCCTCGTGCGGGCCCCCACGACCATATCGTGGGATCCGAGATGCTCGATGAGCCGTGGGATGTCGGCCGGTTCGTGCTGTCCGTCGGCGTCCATCATCACGATCACCCGGCCCCGGGCCTCGCGGATGCCCGTTTTCACGGCAGCCCCGTTTCCGATGTTGTAGGGATGCGAGATGACCCGGGCCCCGGCCTCGCGGGCCCTTGCGGCCGTCCCGTCGATGGAGCCGTCGTCGACAACGAGGAGCTCATAGGGCCGCCTCATTTTTGCCATGACGGCCCCTATCTGCATCAGCAGGGGCGGGATCCCCTGCTCCTCCTGGAAGGCGGGCAGAATGATGCTGATTTCGATGGGGGATTCCTTAGCTGCTGGCACCGGTTCGGGTTCCATCCTTGGAAAAAGTGCCGACAGGTTGCTCGATACCCTGTGCTTGCTGACGGCCGACCTTGTTCATTATTCAACTAATATGCCATAAAGCAAGGCTAAAGGCATAAGGCATAAGGCTTAAGGTAATAAAAATCGAAAAGCATCAATCTATTCCCGTTTATAAAAAGCTTTCCTCCATGGCGATAATCGACTAAAAAGGCAGAAAGGCTCTGCTGCTTGTCATGGAAGATGCATAAATAATGTGACTTTTTGCCGGTCCGATTTGTATATGAAACAGATCGACGAAGGAGAGATCATCGGCCGCGTCCTCGGGGGAGACCGAGAGGCCTTTGCTGTTCTGGTCGATGCCTATAAGGGGCCGGTCTTCAGTCTGGCCTTCCGCATGACGGGAAGCACCCAGGATGCCGACGACCTGACCCAGGAGAGTTTCCTGCGGGCCTTTCAGTCCCTGGGGCGCTTCAGGGCAGGGGAGCGATTCTTCCCCTGGCTGTACACGGTGAGTCTGAACGTGATCCGGAATCATCTCCGCAAGGTGAAGGCCCTGCCTGAGGAAGCAACCGAAAAGGGCATGCCGGATGCGACAGACCCCAGCGGCGACGCGGCCGATGCGGCCATCGGCCGGGAGCGGGGCCGGCGGCTCCAAAGTTACCTGCTGAGGATGCCCGTGCCGGTCCGGGAGGCCTTGGTCCTGCGCTTCTACGAGGGGCTGAGTTTCGAGGACATCGCCTCTGTGACGGGGGATTCACTCAGCAGCGCCAAGATGAAGGTTTACCGGGGCCTTGAGAAGATTCGGGCGATGATGGAAGAAGACGGGTTCGCCGATGACGAAGCGAGAAGATGAGAAGGTGTGAGGGTAAGAGGGTAAGAAACTTGGACTCTGATCAAAATATAGAAAAAATAATCGGGGAGATTGATGGGCAGGGACCTTCTCCGGAGGCCGGTGAACCGGAATCCCATAGTAATGAGCTCGACGCAATCGCCTGGATGATGCGCGAAGAGCCTTCACTCGATCCGCCGGCAGGCCTTGAAGAACGAGTCATGTCCCGCATCCGGGCCCATCGGCCATCTCTGTGGAAGGTTCTCGGCGAGGTTCTATTGAGGCCCCACGAGGTCAGCTTCCATCCGCTGAATGCACTTCGCTCCCCGGTGTCGGGGCAGGAGTGTTCTTTTTACTTCATCATGGTAGGCGTTTTCTATGCCATCCTCGGCGTTATTCTGATGGTCGGCCTGCACAAGCTGGGTGCGTCTCTGGCCATGCCGGGCTGGGTCCGCTGGCAGCCGCAGATCGCGCTTGTCACGGCCGGGTGCATGGTGGCGATAGGCTTCTATCTGATGAAGGACGGGAAGCTGGCCTTGCGCGTGGCCCGCATCGGCGCCCTTGTCTACCTCGGTTTTGCCCTTCTGAACGGGATCTTCGTATCCCTGGAGTGGGATATCCCGGTTTCGGCCTTTATGTCACTGCTCTCTGCGCTCATCGGGTTGCCGACGGGCTTTTTCCTGATCCGGACCATTCAGAACTGCGGGAAACGGTATGCATAGAGCGATTCAAAGAAGAAGACGATTCGGCGGGCAGCGCGGGTTCACCCTCTTCGAGGTCGTCATGGTGCTCTTGATCCTGGGGGTCATTTCCTATTTTGCCGCCACGAGGCTCTTTTCCGGAGATGCGCCCTCCCAAAGTGCCGAGATGGAGCTCCTCAAGAATCACCTGCGGTATGCCCAGTCGCGGGCCATGAATTCAGAAAGCAGCTGGGGGGTCAAGTTCGGGTCGTCGACAAGATACTGGCTTTTCAAGGACCCAGACGAAAATACGGTCATCCGCCTGCCCGGTGTCGAATCGGCAGACGGGGTCATGGAACTCAGCGGCATCCAGGTGAGCCTACCCCCCGGCAACAAGATAACCTTTGATCAATTCGGCAGTCCCGGCAGCAGCGTGATACCCTCTATTACCGTTCAACCCAAGGGGGGCGGAAGCGCGTTGCCATCCATTACCGTGACGAAAAACACCGGGTTCATCCCCTGATCGCGCGGGAGGTGCAGGCGACATGAAAAGGCGAACTCACCATTTCCGAAAGTCCCGGACAGGCCACGGGCAGGGCGGGTTCACGTTGCTGGAGGTCATTGTCACGATCGTGATCGCCGCCATCATGGGGGTTTTCTTCGCCCAGTTCGTCGGCACGAGCGTCATCCACAGCACCGACCCTGTTTATCGGCTGCAGAACCTTTCCGGCGCCACCCACGTCATGGAGTACATGACGGCGGACTACAAGAGGCTCGCCGCCACGCAGACGAACTTCCTGGCCATTTTCAAGGACTATGTCGCCTATGGGAATCTGGCGACGAAACCGACGGGCTACGAAGGAAATCCCCACTATGGCGCCTACGATATTGTCTGCAACAAATACGTCCGGTTCAATGCCTCCCGGGTCGAGGAGGATGACCCGAACCAGATATCGGGCAGTGTGCTCAAGGTGACGATCCGCCGCGGCGACCAGGTGGCCACGGCACTTTTTACACGATAGGATTTGCGGGAGAACGAAGCATGAGAAAAAAGGCGGGCTTCACCCTCATCGAGATCATGGTTTCGCTCGTCCTCGTGGGACTGATTGCGGCGATCTCCGGCACAGCCGTGACCACGGCCACAAGGAGCTATCTCTTTGCCAGGGAGAACAATGCCATCACGCAGAAGGCCCAGGTTGCCTTGGGCCGGCTCAACAGGGAATTCATTGAACTGTCAGGGATCAAAGATGCAAACAGCACATGCGTTGTTTATGAAAGCCCTTATGGAAGACGAGCTGTTGCGAAAGTAGGCAGCGCAGTCCATTTTTTCTCCGATTATGCAACTACGACCTGTCCGTCTTCCGGAGGGGACATTCTGGTCGATGGGGTGCAGACCTTTTCCGTGATGTTCAACCCGTCCAGCGGCGTGAGCCTCTGGAGCTTGGGACAGGACATCCGGAATCTTTTCGCGGTGAGCGTTCAGATCGTTCTGTCCCGCCCCGACACGGGAGGGACCGTATCCTTCTTCACGACCGTCTCGCCGAGGAACAACAACAACTCCGGCGGCGCTTCTCTTCCCACAACCTCGAACCCGCCCCCGGAATACAGCGGCAGGCAGTGCTTTGTAACCACGGCCGCTTACGGCGATGCGGACCATCCCGTTGTCGAGGTGCTGAGACAGTTCAGGGACCGCTACCTGCTGCAGACGGTTTCCGGACAGGCCCTTGTCCGTTACTACTATGAGGTGGGACCGTCGCTTGCGGCGGCCATTGAAGACAAGCCGATCGCCTGTCTCCTTGTCCGGCTCCTGGTGACGCCTTTGGCAGGGTTTGCCCTCCTGACCATGTACTGCCCGGTCCTGATACCCGTGATCTTTCTTCTGTCCTGGGGGCTTGCCCATTTGGCCCTCAAGGCGCTGCAGCGAAAGTCCCGCTGCTGGGCGCCCCGTTTGAAGGGTCAGCGCGGTGCCATGCTCGTGACCCTGATTGCGGCGATGGTGGTCTTCTCGGCCCTCGGTGCCGTCATGATCGGCATGTTCGGTACGTCGGCCCTGAGCCAGGTGGCCGGCAACAACTCCATGAAGGCCTACTATCTTGCCGAATCGGGCTTCCGGTATGCCGCCAGTTCATATATCAATGTCAGCGGGGCTAACGAAGCGACGCGAGAGACAGCACGGGACAACCTGTTGGAGACCGAGCTGCACGGCAAAACGTTTTCCCTGGCCCAGGGCGACGGCGGATTCCGGATCGATGCCTACCCCTATTACTACAAGGTCGCGGAGATCCCGATCAACAGCAACCAGCTCAGGACGAGGGTAACCGGCGGGTTCCCCCTTGAAGGCACCAGTTACAACAACGGCAGCTGGGTCAAGGTCAGCAAGGCCGACGGCAGCGGCCAACAGTACGTGCAGATTGCCGGCGTCAGCCTTCACACCTATGCCGGCTACAACGAGGTGCGATTCTGGACCCTTTCGGGCAATCCCTGGACAAATATCACCGATCGGGACGCGGTGACCCCCGTTGCCGTGCCCGACTCTTCGAACCTGACCGTGACGGACGGCGACGGTGACGGGCTGATCGATTACATTCCATTTGTGGCAGGATCCGGCGCCAGGGCATTCCCCGCACGCAACGGCATCTTTACCGTTAATCTGGCCTCGGGGGAATCCCGCGTTCTTTCCTACAGGGAACTGGACATCACGAACCGGCGGCTCAAGGGCGTCGGGGACCCCAACGGGCTGCCCCTTACGAGCCTAACCCTGAAGAATCCCGAGACAGCCTCCCCGACATACAAGAATTACATCGAGCTGATGAAGTTCATCCGGCTGGAATCCACGGGAATCTATGGCTCCGGCGCCGCGGCCGTCGAGCGGAAGGTGACCTACTCTGCGCCCATCGGGTATGCCAGGGCCGAGCAGCCGCTGAAGAATCAGTTAAGCGACACGATGGCGAATTTTGCGAATTGGCTCACGGGGGTAGACACCAGCCGCATCGGCACCGTGACGGCCGGGACGAGCTACGGCACGACGATGAGGGTCGGCTCCGCCCAATCCGTCTATACGTACCCCGGGGGAAACTGCGTTCGGATCAAGGAATTCCAGGTAGGGCTGAACCTGGCCGCCGCGCGCCTTACGACGGGCGAAATCGTTTACCCCGCGATCCAGCAGGAATGGCTCCGCGCCGGCAATTACCTGAGCTACGACCTGGAGATGAAGACCTTCTATACCTTGGTCAACCCCTTCGCCAAGTACGGCGTCGGGCTCACCTTCCGCCTCGACGACAAGGGGAATGCCCTGGGCGTGACCTTCGCCAGGGGCGTCCCGGGCTATGACCAGTACGGATGCGACAACGACGGCATCCCGCACGGTTTCCTGTACGGATACCCGGACTATACGCCGATGCTGCTGTTCTGGATGAAGCGGTACGAAAAACAGGAAACCGATCTCTATGTCGATCTGAGCCCTCATTCCACCCCGACCAAGTTCGACGACCCGCCGCCTGTCGGCACGGGGACCTATGCGATTCAGTCCTACAACCCGGAGTACTTCTGGGAGAACGGCGAGCGGGTCCGTTTCGTGAATTCGGGCGGCGCCCTGCCCCCCCCGCTCATACCGGGCAGGGATTACTACATCCGCAAGGTCGTGCACAACGCCAACGTGTATCTCTACCTTTTCAGCAACGTCGTAGGTGCCCTGAACCAGACGGAGCCTTACTGGGCCGGCCTCGTGGATATCACGGACTGGGGGACGGGCACGACGACCATGATCGCGCAGGAGCCCACCTACACGAAGCTGGCCCACCAGGTCGTGCCGGGCAACGAGTACTACGGGCTGATCCAAGTCTCGTACTACCTGAAGAGCTGGGCGAGCTTCGCGGCCCGGGTCCTCGAGGCGCCGTCCGTGTCCTTCACGGGCGGGGGCGGCTCGTCGGGACGGGAGATCGTGAGCGGGGAAACGCTGTACCAGACGGCGGACAACCTGCCGGGGGGAACGGTCACGGCCGTCTACCGGGTGGCCCGCAACCCCCTGTACAGGGATTCCAGCGCCGGTGCCCGCAACTGGGTCGGGAATTCGGCACAGGGGGTGATCCTGCTGGAGCGTATCCAGGGCAATGCGAAATCGAACCCGTCCACAACCCCCTTCACGGCAGCCTCGAAGATCTTTGTCGGCGAGCACCCCGGCGGGACCTGGGCGGCAACGGCGAGCGTGTCCGGCGATGCGGTCTTCCGCAGGCGCGACAACTGGGTCCTCATGTATGTGGGGGACCCGACGGGCAATGCCCCAGCCGATACGGATCCCTTCAACAACTACCGGAACCCCGTCATCCGGAATTCGGTCCTGTGGCCGCCGGAAAATCCGGAAGGCACGGCTATTCCCTCGGACAATTTCACCCTCATCCGCTTCGGCGATTACGTAAACCCGTCGCTGAGCTGCAAGGTCAACGGCGTGGATCAGTCGGGTAGCTACTGCCTGCAGGGATTCTACTCGAAGGGAAACACGGGCTCCGCCGGCGACGTGCTGCGCTTTGCGAGCCCCGACGGGGCCCTGTTCCACACCCCCCAGAGCGGGGTTGTCTTCCCGGCGAACCGGGCCGAGGTCGGCCTGCACGCCTTCGGCAACGACGCCACCTTCGCCGAGTTCGACGATTTTGCCATTCAGTTCGGCCCCGGCCCGGGGCCTGTGCGCAAGGGCTTCCTCATGCCGATTCAGCAATAACCTCTCAACGACAGGTTCGATCGAAAACCCGGCCCCGGCCGGGTTTTCGCTTTAGTGTCTGAGTGCATGAGTGTCTTAGTGAAGAGGACGAAGGGACCAGGGGCGAGGGGTGCGGGTCACGGGTAGAGGGTTGGAAGAAGCGTGTCGCGTGTAGCGTGTGAAGAGGAAACGGAATTCCGGAATTCGGATGCCCCATTCCGGCTGCGAAGCAGCCTGACGGAATAGACGAAATAGACCAAATAGACGAGATAGACCAGTTTTCAGGCTTTGGGTCGTCCGAAATTGCTGATCTGAGCAATCAGCTCGTCGATGGAGGCCGTCTCGTCGATGATCAGCGGGGAGCCTCCCCTCTCGGCATCATCGATGGACTGGCTGTAGAGGTGATCGAAAGCACCCTCCCTGGCATCCGGGGCGGCTTTCTCGCCGTTGCCTTTGCCCGGCTCGGCTGCCTGAATCTGCCTGCGGGCAGCCTCCGTGCTGACTCCGTTGCGGGTGTCCTGGAGGCCGTAACCCATTCCGGTGCTGAAATCCAGGTTTGCCTGGGATCCATAGGCGGAGCTTCCTCTGGCCGGTCCCGGCTTACGGGATTGGACAGGGCGCGGCCCGGCGGGCTCCCCGTCGACCAGCGGCGAGTGGTAGACCTCTTCCTCGGACAATTCCGCAGAGGGCTTGAAGATCTCCTGGGGGGATACGAAGGAGCTGACCTTGCTCAGGTAGTCCCGGATGTAGCGCTCGGCCGTGAACATGCCGTCGTTCTTGCCCATCTGGATGGCGCTCTCGATCTGGGGCAACTTGTTTTCCCGCAGGATTCCCTTGACCGATTGGCTGCCCTTCAGGATGGACAGGACGGGAACGCGGAACCCGGCATCTTCCTTGAGGACGAGCTGCTGGACAACGAGCCACTGCAGCGTCGATGCGACCTGGTGACGGATTTCCTCCTGTGCCTCCACGGGAAAGGAATTGCACAGCCGGTACAGGGCGTCTTCCGCGTGGGTGGCGTGAAGGGTTGCGATTACCAGGTGCCCCGATTCGGCGGCGTTGAGGGTGAGCCGCATGACCTCCGGTTCCCTCAGCTCTCCTACGACGATCACATCGGGATCCTCGCGCAGCACGTCGACCAACCCCTGCTCGAAAGACGGCATGTGTGCGCCCAGTTCGCGCTGTTCGATGAAGGATTTGCGGGAGACATAGCGGTACTCGACGGGATCTTCGAGTGTCACGATGTGGGCAGCCCGGTTGCGGTTGATCTCGTCGACGAGGGCCGCGATCGTCGTCGACTTGCCGGACCCGGTGGCGCCGCAGATGAGCACGAGCCCGGAACGCAGCTCGGCCACCTGTTTCAGCGAGGAGTGAAGGTTGAGTTTCTCGGTGGTCGGCACGGTGCCGGGAAGCAGACGGACGGCGATGCTGAGGCCGCGCGTCGTGTTGAATACATTGACCCGGATCCGGATGTGGCGGATGGTCATGGCCATGTCGACGGACCAGCGATTGCGCAACATCTGCAGCTGCCTGGCCGTGAGGATCTTCTTCACGAGTCCGTCAATCTCGCCGTGTGTCCATCGGCCGGAATTGTCGAACTGGATCTGGCCGTTCTTGCGGTAGACAACCGGATGCCCCCCGGTGATGTGCACATCGGAACAGCCTTCCTGGACGGCTATCACAATGACCTTGCTGAACTTATTCATCTATTTTCATCCCTCCGGATCCGGTTGGCGTCAGCGGCGCAGAATCCGCTGGAAGGTGTGCATCCGGCGCAAGGATCAAGAGCGCATGGTTCCGGCGGAGAAATATTTAGCACGAAACATGCCACTTGCCAGAAGGCAAAGCAAAAAATAGTCGTAGCAAATCAAGCTGTTATGGATTTTGTTGGGGGTGAGGAGATCGAAAAGGGGGTCAAAAAAGCGGCAGGGCGCCATGTGGATGCAACAAATGCATCAAATATTGTAGTTTTTATTCTTTGAACTTGCCGGAATCCCGTATCTGCGCGATCAGCTCGTCGACGGTTGCCTTCTCGTCGATCATGAAGTGTTTTTCGGCATCGTCTTCGGGGTGGAGAAAAATGACGGATTTCTCCTCGGCAGAGGGCTTTTTCTGCTTCGGTGCCGCCGGCTCCGGGTCCCCGTCGAGCAGGGGGGAGTGATAGATCACTTCCCGCGATGCTTCTTCCGCCGGTTTGAAGTTTTCCGCCGGGGGGTAGAAGGAGTCCTTCGACGTGAGGTATTCCTTGAGGTATCTCTCCATCGAGAACATGCCGTCGCTCTTGCCGAGCTGGATGGCGCTTTCGATCTGGGGAAGCTTGTTCTCGCGGATCATTCCCTTGACGGAGTTGTTGCCCCTGAGGATGGAAAGCAGAGGCAACCTGAAGCCGAATCTCTCGTGGAAAATGAGTTGCTGGACCACGATCCAGGCGAGCGTAGAGGCGATCTGGTAGCGAATTTCCTCCTGAGCCTCCATGGGGAAGGAATTGCACAGCCGGTGCAAGGCGTCCTCGGCATTCGTGGCATGAAGCGATGCGATCACGAGATGGCCGGACTCGGCCGCGTTGAGGGTGAGCCGCATGACTTCCGGTTCCCTCAACTCCCCCACCACGATCACATCGGGGTCTTCCCGAAGGACATCGAGGAGCCCCTTTTCGAAAGAGGGCATGTGTGTGCCCAGCTCCCGCTGTTCCATGAAGGACTGCTTTGAAGTGAAGCGGTACTCGATGGGGTCTTCCAGGGTTACGATGTGGGCCGAACGGCTGCGGTTGATCTCGTCGATGATCGCGGCAATCGTGGTGGATTTGCCGGTTCCTGTGGCGCCGCAGACGAGGACGAGCCCCGACTGAAGCTCGGCGATCTGCTGAAGCGAGGGATGGAGATTGAGTCGCTGGATCGTGGGGATCACGCCCGGGAGCAGGCGGATGGCCAGGCTCAGTCCCCGGGTCGTGTTAAAAACGTTGAGCCGCAGGCGAACATGCTGGATCGTAACGGCGAGATCGACGGACCACTCCCGGCGCAGGATCTGGATTTGCCGGGGTGTCAGCAGTTTCCTGACGAGCGTGTCCACCTCTGCATGGGTCCACTTGATGGAGTGATCCTGCTGGATTTGCCCGTTTTTTCGAAACACCACCGGGTGGGCGCCCGTAATGTGGATATCCGAAACCCCTTCACGGACGGCTGCAGCAATGACGCCGCTGAATTTTCTCATTTTGTCTCCCCGTTGACCGGGGTCCTCTGCCGGGGAACAAATCCCCGATGATTCCGGGAAAGAGCTCCCTCTGGAAATATCGTCCCTTTTGCGCTGTCTCTTGAGCCGTGGCGAGGCGCTCTAGAATGTCTTTTTGATGTTCGTCAGGATCACGACGTGCTTGCGCTCCTCCTCGATGACCTGTTCGAGGAGATCCTGGGCGGAGGCCGTGACGTACTTCTTCATTTCCGAATAATAGAGGACGGAATCGAGTTCGCGCCCGATGGCGAAGTCCAGAGCCGCGATCACGTCCTTGATCTCAGCCATCTCCTTGGTCGCTGTCGTCGAGAAGACTTTCCCGTCTATGCTGCCCTGCAGATAGGCCATGTACTCGCCGGGGTAGCTCTCCTTCGGCATGATCGTGTCGATCCTGGAGAACATGTCTGCGAAGAGTTTGCGGTGCTTGATCTCCTCGGAGGCAAGCCGGGTGAATATCTCGCGAGCCTTGGCGTCCTTGGCGATCGACGCGGCATAGTTGTAAAATTTTTCGCCGTTTTCTTCCATGCGGATGGCGAATTGAAAGATGTCGCTTCCCTGGTAGCTGCTCATACCGTTCCCCTTTCCATGAATTTGCGACGATTATAGACGCCTTTTCTCGTCGTGACCACCTTTTTTTATCATCACGGGGGGGGTGATTTGTGAAGCTCCCCGCCCAAAAGGAAAGGCCAGCGCGACGCACCCCCGGTCTTACCCTCGAAAGAGGGAATCGATCTAAGGACGGGATGTGCAATCAAGCACGCAACGGCAACGGATGCCGCGTAGCTTGCTGCGGGGGAGTCAACGTTTATTCTTGAGGATGGATAGGTTTTGAAAAGGGGGGGGGAGGTCTTTCGACCTCCCCGTCTGGAGTTTTTATCGCTAATGAAGGAGGAGAATCCTTAAGCGACCTTTTCGTAGAACTGTTCCGCTTCTAATCGGTTTCTTTGCTTTAATGAAGGCCCTCCTCGCTGTGTTGGGCACCTCATTTGCAGTTAATCGGTTACACTGCAATTTGCAGTTAGCGTGCCACAGGGAATTAAGTCATGTAAGTATCTGTTTTTGAATTGTTTTATTTGAAACCCCCTTCTTTTTTTGCCCGATAAGGACGGACAGGGCAGGCAAGATCTGTCGGCACATGCACCTAGGGTTGTAAATATCAATTATTTTTCAAGTAGTTATGAGGATCAACCAGAAGCACGGCTTCGACAATATTGTCGAAATGAATCGACCCATCTTCTGCAGGCAGGGCCAGGGGCGCTTGACATTTCTTTCCTGATGGGGTTCACTAATTTAAATTTCGTCCGCAGGTGGCAACGGGGGCGGAAGGCGGACGCGGGAATCCTGCCGGCGTTCATAAGGAGTTTTTCATGAAGCCGACTAAAATCGTCTTCTTTCTTTTTCTTCTTGTCTGTCTTGTCTCGGAGGGTCATGCTCAGGGGGTCGGACGCAACGGCCGGCAGGACTCATCGCCCCTGTCGAGCAGGGATGTGTCGATCATCAAGGAGCTTAACCTGACAGAATCCCAGGTGAAGGAGACAAGGCGGATTGGGGCTGCCTATTCCAACCGGACTCTGAAGCTTCGTAGCGAAATTATCGGGAAAAGCATAGAGTTTCGGAACCTTCTGCACGACCCTTCCGCATCGGAGGAGGCCATCCGGGCCAAGGGAAAGGAGATCGAAGCCATCGACGCTCAGCTGATCCGTGAAAAAATCGACTTCCAGATCGAGAT
This sequence comes from uncultured delta proteobacterium, assembly GCA_963705165.1. Classification (GTDB taxonomy): domain Bacteria; phylum Desulfobacterota; class Syntrophia; order Syntrophales; family UBA2192; genus UBA2192. The sequence goes on along the minus strand of CAVPJD010000011.1, from coordinate 140,223 downwards.
GAGAAAAGTCCTGACCCCCGAGCAGCTTCAGCGCTGGTATGTGGTGATGGACCAGCAGCCTGCGACGAAGAAACCCATCAGATGAACAGACGGGCGAAACCCTCCTTTCACCGGATAGCCGGATGAATCAGATCCCTTCAGCCAGCCAGATCCTTCTGCGCCCCCTCACCCTGATCATTTCCTGCACGATTTTCGTGATCCTGATCCTGGTGATGGGTCTCATGGACCTGAACCGGCTCGACCGCTCACTTGTCAATTTCATGGAGGTCAGGGGGCTCGATGTTGCCGAGAAGATCGAACGGGAGTCCCAGGTCGGCTTCAACAGCATCATGCAGATGCTCCGGGGCGAATCGGCCGGCGAGACCCTTATCCCACTGACGGACGAGACCTTTCTGACCCAGGAGTCCCTGATCAAAGCCCTGGTCAGCGTGATCCGCGCAATCGACGGCAAGTGGCCCTCCCAGACCATCACTCCGGAGGAATCGAAGGGAGTGATCGATAAGGAAGGCCTCTGGCTGCTTGCCATTGTCGATGACGCCGGCCGGATTCTCTTTCAGAGCCGCCCCGTTCCCCGTCAGGTCCTTGTGCGTGCCGAGCCTGCCATCCGGAAAAAGAAGGATCTCGTCATCGACCTCTTCGGCCGATCCGAGAGGACGGCCCGGGGCGGTGTCGTCGCCCTGCGGCGCAGCGGCGGTCAAGGGACGGTCATCATCGCCCTCGATGACGATGCCCTGCGCTGGTGGGGCATGCGGATCGCAATGCAGCGGGCCGTTGACGAGGCGGGGCAGACACCGGGGGTCGTTTTCGTCACCGTTCTCGACGGTTGGGGGGCCATCCTCGGCGCCAGGGGAGAGCAGCCCGCATCGCAGGAGATGACGGCCCTGGAGAAGGAACTCCTGGCCGGGGCGGTCGCCGTCACAAACCAGAATGTGAGACTTGGAGAGCGGGAGCACCTTATGGTCATGGCGCCGCTCACCCTGGAGGGACGGCCCGCCGGGATCGTGCGGGTCGGTTTCGAGAGGGATCGCATGGACCAGATCCTGGAGCGCAACCGCCATTTCCTTTTTCTCTCCATGGGATTCATTGTTCTCGCGGGGCTCTTCTCCCTCTGGTTTGTCTTCCAGAACCATAAGCGACACCTTGTGCGCATCGAGGAGATGCGCAAGCGTCTCGAACAATCGGAGCGGCTTTCCTCCCTTGGACAGCTTGCCGCCGGTGTGGCCCATGAGATTCGCAACCCCCTGAACGCCATCAGCATGGCGAGCCAGCGCCTGCAGCGGGAATATCTTCCCTGTGAGGAGGACAAGAGCCAGGAATTCGGCCGCCTCACGGTGGTCATCCGTGACGAGATCCGGCGCCTCAACGCCATCATCGAGGATTTTCTCACCTTTTCGCGCAGCCGGCGCCTGGCATTCCGGGAGTGCTCGTTGACGGAGGTCGTCCAGAAGCTCGCAAGGCTCATGGGCGAGGAGGCCAGCGTCCGTGGCATTGCCCTTTCCGTGAAGCCGGAGCCCGACCCCCTGATGATCCCCATGGACGTGGACAAGCTTCAACAGGCGCTCATCAATATCATCAAGAACGCCATGGAATCCATCGTGGGCGCCGGGTCCATCGACATTGTCGTTGAACAACAGGCAGGGGAGCGTGCGGTGATCCGCATCTCCGACACGGGGTCGGGCCTTGCCCCGCAAGAGGTCGGGAAGATCTTCGACCCGGACTATACCACCAAGGAAAAAGGGCTGGGGTTGGGGCTGCCCATCGCCCATGAGATCATCCGCGGTCACGGCGGCACCATTCGTGTCCAGAGCGGTGTCGGCCGGGGAACGACCTTCGAGATCACCCTACCGATCAAACCCGTGCAGCGGGAAGGCGCCGCACGATGAGACGGGGAAGGGATTAAGGAAAGCATGAAGAAACTCAGCATATTGATCGTTGAAGACGGGCAGATCCAGCGGGAGATGCTCCGGGACTTCCTGCGCAAGGAGGGCCACTCTGCGGCGGAGGCGGACTGCGGCGAGAAGGCCCTTGCGGAAATCCGGGCGGCTTATTTCGATCTGCTTCTCATGGACTACAAGATGCCGGGCATGAACGGCCTGCAGGTCCTGCAGGAGGTGAAGAAGATCAACCCGGAGATCGACGTCATCATGATGACGGCCTACGGGACGATCGAGACGGCCGTGGAGGCCATGAAGGCGGGGGCCGTCGACTACGTCACGAAGCCGATCGATCTCGATGAGCTCGTGCTGCACATCAACCGGATCTCGGAGCGTCGCATTCTGCTCCGGGAGAACGAGATGATGCGACAGCGCCTGCAGGAGAAAGGGGTCACCGCCGATCAGATCGTCTTCCGCAGCCCCCAGATGGAGGGTCTTGTCAACCTGGCCGGCCGCGTAGCTGCCAGCCGCGCCACCGTCCTCGTGCGGGGGGAGAGCGGGACGGGAAAGGAGCTCTTTGCCCGCCTGATCCACAACCTGAGCCCCCGGGCTGCAAGGTCGCTCATTGCCGTCAACTGCGGCGCCCTTCCCGAGACCCTGCTGGAGAGCGAGCTCTTCGGGCACGAGAAGGGCTCCTTCACCGGGGCGACGGTGAGGCGCATCGGGCGTTTCGAGGAGGCCGACGGCGGCACGCTCTTCCTCGACGAGATCGGGGAGCTCACCCCGGCCGTTCAGATCAAGCTCCTGAGGTTCCTCCAGGAACGCGAGTTCCAGCGGGTCGGCGGAAACCAGGTCCTCCATTCCGACGTCCGGATCATCACCGCCACCAACCGCGACCTCGAAGCGAGAGTCAAGGAAGGAGCTTTTCGCGAAGACCTTTTCTACCGGCTCAACGTCGTGGACATGTTCATCCCGCCGCTGAGGGAGCGCAAGGAGGACATCCCAGCGCTCATCGATCACTTCCTGAAGAAATTTGCCGCCGAGAACGGAAAGGAAATCGAAGGCGTCAGCCAGGAGGCCCGCGACCAGCTTCTCAAATACGACTACCCGGGCAACGTGCGTGAGCTCATCAACATCCTCGAACGCGCCGTTGTCATTGTCCGTGACCCGATCATCACGGTGGCCGATCTGCCCTTCGGGGACCGTTTCGCGGGCACTGTCGAGACGGCGGGAGAGGGCCGGCTGAAAGACTCCATCGAGGAGCTGGAAAAGCAGATGATCCTGAAGGCCCTGGAAGAGGCCGACAACCACCAGACCAAGGCGGCGGGCATTCTGGGCATCAGCGAGAGGATGCTGAGGTACAAAATGAAGAAGTATGGATTGAAGCAGTGAGGGTTCAGGGTCAAGGGTACAGGGTACAGGGAAGAAAAAGACAAATCTCAAAGCAAAAACGGCGGGAGCAATTCCCGCCGTTCTTTTTTCTCAACCCCTGAACCCTGGACCCTATACCCTGGGCCCTTATTTTTTCGCGAATCCCAGTATCTTTCTCGCTTCCGCCGGTGTGGCCACCTCGCGGCCGTAGGCACGGCATATACCTGTGACGCGCTCGACCAGCTCGGCGTTCGTCTTCGCAAGCACCCCCGGGTTCACGTAGATGTTGTCTTCCATTCCCACCCGGATGTGGCCCCCCGTGATGAGGCCCATCATGGCCATGGGCAGAAAGCCCCGGCCCACGCCGAAGATTGACCAGGTGGCGTTTGCGGGCATGTGCTCGTAGAGGTGCAGGAAGGACTTCACCGTGGCCGGCGCGCCCCAGGGCGTCCCCAGGCAGAACTGGAAGTGCATGGGGTCGTCGATCTTCCCCTCGTCGCACAGCCGCAGGGCCGTCACCATCATGCCCAGATCGAAGATCTCGATCTCGGGCTTTACGCCGGCCTCCTTCATTTTTTTCGCCGCCTCGTCGAGGAAAGCGGGGTCGTTGATGAATGCCCTGCCTCCCAGGTTGATCGACCCGGCATCGTAGGAGGCAAGCTCGGGCTTCAGCAGAAGCGGCGAGAGCCTCTCCTCGGTCGGCAGATTCCGCCCGGGGATGCCGCTCGTGGTGAGGCTGAGAATGAGATCCGTCTTCTCCCGGATCCTGTCGACGACCTGGCGGAAGAGCTCCAGGTTCTGGCTTCCCAGTCCTGTCTCGGGGTCGCGGACGTGGATATGGACGATCGAGGCGCCGGCCTGCCAGGCCTCGATGGCCGACTGGGCGATCTCCTCGGGGGTGATGGGGATGTGGGGGGCGATGTCCCGCATCATGCGGCTTCCGGTGATGGCTGCGGTGATGATGACTTTTCCCATGGATTATCCTCGCACCTTCGTTTCCGTTTCCGTAATCGCTTCGTCCAGGATCTGGACCATCCGGTCGATCTGGGCCTCCGTGATGATGTACGGGGGCGCGAGCAGGCTGTGATCGCCCTTCACGCCGTCGGCGCCGCCGCCGCCGGGATAGGTGATCAGGCCCTTCGCAAAAGCGCTGTTGCCGACGAGGACATTGACCCGGAGCTTCGGGTCGAAGGGTTCCTTCGTCTTCTTGTCCTTGACGAACTCGATGCCGGCGAATAGTCCCAGGCCGCGGACGTCGCCCACCATGGGGTGTTTCAGGAGCCCCTTGAGCTTTTCCAGCAGATAGACGCCTTTTTTGGCCGATGCGGCCACCAGGTCGTGCTTTTCCAGGTAATCCAGCACGGCAGTGCCGACAGAGCAGGACAGCGGGTTCTGGCTGTAGGTATGGCCGTGGACGAAGGTGCCGTTTTTTTCCTTGATGAGCTGGTGGATCTCCTCTTTGGCCACGACGACGTAGAGCGGCGTGTAGCCGCTGGCCAGCCCCTTGGCCGCCACGATCATGTCGGGCACCACGTTCCAGTGATCGAGGGCCCAGTTTCTGCCGGTTCTCCCCACGCCGGACATGACCTCGTCGGAGATGAGCAGCACGTCGTACTTGTCGCAGATCTCGCGGATCCGCCGGAAGTAACCGTCCTTCGGCACCAGGGCCCCCGCCGTGGCCCCCACGACGGGCTCGACGATGAAGGCCGACACGGAATCGGGACCTTCGTAAAGGATCGTCTTCTCGAGCTCGTCGGCGCACTCGATACTGCACTTATCGGGAACAAGGTTGCAGGGGCATCTGTAGCAGTAGCACGGTGCGATGTGGGGAGTGTGCAGCATGAGCGGCAGGTAGTAGCGGCGCCTGCCCGTGTGGCCGCTCAGCGCGAGGGCGCCCACGGTGTTGCCGTGATAGCTTGCCCACCGGGAGATGACCTTGAACTTCATCGGGCAGCCCCGGTCGACCTGGTACTGGCGGGCCATCTTCATGGCCGTCTCTACGGCCTCGGAGCCGCCCGAGAGGAAGTAGACCCGGGAAAGCCCCGGTGGGGACATCTTGACGATCCGGTCTGCCAGCTCGATGGCAGCCTCGCTCGTGAACTGGGTGCCGTGGGTGAAGGCGATGCGGCTTGCCTGCTTGAGCATGGCCTCCTCGATCTCCTTCACGCCATGGCCGATGTTGACCACCGCCGCGCCTCCGGAGCCGTCGATGAACTGCCTCCCTTCCTTGTCGTAGATGTATACACCCTCACCGCGGTCCACGGTGGGATAATACTTGGTCGGCGTCCTGTAAAAGACATGATCCTCGTTGATTTTCTTCGCCATGGCTGCCTCCAGGGAACGTCAGGGGTTGATGCGATAATCGCGCCGAATTTTATCAGATAGAATGCCGGAGTCAATGGAAAAGGATTTCATGGGAGCTATTTCCCATTGCACTTTGCGGGTGGAAATACTATTTTTCTAACTGAAGAATAACGAGCCCGTCCGGTGGCCGTGAAAACGAAGGGGGCATGAGCCATGGGAAGTGACACGCTGCAGTCGGTGATCGATCTTGCCATCGAGAAAGAGGAAGAAGCATGCAACTTTTACATGAATCTGCGCAATAACGTCGAAGGCAAGGCGGCTAAGGACACGCTGAAGTATCTGGCCGATGAAGAAGCCGGACACAAGGCCTTTCTTGTGAAGTGCAAGGATCAGATGTCCTGCGATATCGTCCTGCGGCCCGATATGCCCGTGGACTACAAGGTTGCCGAGCACCTGAAACAGCCCGACATCAAGAAGAACATGAACTCCGAGGAGGTATTCCTCGTTGCCGCCACCCGCGAGATGAACGCCCACAATTTCTACAAGGGGCTCGCGGATCTCTGCCCCAAGGGAGCGGTGAAGGAGCTGCTCCTGAGGATGGCCAACGAAGAGATGAAACACAAAGAGAAGATGGAATACCTTTACACCAACACGGCATTCGCGCAGACGGAGGGAGGATGAGATGCAGTGACCAGTGGCTAGTGACCGGCAACCAGAAGCGTGTCGCGTGTAGCGGGTAGCGTGTCGGGGGAGCCATAAGCTCTAACACAAATTTAAACGGCGGGAGCGATTCTCCCGCCGTTCTTTTTTTACCCAGTGTGTTATTTTCTACACGCTACACGCTACACGCTACACGCCACACGCTGCAATCTTTACCGGTCGGTAAAGATTGCGGAGGCGTACGTCACGGCGCTCGAGGTGGCCGCCTCCCGGTAGGTATCGTAATCGAGCAGGATTCCCTTTTTCCCTTTCATGAGCTCGGCCAGCAAGACCAGGGCGGGAAGCCCGCAGACCTTGTACTGGTCCTGCGTGCCGGCGGCATTTTCGTAGATAGCCCGTCCGTCGCCGGTCAGCAGGGAATCCAGGATGAGCCGGTCGTTGGCCTGTGCGCGTTCCAGAATCGACTCGGCGGGTACCCTGTCGCCGAACTTGAGCCCCACGTGCGAGAAGTCCACCCCCGCTACGAAGAGAACCTTCCCCCGTTTTTTTACCTCTTCCCGGATGGTTTCCACGAACCCGAGGAAGCGGCTGTCCTCCAGGGGATTCTGCCGGGCAAAGAGGTGCTCGTGGATCCCGCCGCAGAGAATCGGCACGATCGGAGTGCCCTTCAGGTAGTGATGAAGGAAGATCGTCTGGAACTCGATGGAGTGTTCGGTCTTGTGACCGAAATCGTGTGTCGTCAGGGTACCGGGCCGCGCGCTTTCCCCCAGGGCCTCCACAAAACCCCGGTCCGTCCGGATCTCGCCGAAAGGCGTCATGTAGTTTTTCGGGGAAACGCAGAAGAGACCGTCCTGCAGATTGTGGTTGATTCCCAGGATCACCGCAAGATCGTATTGACTTCCTTTCAGGTGCCTGTAGGCCTTCACGTAAGTGTTCCGCGCCACGCGGATGTCGATGTGGGGGGCGACGACGGCATGGATTGCAGGCGGGTGCAATTCCAGCGGGGGCAACTCGCTTTCCGACTCCTCGATGAAACGGGCCAGTCTTTCCGGATCGGGGTCGTAGGACTTTCCTGCATGGACACACGGGCGCTGCTCCTGCCGGGAAAATACCGTAAAGAGCGAGTCCATTTCCCGCCGAAAGGATTCACTGTTCAGCAGAAAAGCCCTGTCGAGGCTGCCGAGGAAGTCTTCGACGTCCGAGAGAGAGACCGGGCGTCCCCCGCTGCGGTTCGTGAGCTCCCTCTGGATGTCCCGGATTTCGTGCCGGCCGTCGAGCATCTGCAGAAGCGGCAACGCGCCCGCATCGACGGCGATGCGCTGGTCGCCCAGATCGTGGGGGTCCTGGAAGACGATCATCCGGCGGCCCTCGACGAGGGTCATGACCATCTGGATGTCCGTTCTCAGGGCGGGTTTTTCAAGCATGGCAACTCCCGGGGGCCAACGTAACCCATCGAAAGAATGAATGCAAGGAAGCTTTGCCGCGGGCGCCCGCTCTTGCATGGCTGGGGATCTGTGATATATGTAACAAGAAGGTAAGAGGGTGAGAGGGTAAGAAGGTGAGAAAAGAGCGTACGCACAGAGACCCCGCTGCATGACATCGAATCCGAGGGCTTTTCCAAACTTCTCACCTTCTCAACCTCTCACCTTCTTCTTTCTCGGCATCGGCCGCAACCAGAAGGACAGGACGATGAGCGTAAGATAGACCCCGGTGGCGTAGGTGATTTTTTCCAGGGTGACGTTGTCCACGTAGATGAGACGCTCGATCGTCTCGATGAGGAATTTTCCCGAGTAGACCTCCGCTCCCGCGCCCCTCCGATTTGAGCCAGACTTCGAGATACGTGAGGGGGCAGATGGAGCGCGTGAGCTGCATCAGGACCATCCAGATCACGGCGGCCAGGTGGATGAGGCGCCACCGGGCGCTGTTGATCCACAGAACGACCGGGAAGCCCAGGATCACGAAGGCGATCCAGATAAAGTGGATCACGATGACGATATCGGCGGCGATCGGGTAGAACATAGGGCAACCGACGGGAAACACCGTTTCCCTCTGTTTGCGATGTATTTGCCAACTCCCACGTCATGATACCACAGGGGAGGGACCACATGAAAGCCCTCGTCACGTTTTTCGCCGCTGTCACAGCGGTGCTTCTGGCATACCCGGTCCTCCTGCCGGGTGTGGCCGACGGCTGGTTTTTCGGCAAGCAGCCCACCTCGAAGGATTTCGAAACGCTTCGGGAAGCCATGGTCAGCGACCAGATCGTTGCCCGCGGGGTCCGCCAGGAGGCGGTTCTCCAGGCCATGCGTAGCACCCCCCGCCATCTCTTCGTGCCGGAGGATCGCATGTCCTCGGCCTATGAGGACAGGCCCCTGCCGATCGGTAACGGCCAGACGATCTCCCAGCCCTACATCGTGGCTTACATGACGGAGATCCTGCAGCCTGATGGTTCGGGGACGGTCCTCGAGGTCGGCACCGGTTCCGGTTATCAGGCGGCCGTCCTCTCGCCCCTCTACCGGAAGGTGTATACGATAGAGATCATCCCCGAGCTGGCCGAATCGGCGAAGGCCCGTCTCCGGGACCTCGGTTTCAGCAACGTGGAGGTCCGGACGGGGGACGGCTATGCCGGGTGGCCCGACAAGGCGCCTTTCGACGCCATCATGGTGACGGCGGCAGCCGGGCACATTCCGCCGCCCCTGATTTCCCAGTTGAAGGCAAAAGGGCGGATGGTTATCCCCGTGGGCAGCCCCTCCATGATTCAGCACATCATCCTGGTCGAGAAGGATCAGAAGGGAAACATCACGACGAAAAGCCTGTTGCCCGTCCGGTTTGTCCCGCTGACGGGTGGACGCTGAGAAAGAGTGAAGGTAAGAGGGTAAGTTTTCCAACCTTCACACCTTCTTAACTTCTCAACTTCTTCTTGGACCGCAGGTCCGGCGGTACGGCACAAAAGTTGCTTTTAATGTCCATGGGTTGCCATATGGATACAAAACGAACACCCATGAATGACCGGGCGGCGTACTTCCTGTCGCGCATCGAGGCGTCGAGGAATCTCCCGTCGCTCCCCCAGGTGCTCCTCAAGCTCATCGAGGCCTGCCGCAACGAGGAGATGGCCATCCGGGACATCGCGCAGATCGTCAGCGGGGATTCCGCACTCTCGGCGAGGATCCTGGGGATCGTCAATTCCCCCTTCTACCGCCGGGCGGAGAAGATCGTCCGGATGGATGACGCCCTTTTCCAGCTGGGGCGCGACACTGTGCGCAGCATCGCCATCAGCGCCTCCATCCACCAGGTCTTCTCCAGGGTCAACGGCCGGTCCCTTTTCAACATGAAGCTTTACTGGCATCATGCCCTGCTCTGTGCCGTGCTGGCCCGGCGTCTTTCCGAAAAAACATCCTACAAGGCCCCCGAACTCTCTTTTCTCGCCGGAATCCTTCACGATGTGGGACGGATGGTCCTCTGGGTCAACTTCCCCGATGAGTACGGGAAAGTGCTCCAGGCCGCCCGGAACCAATCGGATCTCCTCCTCGAGGGGGAGATCAAGATGGGAATCACGCACGCCGAGGTGGGATCCTGGCTGCTGAGCCGCTGGGGCCTCGACGCGTTCACGGCCGATGCGGCCCGATACCATCACGAGCCGCTGGAGAGGATTCACAACGCCTTCCCGCTCATCAAGATCATCTACGCGGCGAACATCCTCTCCGATATGCCCGATTCGGATTTTTCCCGGTACAAGGTGATCCGGGAGCTCTTCGGGATCAGCTTCACCGATATCACGGACATGCTCTCGGCCGCCCAGGAGGAGGTGCGGGAACTCGCCGAAGCACTCGACATCCAGATCGACCCCGTCGATCAGCACCCCCAGCCCCTCGACGGCAGGGACGAGACAAAAGAGGAAGCACTCACCGGCGAAATCAGAGACGTGGCGCTCCTGCAGGCAGCCATGCAGGGCCTCCTGGAGGCTCCCGACCGGGATGCCATCCAGAGGGCCGCCAGGCAGGGGATCGAGGTCCTCTTCGGAACGCCGGCCATCCTGCTCTTTCTGCTGGATCGCGACCGCGAACTGCTTGTTTTGCAAGATACCGCAGGCTCCAGGCTGCCGCCCGGGCAGGAGCTGACGATCCCCATGGCACGAAACGAATCGCTTCCCGTGAGGGCGATGACACAGAACGCGATCCTCGGCACCCCGGAGCGGCGCGATCGGGGCGCTCTCACGATCATGGACGAAATGCTCGTCCACATCCTGGGGAGCGAGGAGATCCTGTGCCTGCCCCTGGTGAGCCAGAAGGAAACGGTGGGCGTTTTTGTCATCGGGGCCGAGCGTGCCGCCATGGCGCCGATTGCGGCCCAGTCGAGGCTCCTCACACTCTATGCGGACCAGGTGGCCATGTCCCTGCGGCTCGACCAGATGCGAAAGGCCCATACCCGGCTCTACCAGGCGGGCCGCCTTGCCGCCTCTTCGGCGCTGGCCCGCAAGGTGGCTCACGAGGTGAACAACCCGCTGAGCATCATCAAGAATTACCTCAAAATCCTCGGGATGAAGCTCGGGGCCGACAACACGGCCCAGGACGAGCTGCGGATCGTCAACGAGGAGATCGACCGCGTGGCGCTCATCATCCGCCAGCTCACCGATCTGACCTCCGAGAAAGACCGCGTGCGCCAGACGGTGGACGTCAACGGCCTGTTGCGGGATCTTGCCACGATCATCGAAAAGTCCTTCTCGACGGCGAGCCGGATCCGTTTCCATCTCGACCTGGACCCGGCCCTGCCGGGGCTTGTTACGGATCGCAACGGCCTCAAGCAGGTCCTGATCAACCTCCTCAAGAATGCCATCGAGGCGATGAGACAGGGCGGCAACCTCTACGTGCGGACGAAGTGCCTCGTCACGCGTGACCTGGAGGAGATGGCCGTAAAGCGGGAGGGCAAGGCGGAGCAGTACGCGGAGATCTCCGTGCGCGATGACGGTCCCGGCATCCCCGATGCGGTCAGGCAGCGCCTCTTCGAGCCCTACGTGACGACGAAAGGGGAGGGCCACTCGGGCCTCGGCCTCTCCGTCGTTCACAGCATCGTCAAGGACCTCGGCGGGACGATCCAGTGCGAAAGCGCGGAAGGCATCGGGACGACCTTTGTGATCCGCTTTCCCCTGAATGGAGTCACGAAAACAGCATGAGTCGGAGCAGACAATGACGGGAACCCCCAAAATCCTCGTTGTGGACGACGAGGTCCGGATGTGCGAGAGCCTCAAGATCCTGCTCGGAGGCCGGAACTGCCAGATCGAGACCTGCCCTTCGGCCCGGGAAGCCATGAGCTGGCTGGAGAAAAATCACTGCGACCTCATGCTGCTCGATCTCATGATGCCGGAAATGGACGGCTACCAGCTTCTGGACCACGTGAAGGCAGGCTACCCCGACGTGACGGTCATCATGATGACGGGTCACGCCTCCATCGAATCGGCCGTGGAGGCCCTGAAGCGGGGGGCCCACGACTATCTCGGCAAGCCCTTCGAGCACGACGAGCTCGTCAAGCGAGTGCAGAACGCCCTCGACCAGAAACGGCTGAGGGCCGAACGGGACATCTTCCGCAAGAAATTCGAGATCTCCGAGGAACGGTATCGCTATCTCGTGCAGCATTCCCCCGACCTCATCTTCACCCTCGGGGCGAAAAGCGAGTTCCTCTTCGTGAATAACACCGTCGAGAGCCTCCTGGGCTACGAAAGCGCGTCCTTGCAGGGGAAAGACTTTTCGACGATCGTCCACGAGGACGATGTGGACAAGGTCCGGGTGTTCTTCGAGGCAGCCCGCAGGGGCAAGCCCCTGTCGGACTGCATGGAAGTGAAGCTTCGCTGCCGCACGAAGCTGGCAAGCGGTGCCGACTGCTCCGTCGTGGAACTTCGGGCCGCTGCCATGGAAGAGTCCTCCCTGGGCAGCGACGGGAAACTCCACGGCATCTACGGGGTTGCCCGGGACATCACGGAACGCAAACGATCCGAGGAGGAGAAAAAGCTCCTCGAGGCACAACTGCGCCAGGCTCAGAAGATGGAAGCGATCGGCACGCTGGCCGGCGGCATCGCCCACGACTTCAACAACCTCCTCATGGCCATCCAGGGCAATGCCTCCCTCATGCTCTTTGACCTCAACCAGAACCACGAGCACTTCATACGCCTGCGCAACATCGAAAAGCTCGTCGAGAGCGGCGCGCGGCTCACGTCGCAGCTTCTGGGCTATGCCCGCAAGGGCCGCTACGAGGTCCGTGCCATCGATCTCAACCAGATCGTGCAGTATGCCTGCGAGACCTTCAACCGGACGAAAAAGGAAATCCGGATCAATTTGCAACTCGACAAGCACCTTGCCCCCATCGAAGCCGATACCGGCCAGATCGAGCAGGTCCTGATGAATCTGCTTGTCAATGCTGCCGATGCCATGCATGGCGGCGGGACCGTCACGATCCGGACGGGAAACACGACCCACGAGGAGATGAAGGGCAAGCTCTACAACCCGAAGCCGGGGAAATACATTCTGCTGTCGGTGAGCGATACGGGCGTCGGGATGGATGAAAAGACGAAAGAGCGGATCTTCGAGCCCTTCTTCACGACCAAGGATATGGGTCGGGGCACGGGCCTGGGACTCGCATCGACCTATGGGATCATCAAGGGCCATGGCGGGTTCATCGACGTGGACTCCCAGCCCGGAAAGGGCGCCACGTTCTTCATTTACCTGCCGGCGTCGGCCAAGAAAATCTCCAAGACCCACCGGGGCTTCGAGAAAATTCCCCGGGGCCAGGAGACAGTGCTGCTCGTCGACGACGAGGACATGGTCCTCGAAATAGGACGGGCCCTGCTTGAAACCATGGGCTACCACGTGGTCACCGCGAAAGACGGTGAGGAGGCCATTGCGTTCTACGAGAACGACGGTCCCGGGATCGATCTCGTCCTTTTGGACATGGTCATGCCGGGCCTGGGGGGCGGGGAGGTCTACGACCGCCTCAAGACCATGAACCCGGGCATGAAATGCCTGCTGCTTTCCGGGTACAGCATCGACGGCGAAGCTTCGGAGATCATTCAGCGGGGCTGCGACGGCTTCATCCAGAAGCCCTTCAAACTGAGGGATCTGTCGAAGAGTATTCGGGAGATTCTTCACCACCCGTAAAAAGCGTGTAGCGTGTAGCGGGTAGCGTGTCAAGAGGAGCCACAAGCCTCAAGGCAATCATATCCATTATCTCCTCGATCCTCGTTCCTCGGACCTCGTGCCTGAAGGCGTCGGCCTTCGACCGAGCCTTTCTTTTTCCCCCGAAATGTACTATGCATGACCAGGTGCTGCCCCGGCGGGTATTCGGGGTGATCCGAGCGCCGGGGAGACTTTAGTCATGGGCGACATGCTTCTGGAGGCCGTGGAGAAAACAGCCGGTCTGATAGCCGGTGCGAAGCGGATCGTCGTCTTCACCGGGGCGGGGGCCAGCACGGAGTCGGGCATCCCAGATTTTCGAAGTCCCGGCGGGATCTGGTCCCGCTTCGACCCCGAGGAATTCACCATCTTCCGATTTCTCGCGAGTGCCGAGACGCGCCTCAAGCAATGGAAGCTTCTCATCGCAAGCGGGCTCATCGTCAACGCGAAGCCCAACGAGGCCCACCTTGCCGTAGCCGAGATGGAGAAACTCGGAAAGCTCGAATGCGTCATCACGCAGAACATCGACAACCTGCACCAGAAGGCGGGCAATTCCCCCGAAAAAGTCTTCGAGCTTCACGGCACCATGAATTTCGCCAAGTGCCTGGGATGCTTTAAGCGATATTCCATGGAGGATCTCCTCGGGAGCATCAGGCTGGAAGACGAGGCGCCCCTGTGCCCCGAATGTGACGGCATCCTCAAGCCCGACGTGATTTTCTTCGGCGAGCAGCTTCCCGCAGAGGCGCTCCGGCAATCCGTTCATCACTCCCAGCGGTGCGATCTGCTCATCGTCGTAGGCTCGTCGCTGGTCGTCTACCCGGCGGCGTACATGCCTGTCTATGCCAAGGAAGCAGGGGCGGCCGTCGTGATCGTCAATCTCACCGCGACGGACTTCGATGACCAGGCCGATGTGGTCATTCACGGGAAAGCCGGAGAGGTGATGCCGCTCATCCTGCAGGCGGTCAAGCGCAACCTGGGTGTCACCGGCAAAACAGCCGCCTGAGAAGGACCGGACCATGTGCCTCTTCTTCTGTGCTTTCGAGTTCCACCCGAAGTACCGGCTCATTATCGCAGCCAACCGCGACGAGTTCTATGACCGGCCTTCGCAGCGGGCCTCTTTCTGGCCCGAGGCGCCGGATCTTCTGGCCGGAAAGGACCTGCAGGGCGGCGGCACCTGGTTCGGCATCACCCGTTCGGGCCGGATCGCGGCCATTACGAACTATCGAGACCCCCGGTCTCACCGCAACGAGGCGCCGTCGCGTGGACTCCTGCTGACGGACTATCTCCTCGGGCCTGCCGATCCCGCCGGCTACCTCGAACAGGTCAGCCGGAAGGGGGTGCAGTACAACGGCTTCAATCTCATCGTCGGATCGACTGGCGAGCTTGACTACTACTCCAACCGCAAGGGCGGCGTCATCGCACTGACACCGGGGATCTACGGCCTGAGCAACCACCTTCTCGACACGCCCTGGCCGAAGGTGGCCCTGGGTAAGGCGGCATTCGGCGAGCTCCTGTCCCGAGACGAAGACCCGGATCCCGAGTCGCTCTTCGGCATCCTGTCGGATCGCTCGATCGCGGAGGACAGGCTGCTGCCGGAAACCGGAATCGGGCTGGACTGGGAGAGGATCCTGTCTGCGCGCTTCATCGTGAGCCCCGTTTACGGGACCCGGTCGTCCACCTTGCTCTTTGTGGATCGGGAGGACCGGGTGACATACATCGAGCGCAACTTCAACTCCAGGCCCGGCCCGGGAGAGCAGACGCGATGCGAGTTCACCATAACCCGGGACGGTGCAGGCGGAGAGGGCTGACGTGAAGGGGCTTGTCCAGATCGCCGGCATCCGGAACCTGGAAGAAGCTGAGATGCTTCTGGAAGCCGGCGTGGACTGGCTCGGCTTTCCCCTGCGTCTGGATTTCCATCCGGAGGACCTGCCTGCCGATGAGGTCTCCGGGATCATTGCCTCCCTCGGCATGGGCGATCGGGCCGTCCTGATCACCTACCTGCGGGATGCAACGGAAATCGCAGGACTTGCCGCCACGCTCGGGTGCCGCCGGGTTCAGATGCACGGCGATATCACGGCGGGCGAGGTGCGCCGCCTGAAGCATTCTGACCCCGCGCTCTTCCTGATCAAGTCGCTTGTCATGAGGCCGGGGAATCTCGATGAGCTTGCAGGCATTGCCGGGGAATTCGGGCCCCTGGTCGATGCCTTCATCACGGATACCTGGGATGCGCAGACGGGCGCCAGCGGTGCCACGGGAATGACCCACGACTGGGACGCAAGCCGCCGGATCGTCGAGTCGGCTGTGAAGCCCGTCATCCTGGCCGGGGGCCTCACGCGGGAGAACGTCGGCTGCGCCATCCTGCAGGTCCGACCGGCGGGCGTCGATTCCCACACCGGGGTCGAAGGAGCCGACGGGATGAAGGATCCCGCCCTTGTCAGGGCCTTTGTCGAAGAAGCCCGCAGGGCCTTTGCCATGCTGAAAAGGAAAGATGTCCGATCATGAGCGGGAAGGAAGAAACACCCGGACGCGAATACCGGGAGCTGCCGCGGGTGGGGGTGGGCGCCATTGTCATCCACGAGGGCCGCATCCTCCTCGTCAAGCGGGCAAGCTCGCCGGGAAAGGGCTTCTGGGCCATCCCCGGGGGCCTTGTCGAACTCGGCGAGACGGTCCGCGAGGCGGCCGAGCGGGAGATTCTGGAGGAGACAGGGATCACGGTCCGGGCGAAGGAGGCCTTTTACCTTTTCGACTTCATCGATCGGGATCCCGAAGGGGGAATCAAATATCACTACATCATCATCGATTTCCTGGCCGATTACCTGGGCGGCGAACCGCAGGCCGCCGACGATGTGAGCGATGCGCGCTGGGTGTCGCCGGAGGAAGCCGCGGCGCTGAACCTCTCACCGACGACGAGAAAACTGCTCGAGCAGATGGGATTTATAAAAGACGGGGTATAATGTCCAGGGTATAGGGTTCAGGGAAGGAAGAAGAATGCTATAAAAAGACGATCCTTCTTCACCCAGACCCGAGACCCGATTCCCGATGCCCTATTGATAAGGAGGTGCGAGAATGAAAGTTGTCTGGAGCGAGAAGTTCATCGAGTCCTACACGATGGATCCGGCAGCGGCCTCGGGCCGCATGGAGGCCATCATGGACGTCATCCGGGACAAGGTCACCTTCGTGGAGGCCAAACCCGCTGGCGAGGACGACATTGCCGCCTGCCACACGAAGTACCACATCGAGCACATCCGCCAGATCGGCATCTACGAGATCGCAGCCCTTGCCGCAGGCGGCGCCATCCAGGCCGCCGAGATCGGCATGAAGGAGCCCTGCTTCGGCCTGATCCGGCCCCCGGGACATCATGCCTCGGCCAACAGCTGCTGGGGCTTCTGCTATTTCAACAACATGGCCATCGCCCTGGAGAAGCTCAAAAAGGACGGCACGATCAAGAAGGCCCTCGTGCTCGACATCGACCTGCATTTCGGCGACGGGACGGTGAACATCCTCGGGGGAAAGGGCTATGTCACTCTCGTCAATCCCTCTTCGAACTCCCCGGTGGATTTCCTCAGGCAGGTGGAAAAGGCCCTGGCTGCGGAGGCGTTCGATGTGATCGCGATTTCGGCCGGGTTCGACTACGCCCGGGAAGACTGGGGCGGCGTTCTCAATGAGTCGGATTACACCGACATCGGCCGGATGGTCCGTGAGACCGCCCGCAAAACGAATGCGGGGTTCTTCGCCATCCTCGAGGGCGGTTACAACCACCGCGTCCTCGGCCACAACTGCATGGCGCTTCTGGAAGGAATGAAGGAAGATTGAACGGGAAAAAAGAAACGCAAGAGAAGAGATAATTGTCACATTTCGGTCGCGATCGATGAATCGCGAAGGGTGACTCTCTTCAGATGCGTTCATTCTCCTTTCCGGAGAAAGGATCGAACTGCACGAGATCTGCGCCTATCGACGGTTGAGGAGCGTGATCGTTCTGAATCCAGGCAGCAACCAGATTGCCGCTTCCGATCCCGATCATCTGTCCTTCCCCGGCAATAGACGGCACATCCCGCGACAGAGTTGAAGCTATTCACTTGTCGCAAAACACATGAACAGGGTGACTGGCTTCACCTCCCTTACCCGTCGCTGAGGTTAATCCGGCGTTCAGCCTTCACAACCTCTCATTTAATTTACATCGCTGGCTTCTGTTGTCAAGGGAGGGTGTTGCTGGATTAAATGATCGGCAGCAACCACCAGTTGCGCAGGGATTTATGATGATGTCGTGCGGCTGAAATTGTAAGTTTCGGATATGATGGTTTAGATGAGGGGGGAGGCTTTGCCCCGATTCCATCGAAGCTCTCCACCGTCAAGTACCTCAGCCTCTCGAACCTGTCTTGTGATTTCTGCTATCATGCTGTCCTCTCCCCTAGTTCATACCCAGATGATTCAATACAAAATTCTGAGAGGCCAATCGGCCGCACCTCATGTACCTCGCTTCTTCAGGTTTTCGATTTCATCTTTGAGTTCTCGTATTTGCCGTCTTAAATCCTCCATCTCATCATAGTGCCCACCCTGCATCGGAAAACTACGACTATTGAAGTAAAGATACAACACCAAGACCATGAAGATGAGAACTATCAACGGAAACATGAAGCCTCAACCTCCCCCATCGGATGACCATTCCATCACGTTTACGCTTCCTGAGTGACTCATATCAAACATCATACTAAAGGAATCAGAAACTCCTTTCATTAGGTATTCTTTTAAAGGATAGAACGGCGTTACGGTCATCTCGCAAAGGTTGATTAAAAAAGCTTAGCTTGAAGGCGTCTGAAGTTCTGAGGAATGAAGCGCGTCGGATTGGGTCTTGTAGGGCCGGTCAAAAAGGTCCAGATGCTGGGCGCTCCCTTCGGCAGGCTCAGGATAAACTCTATTCCGAGGAGCGAGGTCTGCGGGGGGGTATAGGGCTGTTCAAAAGTGCCTAGATGCAAGGCTCTCGAAATCCCGAGGACTGAGGCGTACTTGGCGTACGCCGCAGGGACGAGGGGTGAGAGGAACGCCGCAGATAGGTGGTTTTGCCGCCCTGTCCGCAAAGCGGGGCGGCCCGGTAAGGTAAGAACCTGACATGATTGCGCACCCTGGTGGGATGCGCCCCCGGTCAACAGCCCTCATTTGCCGATGCAGAAGGTAGAGAATATCCGGTCCAAAATTTCCTCCGTGACCGTCTGCCCCGTCACCTCGCCCAGGGCGCACAGGGCTTCCCGGAGGTCCAAGGCGATGAACTCCGGTGAGAGGCCGCCGGAGAGGCCCTGCTCGGCCGTTCTCAAAGATGCGAAGGCACGCTCCAGCGCGATCTTGTGACGCAGGTTCGTGACAACCGTGTCGGCGTGACACTCACCGGTCGAGCGGCTGATGGCGGAGTGGACGGCATCGCGAAAGGCATCGAGACCTTCCCCCGTTTTCGCGGAGATCCGCAAAGGCTCCCGGCCGGAGAGCCCCTCCGGAAGAGAGCCCCTGTCAAGGACCCGCGTCAGGTCGGATTTGTTGATTGCGACGACGATGTTGCGGCCCCGGTTTGCTTCGATGAGGCCGCGATCCTCCGGCGTGAGAGGGCCGCTCCCGTCGAGCACGATGACAACCACATCGGCCACGGCCGCCTGCTGCCAGACCAGGTCGATGCCCTCCTTCTCGATGGGATCCTGCGCTTCCCGAATACCGGCCGTGTCGACGAACCTCACCGGAATCCCCCGGATGCTGACCCCCTCCTCGATGAAGTCCCGCGTCGTTCCGGCATGCGGCGTCACGATGGCCCGCTTTTCGCCCAGCAGGCGGTTGAAGATGCTCGATTTTCCCACGTTGGTCTTTCCCGTGATGACCACCCGTGCGCCGTCCCGCGCGATCCTGCCCTCGCCGTAGCTCGCCGTCAGCTCTTCGATCCGGGCCGTGAGGCCCCTGAGCTGATCCATCAGGCCCTCCCTCGGGGCCGCTTCGATGCCGTCTTCCTCCTGGAAGTCGATCTCCGCCTCCAGAAGGGTGAGGATGTCGAGAATGGATGTGCGCAGCTCCCCGGTCATCCGCGACAAATCGCCCTGAAGATGGCCGATGGCGAGATCGAGCCCCCGTTGCGTACGGGCCGAGATCATCTCCTGGACGGCCTCGGCCTGGGAAAGATCGATCCGGCCGTTGAGGAAGGCCCTGCGCGTGAACTCCCCCGGCTCGGCGGGGCGGGCCCCTGACCGCAGGACGGCCTGCAGCACCTCCTCGAGGATGAGGGGGCCGCCGTGGCAGTGGATCTCCAGGGTTTCTTCACCGGTGAAGGAATGCGGCGCCCGCAGAAGGGCGACGAGGACCTCGTCGAGGATACGTCCCGTGGCGGGGCAGATGATTTCTCCGTGGTAGAGCCGGTGGGATTGGCAGGCCTCCGTCGCGTTCCGGGGCCGGAAGAGAATGCGCCCTATCCGTTCGGCATCGGGGCCGCTTGCCCGAATGATCCCGATGCCGCCCGTGCCGGGCGGTGTGGCAATCGCAGCTATCGTGTCTGCCTGGATCACCGGGGTGGTCTTGGGCCGTGGGGGCCGCTTCTCCTGCTGGGCCGGACGATGATCTTGCGATGGTGGCCCTCACCGGAGCTCTTGGTGACGACGGTATCGTCGTTCTGCAGGGTCAGGTGGATGATGCGCCTCTCTCGGGCCGTCATGTTGTCCAGCGTGACGGGTTTTTTTGTCTTTCTGACTTTCTGGCTGACATTCTCCGCCAGGGACACGAGGGCCTCCTCGCGTTTCTTGCGGTAGTCCTCCGTGTCGACGATGACCTGCTTGTTCTCCCGGCCCTGCTTGCTGAGAATCTTGTTGACGACATACTGGAGGGCATCGAGGGTCTGCCCCCGTTTGCCGATGAGAAGCCCCTCGTCGGCCCCCTGAAGGGTCAGGCTGATGGCCTCGGGCGTGTCCTCCACCGTTACCTGGGCCTCGATTTTCATGAGGGCGAGGATCGCCAGGAGGGTTTCCTTCGCGACCGCCAGGGCTTCCGCAGATGTTGCCACCGGCTCAGGGCGCGGCTCGCGCGGCGTCTGTGTTTCTCGGTGTTCCCTCGGCGGGCGGGCCTCCCGCGGTTCACGGTGTTCCCGAGGCTCCCGGTGTTCGCGGGGCGGACGCGGCTCGCGGGATTCCCGTTGCTCCCTCGGTGGGCGGTGATCCCTCTGCTCTCTCGGCGCCCGATTCTCACGGGGCGGACGCTGCTCGCGTTGCTCCCTGTGCTCGCGGGGCGGATGCTGCTCGCGTTGCTCTTTGTGCTCCCGCGGCTCCTGGGGCTTCGGCGCAGGCGGCGCTTCCGGTGCCCTTGCCTTTTTTTCCGTGGGAAGCTCGAAGCTCATGTCCAGGCTCAGAAGGCTCGCCTTGACCTTTGCCTTTTTCGTCCCAATAAGGCCGAGGAAGCCCGAGGACCCCTCGGAGAGGATCTCGATGTTCAGCTTTTCCCGGGGAACGTTAAATTCGCGGCACGCCTTCTCGATCGCTTCGTCGATGGTCTTTCCTTCGATTTCGAGGACCTTCATGTTTCAGTACCTCACGCGGTGGGAGCCTTGTTGATGTAGTATTGCTGTCCGATGCTCAGGACGTTGTTGATGAGCCAGTAAATGACCAGGCCCGAGGGGAAGTTGAGAAAGAGGAACGTGAAGACGACCGGCATGAGGAGCATCATCTTCTGCTGCAGGGGGTCCCCCATGGCCGGCGTCATCTTCTGCTGGATCAGCATGGTCGCCCCCATGATGATGGGGGTGATGTAATAGGGGTCCTTGGCCGAGAGGTCTTGGATCCACCAGAAAAAAGGAGCGTGGCGAAGCTCGATGGCGTAGGAGAGCAGCTGGTAGAGCGCGATGAACACGGGGATCTGGATGACCACCGGCAGGCACCCGCCCAGGGGGTTGATCTTGTGCGTCTTGTACAGCTCCATGACGGCCGCATTCAGCTTCTGCTTGTCGTCCTTGTAGCGCTCTTTCAGCTCCGTCATCTTGGGCTGGACCTTCTGCATCTCCTTCATGGACTTGTAGCTCTTGTTCCCAAGCGGCCAGAAGATGATCTTCGTGAGAACGGTGATGATGATGATGACAATCCCGTAGTTGGCCACGTACTTGTAAAGGAACTGCATCAGGATGAGGAACGGGAATGCAAGCCACTTCATCCAGTTGCCGATGTTGATGGCCGCCTCCAGCCCCACGCCCTCCGCCCTCAGC
Source organism: uncultured delta proteobacterium (assembly GCA_963705165.1). GTDB lineage: Bacteria > Desulfobacterota > Syntrophia > Syntrophales > UBA2192 > UBA2192. The sequence goes on along the minus strand of CAVPJD010000011.1, from coordinate 118,645 downwards.
CGGTCGAATTCCTTGGGCCCCACGTAGTGGGTGTAGTTGAAAACCCCTGCCTGGCCGGGGGGGATCGTGTTCTTCGGCCCTTCCATGCTGACGACGATCTGTCCCCGTGCGTCCTTGGCGAAAGAGACGCTCGTGAGCGCAGGCTGCTTGGGGATCATGGCGCCGATGAAAAACTTGTTCTCGAAGCCGCTCCAGCCGACATCGGGTCCAAAGGCCCTCTTTTCAAATTTCGCGCCGCTTTCCCGCTCCGTCGATCCCTTGACCTGGGCGATGGCGCCTTCCTCGTCGATGCCCTTCTTGCCCAGCTCCTCGAACCACTTCATGAAGAGATTCTGACTGAGGGCGACTTTCGTGTTGTTCTGGAACCGCACTTCGAGACCGAAGGAATAACGTTCGGGGTTGAAGGTGTATACTTTCTCCACGCGGTACTGGCCGGGAACGCTGAGGCTGAAAACGAGCGTCCCGGGCCTGACATCCTTGGTCAGGTCGAGCTCTTTCCGGTCGGCCTCATACGGGGCGTCGCCGGGCAGGTTCACGCTCGAGTCGGCAAATACGGTCGACAGGGGAAGTTCGGAGCCCTCCTGCACCTGGACCATCTCGATGAGGGGGCTGTTCTCCTCGAGAGTCGCCTTGTACTCCTTGAGTTTGAAGGACTTCAGGGCACCGCCTCGGGTGCTGAAGACCGCCGTGTACAGCGGGGTCTCTACCTGGATGTCCCGGGCTGCCGGAGCGGCCTTCGCCACGGGCGCCTTCAGTGCCGGAGCGCCCGGCACGGCCGCCGGGGCGACGACCTGCTGCTGGCCCGGCTGGGCCTGTGTCTGCGTCTGCTCCTCTTTCTGCGTCTCCGGGTTTTTCACGAAATAATACTGGTAGACGAAGACGACGAGGAACGACAGGAGAATCGCCAGAAATGTCCTTATGTTCATGCTCATGTTCATGGATTGCCTCCTGGGGCGCACCTACCGGACCGGATCGTAGCCGCCGGGGTGAAAGGGGTGACATCGGATCAGCCGCCGGATCCCGAGAAAGACCCCCCGCGCCGGTCCGTACTGGCGGATAGCCGTCAGGGTATACTCGGAGCAGGTCGGGTAGAAACGGCAACAGCGCGGCAGGATGGGGGAGATCAGAATCTGATAGGCTCGGATGAGAGCGGTAAACAGTGTCTGTAAAATATGCCTTGGCATGTTCAGGCTTTCATTCGTCCCGCGAGGACCTCTTCCAGTTTACTGCTGAGGTCTCGATATTTCATGAACGAGAAGTCTTTCCTGGCGACAATCAGGATATCCTGCGAGGCCGGAAGCCTGTGCTTGTTCAAGCGGAAGAACTCTCTCAGGAGCCGCTTCATCCGGTTGCGCCTTACGGCTGCTTTCCCCACCTTTTTGCCGACGACGAGCCCGAGGCGCCGCACGTCCGAGGTGTTCGCGCTGAGAATGACTGTCAGGTACTCCGAGTGAATCCGCTTGCCCGACTGGAAAAGGGCCGAAAACTCGCTGCGTCTGCGGAGCCTCTCGTTTTTCTTAAACGCGTACCTGCCTTCGGGGGCTGGGGATTTTCCTGCGGCTGGGCTCACCCTTCCACTCTTCCCTTACCCGGCTCAGACGGTCAGTCTCTTTCTCCCCTTTGCACGCCTTCTGCTCAGGACCAGTCGCCCACCCTTGGTGGCCATCCTGGCGCGAAATCCGTGGCCCCGCTTGCGCTTGAGATTCGTAATGGTTCTGAGAGTCTTTTTCATAACGGTATGATCCTGTTGAGTTAAATGCTAAAGGAGAATCATTAACCATTATTACGATTCTTTGTCAAGGCTTAATTAGGCGGGCGTTCGCGGCTTGCATCGGGCCGCCCCGTCCATTATAGTAAAAACATTGATGGGTTAGAAGAGCCTGTCCGCGGCAAACAGCAAAGGGCCGGGGGCGAAGGGCTAAATCAGGGCAAGGGGTCCGATTACCGTGTCAGATCATCGCATTCCAAATAACACCGCAGGCGATTACATCGACCGGCGACCCTTCCGGCTCGTCTCCGATTTCGAGCCCCGGGGGGACCAGCCCCAGGCCATCGAAGAGCTGGCCCTGGGAATCGAAAAGGGGCACCCTCACCAGGTCCTGCTCGGGATCACCGGTTCGGGCAAGACCTTCACGGTGGCCAACGTCATCCAGTCCGTGCAGCGTCCCGCCCTGGTCATCGCCCCCAACAAGACCCTGGCGGCACAGCTCTACCAGGAGTTCAAGACGCTGTTCCCGGAGAACGCCGTCGAGTACTTCGTGAGCTATTACGACTACTACCAGCCCGAGGCCTACATCCCGACGACGGACACCTTCATCGAGAAGGACTCCGCGATCAACGAGGAGATCGACAAGATGCGCCACTCGGCCACGCGCTCGGTCCTCTCGCGCAGTGACGTGATCATCGTGGCGAGCGTCTCCTGCATTTACGGCATCGGCGCCCCCGAGACCTACCTCGGCATGTCGCTCTCCCTCGAAGAGGGGATGGAGATCCCCCGCGATACGCTGCTTCGGCACCTCGTGGATATCCACTACGAACGCAATGATGTCGATTTCCACCGCGGCGCTTTCCGGGTCCGGGGAGACGTGGTGGAGATCTTCCCGGCCTACGAGGAGGAGCATGCCATCCGCGTCGAGTGCCTCGGCGATGTGATCGAGTCGATCTGTGTCGTGGACCCCCTCCGGGGGAAGAAACTGGGGCGGCTCTGGAAAACGGACATCTACCCCGCGAGCCATTACGTCACGACGCGGGACACGCTGAAGTCGGCCCTCGTCACCATCCGGGAGGAGTTGGGCGAGCGTCTCCGGTTTTTGCAATCGCAGGGGAAGCTCCTGGAGGCCCAGCGGCTCGAGCAGCGCACCTGCTTCGACATGGAGATGCTCGAGGAGATGGGCTACTGCCAGGGGATCGAGAACTACTCCCGCCACCTCACGGGACGCAAGCCCGGCGAGCCCCCGCCAACCCTCATGGAATACCTGCCGGCCAACGCCCTCGTGATCGTCGACGAGAGCCACGTCACCGTCCCGCAGATCGTGGGCATGTTCCGCGGCGACCGTTCCCGAAAGTCAACCCTCGTCGAGTATGGCTTCCGCCTTCCTTCGGCCCTGGACAACCGGCCGCTCATGTTCGAAGAATACGAGCTCTTTGCCCAGCGGCGCCTCTACATCTCGGCTACACCTGCCGAATACGAGATCACGAAGGCCCGGGGGCGCGTGGTGGAGCAGATCGTGCGGCCCACGGGGCTCATGGACCCGGAGATCGTCGTGAAACCCGTGACCTACCAGGTGGACGATCTCCTGGGCGAGATCCGCAAGCGCGTCGAGAAGGGCGAGAGAGTCCTCGTGACGACCCTTACAAAGCGCATGGCGGAAAATCTCACGGAATACTACGAGAGCCTCGGGGTCCGGGTGAAATACCTGCACTCGGACGTCCATACCCTGGAGCGCGTGGTCATCATTCGCGACCTGCGGCTGGGCAAGTTTGACGTCCTCGTCGGCGTCAACCTCCTGCGGGAGGGGCTCGATATCCCCGAGGTGTCGCTGGTGGCCATTCTCGATGCCGACAAGGAGGGGTTCCTGCGCTCCAAGCGCTCCCTCATCCAGACGAGCGGCCGGGCGGCGCGAAACGTGGCGGGCCAGGTCATCATGTACGCCGACAGGATCACCGACTCCATGCGGGCCTGCATCGACGAGACTCAACGCCGGAGGGTGATCCAGCGCAAGTTCAACGAGGACAACGGGATCACCCCGGAGACGATCCGCAAGTCCATCGACAATGTGCTGGCCTCCATCTACGAGGCAGACTACGTCAGCGTACCCGTCATGGAGCAGCAGGTCGAGTACGTATCCATTGCTGAGGTTCCGGCCTTGATCGCAAAACTGCGGGAGGAGATGAAGGCGGCGGCCCGGGATTATGATTTCGAGCAGGCAGCCGAGCTTCGCGACCGGATCCGCAAACTCACCGAGCTGGAGATCGGGTTCGGGGGCGAAACGACCGGGGACGAGGCGGATGAGGGTGAGTCACCGAAAGCGAAAAAGAAGCGGGCCACCGGCACATCCGTGAGGAAGAAACTGAACAGGTAACAGGTAACAGGTAACAGGTAACAGGTAACAGAAAACCCCCCTTGACCATGGGCTCTCTTTCACCTGTCACCAGACACCTGTCACCTCGGCGGGCTGGTTTCAATGAGGAAGGAAATGACCGGGACGGAACAAAGTGTACCTCAGGCACTGGAGCTGAAGACTCGGAATGTGCCCTCCTCTACCGGCGTCTACCTCATGAGAGACGAAAAGGGGGGCGTCATCTACGTCGGCAAGGCGAAAAACCTCCGGAGCCGCATCCGCAATTACTTCCAGGGGACCGACACCCGCGCGATGGTTCCCTTCCTCGTTTCCCGCATCCGCGACCTGGATTTTGTCATCACCAACACGGAGAAAGAGGCCTTTCTCCTGGAGAACACGCTGATCAAGGAGCACCGGCCCCGCTACAACGTGATCTTCCGGGACGACAAGACCTATGTCAGCCTGCGCCTTGACACCCGCCAGGATTTTCCCGCCTTCCAGGTCGTGAGAAAAACGAAAAAGGACGGGGCCCATTACTTCGGACCCTACCCGTCGGGGCTCGCCGCCAAAGAAACGCTGAAGTTTCTCCACCAGCTCTTCCCGTTCCGGACCTGCAAGGACCGGGAGTTCAAGACGAGGCGCCGCCCCTGCATCGAGTACGAGATCCGCAACTGCGTCGGTCCCTGCGTGGGTCTCGTCGGGAAGGAGAAATACCGGAAATTCATCGACGACGCGGTTCTTTTCCTGGAGGGCCGCGAGACGAAACTGCTCGATCTGCTGCGAAAGAGGATGGCCGAGGCGGCAGAGAGCCTCGAGTTCGAGGAGGCCGCCAGGCTTCGCGACCAGATCGCCGCCGTCGAGACGACGGTGGAAAAGCAGCGGATGGTGTCGGCCGATTTCAAGGATCAGGATGTCTTCGGCCTCTACCGCGAAGAGGAGCTGGTCCAGGTCTGCGCCCTGCGCATCCGCGAGGGCAAGACCCTCGGCACGAAGAAGTTCCCGCCCGTCCGGACGGCAGCCGGCGATGCCGAGGTCCTCTCGTCCCTGCTCAGGCAGTATTACGATGGGGAGCTATTCATCCCCGCGGAAGTCGTCATCCCCGGGGAGATCGAGGACGGGGAAGTTCTTGCCGAGTGGCTCTCGGAAAAGCGGGGGAAGAAGGTGGACCTCATCGTCCCGCGCCGCGGACCGAGGAGGGATCTTGCCGGGATTGCCCGGCAGAATGCCGAAGACATCCTCAAGTCCGAGCGTGCCGTCCGCATGGATGAGGAGAGCGCCATGGCCCTGCTCCGGGACAAGCTGCACCTGCACAAGCTGCCTCGCCGGATAGAGTGTTTCGACATCTCCAACCTGGGCGGGCAGCTCCCCGTCGGCTCCCTGGTGAGCTTTGTGGACGGCAAACCCGACAAGTCCGGCTACAGGCTCTTCCACGTCCGCGGCGTCGAGGGTGCCGACGACTACGCCAGCATGTACGAGGTCATGAAGCGGCGATTCGAGAGTCGGGAAAACCTGCCCGACCTGCTCATGGTCGACGGCGGCAAGGGGCAGGTCAGCATGGCCGTGGCGGTCCTCCGGGAGCTTAAGATCGGGAACCTCGATGTCATCGGACTCGCCAAGGGATCGGCGCAGGGAGGCGATGCAGAAGGTGTGCGCCGCCGGCCCTCCATGAAGGAGCAGGATCATGTCTACCTGGCGGGGCGCAAAGACCCTGTCTATCTCATCAAGTACCCTGCCGCGCTTCTCTTCCTGCAGCGCATTCGCGACGAGGCGCACCGCTTCGCCATCACGCACCACCGCCGGAGGATGGAGAAGCGCGACGTCCGCTCGCTGCTCGACGACATACCGGGCGTGGGGGCGGTGAGGAAGAAGGCCCTCCTGCGCCACTTCGGCGATATCGACTCACTCCGTAAAGCCGAGCCGGAAAAGTTGCAAAAGGTGCCGGGGATAACCGAGAAACTCGCCGAAGAGATCCTCCGTCAGCTGAACTCTGTCGAACCCACCTGATTCGGGACAGGCAAAAGAAAATCCCCCTTTCATCTCTCTTTGCAAAAGGGGGATAGAGGGGGATTTCAGCTTGCCTTCTCTATGCTGCAGCCTTTTCTTTCCTCGCTCCTCGGACCTCGATCCTCGTGCCTTATTTGATTTCCCCGATGGCCTTGACGATGTTGGCGGAGCCTTTGACCACCTGCTTTCTTCCACTGTCCATAATCACGACGGTGGGCGTCGAACGGATATTGTCCTCGGCGAGGTAACCGTTGAAAATACTGAAGGTCGGGGTCGGGTCGTAGACCTTGTACTTCACGCCGTTCTTTTTCAGATGCTCTTCCAGCTTTTCCCGATCCGATATGTTCTGGGCGGCCGCCTGGAAGAGGACATGCCGCACCTTGTTGGCGGTGTCGATATCCTTCTTCTCGTTGAGGGCGTAAAGGAAATAGCGGGCGTAGAGCACGGTCTCCGGGCGGAATGGCGTGTCGATGAAAGTTGCCTGGATTGCGTTCTTTTTCACGAGATTCGCGATGGGCTTGGCGATTTCGGGGTCGAGCTTGGAGCAGGGGTTGCAGAAATAGTCGCTGTAGATCCGCACATGGACCCGGCCGTTTCCGAAGGAGGGTTTCAGCGGCTCCGCCGCGAAGGCGGGCGTCACCGACCCGTCAAAGAAGACCACGAAAAAGAGAAGGCCGAGGACGGCAAAAATACCGACGAGCTTGCGTTTCGACCAGTCCAGGTTGATGGCGAAAAGAAGCAGCAGGACGGCCCCGAAGCTGAGGCAGTAGGGACAGAAAACATCATAATGGACCTGGAAGCCGATGAGGAACACCTCTGCTCCCACGCCGGCCGACAGCAGCAGGAGCCTGTAATCCCTGAAACCGAAGAGGCCGAGCGCGACGAGCGTCCCCATGAAGAGAACCCCCAGGTACTTGAGGTCGATCCCGAAAATCGAACCCTTCAGGTAGGAGCAGGAATCGCCGCAGTAGGCGTAGACGAAGACCAGGGCGATCCCGGCCAGGGCCAGGAGGATGTTGAGTTTTTCTTTTCCGGTCAGGGCCGTTTTGACGGCAATGCTTTTCATGGCTGTATTTCTCATCAAGATTCGTACCAGCTTGGCTTTTGTCTGAATCGAGCTTATTCCAGAGGTCAGTCTCAAAAGAGCCTTAGGAAAATAAGCCCGAGAATTTCCGGATGTCCACCTGGCGGCATGTCTATTTTCCGCTCTTCCGATCTTCTTCTCTTCCTAACTTCCTCCTTTTTTTCGCAGGGTGACCTGGAAGAGTTTTCTGGGGAGCGAGCCTTCCTCGAATTCCTCGATGTCAAGGAGGTCGAACCCCCCGGCCAGGTGCTCCACCATGGCCCGGTCGAAGTAGTGTACGACAAAACCATTCATTTCGTAAAGGTCTTCGCCGAGGTGGGATCCCTTTCCGTAGTGGGCATCCCCCTTGTGGCGGACCGTGTAGATGTTGAGACCGCCCGGCTTGAGGACCCGTCGGATCTCCCCGTTGAGGAAGTCCAGTTCCGCCCGACTGAAGGCCATGCAGTAGAGCATGTGGGAGAAGCAGCCGTCGATGGAGGCATCCCCGAAAGGCAGCGGCTTGCGAAGATCGTGAAAAACGGGCGAGATCATCTCGCCCAGTTCCGTCTTCACCCCCTTGTCGATGATCCCCCAGAGCCCGCTTTCGCTGTACTCCAGGGCGTAGACCCGCAATCCCAGGCCGGCAAAAAACAGGGTATCCCGTCCCTGGCCCGCGCCAAGCTCCATCAGAAGACTGCAACCCCCTTCCAGGAAACGGTCCGCAGCCCTCCGCGCCGCCAGGCTGGGCTCGTCGCCGAAGAAATCCATCTCCGCGGTGTAGGCCCGGTCCCATTGAAGCTGCTGCTCATCGAGATTGTCTTTTTTCATGCTGCCGTCATTTCCGCTCTGCCGGACTATTTTGGCCGAAAAGAGGGTTGCCGTTGTTTCTGAACTGCTTGCCGGGAAAAGTCAAATGAATTTAAAAAGGGTCAAGGGTAAAGGGTTCAGGGTCCAGGAAATTTCGGAGCTGTGAAAAGGATCACCCGGCGGAGGGTTGCCGGGTGATCCCGAAGGGGGAAGTGTCTAAGAAGAAGGTCTCGCGTCTGGTGGTTACTTCATGTTTCCGCCCATGCCGTGGCCCATCCCGTGACCCGTCCCGCGGCCTTCGCCCATGCCCTTGCCGGCGGGCCCGGCGCCGAAGCAGCGGCCCGTCGCTCTGTTCTGCTTCAGCAGCTCCTGCTGCTCCGGGGTGAGGGACTTGTAGACGGCCCAGCGGTAATCGCTGCCCTTATCCTGCATCTGGTCGCGCAGCACGCGAACTTCTTTTTCCGTGGCCCGGATCTTGGCCTCGTCGGGGCTCTTTTCCAGCCACAGGAGCCTCAGATCGCCCGCCTTGCTGTGCATCTTGTCCTGGAGGGGCTTGATGTCCTTGAGGTGTGCGGTCCGCAGATCGCCGATCTTCGTCTTCTGCTCGGCCGTCAGGTTGAGGCCCTGCACGCCCGAAAGGTCGTTTCCATTGCAGAAGCCGTATCCGTGGCCCTTCCCGCCGCCGCGCATGGCGTCGGCCGGCATCACGAAGGCCGTTACGAGAAGAAGGGCTGTCATTACAATCATCAACTTTTTCATGGTTTCACTCTCCTTTGGAGTTGCTTTCTTGCATAGACCATAGGGCAACGAGCGTGCCAGGAGGGATAGTTTAGTTTTAAGTATATGTTATGATTGTTGTATTGTCATTTTAACCACCTGCCCCGTTCCCAGCCATGAGAAAAATATGGATAGTATGTATCCAGATGATGTATACACATGGATACGCAGTATCCATGTGACGGGCTAAAGGCTCAGGGCATAGGGCCTAAGGCTAAAGGGGACCCTTATTTTTCTGAACTTCTTACCTTCTCAACTTCTTAACTTCATGCCCAGCCATTCTCGGCGTTGCAGGAAGGCACCCAGTGGTAGCAGTTGAAAGAAAAAAGGTATGGTTACTCGTCCCCCCCTGGGTCATCCTGGGGGCCGTGGCGGTACTGGTCCCGCTTTTCGCTTTTTTCACCTGGGAAAATGTGAACCGCCACATGGACATGAGCACCCGGCTGCTGCTCGAGAAGGGGGAGGCTCTGATCCGTTCCTTCGAGGCGGGTGCGAGGGCCGGCGAGGGGATGGACTGGGGAAGCTTTCAACTGCAGAAACTGCTCATCGAGACGGCTCAGCAGCCCGGCGTGGAGTACTTCGTCATCACCGACACGGAGGGAAGAATCCTCGCCGACAGCGACCCGGGCATGGTCGGTGATACCTACGGGACGGATCTCGACCTTGCGGTTCTTTCCCGGCAGGGTGCCGCACAGTGGAGAATCGTCGCCGGTACCGAGGGCCCCGATACCTTCGAGGTCTATCGCCGGTTTGCCCCCCGGGAGGAACCCTATGGGGGATTCAACGGTCAGACCCGGGGGGCGTCCTACGTGATTTTCGTGGGCCTCAACATGGCACCCGTCCAGGCAGCTCATGAGCAGGACAGGTGGAACACGATCATCACGGCCTCGGTGCTCGTGCTCATCGGCTTTGCCGGTATCGTCTCTCTCTTCCTTGCCCTGGGATACCGGTCAACGCGGGCCTCGCTTACGAGGGTGAAGGCCCTCTCCGACAGCCTCGTGGAGCACATGCCCGTGGGGCTTGTGGCCGTCGACTCCGGCGAGCGGATCGTGGTGTTCAACGACACGGCGGAAAGGCTGCTCGGCCGCTCATCGGCGGACACGATCGGGAAGCCCTCGTCGGAGATCCTCCCCCTCGCATGCCTGGACATGCTGAAGGAATTGGGGCCGGGGCGGCCGATTGTGGAGAAAGAGTTCGAGTGCATGGTCAGCGAGGGTCGCACGGTCCCCCTGGAAGTGATCGCGGCAGTCCTGCGAGACGACGAAGGGGAGCTTATCGGCCGCATTGCCCTCCTTCGGGACCTCTCTGAACTGCAGCATCTGCGCAAGGAGGTGGAGCGCAGCCAGCGGCTCGCCGCTGTCGGGAGTCTTGCGGCGGGTGTGGCCCACGAGATCCGCAACCCGCTCAGCTCGCTCAAGGGCTTTGCCACGTATTTTCGCCAGCGTTATGACGGGGTGCCCGACGACGTGAAGGTGGCCGACATCATGATCCAGGAGGTCGACCGCCTCAACCGGGTCATCACCGAGCTGCTGGAATTTTCCCGGCCCATGGAGCTGAAAAGGAAGGCAACGGATCTGGCGGGCCTGGTGCGGCACGTCCTGCGCACGGTCGAGGGACAGGCGCGCGAGAAGGGAATCACCGTAAAGGCAGACCTTGCCTCCGGATTTCCGGATGCCTTCATCGACCCGGACCGGATGACCCAGGTCTTTCTCAACCTCTTCCTGAATGCCCTGGCCGCCACGGACAGGGGAGGCGTCCTGTCCGTGAGCGTCACCCGCCACGACGGGGGCAGCCTGCGGGTGAGCGTTACCGACACGGGTGCGGGGATCCGCAAGGAAGATATCGGGAGAGTCTTCGACCCCTACTATACGACAAAACCATCGGGGACGGGGCTGGGGCTTGCCATCGTTCACCGGATCGTCGAGGTCCACGGCGGCGAGATCCGCCTGGAGAGCGAGCCGGGGAAGGGCACGACCTTTACGATCCTTCTGCCCATCGAGCAATCACGTTCCTGACTGATCACGTGAAGACAGGATATTTTCCATGAATGCGAAAAACACCATTCTCGTCGTTGATGACGACTTTGCCCACCGAACCATGCTCAAGACGCTCATCACCGGCTGGGGTTATGATGTCCGCGAGGCCGACGACGGCGCCGCGGCCGTGGAGGCGGTACAGAAAGATCCCTTCGATCTTGTCCTCATGGACATCCGGATGGTCCGCGTCTCGGGGCTCGAGGCCCTCGAGGAGATCCGCCGGTTCAACCCCGCCCTGCCCGTCATTCTCATGACGGCCTACGCCTCCGTGGAAACGGCCGTCGAGGCCCTCAAGAAGGGGGCCTACGACTACCTGACAAAACCCCTCGACTTCGACGAGCTGCGGCTTGCCATGGATCGGACCCTGGAGCATACGCACCTGAAGGAGGAAAACCGGGTTCTCCGGGAAAGCCTGGGCGCCCGCTTCGACCGTGGAAACCTCATCGGCCGCAGCGCCGCCATGACGAAGCTCCTGGACCTGGTGGCGCAGGTAGCCCCCTCCGAGGCGACGGTCCTGGTCACCGGAGAATCGGGCACCGGGAAGGAAATGATCGCCGGGGCCATCCACACCAACAGCCCCCACAAGGGAGGTCCCTTCATCCGCATCAACTGCGCCGCCATCACGGAGACGCTGCTGGAATCGGAGCTCTTCGGCCACGAGAAGGGCTCCTTCACCGGCGCCGACCGGCGCAAGGAAGGCAAATTCAGGCAGGCCGACAGGGGGACGATTTTTCTCGACGAGGTGAGCGAGATGTCGCTGGGCATGCAGGTGAAGCTCCTGCGGGTCCTGCAGGAGAGGGAGTTCACCCGCGTGGGGGGCGAGGAACTCATCCGGGTCGACGTGCGCGTTATTGCCGCGACGAACCGCGATCTGCTCAAGGCCCTCACGGAAGGCCGGTTCCGGGAGGATCTCTACTACCGGCTCAACGTGGTGAACCTTCGAGTGCCGCCGCTTCGGGAACGCAGGGAGGACATCCCGCTTCTGGCCCAGCACTTTCTGAAGCTCTTCGCGGAGAGAAACCGCAAGACGCTGCAAGGATTCACCCCCCGGGCCATGGACCGCCTCCTGCGCTACCCCTGGCCTGGAAACGTCCGGGAGCTGATGAACACTGTGGAGCGTGGGGTCGTACTGACCCGTGCGGACGTGCTCGACGAGGAGGATGTGGCACCCGTCCTCGAGGCGCAAGCCCTGCAGGCGCCCTCCGGACCGGCAGCCGTCGCCGCCGCTGGAAACGGCGCGTCCCTGGAAGCAGTGGAAAAGGCAACGATTCTAAAGACCCTTGACGAATCGGGGGGAAATAAAAGCGAGACAGCCCGCCGCCTCGGCATCACACGACGCACGCTGCACCTGAAGCTCAAGAAGTACGGGCTCATGTAGTATCGGAGAGCCCTGCTGCCCCGCTCTTCCCCATTTTCACCTGCAAGGGGTGACTGCCGACACGTCATAACGTCTCGCATCAGCGGCGCGGTTTGTCCGCGTCCGCTGCATGAGATGGTTGGAAGGCACGCCTGTTTATTGAGCCCGGTAGATCGCCGCCGCGAGGTATTGTGCCACCAAGCAGGCGTCGCTATGCACGCCCCGCGCGTGATCATCGCGGTCGGCTTCCAGCCTGGCCGCGAGCGTTGGCTCGTCGAGCACTGGGCCGAAAACGGACGTTTCCTTAGCCCCGGCCGCCCGCTTCACCGGCAGGACGCGGCCTTCGTGGACCGTGCCCCAGACCTTGATGTCCTTGATCTTAATGGCATCAATCGTGACCGGGTTGTCGGAGAGGACTGTGAAGTTCGCGAGCTTACCCGGCACGATGCTTCCGACATCTTTCTCCATACGTAACGAGTAGGCGGCTTCTATCGTGACTGCCTTGAGCGCGCCGAGGCGGCTCACGCGCTGCTCCGGCCCGCGGACATTCCCTTCGTTTGTGATCCGGTTGACGCCCGCCCACATGAGGAACAGCGGTTGAGCTGGGGCCATCGGCATGTCCGCGTGGTATGAGTAGGAGATGCCGGCTCTCTCGACATCACCCATCCGCACCATGATGTCGGCGCGCTCGGGGTCCAGGCCGTTCGTCCGGTAGTTGTCGGCAAGAGCGACCGGATAGTAGGGATTTCCGCTCACGATCGCACCGAGGCGCTTGATCCGATCCACCTGATCCGGCCGTGCTACGGCAAAGTGGACAACAACGGTGCGGTGATCAGACCGCGGTTGATGGCGGATGCTGAGATCGAGCTGGTCGAGGACCATGTCGAGGCCAGCATCACCATTGACATGGATGTGGATCTGGTAGCCGTGGTCCCAGTACACCCTAAACGACCTGGCGAAGAAATCAGGGTCCATCATCCACGCGCCCAGGTGGCCGTCCGTGTAGCCGCCGGTCAACTGCATGGCCTGCGAGAAGATGGCGCCATCGGCGAAGAGCTTCACCTGCTTCGGCAGGAAGGCCGTCATCCCATGACCCCAGGAAAGGAGCTTTTCGGTCTCCCCGGCCACCGTCTCGTCGGGGAACGCACCCGTGATCGACTTGCCGTCAGGGATGAAGTAGAAGCGGAAGGGAGAGGAGGAGTCGCCCAGCACGGCGTTCTGGGCATCCTGCATCGGCTTGGAGAGGATGCCGCCCGGCTCGCAGCCCAGCGTCACGCCGTTGGCGTGGTAGTAGCCCTTGACGAACTCGAGGCCGGCCCGCACGCGCTCGGGCGACGCTATCGCAGGGGAGATGAGGGGTAAGACGGCAAACCCGCCCTGCTCCCAGTAGTGGCCGCTCGCAAAGTCCGACTGGTTCTTTGCGCTGTCGGGCAGATTGTCGAACCACTGCCTGGTCACACCGTACTTCTTCTCGGCCGCGGAGTTCAGGTAGACCTCGTGCGCGGAGCGGTGCCAGACGATGATGGGACGGGTGCCGCTGATGGCATCGAGGTCGGTCTTCTTCAGCTTGCCGTGGAAGGATTGGTGGTAGCCCCAGGTGAGGAGCACCGCGTCCGGATCCTGCATCCTTCTGTTCGCCTCGGTCAACCGCTTCAGGTATTCTTCGCGGTTCTTCGCTGCCTTCGATGTGCCTCGCGGGAGGACCCAATCCTCGATCGCGATGATTTCGCTCGTCATCGTGAGCCCGGCGAGGAGCGGGTGGTCGTGCTGGGCGATGAGGCCGGGGACGACAACCTGGTTCGAGAAAGTCGTGTCAACCCTGTATGGTTGTTTGCCAGCCGCCGCTTTGAGCTCGTCAAGAGCACCGGTTGCGATGATCCGGTCTCCCAACACCGCCACCGCCTGCACGGTCGGTTTCGCCGGATCCAGGGTGACGATTTCCTTTGCCTGGTAGATGACGATCTGCGGCAGCGCCTGCATGGCCTTCACGAAGTCCTGCAGACTGGCTTCCTGCGCCGGTACTGCGTCCGGTAGCGCGAAGAGGGCGAGGACCATCATGAACCATGTCTTCCGGTTCATAAATAATCTCCTTATTAAATGCGTTAGCTCGATAATCGTTCGCCAGCAGCTGTTGCGCCGACCTAGTCTCACGGTTTGCCCGAGTTGCCCAACAATGTTTATATGGTTTCCTGATAATATGCCCAATCGTTACTTTTTCCATATATCACTCCTGTGCCAGGATGGAAATAAGTTGTTCAATTCAACTTGTTAAGCATGCAAAAGTTCTTCTTATAGGATGTTATCTGGTTTCCAGATAACACCCTACCGGACACCAGCGGGCACGAGTTATCGTTTGAAAGGAAGCATGCTTGTGACGATTGGTGTCTTGTTGACTCCAGGATGAAAGGAGCGCGAGAGACATACCGCATCCGGACGGGGCCCTTTATTGATTACGATTGTTTCCGCTTCTTTCCCTATACCCTATTCCCGATACCCGATACCCTTCTTCACGCCTTGCTCACCCTGCAGGGAAGTCCTTTCAGATTGGGTGTTCCATACTCTTTTCCCAGCTTGCCGACCGATGTAAGCATGTTGAAGTTCGACGTCTGCCAGTCGTACTGCGTCTCCGGCTTGCCCTCGGGGAACCACCAGCCGTGGGCGGCGCACAGAACGCGCGGATCGAGTGCTTCGCTGAAATAGGCCATCTGGGTGATCTTCCCGTAGAGGGTCTCGATGAGGACCTTGTCGCCCTCGGCGATGCCGAACTTCCGGGCCGTCTCCGGATGGATCTCCAGCCTCGGGTCGGGGTTGAGCTTGCGCAGCTTCTCGATCCACCGGTACGAAGAATGAAGGAAGTAGCGGCTCTTGGCGCTCGTGAGAACGAGCGGGTATGCCGGGTCCTCCGCCTCGGGCAGGCCCTTGTAGACGGGAAGCGGCGAGAGCTTGAACTTCTCGGCGGTGCTGAGTCGCAGCTCCACCTTGGTCGTCGGTGTTGCGAATCCCTTTTCCTCGTACTTCTTGAACCGCTCGGGACCCTTCAGGTAGCCCTTCTCGCAGAACTGCGCGTAGGTGAGTCCCGCGGGCTTCACCACGTCCTCGGCGAACTCGTCGAAGTTCTCTTTCCAGAGCTCTTTCGGCGTCATGAGCTTGCCCAGCTCGTTCATGATCTTGATGTCGGGCCAGCACTCATCGGGCGGCTCCACCACCTTGGGGCGGGCCAGGATGTATCCGTGGCCGAGGCCAATGTGGCCGATGTCGTTGAACTCGAACTGGGTCGCGGCCGGCAGCACGATGTCGGCCATGGCCGCCGTGGGCGTCATGAAGATCTCGGCAACGGCAAGGAAGTCGAGCTTCATGAAGGCCTCGTAGGTCAGACGGCTGTCGGCGTAGGAGAGCATGGGGTTGCAGCACATCATGTAGGCGCCCCGGATGGGGTAGGGGACGTCCTCGAGGATCGCCTTCCGGAAGTAGGCTGGCGCGTTCGTCATAAGGCGCGGAATGATGCCGTGGAAGTTGGCGACCATCTCCTTGCGCTTGTCGGGGATGAGATCGGCCCTAACCAGGGGCGCCAGGCCCAGCATCTTGGGGTCCCGGGGGTCCACGTTTCCGCCGGGGACATCGAGGTTCCCCGTGATCGCCATGAGGCAGATCAGGGCCCGCGTCGTCTCGAAGGTCTGCGTGTTGTGCTCGATGGGGTTTCCCCACTGAATGGCCGCGGGTTTTGCCGCAGCGTAGGCCCGGGCGGCCTGGCGGATGGTATCGGCCGGCACCCAGGTGATCTCGGAGACCTTCTCCGGTGTGTAGCTCTTCACGTGGGCGGCAAGCTCGTCGAAGCCGTGGGCCCACTTCTCGACGAACTCTTTGTCGTAGAGGCCCTCTTCAATGATGACGTTGAGAAACCCCAGGGCGAGCGCCGAGTCCGTGCCAGGCCGCAGCTGCAGCCAGTGCTTGGCCTTCTTTGCCAGGTCGATCCGCCGCGGGTCGATGACGATGATCTCTGTACCGTCCTTGATCTGCTTCATCAGCATGCTGCAGATCTCGCCTTCCTCGTTGGTGGAGGTGATGTTGCTCCCCCACAGGACGACGAGTTTGCTCGCGTAGTGCAGATCCGCCACGGGGTAGAACCCGCAGGTGTGCATTCCCGTGATCTCACGCGGGGCGTGGCAGACATCCTGGGAGGCGATGATGTTGGGCGAGCCGAAGAGATTCGCCAGACGGATCTGTATAAAGTGGTCGAGCCCCTTGGGCATGCCCACGCCGAAGGCGACGCCTTTTGCGCCGTACTGTTCCTTCACCTTCAGCAGACCCTCGGCCACCGTCTTCAGGGCCTCATCCCAGGGGATCCGTTTCCATTTGCCTTCGCCGCGGCCGCCGACGCGCTTCAGCGGGTAACGAAGCCTGTCCGGGTGGTTGAGCTTGTCCGCCGAGGCGAGCCCCTTGATGCAGGTGTAGCCCTTGCTGAGAAAGCCTGTCGGATCGCCCTTGATCTTGACGATCTTGTTATCCTGAACCCCCACCAGGAGCGTGCAGCCCCCGTGGTCCATGCGTGCGCAGTGTGTCTTTACCCATCGGATGTCTTCTGCCATAAATACTCTCTCCCTTCGATCTTTTCCCGTCTGCAGCGAGCTGCCGCAGACGGAGGAACCATACACCATCTGAAAACAGGCTGCAAAACCTTATTTCATGCCGGTCCGGCGAGACTCAAGGGCACCGCCGCCGAGTTCCACTATGTGGCACGGATTGTGCTAATCCATTGCTGTGTCACATTCATGGAACGCTCCCGGATTGAAAACGATTGCACGCGCATTGAAGCCTGATTCCGCACAGCGGGGCTTCCCGGTAAGGTAATTGGCTAGACATGATTGCGCACCTGATATCTGAGGAAGGGGGGCATTCACCCTCACCTCTGTCCTCTCCCCTCAAGGGAGAGGAAGATTAAGGAATGGGGTCTTTCACAGGCGCCCCCGGTCCCCGCAGCGCCTGACGTGAGCCAGTCGAACGTTGCTGCGGGGTAAGCGAGCATAATAACAGATAAACCAGATCCCTGAGTTTCTAAATTCCTCGCACCCCGGAGCGAGGAATTTTAAAGCCATAACTCTCCCTGGAGGTAGATCGATGAAGAAAGTCCTCATGATCACGTTCGCGGTTTGTTTTGTTTTAGGGCTTGCGCTTGCCTCTGGTGCCGTAGCGTCTCAGAAGGATGCGAAGGCGCTCGTTGAGAAAGCCGCCGCATATGCGAAGGCCAACGGCAAGGATGCAGCGCTCAAGGAGATCAATCTTGCCAAAGGCCAGTTCGACCAGGGCGAGCTTTACGTGTTTGCCTATGACATGAGCGGCAAAATCATCGCCCATCCCAAAAACCCGAAGCTCATCGGGAAGGATCTCATCAATGTTCCCGATCCGGACGGAAAACTTTTCCGCAAGGATATCGTCGAAGTAGCCAAGACAAAGGGCAGCGGCTGGGTGGACTACAAGTACACGAACCCGGAGACCAAGAAGATCGAAGCGAAGACCACCTACGTCTTCAAGGTGGGTGATATGATATTGTGCTGCGGCGCCTACAAGTAAACGATACGGAACCGGCCGGGCAAAATGTCCCGGCCGGTCCTCCTCTGTACTTCGCGCAGAAATCGAATTCTATGCTGTAGAAACACAATCTGCCGTCCCGCCTGAAACCCTCATGCGGTTTTGTTTTTCCTTCCCGTCACGTAGCTTCTCAGTGCCCTCTGGAAGGTCCGGGCCGCAAACTGCGCACAGTGGTGATCCTTTTCGGGCATCCCGCCCAGCTCCTCGATGATGGCGCTCTGAGTGATTTTGAGGCATTCGCGGATCGGGCGCCCCTTGGCCAGCGCCGTGGCCGCCGCGACGGAGGCGCAGGTCGGCAGGCAGCCTGTCGTCTGGAACGTGGCCTCTTCGACCCTGCCGTCTCTGACAAGCAGCCAGACCTCCACCACGTCCCCGCAGTCATCGGATATGCACTTTCCGTAGCCGTCGTATTTTTCGAGGGGTCTGGCGTTTACGGGGTTCGTCCCGTAGTCGATCAGCTTCTCCGAATAGTCCTTGCCGGTTACGGCAAAGAGCTTTTTCAGGATCTCGAGAGTGATGTCCCGGTCCTCGTTCATGTCTCGGCAACCTCTGCGTCGGTTTCAAGGCCACGTTCCGGCCGCCCGTTCGACTAATCACAAAACGGTGTCAAATGCAACCCGGGGGTCGGCCAGGCTGCCTGCTCGGAACCGCTTACGTCGCAGCCGGTTCTGTGGTATCATTTTCACACGAAAGCAGAAGGAGGCGCGAACGATGGCAAAGGAGAGGCTTGTGGTCATAGGCGGGGACGCCGCGGGGATGAGCGCCGCCGCCCAGGCAAAGCGGCTGAGCAAGGGTCTGGACGTCATTGCCTTCGAAAAAGGTCCCCATACCTCCTACTCGGCCTGAAGCATCCCCTACTACGTCGGCAAGGTTGTCGACGATGTCAAAACGCTGATCGCGGTTACGCCGGAGCAATTCAAGTCCGATTACGACATTGACGCCCGGGTGCTCCATGAGGTCGAGGAGATCGACCCGAAAAACCGTCGCGTCCTCGTGAAGTGCCTGCAGAGCAAGAAGGGATGGTGGGAGCCGTACGATCGGCTCCTGATCGCAACGGGGGCCCTGCCGTTCTGCCCCGAGGTGCCCGGCTCGGATGCCGACGGAATATACGGCATCCACTCTCTGCAGAGCGGGATCACCGTAAGGAACGCCGTGGACAACGAAAAGCCGAGAACGGCCGTCGTCATCGGAGGCGGCTACATCGGACTCGAAATGGCCGAGGCGCTCATCATGCGGGGACTGGACGTTTCCCTCGTCGACCGGGGCGTGCAGGTCATGAACACGCTGGACCCCGACATGGGATCCCTTGTTTCCGATGCCCTCGTCGAGTCCGGCGTCAAGCTCTATCGCGAAGAGACCCTCGAGGCGTTCGAGGTGGCCGATGGTCGCGTCAAGGCCGTCGTGACCAACAAAAGAACCCTCCCTGCCGATATCGTCATCCTCGGCCTCGGCGTGCGCCCGAATACGGAAATGGCGGCCAAGGCGGGGATTGCTCTCGGTGTCCGCAATGCCATTCGCGTCAACGACCGGATGCAGACGGCAAGCGGCGGGATCTGGGCGGCGGGCGACTGTGCCGAGTCCTTCCATCTCGTGAGCCGCAAGCCCGTCCACATTGCCCTGGGGACGATCGCAAACAAGCAAGGCCGCGTGGCGGGCATCAACCTGGGGGGCGGCTATGCCACGTTCCCCGGCGTCGTGGGCACCGCCGCCAGCAAGATCTGCAAGTGGGAGGTTGCCCGGACGGGCCTTCAGGAGCATGAGATCAGAGCTATCGGGTTGGAGCATGTCGCAGCGAAGATTGAGAGCACCACCCGGGCGAGCTACTATCCCAACGCGGGACCCATCACCGTAAAGATCCTTGCCGAGAAAGGTTCCGGGCGTCTGCTGGGCGCCCAGATCGTGGGCATCGAGGGGGCGGCAAAACGGATCGACATCTTCGCCACGGCCCTGCACGCAAGCATGTCCGTCCAGGAGATGATCAACCTGGACCTCAGTTACGCCCCTCCCTACTCGAATGCCTGGGACCCCGTGCTCATCGCCGTGCGCCAGGCTGACAAAGCCGTCCAATCAGCCTCCTGAGGAACGAGGCTGCAGGCAGGACAAAACCCGGGAAAACTCAATCGTCCCGGGTTTTTTATCGCCCGAAAACTCTGCCTCAGACCCGGATTTCCGCATCGGGTGGCATCCGCTTTTCGATCTCTGGCGGCAGCACGCCATTGAGGGCCAGAAAGGGCACGATCACCTCAACAGGCGGGTCGGCCGCGAGAAATCTTCCCAGGATCGCAGGCCAGATTTCGCCGGGAACGGGCCGCAGCCCGGTCTCGGGACAGAAGCTCGAATCGTAAAGCTCCAGGGCTCCGGCATCCGCGGTAAGGGCCGCGACGATCCGGCGATGGTAGCGAAAGGGTGGGCATCGCTCGTCGCCGTCACGGAAGGAGAAGGGGTAGAGGCGGCAGACCTCGGGCCTCAGGGGGTGGTCGTGGATCCCGCAGAGACCGTTGCCGAGAAGGAAGATACAGCTCACATCCCTGCCGTGCCGTTTTTTATCGTATCCCTCGAGATATTGCCTGAGTGTTTCATCGAGCTGCCGGTGCGCGTCCTCTGCGATCCTCAGTATTTCGCTCTCGGCGAACCGTGGCAGGTAGTGCTCGCAGCACCATCCGCAGCATGTGCACACGAAAGGCACAACGACGTCAAAATCACGGAATTCGATTTTCGTGAAAAGAAAGCCCCTGTATTCCACGGTCCGGCCTCCTTTGCGGTTGAACCGCTGACGCGGAGTCCCCTGGCCCCGTCATCGGGGTGTACAACCGCTCTGCGATCCCGGTTCCGCGGGATCATCGATTCGACAAGGACGATGCCTTGCCTTTCAGGAGAATAAGAGAAGAGGCGTTATGCTGCGAGGGATCGCCAGGTGGAGGGCTGGTGTGAAGCGTGGGTTCTGTAGAATCCATATATAAGTTAATCCCTCCGGGGATGAGAAGCAAGGTTTTTCCTGCCTGAGGGCGCCTGTGTGCAGTGCATAAAAAAGTTCTTGACAGCATCCATATATTCAGATTAATCTGATTGCTCTGATTAATCAGACTGAATCCATTGACTGCGAGGTGCTTGACGCATGGTGAAAAAGAAGAAGGACGAAACCTGCTGTCTGACAGCGGAAAAATTCACGAGCCGTTGCCGGATGGAATCCCTCATCGGCATCGACGAGAGGGGGCAGATGGTCCTCCCCAAGGAGCTCCGCGATCGGGCAAAGATCGGCACGGGGGACAAGCTGGCCCTGATCAGCTGGGAGAAGGACGGGGAGATCTGCTGCTTCACCCTCGTCAAGGCGGATTTCCTGGCCGACAAGGTGAAGGACTTCCTCGAACCCATCATGATGACCCGCTGAAAGACATCGGAGGCTGACATGGAAGAAAAGGATATTAAAAGCGTCGTTCGCGAAAAATACGGAAGCATCGCCGCCACATCCGGCTCCTGCTGCCGGTCGGTGTCGTGCTGCGGCGGGCCCGCCGTCGTCATGGAGATCGGCAAGAAGATCGGCTATGACGAGGCCGATCTCTCGGCAGCCCCCGAGGGTGCAAACCTGGGTCTTGGATGCGGCAATCCCATCGCCCTGGCGTCGCTCAAGGAGGGCGAAACGGTCCTCGACCTGGGCAGCGGCGCGGGATTCGACTGTTTCCTGGCCGCTGACCGCGTGGGCAAGACGGGCAGGGTCGTCGGTGTCGACATGACACCGGAGATGATCGAAAGAGCTACGGAGAATGCCAGGAAGGACGGCATTGAAAATGTGGAATTCCGGTTTGGGGACATCGAACACCTGCCCGTCGAGGACGGGAGTGTCGATGTCATCATCTCCAACTGCGTCATCAACTTGGCCCCCGACAAGGGCCGCGTATTCAGCGAAGCCTTCCGGGTCCTGAAACCGGGGGGCAGGCTCATGGTTTCCGACATCGTCCTGACCAGGCCGCTGCCGGATTTTGTGAAGAACTCCGTTGCGGCCTATATCGGCTGTGTCGCAGGCGCCGCCCTTAAGGAGGATTACCTGGGGGAGATGAGGCAGGCGGGCTTCGAGGACGTAACGGTCCAGAGCGAGACGCCCTTTCCCGTGGACTGCGTCACAACGGACCCCATGCTTGCGGCGCTTGCCGAATCCCTGAATCTCTCCATGGAGGAACTGGCGCGGCAGGCCACCGAGACCGTTGTGAGTGTCCGCGTCTCGGGGATCAAGAGGCTCAAGAAAGGAGGTTGAACGATGACACCGGATGAGATGCGAGAAAAAGCGATACAGATGTTCGAGAAGGGCTACCATTGAAGCCAGGCCGTTCTTGCGGTCGGGCAGGAAAAGCTGGGCAGGGGCAACGAAGAGCTGATCCGGGCCGTGGGTGCCTATGGCGGTGGCTTGGGAACGGGCGAAGTCTGCGGCGCTGTCTTTGGGGCGTTGGCCGTCTTCGGCCTGCAGTTCAGCCGCGGGAAGGATGAAGAGAAGGAAAACATCCGGATGTGGGCTTTGGTCCGTGAATTCCTCAAGCGGTTCCGGGAGGAGATCGGCCAGGGGAAAATCTATTGCCGCGACATTGCCGGTGTGGACTGGTCGGATGTCAATGCGTTGAAGGCTTTTTACAAAAGCGAGAAGCTGCTCGCGTGCCGGGACCTGACCGGGGCGACGGCGCGCTTGCTTGGCGAATTCATGGAGAGCGAGAAGTTTTTGAAGCAAGAGCGGAAATAATAAGGAAGGCAGCCCTTGGAAAGCCGGCAGTACTTCGATACCGTGGCCCCGCAGTGGGACAACCTGCGAAAAGGGTTCTTTTCAGAAGCCGTCCGTGAGAAGGCCTTTGCCGTGGCTGGTGTCGAGCCCGGAAGGCTTGCCGCCGACATCGGCGCAGGTGCGGGTTTCGTCACGGAGGGGCTTCTCGAGCGCGGGCTCCGCATAATCGCCGTCGACCGCTCCGAAGCCATGCTCGAAGAGATGAAAAGAAAATTCGGTGAGGGCGGCGCCGTCGAGTGCCGTATCGGCGAGGCGGAATCTCTGCCCCTGGAAGACAGCTCTGTGGACTATGTCTTCGCCAACATGTACCTCCACCATGTCGACTCGCCCCCCGCAGCCATCCGTGAGATGGCGCGCATCCTGAAACCCGGCGGCAAGCTTGTCATAACCGATCTGGACCGCCACGATTTCGACTTTCTCCGGACGGAGCACTGCGACCGGTGGATGGGGTTCGACCGGCCGGATGTGGGCCGTTGGTTTACCGAAGCGGGTCTTATGGATGTGAAGATCGACTGCGTCGGCGAGAACTGCTGCGCCGCATCGCAGAGCGGCTGCGGGGACGCGTTCGTCAGCATTCTCGTCGCGTCAGGGACGCTGCCCTGAGGGATCTATTTCATTCCCGGAGCGGTCTGGAGAGGCCGAAGCCCTTTCAGGATATCACCCGCCCCGACATACTTCCGGGCCTTCGCGCCCTGGGAGAGGATCGCGCAGGTCGGTGTGGAGTCCACCCGGTGCTCACTGATCAGCCTGTTGAGTTCGGGCTGGACGGTGCGGAAGTCGAAAGGTTTATAGGCGATCTTTTCCTTCCGGAACGCCTCCTCGATCCTCTCGTCCATCCAGAAAACATTCTCCTTCTCCGCCAATGCGAAAAGAACCTGTCTGGCCCGCAAGGCTGCCCTGTAATCCGGGGCAGCCTTGGCGGCATAGAGATAGAACTTGGCAAACAGGGGTGTCTCCTTGTGCATGGGCGTGTCCACGAAGCGGATCTTTACATTGCCCTGTTTGTAGAGTGCATCCAGGACCGGCTCGAGCTTCGGCTCCAGTGTCTGGCAGGGCGGACAGAAGTAGTCCGAGAAGATGAGAACCTCGTGGGGGCCCTGGCCGTAAGACGGGATCGCTTCCTTTTCCGCACCGGCAGCAGGAGCGATGGAACAGATTATAACGAGCAGGCAGAAGAAAACGACAGACATGGAAAAGGATCGAAGAAAGGTCAACAGTTTAAACGATTTGCGGCTGGCCACGATACGTCCTCCATTCGATGGATCTGACCGTCTTTGATCTGCAAACAGCAGGCCATCCCGCTTGATAGGATGGGGACACAACGATTCAATATGCCGGGGCTGAATGTTCCCATACGCAGGAACAGGCCTTTCATTTTCCTGTATTCCTTCTGTTGTGCAGAACCTAGCTGATTGACGGGTTCGCACCAAGCTTACCGGGATCAGCCGGATCCGTTCGGATCGGGCCTAAGCAATTCATACAGAAAAGATTTGACAAAATGAAATATTATGATAGTGATCATTATATAGATCATCAATATAATGGAATTACCGCTCAGGGAGGTCGTAACCCGATGGGACTTACCGATTTGGATTACTGGAAATCACTGATCAATATCGGCCTCACAAAGGTTCTTGTTCTGAAGATTTTGTCCAAGGGACCCAACCATGGCTACGGGGTGTTGAAGGAATTGGAATCCATGACCAGCGGATGCTGCGTTTCCACCTTTGGAACGATTTACCCCCTCCTCAAGGAGCTGTCACAGAACGGTTATGCGGAAATCCATGAGGATCAGCAGCTCAAGGGCGCGAGGAAAAGACGTGTCTATACCCTGACCCCCTTGGGAATGAAGGCTTACGAGGTAGCGCTCGAGGCCTGGCGATCCACGATCCCTTATATTTATAAGGCGCTCGAGAACGATCATCTTGTTTTCATGGAAGACATCAAAATGCGTTTCTCGAAGGAATAGAGTTCTAAATCAGGCGGATAGGAGAATTGCAGATGTTCGAATTCAATAATTTCGTCACTGCCGGTGAGTTTTTCCTGGAGATTGCCGGTGAACTGATCCTCATCTTCGTTGCCGTTTCTTTTCTCATCGGGCTGCTGACGGAATATCTCCCCCCGTCGCGTATCAGGGACTTTCTGTCCGGCCGGTTCACCTGGGTGCAATACCTCCTGGGTGCGGGACTCGGCGCCATAACGCCGTTCTGTTCCTGCTCCACCGTACCGATAACGTCCGGTCTGCTCCGGGGCGGCGTGCCTTTCGGTCCAACGATGGCATTTCTTTTTTCTTCGCCCGTTCTCAACCCGGTGATTATCGCGTTGTTGCTCTCGCTTCTGGGCTACAAAGTAACAGTGGTTTATGTCGCCGTCACCTTTCTCGGTTCCATGGCGGCGGCATTCCTGCTGTCGAAACTCGGCATGGAAGGGCAGGTCAAACCCCTGATGAATGTTCAGGCAGCCTGTTGCGCGGAAACCAGCAAGCCGGATCTTGTTTCCCTTTCCCCGAGAAACCAGTCCGCTGCAGCCGGTTGCTGCTCTCCCGGGAGCATTCAGACCTCACCCCTTATTACCTTAACCGCCCTGCAATCTTCGGCAGCCAACCGAGGCCGGGAAGAAGAGACGGCTGCGCAGAAGCCGGCTCAAGCAATATGTTGCACGACCAACTTCGAAGCGCCCGTCGCGGTGTCCGACTCGGTGCGGGAACCCTTTCAGGAAAAGATGAAGAGGGCATCGTCGTTCGCCGTCGAGACGTTCAAGGGGGTGTTCTGGTATCTTCTGCTCGGTGCAGCCATCGGCGCCTTCATCTACGGCTTTTTCCCGCAGGACCTCGTCGTGACTCTCGCCGGGCCGGGCAACCCCTGGTCCATCCCGATCGCGGCGGCTGTTGGCGTGCCCATGTACATCCGGGCCGAAACGGTGATCCCCATCAGTGCCGCCCTGGTCGGAAAGGGGATGGGGGTTGGGACGGTTCTGGCACTCATCATCGGCGGTGCCGGGGCCAGCATCCCGGAGATGATTATTCTCGGGTCCATGTTCAAAAAAAAACTGATCGTCGCTTTCGTGATGAACGTTTTTCTGGTTGCCATCGCGGCGGGATATCTTGTGGATCTTATGGTCTACTGAGCACGGTAAGTTGCGGATTTCGAATATGCCGAATGAGGATCGAGCCGGTTTAACGACTACATATAAATGATGAGGCGGATATGGATAAGAGTCAGAATAAAAAAGCTGGAGGCAGGATTTACCTGCCCACATTACAGTCCGGAAACGTCTGTGCGGTCCCCGCTGATGCAGGCTGGAACGAGGAAATCAGGGTTCTGAACATTGAACTCGTCGTTATCGATTTGACGGTATGTGCCCGGTGTGTTCCGACGGGGGATCAATTGGAGAATGCCCTGCGGCTTCTCACCCCGGTGGCGGAGGCAATGGGGATCGAACTGAAGTACCGGGCAATCGTCGTGCAATCGGAAGACGAGGCGAAACAACACGCACTTCTCAGTTCCCCGACGATCCGCATCAACGGGCGGGACATCGCCCAGGACATCCGGGAGTCGGTGTGCGAGTCCTGCGGAGACCTCACCGAGAACAATACCGCAGTCGATTGCCGCGAGTGGCACTACAGGGGAAATGTCTACTCTTCCGCACCGCTGCCCATGCTTCTGGAAGTCGTTATGGGCGCCATGCTCAACATCGATCAAGAGCCGCCGGTCGCACCGCTCCACTCGAAGACTTGCCCGAGAACCTTAAGACATACTTTGAAAACAGGAAAGTGGGTCGGGAATTCATGACTGTGATCTGAAACAGACAGCGAATTCTGCATTCAATTGCTCGAACTCAACGCTTCTTCAGCCCGTCCACGAGGGGCCACTGGACCGCTCAGGTGAAGCCGAAGCCGGATTCCGCTCCGAAGCCGACAGTGACCCTGTCCCCCTCGACGACGACGGGGACGGCCATTTTCCCGCCCGAGTGGTCGAGCATTTTCTGCAGATCCTTGATGTCGGCATCGACATCGATGTAGGCCGCCCTGTCCCCATAGGCCATCCTGGCCTTTGTGCAGTGCGGTCACCAGTTGGTGCCGTAGATGACGATTTTTTCCTTCATGACGTGTCTCCTTTCCTCCGCTCCGTTTCGATGGCTCTGCCCGGCATTGAAGGTCCCGGCCGATTCGATCACTTCAGCGGCACGTTTTTGTAATCGTTGTCTCTTCTCTTGCCGAGGTCCTTGCAAACGGGCGCCGGCCAGGCGAAGCCGGAAATTTCCTTCACGAGGAAGGACTCCGCCAGCGGCCTGTTGACCATCCGCTTTGCGTAGGCCCACTGCAGCTCCTGGAAGCGATCGATGTCGGCGGGGGTGAAGGTTCCCGACTCGATTTTCCTCATCTGCGTCTTGACCTCCGTCGGGTAGACGGCAGGGTTGAGCTTGACGTGGATCGTCCTGCCCGTCGAGACCTGCTGCACGAAGAACTCACTCTCCGTGAGCGCATTGTCGATGTGATGGGTGCCGAAGCGGAGCCTTGCCCCCGTGAGGTAGGCCGCCACGTCGCCGCCGCAGGCCGAGTTGTTGGAGACGATGCGCAGGTCCGTGCGGTCGACGATGCCGCCCGCGAAGAGCCTGTCGAAGGCGACCCTGAGGGCCGCGGCGCTTTCCACGAGCCCTCCGCAGAAATGGCCGTGATACTTGATGAGGTCCTTGATCGTGACGGTCTTTGTCATCGGGGCATAACGCCCGTATTTGTTCACCGTGTCTCTCACCTGGAAGACGGGGGCATGGGGGCTCGTTCCCAGCCATTCCGGGAAATACCACTCGGCGGAGACGTCCGTTGCCGGAAGGCAGATCCCCGAGACATCGTCCGCAGCCGCGGCGGGGACTGCGGGCAAAATCAGAAGCAACAGCATCCATAGTATCCGTATCTTCATGCAGCACCTCGATGAAAGTTTCTGTTATCAGAAGGAGCATTGATCGGGAAGGCAACTGCAGAAGCCAACCGTCGGAAACTGCAGGTTACAGGAAGCAAGAGGGACCGGCGTCGGCTCGCATCCTGGAAACTGCCCCTTCGCGCCCTTGACACCCATTGATCGCTCATTCCCGCGTTCGATTGTCCCCCTGCATGCCTATCCCGATGTCCGATGTGCCCCCAGCCCGGAATTCCCGGATATTTCCGTGTCATTTCCAGCAGCATGAAAAAATATGAACCCCCCGCCGAGAACCGTTGAGTCATACCATAGCCTTAAATCAATTCTCTGGACCCGACCTTCATCGAGGATATCGATAGTGGCCCGCGTGCCATCGTCCATGCAGTTCAAAGCGATTATTGTAACCCAATGCCATGGCTCCAGATTCACTTCACCGCCGTTGCACAAATTGAGAAAGGCAATGGGAGAGTCTTGTCCCAGACCATCTTCCAGGAAACGAACCATATCCATGAACGGCGGACGGCGTGATTTCTCTTCAGGGATGTCGAGCGCCCTGCAGTTGAGGCCCAGCCTTTTTGCTTGTGTGTAGCCCATGACCGATTCGCAAAGCATCTTTGTCGTCGGTATCCCGTTGGCGGTCGGCGTGACAAAGCCCCAGAGTTCTTCTAAAAAGGAGAGGGACGCTTCCTTGCTGACGCAATTCAGGTTCAGTTCCAAATCTGGATGGATATGACTCAAGTACCAGATGATATTGCACACAGCCGTTGGCCCGCATCCTGAAAGGCGCTGCCATTCTGTAGCGTACCACTCCTGATCACAGCCGTAATAGGATTTGCGCGTAGCGTCATCGAATACTTTTAATGCGTTTATCCTGGATATGGCTCTTGATCTCATAGCAGTACACCATCGGCTCAAAGGCTGCAGAATGAAACGAGCGTTTTTCAGAGCCGAAATCGGCTGCCCTATCGTCCCGAGGCTGATTTCAACGGAACAGGGTGTAAATCTTGTAGGCCGTCATGACCACGATGAGGACGCCGAAGATCTGTTTCAGGCGCCCGCTCGGGACGTAGAGGCTCGTGAGCCTTGCGCCGATAAAGGAGCCTGCAGCACCGACGATCAGCAGCGTGACGGTCAGATTGAAATCCCATTGAGCCGTCCCGATGTGGGGGATGAGCGACGAAAAGGAGGGCGGGCAGACGGCGAAGGCGTTGATTCCGGCGGCCATCTTGGTGTTGAACCCTACGATGATCAGGGTCGGCATCAGGAGAAAGCCCGGACCGATGCCCAGAAACCCGCTCAGGACGGAAATGGGTACGGCCAGAATGAAGGCGAGGCGGATGTTCTCCTGCCCCGGCCGCTCGTGCACAGGCCGGAACAGCCTGTAGGAAAGGTAGAGGACCGAGGCCAGGTAGGCAAACCAGACGTAGACCTGGTCGACAAACTGGACCAGGTAAGCGCCCGCAGGCGCCGTCAGGGTCGTGATCACGGCAAGCGTGATGGCCTTTTTCCAGTCCACCAGTCCGCTCCGGGCGAACCCGAAGACGGCAAAGAGGGCCGTGATCCCGTTGAGCAGCAGGCTCAGGGGCTGCACCTGGTGAACCAGATCCGGGAGAAAGAGCCCCAGGAACGGGACGGCGGAGAAGGCCACGCCGAGGCCGAGCATTCCCGAGACCACGGAAAGGATGAATAGCCCGATTGCCATGATGACCAGCGCGTTCATGATCCTGCCTCCTTCCGGCTCGTTGCGTTCATTCACGTCCGCTTCGCCAGGGAATCCCGTTTCGCCCTTATCCCGTCATGCCTCCGCCTTGCACTCCCCCGAGGCCTTCATGTCTAGCAACCACTGCCTGACCCGGTTGCGGTCCGGGACGGTCCCCACGCAGACGATTCGTCCGTTGATCACGAGGGCCGGGACGCCCAGAACCCCGAATTTTGCGATTTCGACGGGGTCCGTCACATGGGAGAGATCTCCGGGGATCTTCAATTCGGCCAGCACCTCGCGGACGATCTGCGTCATCCTGTCGCAATTGAAGCAGCCCGGGCCCAGGACCTGGATGCGTACGCCTCCGGCAGGTGCCGGTTCCGCCGCCTGGCCGGTAAAGACCTTGAACGCCAGCAGAAGGGCATCCTTGTATCTCCTCCACCATTTTCAGCGGGATGTAGTTCTGATCCGCAATGCCCCGATAGAGGATCTCCCGGCATTCTCCGTCCGTTTTGCCGGAAGCCGTCACGGCCAGATCGGTCATCACCTTCTTCAGACCGACGATCCCGATGGACCGATCACCCATTGAAACCTGCACGATGTCGCTGGCCATTCGTGTTCTCCCATCAGATCTTTTTTCTGCGCACCCTACGGACGCTCCTGCCGGCAGAACTCCTCGACGGCCTGGCGGATGGCGTCCCTGATCACCCGGACCCGCGCGAGCTTTTCCTCCTCGGTGCCCTCGACCCTCGAGGGGTCCGTGAAGCCCAGGTGCACGTGCTTTGCCGGCCCCGGGAAGATGGGACAGGCCTCGGCCGCCGACTCGTCGCAGACGGTGATGACATAAGAAAAAAGGGTACCCGCTTTCAGGACGTCGAACACGCTCCGCGTCGCTTTCCCGGAAATGTCGATCCCGACTTCCTTCATGACGGCCACGGCAAGTGGATTCAGGGTCCCCGGCTCGAGGCCCGCGCTTTCGGCCTTGAAGCGATCGCCGCAGATTTGGTTCATCCATGCCTCGGCCATCTGGCTGCGTGCGCTGTTATGGATGCATACGAAAAGCACTTTCTTCTTTTCCATGGCGGAACACCTTCTGTTATATGAATGGCCGGAGCGCCATCCTGTTCAGCCCTTGAGTTTCTGGTAGAGACCGGTGAGCTTTGTCCGGTAGGCGTTGCGGATGGCTGCTTCGTCCTCCCCCAAGGGCTTGACGGGGATGAGGTCCATGATCTCTTCGGGGTCAGCCCCGACTCGTCGACGGTCTCGAGGGCGCCTTTGAGCATCTTCTTGATTCCCTTCCAGGCCTGCTTGTCCGTCAGGCCGAAGGACTTGCCCAGGTCGAAGAGCTCGAAGAGCTGGAACCACAGGTAGGTGGGGCCCATCGCCGTGATGATAGCATAAGCCTCGAGTTTTTCCTCGTCCACCTCGGGGCAGTCGCCCAGCTTCTTGAATAGCCTCGAGAGGTCCTCTTTTTCCTTCTTTGTAATTCCCGGGCCGAAGGCGACGGGGTTGTAGCCCTCGCCCACGATGGACGGGGCATTCGGGATCATCCGCACGACCCGGTCGAACTTCCCGAGTCCCTCCGAGAGCGCTTTGATCGTGAACCGGGGCGCCAGGGAGACGAGAACAGCCCCGGGCTTGAGCGTTGCCTTGATCTCCGCGAGTCCGCCCCCGATGGCCGGGGGATGAAGCGCGAGGAAGACCAGGTCCTGGCCCGCCGCTTTTGCGTTGTCGCCCTGAGCGGTCTGAATTTTCAGGAATTTCTCCTTGAGCTTCTGCAGGACCTCGCCGCTTGCGTCGCTGACGACGACCGTTGCGGGGAGCATCTTCTTCCGGTTCAGCGCTTCGAGAAAAATACGCGTGATCCGTCCCCCACCGATAAACCCCATCGATTTGTATGCCATCGTCAAACCCTCCTTCCAGGTTCGGTCATTCTTTTCCTATCAGACGCCGGCGCAATCATTCACCCTCCCCTTCATCCCCTCCCGTCAAGGGAGGGGAAACGAGAATACCTTTTCTCAGGAGGACTTCGGCCTCATCATGAACCGCGACAGGGCCTGCATAATGTCGTCCCCGCCCGTGTGGTTGCTGATCCCCGCTCGGCAGTCGTTGATCACGCAACTGGGCGTCCCCTGCACCTTGTGCTGGCGGATCATGTCGTTCCAGGCGTTGAATACGGGCTTTGGGTCGTAAGGTTTGAAGGGGATACCCTTCTCCTTCAGGGCCTTTGCCAGGCTCTCCTCGTCCTTCACGGTCTTGCCGCGGGCAATCGAGAACAGGGCCCGCCGGGCGTCCATGACGTCCTTGAAACCGCCTTTGGCGTTGGCCGCGTAGAGATAGTATCGGGCATAAAGGGGCGTCTCCTTGTAGATGGGCATGTCGACGAAGATGATCTCGGCGCGCCCCTTGGCATGAATCTTCTCGAGCATGGGCTCCAGGTTCGGCTCCAGACCCTGGCAGGGGGGGCAGAAATAGTCGGTGAAGACGATCACCTGGCAGGGCCCCTTGCCGAAGGACGGGACGGGGGATTTGTCCGCCCCGTAGGCGGGTGTGACGGAGCCCGAAAAGGTGAGCGTGATGAACAGATAACCCAGAATGGTCATGAGCAGAAGAGGGACCCTTACCTTTGTGAAGAAGGGGATCTCCGCCTCGCCCAGGATGCCGATCACGCGACCCCTGAGGCCCTTGTGAGCGACCGCGGGCTTTTCGTGATTCAACGCGAAGGCGGAAATCAGCGTGACCGCAAAGGCCAGGCAGAAGGGGCAGTACACCTCTTCCTTGTGCTGGAAGTAGAAGAGATGAGCCTCCACGCCGAGTCCCGAGGCCAGCAGCATCCTCGTCCCGCCCATCTCGCCTCCGATGGTCAGCCCGATGATCAGCAGCATGTACACGATGCCGATGACTTTGAGGTCGATCCCCAGGATGTCGCCCCTCAGGTAGGAGCAGGCCGTGTCGCAGTACGTGTAGAGAAGCATGATGGCGATGCCTGTGGCGGCCAGGAGGATCGTCAGCGTGGTACGGTTGCGTTTCAACCAGGTAAGTACGTTCATGGGAGGGTACCTTTCTGCGGTTTTCGGGGGTGTCCCGCGGGAACGGGACCCTATTCAATTTTCCTTCTGGAGGATGTCCTTGATCTGCTTGGCATCCAAGATCTTGCCAACGGCTTTCACCTTGCCGTCCACGGCAAGGCCCGGCGTCGTCAGAACCCCGTACTTCATGATCTCCTTGATGTCCGTCACCTTCACGATCTCGAAGTCCAGCCCGAGTTCTTTTGCCGCTATTTCGGCCTGCGCTGCCAGTATCTTGCACTTCGGGCAGCCCGGCCCAAGGATCTGTATGGTTTTTTTCACGATGACCTCCTGTGGATGGTTATTTTTCGCTTGATTATCCCGTGATAAATGGATTCGCGATGAAATAGAGGCCCAGGAACCCGATGACGACGCCGGCGCCTCTTCGGAACCAGCTTCCCGCGCCCTGCCAGGCGTGGCTTTCGAGGAGTTTTCGCACCAGCGCCGTGGAGCTTCCCGCCACCATGATCGGCAGGCAGTGGCCGATGGCGAAAAGCACAATCATGACCATGCCCGCGGCGACCTCCCCCTGGATCGTGACGATGGCCAGGATGGGTGCGATGAACCCGAAGGTGCAGGACCCCGAGAGAAACCCGTAGGCCAGGCCGAGGACAAAGGCCCCGAGGATTCCCTTCATGGTGAAACGCGCCAGGATCGAGCCCGAGAAGCTGCACGACTCGACGCCCAGCATCCCCAAAGCCACCCAGAGCAGGATCGCCCCCACCAGGATCTGCCAGTAATTGCCAACGTCGCCCAGCATCCGGCCCAGAAGCGCGCAGGCAATACCGATGGCGGCGATGGTGATGAAGAGCCCGATGGAGAAGGCGGCCGAATAGACGACTGCCTGCCTGGGATTGACGGCCTTCTCCTGTCCGGCCACGTAGGCCACCATAAGCGGGATCGAGGCCAAGTGGCAGGGGCTGAAGAGCACGCTCACCATACCCCACAAAAAGCTTCCCAGGACGGCAAAGGCCATGGTCCCGGTCATCCAGTCATTGATGGTGATGAAAAACGTTTCCAAATGCTGCTCCCATTCGTCTTTTAATGTCCATCTGATTATTCAACGCCCATTTTCTTGAACTGGGCCACGATGGCGTCCTCGCTCATATAGCCAAGGTGCCGGTGCACTTCATTTCCTTTTTTGTCATAGAAGATCTGCGTCGGGATGCCATTAATGCCGAAACTGATGGCCGTTTCCCGGTGATAGCGGACGTCGAGAAATATGACGGCTGCCTTGCCGTCGTATTTCTTCTCGAGCTTCTCCAGGATGGGTGCCATCATCTTGCAGGGAATGCAGCTGGCGGCGCCGATGTCGAGTATCGTGACCATGCCCTTGACGGGGATTTTCATGCCGGCGCTGAAATCCTTCGCGCAGGCCGGCGTGAGGTAATCGATCGCCACGGAAATCAGGATGGTTAAAATAATTGTTACAACGGTGACCTTCTTCCTCATGTTTTCACTCCTTGATAACATCTGAGAATTTCTTTAACTCACATGCCGGTTGGCTTCTTTCATCCTGATTCTCAACTCCACAATACAGCCCGGCAAACCCGATTATGGTGCAACAGATGTGCCTTCATGTCATTTTTTTCCGTTTGTGTCGACTTCCGCAATCCACTTTTTGATCTTTCCACGTTCGGGAACCTGGCCGACCGAAACGACCCTGCCGCTGATCACGAGGGCAGACGATCCCATAACCCCGTATCGGACGATCTCGCGGACGTCGGTGACGTGCTCGACGTTTGCCGCCAGGCCCGTCTCGGAGAGGACGCTCATGACCTCATTCATCATCATATCGCAGTGGGCGCATCCGGGCCCCAGGATCCTGATCTCCAACCCCCTTGAGGACTCTTCCGACTCTTCGACGGGCATTCCCGGAACTTTCTTGTATTCCCGCAGCAAGGCGCGTCCATAATCCTCCGTAAGCTTTCGCGGGACGTAATTGGCCTCCGAAAGGCGGCGTAGAAGTTCGGCCTGGATCTCGTCATCGCTCCTGCCTGAGAATTGCGGCACCATCGATTCCACGTCATCCATGAGCCCTACGATGCCGATCTTGTTGCGATTGACGACAATTTGCGTGATGTCTTTATTGGCCATGATGTCACGATGAAGTTTTTATGCATTTTGGCAGATGCCGCTGTGGACACACTCTCAACGATCATTTCACATCCCAATCCCTCGGGATGACCATGACAGGGCGGACGTGCTGAAGGGTGATGAATTCCGTCTCACTGCCCGTGTAGGCCTCCCTGACGTTGCTCTTGCCGTGGGAGCTCATCACGATCAGGGAGACGTTTTCCCCCTCGGCGATGGCATTGATCTCCCGGAAGGGAATTCCCGTCTTCAGGATCGTCCTGACCCGGTATCCGAGAGCAATGAGCCGGCCCTTGATAGCGGATAGGCGTTCCGTATCGACCCGGTTGAACTCGACCATCTTTTCCTGCAGATGAGGCTCCAGTACCCTCGTGTCCTGTACATGGAGGACCACGACCTCTTCCGTCATGTCCTTATGGAACTGCTCAATCACCTGCAGCGCCCGTTGCGAATTCGGCGAAAAATCCGTCGGGTAAAGGACCCTGCTGAATAGCGAGCCGGAGACGAAAGCGAGGTCTTCTTTTCCCTTGCTTTCGACACGCCGGAAACGCTCGATCAGGAGGGGAATCTTTGCCTGCCGCATGACGCTCTGGGTGTTGCTGCCGAGCAGGGCCCCCTTGAAATAGCCGTGCCCATGGGAGCCCATGATGATGAGCGACACCTTTTCTTCGTCCGCAACGCGGGCAATCTCCTGGTGTGTCACGCCGAGTTGCACCCGGCATTTTACGGCAATGCCGTGAGCGGAGGCAAGACTATCGCATACCCCCTTGAGCCTCTTGTAGGCGTCGTCCCTCGTTCGCTCCACGAATTTCTCGTCGACCCCGATCCATCGGGTCGCTTTCATGGGGTTGATGACGTGCAGGAATACCGCTTCCTGCAGGCCCGCCCGTTTCAGCTCCGGGATCAGATCCATGATCTTTTGGGCGTGAGGCGAGAAATCCGTCGGGAACAGGATCTTTCCGAATACGGGCAGCCGCTCCAGGATCGGCACGACGGCGGGGATCTCTTTGAACAGCACCGCCTCGGATTTTCTTGAAGCCCAGACCAGGGCCAGCATGATGGGCACCTCGATCAGGGGGCCTACGACCGTTGCGAGCGCCACGGCCGGGCTGAAGGCTGTGATGGCGATGGCGATGGCAATCTCGAAATCCCTTCCCGTCGCGTTGAAGGCGACGGCCACGGAGTCCTTGTAGTTCAGGCCCAGCTTCCAGCTCGTCAGGTAAACGACGGCATACATGACCCAGAAAAAAATCGTCATCGGGACGGCCATCTGGAGAATGATCATGGGCCGCTCCAGGATCAGATCCCCTTTCAGGGCAAACATGACGATCAGCGTGAAAAGAAGCCCGATGATCGAAAGGGAGTCGAGGTAGGTTTTGAATTCCTTGAAGCCCTCTTCGCCCAGCCTGCTCACCGCGATGCGGCGGGTCAGAAATCCCGCTACGAGAGGCAGTCCCAGGTAGAGAAGGACGCTTTCGCCCACGACGAGGACATCGAAGGTCACTTCCCCCAGCAGCAGTTTCGCGTAGACCGGGATCAGGAGCATCTGGCAGACGGAGTTGATGGCCACCAGGATGATGGCCAGCGCGTTGTTGCCCAGGGCGAGGAAGGTGAAGACAATGACCATGGCGATGCAGGGCGCAAGCCCGTAGAGAACAAGGCCGACGTAGAGATCATGATCGCCCGCAAGAAATACCTTGGCCAGTAGAAGCATGAAAAAGGGCGCGACGAGATAGTTGAAAAACAGCACGATGAGAAGCTGCCTGGGCGACCGGGCGGCCTTCCCCATGTCCTCGACCTTCACGTTGGTCATGGCGGGATAGATCATGAGGAAAAGCCCGATCACGACACCCAGCGCGAGGCTGTTGGCGAGACTGAATTGATAGGTCCCGTGGAAGATGGATTTGATGGCATCGATGGGGGGCGTGAGCTCGAAATTCGATATGCCGTACCACTTTCCGATGGCGATGCCGATCACCATGCTGAGCACGACGAATACCGGCAGAAATCTCATTTCCTGAATCTTTTCCAAAAATCGCTTCATTGTCCGCGTTCTCCTGAATTGAAATTTTCCGTGACCGCTCCGACGAAAATGCCGCTGCGCGGCTCAAGGGCATAACCCATTCCCGGCCGCGGGTCAATGAGAGGGGGAAGTGCTCACTGCCGCTTCCCCCTCTGGAATCGACCGGACACGATATTATACGCTTTCGAGGACCATCGAGAAACCCTGCCCGCCGCCGATGCACAGTGACGCGAGGCCGCGCTTCTTGCCGCTCTTCTTGAGTTGCATGGCCAGGCTGTAAACGAGCCTGGTGCCCGTGCAGCCGATGGGGTGGCCGATGGAGACGCCTCCGCCCAGCAGGTTGCACTTCTCCTTGACGATTCCCAGTTCCCTCATGCAGGCCAGGGCCTGGACGGCGAAGGCCTCGTTGAGCTCGACCAAATCGATATCCTTGATGGTCAGCCCTAATTTCTTGAAGAGTTTTCTAGTGGCTGGGATCGGGCCGAGGCCCATGTAGGCCGGGTCCACACCGCCCTTTTCGTAGCCCAGGATTTTGGCCAGAGGTTTGAGACCCAGCTCCTTGGCCTTTTCCGCGCTCATCAGTACCACCGCTGCCGCCGCGTCGTTGATCCCCGAGGCGTTACCGGCCGTCACGGTGCCGTCCTTCTTGAAGGCCGGCGCCATCTTGGCCATCTTCTCGAGGGTCGTGTCCATGGGCCTCTCGTCCACCTTGAAGACAATCGGGTCACCCTTCTTCTGCGGGATGACGACAGGCACGATCTCATCGGCCGTGGCGCCGCTCGCGATGGCCGCGCGGGCCCGCTGGTGGCTCATGAAGGCAAACTCGTCCTGCTCCTGCTTGGAGATCTTGTAGAGCTTCGCGATGTCCTCGGCCGTGTTCCCCATGTGATAGTTGTAGAAGAACTCCCAGAGGCCGTCATAGACCATGAGATCCGTCACGGCGCCGTTGGGCATGTTCATCCGGTAGCCCCACCGGGCATTAGGCAGCGCGTAGGGGGCATTGCTCATGCTCTCCATGCCGCCGCTGATTACGATCTCGGCATCGCCCGCCTTGATGGCCTGGGCCCCGAAGGCGATTGCTTTCAGGCCTGAGCCGCAGACCTTGTTGACGGTGACGGCGTTGGTCTCCTCGGGAAGCCCCGCGAAGAGACAGGCCTGTCTGCCGGGGTTCATGCCCTGGCCGGCCAGCAGCACGTTTCCCATGATCACTTCATCGAAGTAAACGGGTTTCGCTGACGCATCGAAGGTGTAGTACTTCTTCTGGAAATCCGTCATGTCGAATTTTCCCAGGGCGTCGGGCCGGCACTCCTTGACGAAATCCGACGCGATGGGACGCAGCCCGGCCCGCTTGACTGCCTCCTTGATGGCAATCGCGCCGAGCTCGGCTGCCTTCAGGTCTTTCAATGAACAGCCGAAAGTCCCCACTGCGGTCCTCGCGCCGCTGACGATGACTACATCTCTCATTGTAATGTCCCCCTTTCCGCGACTCTTCGATGGCCGCAGTGATCCTGTGAGCGTTCGATGTATGATGACCGCATACGCCTGTTGTCTGCCCGTCTAACCTTTTGCTGAAGCCAGCAATTCCTTCAACTCATCGACGGTCGGAATATGTCCCGACACAACGATTTTCCCGTCCACGAGGACCGCCGGAGTCACCTTGACGCCGAGACTTCGAAAGCCTTTCACATCGAATTCGTGGGTTATGTCGGCCTGGAGGTTCAGCGCCTTGGCGGCTTCTTTGACATTCTTTTCCGTGGCATGGCATCTGCCACATCCCGGTCCTGCGACAATGATCTTCATTTTTCCTCCTTTCTTTCTCTGAAATTGGCCGTTTCAATCATTGTTTAATTTCACGGAGATTATCTTTTTGGGTACTGCTCGGACAACGTCCTTCTCAGCAATCCCCCGGTCTCTTCCTATTGTCGGGAAAAGCAACGGCTTAGACCGGGCAGAAGTCCGAGCTCTCGTTTCGCAGAGGAAAACGCAATTGTTTTTATGCTGTAGTCTTCCCTCCGCTGATGCACTTCCCGCCCTTGATCAGCAAGACGGGTCTTTCGCTGTATTCCGCTACATTCCGCGAAACGGAGCCCCAGAGGATTCCTTCGGTGCGGCCCTTGCCGTGGGTTCCCATAATGATGAGGGACACATCCGCCGTTTTTGCCAGCGTGATCAGCGCGGTCCTTGGATTTCCGACACAGAGGCGGGTGCTCACCTTCATGCCCTCATTTTCCAACTGCTCCTTCACTTCGGCCAGTTTCTCCTCGTCGATCCGCTCGAATTCCCGGAACTTCTCTTCCGGCTGAAGCTTCATGGCCTTCGCGTCCATGATATGGGCGACGATGACCTCTCCGACGCCGGCGGTCTTGAACTGCTTAACATAGTCGAGGGCTTCCCGGGCGCAGTCCGACCAGTCGGTGGGGTAGAGGATCTTCCGGAAGGGGTTCCGGCTGAAGGCCTCGCAGGTTTTCTCATCGGCGCCGTATGTGCCGGGGTATTTCGGGATATACACCGGTGTTGTGCCATGGCGAATGATTTTGTCCGTGATCGAGCCGACAAAGACTTCGTCGAGAAACCCTTTTCGCTCCCTGCCCGCCACGATGAGCGAAACGTTCTCTTCTTTCGCCACACGCAGGATTTCCTGATACGGGACCCCGAGTTCTATCCGCTTTTTTGCCTTCATGCCGGCCGCTTCGACCAGCGCAGCCGCCTCGTCCATACGGTCGCTCAAGAGATTTCTCAACGTTTCTGCAAGCTTCAGGACGTATTCCTCGTGCGACTTCGGGAGCTGAGTGGAGTAGATGACATGAAGCAAGACGACTTCCTCAGCACCTGCTTTTTGAAGGCTCAGCGCGCAGGAAAGGACATCCTGATAAAACTTCTCAAAAGCGGTGACATAAAGGATCTTTCTGAACATATTCCCCCCTTTGGCTACCCCACAAGCCAGCCGTAGCCGATGCCGGTTATCGTGGCCAGCACCACCACGATCGTGCAGTACGTGAAGGTCTTTTTGACCCCCATGATCCCCGCAAGGGCAATCATGCTGGGCAGGGATAAAGCCGGGCCCGCCAGAAGGAGGGCCAGTGCCGGCCCCTGTCCCATGCCGGACCCGATGAGTCCCTGGAGGATGGGCACCTCCGTCAGGGTTGCAAAGTACATGAAGGCCCCGGCGATGGCAGCGAAGAAGTTGGCCCAGAGGGAGTTTCCCCCCACAAGATCATGGATGTAGTGCTCCGGAATCAGGGCCTCGTAGCCCGGGCGGCCCAGGAGGAACCCTGCTATGAGTACACCTCCGGCCAGCAGGGGAACGATTTGTTTCACGAACAGCCAGGTCGTCTCCATCCAGTACGTGAGTTCACTTCTGGTGAACCACAGCTTCAGCTCGATCCCGAGGACAATCAGCAGGGCGGCCGTGATGTACCACTTGATACTGAAAATGAAGGGCCAGAAACCGGTTTCGCCCTGTGCGGGCCTTGCAAAGGCCGCAAAGATGAGGATCAGGACCATGGTCAGCAGATAGAAGGCTTCCTGCGTCAGGGACCTCTGCTTGACGTCCTCTTCCGGAAGGATGAAATCCCCCGTGTCGCGAGCGGCGTCCTCCTTGCGGAAGATGTAGGCCATGGCTAGGCCCGCGACGACGGAGAAGACGACGGCGCCGACAGCCCGGGCCAGGCCGATCTGCCAGCCCAGGACCCTGGCCGTCAGGATGATGGCCAGCACGTTGATGGCCGGTCCTGAATAGAGAAAGGCCGTCGCCGGTCCGATCCCGGCGCCCCGCGTGTGGATTCCGGCAAAGAGGGGCAATACCGTGCAGGAGCAGACGGCGAGGACGGTCCCAGAGACGGAGGCCACGGAATAGGAAAGGATCTTGTTGGCCTTGGCTCCAAAGTACTTCAAAACGGATGCCTGGGAGACGAAGGCAGCAATGGCCCCGGCAATGAAGAAGGCCGGGATGAGACAGGTCAGGACATGCTCACGGGCATAGTCCTGGAGCATCATGAAGGCCTCGAGGCCCGATTGCCGGATGACGGCATGGTCCCAGGGAACATAGTACGCGGCCAGGAAACCAGAAACGATGATTAATAGCTTGATCCATTCTTTCATGACAGCCTTCCTCGTTTTGTGATGGCGATCGAAATATCTCCAATGGGAAATATGGCTGGTCAGGCTTTTTTCCGGACGATGATCTCGCGCTGGATCGCGGGAAGAGACTCTGCAATTCTACGGATATCCGGGTCATCGCCCAGCCAGTGCTTGAGGTTTCCCAGCAGGGTGGCCGCGTAGGGACTGCCGCCACCGCCGCTCAGGGAGTAGTTGACCCAAAGTCCGGATTTCCTAAACTGGAC
Organism: uncultured delta proteobacterium; assembly: GCA_963705165.1. Lineage (GTDB taxonomy): Bacteria > Desulfobacterota > Syntrophia > Syntrophales > UBA2192 > UBA2192. The sequence continues at coordinate 78,043 of CAVPJD010000011.1, read as the reverse complement.
AAGGCCCGCGTCCTCGAGCACCTTCAGGTGCTTCGACACCGTCGGCTGGGCGAGCCCCAGGGCGAACTGGATCTCGCAGACGCACATCTCCTTCTGCTGAAGCATCTTGACGACCTTGACCCGGTTAGGGTCCGACAGGGCCTTCATGACCCGGATGAAGTCCTTCACGGCGGCACTCCTTTATATTTTCGTATGGCTATATAGTGATTTTGTGGGCCCCTGTCAATGGGGAAAATGCCCCGCCGTCCCGGGGCATCCTTTAGGCACTCAACCAGAATTCTTCCTGCAAATAGACGGTTTTCGACCGCTTTTTTCGCATGGGTTATAGGATAAAGTTGCCGAAGAACCAGCCGACAAAGGTCCCGAGGATAATGATCGTGATTACATAAACGAAGGACTTCTTCACCCCGAAGACCCGGGCAATGGCGATCCAGTTAGGCAGGCTGAGCCCCGGACCGGTCAGAAGCAATGCCAGCGCCGGGCCCTTTCCCATGCCCAGCTTCATGAGCGTGTCCACGAAGGGGGCCTCTGTCATGGTGGCGAAGTAGCTGACGGCCCCGATGAGAGTGGCGATGAAGGAAGCCGTAACACTGTTTCCACCAAGCCAGGTTTTGATCCAATCCTCGGGAAGCAATTTGCCCAGCACACCGACGAGAAAAACGCCCACAAGAAGAAGAGGGAAAATCAGTTTGATGAACCACCAGGTCTCGCGAAGCCATCTCTTGATCTCGTCTTTCGTGAACATTTTCAGCGCGTAGGCAAACAGGACGATCATGGCGACGCCCCAGATGACGACTTTCACCCAGTAAGGTCCTGTCTGGCCGATGTAGTTGGGTGCCAGGAGGGAAACGAGAATGAGAAAAAGCAGGATCACCTGTTTCCGGGAGATGATCTTGCCGCCGGTTTCAGCACTTGTTGTCACGATGTCTTCCCGGACTTCGTTGCGAAAGACGAGGGTCATAACCCAACCGACCACAAAGGCCATCAAAAGGGAGGCGATGACACGGGCTACGACGATTTCAGGGCCCAGGATGTTACCAGTGTAGATGAGTGACAGGATGTTGGCTGACGGTGCCACCCAGAGGATGATGAAGGCCACGCCGATGGCGGCGCCGCTGAAGTAAAGGCCTGCCGATACGGGGATGACCGTGCAGGAGCAGGCGGCAATGAAGAAGCTGGCGAGACTCGCCAGGGAAAATGATTTTGCCTTGTTGGCCTTCGCGCCCAGATGACTGAGAATGGCCTCCTGGTTGATGAAAGCGACCATCGCGCCGGCCAAAAGGAATGCCGGCAGGAGGCATGTGAGTACGTGGGTTGCCACATAGTCCTTTATTGCAAAAATTCCCGCGAAAAAGAGTTCTTCAATCATGTCTTTCCCGCCTTTCCGAAGAGGCGACGTCCGTCACATTTTTAGTTTTCTGCCGCATTTCTGTCGAGGGGGCCCGTTTTCGCCGGACCAATTCTTTCTGCAGTCCGGGAATGTATTCCCGCAGGGCTTTAATTTCGGAATCGGTCTCGATCCAGTGCTTCAGGTTGCCCAGAAGACTTGCCGCATAGGGACTGCCGCCACCGCCGCTCAAGGAATAGTTGACCCAGAGCCCGGCCTTCTTCGATTGGACAAGCCCGGCTTCCTCGAGCACCTTCAGGTGCTTGGACACCGTCGGCTGGGCGAGCCCCAGGGCGAACTGGATCTCGCAGACGCACATCTCCTTCTGCTGGAGCATCTTCACGACCTTGACCCGGTTGGGGTCCGACAGGGCTTTCATAACCCGGATAAAATCCTTCACGGCAGCACCTCGCTATATTGCTAAATAGCTATATAGTTATTTGAAAGGCTCCTGTCAACAGCAAAAATGCCTAGCGGTCCGGAAGAGAACTTTCGGGATTGCATCGATGGGGGATACGGGTTATAGGTTGCCCGGAGCGCCCCGCGGGGCGCTCCGGGAAGCCGCAAGGCACATGATGCGTTAAAGGATGCGAGAGATGACTGAAGAGAACGTCACCGAACAGAACGGCACCGAACAGTACGAGTCAATGGCGCAGCTCTACATGAAGGAGAAGCGCTACCCCGAGGCGATCGCCGTCTACCGGCAGCTCATCGAGATGAAGCCCGACATGGACTCCTTCGTGCTGTGCATGGCCTGGGCCCTCAAGGACAACGGCGAGGTCGAGGAGGCCGTGGCCCAGTTCGAGAAGCTTTTCCAGAAGGAGCTGGCGAGGAGAGTATTCACGGGGTTTGCCTACGACGAGCTGGTGCGGCTCTTTCGCGAGATGAAGCAGCACGACCGGCTCGTGGATATCTGCGAACGGGCCGTGGCCGTCCAGTCGAAGGACCTGGCGCTGCTCTACACCCTGGGCGATGCCTATCTGAGGGCAGGTCGGGCCGAAAAGGCGAGTAAGATCTTCCAGGGGCTCCTGGCTGAAGAGCCCGATTCCTCACAGTACCATGCAGCCATGGGCAATGCCCTCATCGCGAGCAGCCGTTTCGAAGAGGCGGAGGCGTCCTACCGGCAGGCCATCGAACACGACTTCCCGGGCAAGGCGGGGGTCTTTCTGAACAAGATGGGCCACGCCTGCATGCAGGCCGGCGCCTTCGAGCGGGCCGAAAGCGCATTTCTCAGGGCCGTCGAGGCATCAGGCGAGGAGCCGATTTTCCGCTGTGACCTGGGGGATGCCCTGGTGAAGCTGGGGCGGGTCGACGATGCTTTCCGGTCCTACGGCGAGGCTGTTCGCGTCAACCCCGCTTTCGAGGGGACTTCCTACAACCGGCTGGGCAACACGCTGATGAAAGAAAACCGCGCCCCCGAGGCGGTCGATGCCTTCCGTCGGGCGGGCGCGGCTGATCCGGTCAATGCCTTTTACAAGCTCTCCCTCGCCGATGCCCTCAACTCCTGCGGGCGCATCGACGAGGCAAAAAACATCCTCGAGACCCTTAGAAATCAGGCGGAGGGGTTTTGAGGAGTTTTGCGAAGCGGTCCTTTTCCACGGCCTTTTCGAAGGCCTCCTCGGGGCTGATCAGGCGTCTCTGCAGCAGATCGGCGATGGCATCGTCGAGAGAGACCATTCCCAGCCGCCTTCCCGTCTGGATGACCGTCATCAGCTGATAGGTCTTCTGCTCGCGTATGAGGTTTGCCGCCGCGGGCGTCACCAGCAGAATCTCCAGGGCCGCGATCCGGCCCGGCTTGTCCGCGCGCTTGAAGAGGGACTGGGACATGACTCCCTTGAGGGATTCCGAAAGCGACGTCCGGATCTGGGACTGCTGGTCCGCCGGGAACATATCGACGATGCGGTCGATCGTCCGCGTGGCCCCCATGGTGTGCATGGTGGACAGGACCAGGTGGCCCGTGTTGGCCGCCTCGATGGCGAGCATCGTTGTCTCCAGGTCGCGCATTTCGCCGACGAGGATGATATCGGGGTCCTCGCGCAGGGCCGCTCTGAGCGCCTTGGCGAAGGACTGCGTGTGGCTTTCCACCTCGCGGTGGTTGACGATGCACTGCTTGGGGTGGTGCACGAACTCGATGGGGTCCTCGATCGTGATGATGTGGCACTTGCGATTCGCGTTGGCGTGCTCGATGATGGCCGCAAGCGTCGTCGACTTGCCGCTTCCCGTGGGGCCCGTAAGGAGTACGAGGCCGCGCGGCAGCATGGCAAGCTGTTTCAGGACCTGGGGGAGCCCCAGCTGATCGACTGTGAGAATCGTCGAGGGGATTTCGCGGAAGACGGCGCCGATGCCGTTTTTCTGCTTGAAGTAATTGCAGCGGTAGCGGGCGATGCCGCTGACCTCGTAGCCGAAGTCCAGATCTCCCGTCTCCTCGATTTCCTGGCGCTGCCCGGGGGTGAGGATCTCGAAGAGCATCTCCCGCAGCTCCTCGTCGTCGAGGGACTCGTCGGCGATCTTTTCCATGTCGCCGCGCACACGCAGGGCCGGAGGCGAGCCGGCGAAGAGGTGAAGGTCGGAGGCGCCCCGGTCGTGCTGCAGGGCGAACAGGTCGTCGATTCTTGCCATAGGTTAATCCCCTTCCAGGAAAATCGCAAAACCGAGAAGCAATTCTGCAAGTTCTGTGCCCCTAAAGCTGCCGAACAAGTCCTTGACAGTATATTTGCTGCTGGTGTATAAACGTACCTTCTTTTAGATAGTTGGGCAAAAAGTGGGGATGTAGCTCAGTTGGGAGAGCGCCGCGTTCGCAATGCGGAGGCCAGGGGTTCGACCCCCCTCATCTCCACCATTTTTTGCCTGCCAGCCGATGAGAAAAGGGCCGGGAGCATGCTCCCGGCCCTTCTTTTTTAAAGGCCAATTTTTTATCGCATGCCGAAACCGTCTTGCTAGCGTCACCGATTCGAAGGATCTTCATCGGATTGTTCCGGCGCTCCTCCTTGCTTGCTCATCCCTTCTCGTCGATAAACGGTTTTCCGGTCTCTTCGTCGCCGTTCTGCAGAGGCCCCTTCCTTTCAACAATGCTCATTCCCTGTCCGGTGCCGCCAGCATAAGACGGACTGTGCCTTTTTGGGACAGCCCTGTGAAAGATATTGATTCTGCGGCCATAATTGCGATGCTGTGCCATTTCGGCACAGCCAGGGGCTCGGCATACGGCCGGCCGCTCGCAGATCCAGATGTTTTTAAGTAGTCGATATTATGAGGCAATATGTATTTGCGCTCCCCGTTTTCCTTCATGGCATGTCTCATGCCTTGATGAAGGGCAAACCGATTATGCATTGCCGAACACGGACCGGAAAGGAGTGAGTCATGACGGAGAAAAACAGCCCCGAAGAAAAAAACAAGGAAATCTCGCTCCAAGGCGTTGCAATCTACCCACACCTCCAGGGCATCATCGGCGAGAAGTATTGCTCGGCCAACAGGATCGTCGTGCTGGAGGACACACCCTTTGAAATCAAATTGGCCGTTCCGGAGCACTCTTTGCCCTGTATCGACGAGGTCCGTAAAGTGCTGCCCCGCCAGAAAAGGATCGATCTCAACCTGGGCGATCAGATGGAAATCGAGTGGATCTTTGCGCGGGGATACGATCTCTATAATCTCAACCATTCTCACTGAAAACGATTGCACGCGCATCCCTGCAGCGCCTGATGTGAGCTTGTCGAACATTGCTGCGGGGTAAGCAAGCATAATAACAGACAATCAACTTCCCTAAGTTTCTAAATTCCTGGCACCTTGGTGCAAGGACTTTTTATCGTTCAACGATGATAGGAAAGGAGAATCCCCTAAAACAGCATCGTCGGCCACCCCGGTTCAAAACCTCCTGGCTCCACACACTCGCCTTTCCCCGGAACCCTTCCGCGAGAGGGAATCTCCCCTCCTGCCTGTCGGGCAGGCAGGAGGACTGCCGTGCCCGACACCTTTGAAAATTCTGCCCTTAAGGTGCCATCCGGTTTGACTTTTGCATTATAAACGTCCTGATGCCGAATTCTTCTATGGGGACGGACAGAAACAATGCGCGAGCCAAGCTATGAGAAAATGTCGAAGAAGGCCTTGATCGACAAACTGATCGAGGCCGAAAGAAAGCTGCGCAAAGTCGCCGCGGAGAAGGCGCCCGTCAGCGCCCCTGCCGTGAGGCGGCGTGCCGGAAAAAAATCGGGGTCGGAAGAGCATCCCGATCCGACGTCGGTCCGAACGGAAACGAAACCGGCCAGCTCCATCCGCCACGCTGGCTCGGACATCAAGTCCGCATCGGAAAGCGGTTACACGATCCTCGACAGGGACGGCCGCATTCGAAGACTCTACAAGGTGGTCAAGGACATCCGGGACGATGCAGGCGAGCCCGTGTTTTCCGAGGGGGCGCTCTACGAGGTCACCGCCCAGCCATCAACGCATGGAGAGCTCTCCGGCAGCGAGCATCCGGACGATCCAGACGGTACGGACCAGACGGAGCTGATCTGCCGTTTTCGCCCCGACGGCACCCTGACCTATGTCAACGAAGCCTATTGCCGCTACTTCGGCTGCGACAGGGATGACCTGCACGACCGGAACATTCTTCTGTCCATCTCCGAGGCGGACCGTGAAAAAGTCTATTCCCGCCTGAAAGGCCTCCGGCCAGAGCGTCCCGTGGACACCCTCGAGTACCATGTCTTGACCGCCTTCGGCGATATCCTCTGGAATCAGTGGACCTACCGGGCGCTTTTCGACGACAGCGGCAACATCCTGGAATACCAGTCCGTAGGCCGGGACATCACATTCCGGAAGTACACGCAGGACGTCCTGGAAAAACGTGCCGCCATCCTGGAGGCCGTGACGTTTGCCGCCGAGGGCTTTCTGAAGAGCTCTTCGTGGAGGGACCGGATCGAGAAAGTTCTCGAGCGCTTTGGCGCCGCCATGAACGCCTCCCACGTTTTCCTTTGCGAGAATCGCATCGGGGCGCAGGGAGATATCGCCGTCCTGCGCAGCTACGAGTGGCTTTCCCCGCAGATCAAAAGCCATGGGAACCGGAAAAAATTCCTTCAGAATTCTAAGCTGGCCGTCCACTTTTCCCGATGGGTCTACGAAAAGAGCGAGGGACGGCCGATTTACGGCACGATCGGGCAGTTCCCCGTCCAGGACGTGGCGGATCTTGCCCTCGACAAGAAGATGTCCATCGCCGTCATGCCTGTCCTGATGGGCGAGCGCTGGTGGGGCTTCATCGGGTTTGCCGACTACTCGGGCGATACTCAATGGACCGAGGAGGAGATCTCTCCCCTGGGGGCGGCATCTGAAATTCTCGGTGCGGCCGTCGAGAGGGAAGAGCAGGACAGGGCCCTGGAGGAGACGCACGCAACCATTCGCGATCAGGAACGTTTCCTTTCCGGGGTCTTCGACGCCATCCAGGACGGCATCATGGTCGCAGCGCCGGACATGACGATCCTTCGCGTCAACAAGACGATAGAGAAACGGTTTCCTCACGCCCCAACCCTTCCGGGCAGAAAGTGTTACGAAGCCTTTTACGGCCTGAAGAGCCCCTGCAGCGACTGTGCGATCCAAAAGACCCTCGAGGCGGGGAAGGCCGCCTCCATGACCCGTTCCATCGCGGGCCCCGACGGGAAAATCAAGGGGTGGGTCGAGGTTTTCAGCTACCCCTGGGTCGATCACAAAACCGGGCAGCTCAAGGGCGTGATCGAGTATTCCAGGGACATCACGGAGAGAAAAAAAGCCGAGGAGGCCCGGCGTCAGTCCGAAGAAAGGCTCCATACCTTCCTCAATTCTTTCCGGGACCCTGTCTTCCTGAAGGACAACGATCGCCGGTACCTGTTCGTGAACGAGGCAGGTCTTTCCCTTCTGGGACGCACCAGGGAAGAGATCATCGGGAAAACGGACAGCGAAATGTTTAATCCCGCGGATGCGGCGGAAAAGAAAAAGGATGAGACAGACCTCAAGCTGCTGAAACGGGCTGGAGGCCCGCTGCTCTATGAGCAGAGGATCAACGACCGGCTTCTGGAGACGACGAAGTTCCGCGTGAATCTGGAGGATGGACGGGTCGGCATCGGCGGCATCCTGCGTGACGTGACAGAGCGCAAGCAGGCGGAGGAATCCCTTCGGGCCAGCGAGGCCCTGCAGAAACTGTTGCTACAGAACATCGACGCTGGTGTGCTGATTATCGACGCCAAGACCCATGTCATCGAGCGCGCCAACAGCAAGGCCCTGGAGTTGTTTGGAGACACGGAAGAGAAGGTGATCGGCAGGGAGTGCCAAAGATATGTCTGTCCGGCGGAAAAGGGGCACTGCCCCATGACGGATCTCGGGCAGGTGATTGACAGGTCCGAACGTGTTCTACTGACAAGCGACGGTAGCCGCGTGCCGATCATCAAAACCGCGAGGCTCATCCGGATTGGCGGCGATGATAAGATTCTGGAGACGTTTATCGACATCACCGAGCGCAAGCGGGCCGAGACGGATTTGGCAAACACAAAAATCTTGCTCGAACAAGCCTTCGAGCAATCTCCGTATCCGATGGCCTTGGCGAGTATGCCCGATGCAGTGGTGCGGATTGCGAATCCGGCCATCCGGGAGCTTCTCGGGATCATGGATGAGCCAACCCCGGTTGGGCAATCACTCTTTGAGATGAAGATGAGCTGGAAGGACTGCGATTTACAGGGAAATCCATACCCCCTTGAAGAATTACCCTTGCCCCGTGCCCTGAGGGGACAGAGAACATTGAATCAGGAAGTTATGGCGGTCAGAAAAGACGGGACCGTTCGCCACGAATTGGTCAGCGGCGTTCCTATTCATAATGACAAGGGAGAAATACTGGCGGGCTATCTCGTCTGCACCGACATCACCGAGCGCAAACAGGCGGAGGAGTCCCTTCGGATCAGCGAGGCGCGTTATCGGGAGCTTGCCGACACGATTCCTGCCGGAGTCTATGAGGCCACATTGGACGGGTACTTCACCTACGCCAACAAAACTGCCATGGAGATGTACGGATACGGGGAGGATGACATCACAAAAGGGATCCACTTCCTTCAGATCATCGCCCCCGAGGATCATGATACGGCGAAGCGCCGATTGCAGGCCCTTCGCGAGGATCAGGGCCTTCCTTACACGGACTATACGTTTGTCCGGAAAGACGGGAGCCGCTTTCCCGGACTGCTGACGTCCAAACCTGTGAAGCACAACGGCAAGGTGACGGGCTTGATGGGCGTCGTCACGGACATCAGCGCCCTCAAGGAAGCGCAGAGCGCTTTGCGGAAAAGCGAGGCCATGCTGCAAAGCATCCTGAAAGCCGTGCCCGTGGGGATTGCCTTCGGCCGCGAACGGACGCTTCATTGGTCCAACGAATACTATCAACGCATGACGGGCTACGGCGAGGATGATGTAAGCGGGAGGACCGCCCGGCTCCTCTACGAAAGCGAAGAGGAGTTCCAGCGGGTGGGCAAGGAGCTCTACGGCAGCACCGGGAAGGACGGAATCGGGGAAACACAGACGAGATGGAAACGCCACGACGGATCCATGATCGACGTTCTTCTGAGTGTGACCCCGCTCCATTCGGACGATGCGGCACAAGGGGTCGTCATCTCGGCCCTCGACGTCACCGAGAAACAGAAGGCCGACGAGGCCCTTCGGGCAAGTGAAGCCCGGTATCGCGAACTTGCCGATCACCTGCCCGTCGGGATCTACGAGGCGGACTTCGACGGCAAGGTGAACTACGCCAACAACACGGCCCTGGAGATGTTCAACTACAGCGCCGTCGAGGTGGAAAAGGGGGTCAACTTTCTTTCTGTCATCGTCCCCGAGGATCGCGAAACGGCCATCCGGAACATCCGGTCGATCCGGGAAGGGACGCCGCTGGTTTATCAGGAGTACACGATGCTCCGGAGAGACGGGAGCCGCTTCCAGACGTTGACGAGGTCTCGGCCGATTGTGCGAAACGGCCGGATCGTCGGCTCCTCGGGGACCGTCACGGATATCAGCGAGCTCAAGCGGGTCCAGGAGGCCCTGCGGAAGAACGAGGCCCTGTTGGGAAGCATCCTGAAGGCGGCCCCCATTGGTGTGGGGATCGTCCATGACCGCGTCCTGGGGTGGGTGAATGAGGGCATGACCCAGATGACGGGATACGCGATCGAGGATATCAAGGGAAAAAGCGCCCGTGTCCTTTACCCCGATGACGAGGAGTTTGAACGGGCGGGCCGGCAAAAGTATGCCGAGATCGAAGCGAGGGGCAAAGGGGCTGTCGAGACGCGCTGGCGGCGGAAGGATGGCACCCTCTTCGATGTCCATCTGAGCTCCGCCCCCATTGACCCGGCCGACATCGCCTCAGGGGTCGTCTTCACGGCCCTGGACATCACGACCCAGAAGAAGGCCGCCCGGATTCTGCTGTTCGCCAAGGATGATCTTGAGAAGCAGGTTGCCGAACAGACCCGGGAGCTCGACGTCGCCAACATGCTGTTGCGACTCGAGCTCGAGGAGCACCACAAGACGGAAGAGGCGCTCGTCAACAGCGAGCAGCTCTATCGGGCCATCGTCGAGGACCAGACGGAAATCATCTGCCGTTTCCGTCCGGACGGGACGGTCTCCTTTGTCAATGAGGCATTCTGCCGCTATTTCGGAAACACTCGGGACGAGATCCTGGGGAAGCGTTACCTTCCCTCGATACCCAAGGAGGACCGGCGCAACCTCTGGACCGCCTACGGCTCTCTGACTCAGCATCACCCGGTGTTTCACATGGAGTTCCGCATCGAGATGCCCGACGGCGCAGTTCGCTGGCTGCAATGGACCAACCGGTCCATCTACGATGAGTCGGGAACCCCCGTCGAACACCAGGGCGTGGGCCGGGACATCACGGAACGCAAACAATCGGAGCAGCAGATCCGGGAGAGCCGCAACATGCTCCGGTCGGTTTTCGACGGAATCTCCGATCCGCTGATCATGGTCCGGGAGGACATGACGCTGATCATGCTCAACCGGGCGGCCCTGCGGTTTTTCGGTGCGGCACAGTACCAGGAGATGATCGGGACCTCCTGCCTCGAGCCCTTCGAGCACCGTTACGGCAGTGAAGCCTCCAGCCTCGTCCAATCGGCCACCGCCGGGGAAGGACCGGCCCGCTTCGATCTCGCTTCGAGCGGGGATTCCGCCCGGTACGAGGAGGTGTTTGTCTACCCGGTCCATGCCGGCGGCGGGGAGCGCAGCATGGCCATCATCCGGATTACCGACCGCACAAAACAGCGGTTGATGGAAAGGGAGCTGATCCAGAGCGAAAAGCTCGCCTCGCTGGGGCTTCTCATCTCCGGGATCGTCCACGAGATCAACAACCCGAACAACTTCATCAGCTTCAACATCCCGATCCTCCGCGATTACCTCCGGGATATCCTGCCGGTCCTCGACGAGCACGCCGCAAGGACACCCCTTTTTGAGGTTCAGGGCATGCCTTACGCGGAATTTCGCACGGATGTGATGAAGCTGCTGGAGAACATCGAGCACGGTTCCACGCGGATCAACACGACCGTAGCCAAGCTGAAGGAATTCTCGCGCAAGAAGGACGAGAGGGGGGCAAGACCGATCCTGCCAACCGGCGTCGTGGAAAGGGCCATCGCCATCTGTCACACGCAGATCCGCAAGACGGTGAAGACCTTCTCCGTGCAGGTTGAGCAGGACATGCCCGAAATGGTCTCCGACCCCGATGCCATCGAGCAGACCCTCATCAACCTGCTGATCAATGCTGCCCAGGCGGCGGACAAGCCGGACTCTCACATCCGGCTCGATGTGCGGCGAGAGGCCTCCGGGAAAGAGGGTCTTGTCCTGGAGATTGAAGACAACGGCTGCGGGATGGATGCAAAGACAGCCTCCCGCGTCTTCGACCCCTTCTTCACGACGAAGGAGGAGGGGATGGGAACCGGCCTCGGCCTCTACATCTCGAAGAATCTTCTCGAGTCCGTCGGCGGGTCCATATCCGTGGAGAGCGAAATCGGCAGGGGAGCGACCTTCCGCGTCGTGATCCCCGATCTGGGAGATCCGGATCACAGTAAAAAACCATCCGAGCAAAAGGGAGTTGGCGCATGAGTGACGTGGTTCTTGTCATCGATGATGAAGTGGATTTTCTCGACAGCGTAAAGCGGGGCCTGATCAGTTCGGGAATCCGGGATGTCCGGGTGGAAAGCGATCCCCGCGTTGCAGCATCTTCCTTACAGCAGGGCGACCGCTATGCCGTTGCACTCATCGACATCACCATGCCCTGGATCACCGGGGTGCAGCTCCTGGAGATCATCAAAAGCGTCAGCCCCGATACGGAGTGCATCATGGTGACGGCCATCAACGATGCCCGGATGGCCGTCGAGTGCCTGCAGAAAGGCGCTTACGATTACCTCACCAAACCCGTTTCACGAGACGAGCTCGTCTCCAAGATCAATCGGGCCCTCGAGAGGCGTCGTCTCCTGGAGGTCCTCTCCGTCGGCAAGACAGGCAGCCTTCCCCAGATCAAGCACAAGGACGCCTTTGCGCCGATCGTCACCCAGTCGGAAAAGATGCTTCGCCTGCTGAAGGAGGCGGAGCTTCACGCCGCAAGCAATGTGCCCGCCCTCATCACCGGGGAGAGCGGCACGGGAAAGGAGCTCCTGGCCCGGGCGATCCATCGGTCCTCTCCCCGGGCGTCGTTTCCCTTTACCTCGATCAACATGGCCTCGCTGACAGGGAGCCTGTTCGACGCCGAGTTTTTCGGCCACACCAAAGGGGCCTTCACCGGGGCGGAAAAGGATCGTGCGGGATACCTCGAGCACTCGAACCGCGGAACGCTGTTCCTGGACGAGATCGGGGATTTGCCCCTGGACTTCCAGGGAAAGCTGCTCCGCGTGCTGCAGGAAGGGGAAATCATCAAACTCGGCACCAGCACAGCCCGCAAGGTGGATGTGCGCTTCATCGCGGCCACCAATGCCGATCTCGACAAGCTGCTGATCAAGGGACTGTTCCGCAAGGACCTGTATTACCGGTTGAAAGGAGCCTGGCTGAGGATCATCCCCCTTCGGGAGCGCAGGGATGACATTCCCCTGCTCATGAATACCTTCCTGCGGGAATTCCGGGGGGAGGCAAATCGTGAAGTCGAGGAGGACGCCCTTCAGATTCTCATGCATTACGACTATCCCGGAAACGTCCGGGAGCTGCGCTCCATCATCCAGTCGTCGTGCAACCTCGCACAGCACAGGCCCCTTGCCGTGCGATTCCTCCCGGAGTACCTGCGGGGGGCGAAACCGGCCCGGCGGCAAACCGCCGTCCTGGCGGGAGGACCGATCGTCCCCCTGGCCGAGGCGGAGCGGGGCCACATCCTGAAGGCTTACGAGGAGACGACCCACAACAAACTCCGAACGGCAAAGCTTCTCGGGATCGGTCTCAACACCTTGAGACGCAAGCTCGCCTCCTACGGGGTGGACTGACCCCCTCCATGCAAGGCAGGCGGCGCGCCACCCGCGCAGCCTGCCCCCGGGGCCGTGTGACAGGAGCTTTCGCGCATCATTCCTTCGCGAGGGCCCCCATGATGGAAGCCCGGCTCATCAACCCTTGCCGGGCTCTCCTGCGTCCCGGCCGTTTCTCACCATGCTGTTCATCTCGGACCATCCCATAGTGGATCACTTTCCCGTTCCGGCTGAAATCATTGGAGATTTTCCCCGGGATGCGGCCATTCCGGCATGCTGGATTCAGGACCCGGCAGCATGCCCTCCAAGGGCTATTTATTTCAACAGCCCGTTATTATTCATAAAATAAGAACATACGATTTTGGTATGACTGGTGCTCTACGAAGCGTCAACCATCATAGCCGAGGTGACGTCATGTCAGACAGGACATACCCGCAGAAGGACCCGGATCGTGCCGCCCCACCCTCGAAGTCCGACGCCTGCCGGGATTTCATGGAGCAGATGCCCTTCGGTGTCCTCACTGTGCGATCCGACTTGACCGTGGATTACCTCAACGAAAGATTCAGGGAAATGTTCGGATATGAAATCCAGGACATCCCGGATATCCATTCCTGGTTCGAAAAGTTTGCATATAAACCGGTCTCGCACAAATTGCTCGATCAGCTTTTCCATGCCCGCACCCCGAAGGCGGATGGCATGCACCGGGAGACCATCCTCGCGGTCCAGACCAAGCGAGGCGGCAGACGCCTCTGTCAGGTCCACTTTGTAGCCCTGGCTGACGGCCGCCTGCTGACGACTTACGAAAATGTAGCCGAGCGAAGCCGCATCGAATCGGACATGCAATACACGAAGATCGACTCGGTCGGCATTCTCACCAGCGGCCTTGCCCTCATCATGAACGGGCTTCTCGAGGGGCTCCAAGGCCTGCTTGATACATTCCAGGGACAGGATTCTCCAGCATTCAAGCAGCTTCAGGCCGTCGAGCAGGAGGCGCGTTCCGGCAAGGAACTTCTGCTCAGAATCCAGAGCCTGGCCGGCGGCCGGTTGCAACAGGTCAAGCCGGTCGATCTGAACGAGATCCTCCGGAAGACCTCCATCATATTCACCAATGCCAGGGATGGCATCACCATGCGAAGAAAGCTCGAGGAAAAACTCTGGGCCGTCGAGGTCGACCGGAACCAGCTCGAAAAAATGCTTATTCACCTTTACATGCACCTGCAGCAGATGTTCCCGAAGAGCAGCGAATTCCATATCGAAACGGAAAACGCATGCCTGTTCGCACCGGAATCTACCCTCTATCGGGTCAAACCGGGGCGGTATGTGAGAGTGACCCTGGACGCAAACGCTGTAACACAGGGGCAGGCAGGCAGGCCAAGGGCGCTTCGACTTTCCTCTATGATGAGTGAGATCGGCCTGCGCGACAGCCTGAGTATTACCTATGCGCAATGCATCGTCCAGGGCCATGACGGTGTCATGACACTCCGTGGCGACGAGTCCTCCTCATCGGTTATACAAATCCTGCTGCCCGCTTCCGAATTCCGGACTGTCTCAGCGCCTGCCCGGCACGACATTTCCCCATACTGCGGGACGATCCTTCTCGTAGATGACGATGAGATCCTGATCGAGGTGATTCGGGAGACCCTGGTAACAGCGGATTACGAGGTACTCACAGCATTCAATGGCCGGGAGGCCCTTGAGATCTGTGAGGCATGGAAAGGCAATATCGACCTGATCATGCTGGACATGATCATGCCGGGCTTGGGAGGGGCGGAAACATATGCGGAACTGAAGAAGAACAACCCCGATGTGCCTGTGATTATCATCAGCGGGTACAGTCTTCCCGGCGAAGTGAATGAGCTGCTCGCGCAGGGGTGCAAGGGGTATCTGCAGAAGCCGTTCCTCTTTCCCGAAATGTTCAAAGAGATCCGCCGGGTGATCCGGCGGGATGACGGCAAGAGGGGGTAGGCTCATGAACAGCGACAGGGTACTTGAAGGTAAGGTTATCTATATCGCCGGATCGCGTAACCTGGAAAATGAGGCACTGGCGCGCTTTCTCGTTCAGGAAACGGGTGCTGTCTGCGAGGCGGTGTCCTTCGAACAAATGGATGCCTTGAGCCGCCAGGTCCAATCGCCGCAGACCCGTCTATTTCTCTTCGATGCCCTCGATCGCCGGATCCAGGCGATGATCGCCGACAGGCAGCCTGGGACGAACGGGAACGGGGACCTTCTTTCCGGGCTTTTTTCCGGGCTTTTCCAAGACGGCACCAACGGGGGCGTACCCCACAGAGAAACTCCCGGTTATGCTTGCGGCTTTTTCTATCGATGCGACTCGGCGGATGAGTTCCTCCTGGCCATCCGGAGCCTGTTTGTCGATGGGGGATTCGTGCCGGAAGGGCCGCCTGTAAGATTCATGCGACGGGGGAATGCTCACGATCATTCAGACAGACACCCTCTGAGCCCGAGAGAGTTTCACATCTTGTTCATGATGGCGGGGGGCCTCAACAACAAAGACATCGCCGCGCGGCTCAATATCAGCAGCCACACCGTTCGAACTCACCTTTACAATATATTCCGGAAGATCAAAGCCCGGAACCGGGTACAGGCTTCTCTCTGGGTTCACGATCACGTCGAGAGGTTTTTCTTCGTGGTTTAGACAAAGCCCGGGCCCGACATTGATCGGGAGGGGGGGCCTGAGCAGAGAGGGACCCTCATCGCCGGGACCGGTCTTTCATCCGGTCCCGGCGATGAGGTGACGCATATCGTATCCGTTGTGCCGATTAATTCGGTACAGGCATTCTCAGCAGGCGGGCGACGACGGGAGCAACCAGGTATCCGAAGGCGACCACAGGGCCGAGATAAACCAGAAGGACCATGAAGAGATCGATGATCGTGAAGATCATGCTGTCATCGGCCGAGTCCACTTCCACGATCTGGTGATAGATCTGGTAGTCGTTTCCGATTTTCTCGTGGCCGATCTCATTCTGGCCGATCAGGGTTTCTGCTATCGTCGCGTTCATCGATTGATTCCTCCGTCATCGTTTACCCGGAAGAAGAGCATCTTACGCACCAAAGAAGGCGATCGATATAATAACTTTTAAAAACAGCACGTTAGGTAATTTGAGCTCAACAGCAGATCGAGGACATGATCGGCACGGGATGCGTAATTGGAGGGGCTGTCTTTGAATTGATTATTTAATTCAAGGAGTTAAAAATGTTGTGCCAAACTGGAATACTGCATTTCTGGATTGCCGTTTCCGATTTCAGGAACATCGAAAAAACCAGGAACCTGTGCAAAATACAGCTTACCCCTATCTTTTCAGGGTGCCTTGGGCGAAGGGTTAGCGGCCTTCACGGCATCGGCAGTTTTTGCGACAAAGCCCCTTGATGCCGCCTGCCCGGTCCCGCCCTGCCGGGCCCTGGCAAGGGGCTGCGGTTTCACGTCGACGGGGGCTTTGAGGGGTTTCATGTGATTGAGTGGGGCGGGGTAATCTGTTAAGATGGAACTGCTGAAACGGCAAGGAGGAGTGGTGATGGAAAAAGTGCTGGCTGATTATCCTGTTGTTATGGAAACCCCCGTGGCCTGGGGGGAGATGGACGCCTTCGGCCACGTTAACAATATCGTCTACTTTCGCTACTTCGAGACAGCCCGGATCGCCTATTTCGAGAAGCTCGATGTCCCGGAATTTCTGGGCAGGGACCCCATAGGCCCGATCCTGGCCGAGACGACCTGCCGTTTCCGCGCAGCCCTGTCCTATCCAGACACGGTTTCGATCGGGGCGCGGGTGGCGAGCATCGGCGAGGACCGCTTCGTCATGCGCTATGCCGTCTTCAGCCACCGGCTGGGCCGCCTGGCCGCCGAGGGGGAGGGGACCCTGGTCTGCTACGATTACCGGGCAAACCGCAAGGCCGCCGTGCCGGAGAATCTGAAGCGACGGATTGCCGAACTGGAGGGGGGAACTTCCTGAAACGGCGGAAAAAAGTGACCGTACAAATTTAAAAGGCCGCCCCGTTGCCGGGGCGGCCTTTTTCGCCATCCTCTCTCTGGGCCTACTGAATCCGCCGGTCCCTCCAGTGCAGGATGTTGGTCCGGTTGGCGATCGAGGGCGGGTTGACGGTCGCCTTCTGGGTGTTCGAGCCGATCCCCGCGCCGCCACTGACGGTGACATAGAGATCCGGGGTACTGCCGTAAGGGTTCATGGACAGAACGGGCGCCGTGGGGATGCCCACGCCGAGTGTCATGCTGCGGCTGCCCCCCGAGAGGGATCCGGAGCCGCTGATGTAGTTGACAGCGTAGAGCTTTGCCGTGCCCGCCTGGCTGCAGGGATCGCTGGAGCCGGTTGCGGGGGTGTAGGTGGTGAAGTAGACCTGGCCCCCGAAGATGGAGGAATCGGAGAGGCACTTCTCGCCGGCCCCAGCAAGGTTGATGTACCAGCCGGCCTTTGTTGCGTTGTCGGTATAGGTGCTGGCCGTGATATTTTCGAGGTTGCTGAGCCGAACCGTGCCGGTCATCGTGGTGTCCTTCACGGCAAAGAGCCGGTCCGTGCCGCCGCCCACGACGATGGGCTCGGCCTTGTCGCCGGTGCCCCAGTAGAGCCAGATGTTGCCGCTGGTGTCCCGGGTCGCGGTTGGGGCATCGTAGACGGGCCCGATGCCGGCCTCCCGTGCGTAGAGCCGCGAGCCGGTCCAGTTCGAGGTCCCGCAGGGGCTGCCATCGGCGTCAGAGCAGAATTTGAAGCGCCAGAGATTGCCTCCCAGATCGCCGATATAGGCCAGGTCGATGAAGCCGTCGTTGTCGGAGTCGATCATCGTCGGGGTTCCGGGCATCGAATAGGCCATGTCCGAGTTGTCGGCCAGGGTAAGGCTCCACAGGACGTTGCCGGTGGCCAGCTCGACGACGAAGAACCCTTTCCCCCGGGTGTCGCAGCCCGCCCCGGTGCAGCTCGAGAAGTTGTGTCCCCCGCCGAAGAAGCCGACCCACTTCTCGACGCCGCCGACTTTCACCCGGCTCACCATCATCTTGCTCCAGGGCTCGCCGAGATAAGGGGCCTGGCTTGCCGACGGGGCGATGCGCCACTTGTAGGCGGGGGCTGCCGTGTTCGTGATGTCCAGGGCGTGGTAGCCGCAGTAGTAGGGGTTGCCGGCAGAGTAGACGTTGCTGAAGCCGCCGTCGCAGGAGCTCGACGAACTCCAGAGGGTTTGCGTGGCGCCCCTGCCCTGGGCGAAGACCAGCAGGGTCTTCCAGTCCGAGGCGCTTTTCGTCGTCCCGTCGCCGCTTCCCAGCCACACGTCGGCGACACTGATGGGGCCGTCGACGTAGTACTGGTGGGTCAGGCCCGTGGGATGTGAGGAGTGGGCGATGTCCTTGAGCTTGCTCAGGAGGTTCGGCGCGATGAAGCTCCAGAGCTCGGCCCCGTCGCTGGTGCGGAAGGCATGGATCTGGCCGTCATTGGCGCCCGCCAGGACGATTCGCTTGCCGTTGGCCGTCGAGCGGACGTTATTGGTGCGGAAGGTTGCAAAGGCATTGGCCGCGTCCCGGTTGTCCCTGTAATACTGCGCGGGCGTGCCCACCGTGATCGGGTTCGAGCGGAAGGTGTCGCCCAGCTTCCAGTTGTCGGGGTTGTAGGTGCTTTCGCCCCGGATGAAGCCCACCACCTCGTTTCGCCTCGTGTCGTCGACCACGTTGAGATCGGCGCTGGTGATGCCGGATGCGGTGAAAGCGGTCTGCGCGCCCGACTTGTAGGTGTAGATCGTCCGCGAGCCGGCCGAGGTTGCCTGGAGTACCGAACCTGCGTCCCAGGCCACGCTCCCGATGCTGCCATCGGCGTTGATATTGTACTTCTTGATGTGGCCCTGCCAGAAGGGCTCCCCGTTCGCGGGTTGGAAGGTTGCCTCGTAGAGGTAATTCTCGTCGATGAGCCGCGATGAGGCCACGGAGGATTGCGTGAAGGAATACGTCGCCTCCCGGATGTGGTTGATGGCCTGCCGGAAGGCCGCCTCGAGCTCTGCGGCGTTGTTGGCCAGGAAGGCATAGCCCGAAAGGGGCGCCGTTCCCGGGTCATTGGAGGTGGCGAAGCACTGATCGCTCGTCCCGTCGCAGGTGCCCGTCGTGGAGGAGCTGCCGCAGGAGGAAACCGCGGCGGGATCAATACCCGACGTGGAACCGGCATTCGGGATCAGGGGGTTGTCAGTCCCGCCCCAGTAGGCCATCCAGTTGAGGGTGTTCTTCAGGTAGTCCGGCATGCTGCTCCCCATGCCGATGACGAAAACCTTGTAGCCTGCGTCGGCCAGGGCCTTGGCCGCCAGCACCGAGTCGCGCCTGCGTTTGTACTGGTCGGCCTGGGTGTCGTAGCCCGCGCCGCTGCAGCTCACCGTGTCGGCCCCGTCGGAGACGAGGATGACGAACTTCTGGCGGCAGCTCTGGTAGGAATCGGTTGTCTTGTGCGTGTCGAGATAGCTTTTCACGCCCGAGAGGGCCGAGACGAGGGGGGTGGCTCCGCTGACGTTGGAAGAGCTCATCGAGTAGCGGATGTTCTGCGTGCCGTTCGCGGCCTCATCCACGGTGCAGGAGGCGCTGCCGCAATAGATCTCGGAGTACTTGGCCGCGATGTCGCGCAGCTTCGTGTAGGCGCTTCCCTGGAACTTGCCCAGGCCGAAACGTATGTTCGTGCTCGATTCGTCATTGGCATTGATCGTTCCGTCACGATTGTCGTCCAGGATGTTGAAGAGGGTCTTCCGGGCGATCTCGTAGCGCGAGCACAGGGTCGTGTAGCCCGAATGCGACTGATCGCTGTAGAAGGGACCCGAGCAGGTGGAATTACTGTAAAGATTCGTCGGATTGTTCCCCGAATCATGGTCGCCGGGCGGATTCCACTTCATGCTCCCGGAAAGATCGAGGACGATCATGGCATCGGGGGCGACGGCCGTGAAGAGCCCCTCCTCGGTGTTGTCATCACCCGCCCAGGCCTGTCCCATGGGAAGCAGGATTGCGAGGATTGCGAACGAACAGAGCCAGATCCTCATCGCTCTTGTGTCTCGCCTGGGGTGGGCTGCGTTTCCTTTTACTCTTGTCGTCCCGATCATGACTGACCTCCTTGGGATTCGATCTGCCGTCATGCAGGAGCATCGGATGTGCCAGGGGAAAATGAGGAGCCGCCTTTATAGATAAGTGAATGATATTAAATATATACGATAAAGAGGGCAGAGCGGCTGCAACGGGCGGGAGGCCTCGAATCCAGGCCAAAATGGCACAGGAGTCCTGTGTCGCTGGAATGGGGCACCTTTCGGGCTCTACTCCGAAATGGGACCATCCGATTTGGATCGGAGGGTCATGAGTTGCAAAAAAAAAGGGCCGGCGTTTTGGCACCGGCCCTTTGTCATCTTCGGTTGTATGAGCGAGAGCCCGTAGAAAGTTTTCTTCAGGCTGCTAATCTTTATAGAGTTTGGAGAACCTCCACTTCTTGCGCTTCTTCCAGTCTCCCTTGTGGTACGCGTAGCTTGCCAGCAGAGGCAGGGCCATCGTCGCCTCGGCGAAGACCATCTGCTCGGAGACGGTGTCCACCTTACCCCAGGAAGCGGCTTCTTTGAGCGTCGAGCTCGAGCAGGCCCCGTCGCGCGCATCGGCCACGGTGATCTGCACGGCGTACTGGTGCATGGGGACGTCCTTGCCGAGGATCTCGGCGCAGATGACCGTGTCCTGGATGAAGTTCTTCGGCACGCCGCCGCCGATCATGAGAAGGCCCGACGCGGGCGCCGCGATCTTGATCTCCGTCAGTTCCCGGAAGTCCTTCACCGAGTCGATGGAGACATGGCTCTTCGGTCGCTTGTGCTGGTGCAGCACCAGGCCGAAACCCGCGCTGGAGTCGGAAAAAGCCGGGCAGAAGATGGGTACGTCGTTCTCGTAGGCGAGCTGGACCAGCGAGTCCTTTTTCTTTGCGTTTTTTGTCAGGTATTTTCCCATCTCCCTGATGAATTCCCGGGAGGAGTAGGGCCGGGGCGCAAGCGCGTCGGCGATCTTCGTGACGGTCTTGTCGCAGTGCTGAAGCTGCTGCTCGTCGATGTAGGTGTCGTAGATCCGGTCGATGTAGAGCCTGCGCAGCTCGCTGTCGTCGACGTGGGGCGTGCCCTGGTAGTGGCGAAAGCCCAGGGCCTCGAAGAAGTCCATGTCCACGATGGAGGCCCCCGTGGCAACGATGGCGTCCACCATGTTGTACCTCACCATGTCCGCGTAGATCTGCATGCAGCCCGCGGCGCTCGTGCTCCCGGCGATGGTGAGGAAGATGACGCAGTTGCGGTCGGCAAGCATGCGGTTGTACATCTCGGCCGCCTCGGCCAGGTCGCGGGCCGAGAAGGACATCTTCTTCATCGAGTTGACGATGTCGACGGCGTTGATCTTGGTGATGTCGATGTGCTCGACTTTGGATTTCAGGTAATCCTGCTTCTTCTTGCTGATTTTCTTCGCCATGAAAAACTCTTTTCCCCCCCGGTTATTATTGCCACTTCTTACCCCAAGGCCTTGAAAAAGTCAAAGAGCGAAAGGCGTTGTCGGCGACAGAGGTGCGGCACAAATTCCTTGCATCGCTTCACCCCCTCTGCTACTTCCTCCCTATGGATCTCTTTTCAACCCGCGAGATTCTGACCGTCACGGAGCTCACACGGCAGGTCCAGGATGTCCTGGAGGCCACCTTCGATCAGCTCTGGGTCGAGGGCGAGATCTCCAACCTGCGCAGGCCCGCCTCGGGCCATCTCTACTTTACGCTGAAAGACGAAGCAAGCCAGGTCCGGGCGGTGATGTTCCGGACCGTCGCCCGGGTGCTGAAATTCGATCTCGAGGACGGGATGCACATCGTCTGCCGGGCCCGGATGAACGTCTACAAGCCCCGCGGCGAGTACCAGCTCATCCTGGACTACGCCGAGCCCAGAGGTGTCGGCGCCCTGCAGATCGCCTTCGAGCAGCTCAAGGCCCGACTGCAGGCCGAGGGGCTTTTCGATCCCGTCCACAAAAATCCCATCCCCTACCTGCCCTCGCGGATCGGCGTTATCACCTCGCCGTCGGGCGCCGTCATCCGGGACATCCTTAATATTACGAAGCGCCGCTTCCCCTCCGTGCGTATCCTCATCGCCCCCGTGCGGGTGCAGGGCGCCGAGGCCCCAGCCGAGATCGTCGAGGCCCTTCACCATCTGAACGAGATGCCCGGCATCGACGTCATCATCGTGGCGCGGGGCGGGGGCTCCCTCGAGGATCTCATGGCCTTCAACAACGAGGGCGTCGCCCGGGCCATCTTCGCCTCGCGCATTCCTGTCATCAGCGCCGTGGGCCACGAGATCGATTTCACCATTGCCGACTTCGTGGCCGACATGCGGGCGCCCACCCCTTCGGCGGCGGCTGAGCTGGTGGTCCCCATGAGAAGCGATCTCACCCAGCAGCTCCGGGCGCTCACCGCGCGGCTTGTAAACGGTGGAGAGCGGCTGCTGAAGCTCCGGAAGGACCGGCTGGAAACGCTTGCCGAGAGGGTCCGCGACCCCAGGCGCCGCCTTGTCGACTTGCGGCTCGGCCTCGACGAGCGGTTGAACAACCTGAGTGCCTCCCTCATCCGCCGGGCGCGAACCGAGCGGGACAGGCTGCGCCATTTCGAGACGCACCTTCAGTACCTGAGCCCGGGGGTAAGGCTGGCAAACCTCACCTTTGTGCTTGAAAATATAAGGAAAAGCATGATAACGGGTATCTTCCGCCAGGTGGAAGCCCTGCGGACGAGGCTTGCGGGCCGGTCGGCCCTGCTGGACAGCCTGAGCCCTCTGGGAGTACTCGCCCGGGGATACGCCATCGCCCGGACGATGCCCGGAGGGCAGGTAATCAGGGATGTAAAAGAACTATCCGCGGGGGATCCCGTTGGCATAAATGTTGCGAAAGGTCGGTTCGATGCCGTCGTCACCAAGATCGAAAAAGAATGACGCCATGGCAGAGGCCAAGTTCGAGGACGCCCTGTCGAAGCTCGAGGAGATCGTCCGGAAGATGGAACTGGGCGAGCTCACGCTCGACGAGTCCCTCGCCTCCTTCGAGGAGGGGATTCGTCTGGCAAGGCTTTGCTCGCGCAAGCTCGACGAGGCCGAACGAAGGATCGAGATCCTTCTTAAAAAGGAGGGTGACCTGGAGGTCAAGCCCTTCAAGCCCGAACCGGAAGGAGATGACCACTAACCCCATTTTCCTGGACGAGTACCTCGAGACGCGGAAGACCCTCGTCGATCAGGCTCTGGAGCTCTATCTCCCCGCCGAGTCCACCGAGCCTCCCGTGATCTTCAGGTCCGCCCGATACAGTGTGTTCGCCGGGGGGAAGCGCCTTCGCCCGATCCTATGCATCGGAGCTGCCGAGGCCGTCGGCGGCCCGATCGACGTCGTCATGCCCACGGCCTGCGCGCTCGAGCTCATCCACACCTACTCGCTCATCCACGACGATCTCCCGGCCATGGACAACGACGACACCCGGCGCGGCAAGCCGACGAGCCACAAGGTCTTCGGCGAGGCCGTTGCCATCCTGGCAGGCGATGCCCTGCTCACCGACGCCTTCCGCCTCATCGCGGGGCGCACGCCGACGGGGGTCGTGAGGGCGGAGAAGCTGCTCCAGGTTATCCAGGAGGTGGCGCTTGCGGCGGGCTGGTTCGGCATGGTGGGCGGCCAGGTGGTGGACATCGAGTCGGAAGGGAAGGCGCCTGAAGAGAAGACGCTCAACTTCATCCACACGCGAAAGACGGGCGCCCTGATCACGGTCTCGCTCCGGGCCGGGGCCATCCTCGGCGGGGCGGACGCCGACGCGCTCTACGCGCTGACGGAATACGGACGCCACGTGGGGCTTGCGTTTCAGATCGCCGATGATATCTTAAACGTCGAAGGCGACGCGAAGGCCCTGGGCAAGGGCACCGGGAGCGACCAGTCCCGGGGGAAGCTCACTTACCCCGCCCTCGTCGGGGTCGAGACTTCGCGGCGCCTCGCCGCGGAACTCGTGGAAAAGGCCCTCGCCGATCTCAGCTTGCTGGACGAGCGGGCCGAGCCCCTCAGGATGATCGCACGGTTCATCGTGGACCGAAAAACATAAGCTCCATCGCGTTGCACAGGCACAGAGAACAGGTTAACCAAGGCATGCTGGAAAAAATCAATTCGCCGGCCGACATCAAGCTGCTCCGCCAGGAGGAGCTTGAAATCCTCGCCGAGGACATCCGCAGAGTCATCATCGAGACCTGCTCCAAAAACGGCGGTCACCTGGCCCCGTCGCTGGGCACCGTGGAGCTCACCCTTGCCCTGCACTACGTCTTCGATGCCCCCCGGGACAAGATCATCTGGGATGTGGGTCACCAGGCTTACGCCCACAAGCTCATCACGGGCCGGCGCGACCGGTTCCACACGCTGCGCAAAAGCGGAGGCGTCTGCGGGTTCCCGCGACGCGAGGAGAGCATTTACGACGTTTTCAGCGTGGGCCACAGCAGCACCTCGATCTCGGCCTCGGCCGGGATCGCGGAAGCGCGCTGCCTCAAGGGCGAAAACTTCAAGGTCGTCGCCGTCATCGGCGACGGGTCCATGTCGGCGGGCATGGCCTTCGAAGGGCTCAACTGGGCGGGCGACCGCAAGAAGGACCTCATCATCATCCTCAACGACAACGAAATGTCGATTTCGCCCAACGTGGGCGCCCTTTCGGCTTACCTCAACCAGATCATGACGGGCCGCCGGGTCACCAAGCTCCGTGGCGACGTGAAGCAGTTCCTCCGGGGCATCCCCAATGTCGGCGAGCAGATGGTCAAGATCTCCCGCCAGGCCGAGGAGGCCCTCAAGTCCTTCCTCACCCCCGGGGCCCTCTTCGAGGAGCTGGGCTTCGAGTACGTGGGGCCCCTGGAGGGGCACCGCCTCGACCATCTCATCACGATGCTCCGCAACGTCAAGGAACACAACCGCCCCGTGCTGGTCCACGTGCTGACCAAAAAGGGCAAGGGGTATCTGCCTGCCGAAACGGAGCCGACGAAGTTCCACGGCATCGGCCCCTTCGATGCCCGGACAGGCGAAATCGCCGCGGATTCGAGCGGCATCCCCAGCTACACGGAGGTTTTCGGCCGGACGATGATCAAGCTCGCCCGGGAAAACCCGAAGGTCGTGGCCATCACGGCGGCCATGTGCAGCGGGACGGGACTGGATGCCTACGCGAAGGAATTTCCCGAGAGATTCTTCGACGTGGGGATTGCCGAGCAGCACGGCGTGACCTTCGCCGCCGGGATGGCGACGGAGGGGATCATCCCTGTTGTGGCCATCTACTCCACCTTCATGCAGCGGGCCTACGACCAGGTGCTGCACGACGTTTGCCTCCAGAAGCTCCCCGTGGTGCTCGCCCTGGACCGCGGCGGCATCGTGGGCGACGATGGCGCGACCCACAACGGGCTCTTCGACTTCTCGTACCTGAGGGCCATCCCGAACATCGTCATCATGGCGCCCAGGGACGAAAACGAGCTGCAGCACATGCTCAAGACGGCCGTCACATGCGGTGGCCCCGCCTCGGTTCGCTACCCCCGCGGCAAGGGAATGGGCGTGCCCCTCGACGAAACCTTGAAAGCCATCGAGATCGGCAAGGCCGAGATTCTCCTGGAGGGCGGGGACGTGGCCATTTTCGCCATCGGCTACACGGTTGAGCCGTCCCTAAATGCCGCAAAGCGACTGCGAGAGGAAGGAATCGACGCCACCGTGGTCAACTGCCGCTTCGTGAAACCCCTCGACGAGGAGCTCCTGAGCCGTGTGGCATCGGCAACGGGGAAGGTTCTCATCGTGGAGGAGAACGTCCTTGCGGGCGGCTTTGGCAGCGCGGTTCTCGAAATGCTCGAGGCGAAAGGCCTCTCCGGCATCGAGGTGAAGCGCCTCGGCATCCGCGACGAGTTCGTCGAGCACGCAAGCCAGGCCGAGTTGAGACACCGCTACGGCATCGACGAGGAAGGGATCCTCGAGTCCGCACGGAAACTCGCGGGACCAGCAAAGCCGGCGCTGCGGGAAGTGGTAGCAAAATGACAATGAAGTTAGGAAGAGCGGAAGAGCAGAAGAGCGGAGTAAGAAAAAGGAAGAAGGCGATGATCCTGCTCCTCTTGTCTGTGATTCCGTCCGATCTTCCGCTCCTCCGATCTTCCGATCTTCGCATATTCGGAGCCTGAAGACTCAGGCCGGGCCCTTTACCCGCCACCATTCATTCATGAAAGAAAAATCCCCTAAAATCAGGCTGGACGTGCTGCTCGTGGACCGGGGCCTTGTTGCGTCCCGGGAGCGGGCGCGGGCCCTCATCCTGGCAGGTGCGGTGCTTGTCCACGAGGAGCCCGTCGACAAGGCGGGCGCTCTCATCGCCGAAGACGCGGCCGTCCGGATCCGAGGCGAGGATCACCCCTACGTGAGCCGCGGCGGTGTGAAGCTCAAGGGGGCTCTGGAGGCCTTCGGCATCCGGGTCGACGGGCTTTCGACCCTCGACGTGGGCGCCTCGACGGGAGGCTTCACGGACTGTCTCCTGCAGGAAGGGGCCCGGAAGGTCTACGCCGTCGACGTAGGTTACGGCCAGCTCGCCTGGAAGCTGCGCAACGACCCCCGGGTCGTCATCTTCGAGCGGACCAACATCCGGCACTTCCAGGGCGTGGGGGTCGAGGAGCCCGTCGACGTCGCGACGATCGACACATCCTTCATTTCGCTGAGGCACGTCATCCCATCCGTGCTCCGCTTCGTAAAGGGCGGCGGGTTGATCCTTGCCCTCGTCAAGCCGCAGTTCGAAGTGGGCCGGGGCGAGGTGGGCAAGAAGGGCGTCGTCCGGGACCCGGCGGTTCACCTCAGGGTGGTGGCGGAACTGGCTGCCTTCTTTGCCGAACAGGGCCTGTCCGTCCGGGGGACCTGCGAGTCACCGCTCACGGGTCCCGAGGGGAACAAGGAATTCTTCATCTGGGCCGTTAAAAAAGAAGGAAGTTAGGAAGTGAGGAATATCGGAAGAGCGGAAAAATGATGGGAATAACCAGACACCTTGTTTTTCCCTGTACCCTGAACCCTTGACCCTGTACCCTGTTTTTCCATGATCAAAAGGTTCGTGAAAAACATCGAGATCCGGCTGGCCGAGACGGCGGGGTTCTGCATGGGCGTCAGAAGGGCCGTCGACATGGTCCTCGACATGGCCCAGCACAAGGGCGACCGCAAGATCTACACCTTCGGGCCCCTCATCCACAACCCCCAGACGGTGGAACTTCTAAAGAAGCGCGGCATCATTCCAGTGAAGGATCTCGACGGGATCGAGGAAGGGACGACCGTCATCATCCGGGCCCACGGCATCTCGCCCCAGGATCGCGACACCCTCAAGAGAAAGAAGGTCATGATCGTCGACGCCACCTGCCCGAAGGTGGGGCGGGTCCAGTCGGTCATCAAGAAACACGCCGCCCAGGGCTATCGCGTCGTCATCGTAGGCGATGCCGAGCATCCAGAGGTAAACGGCCTTTTGGGATACGCCGGCGGCCGGGGCACCGTCGTCAGCAGGCTGGAAGACGTGGACCGCCTGCCCGCCATGGAGAAGGTCTGTGTCGTGGCCCAGACGACGCAGAGCCTCGACGAGTACCGGGCCATCGTGGAGAAGATCCGCGGGCGCGTCCCCGAAACGGTCGTCTTCGACACGATCTGCGACTCCACGGAGAAGCGTCAGGCCGAGATCAAGGAACTCGCCTGCGCCATGGATGCCGTCTTCATCGTCGGGGGGCGTAACAGCGCCAACACCCATCGCCTGGCCCAGATCTCCGAGTCCATGGGCACGCCAACCTTCCACATCGAGACGGCTGAGGAGATCCGTGAGGTGCCGCTCCACAAGTACAACCGCATCGGGATTTCCGCCGGGGCCTCGACGCCAAACTGGATCATCGAGCGCGTCGTCGACACGATCCAGAACGCCCGGCTCGGGTCCCACGCGCGGGGATGGCTTGTCAACCTGTGGCTTGCCTCCGTCGGGACCGACGTCTATGCCGCCATCGGGGCCGCCTGCCTGGCGCTTGCCGCCCAGTACCTCCAGGGGGTCTCCTTCAGCATCCTTCAGCTCCTCATGGCGGCCTCCTACGTGTTCTCCGTCCACACCCTCAACCGCTTCGTTGACCGGGAGGTGAGTGGCCTCAGGGGGACCTTCCGCGAGGAGGCCTACGCGAAACACACAAAGGGATACGTGGTCACGGCATTTCTCGCCATGCTCCTGTCCCTGGGGCTTGCCTACCTGATCGGTCTTTTGCCCTGGCTCCTGCTCGCTCTCATCTCCATCGTGGGGGCCCTCTACAACATGCGGGTCTTCCCGAAGGGCTGGCGTTTCCGCAGGCTGCGGGACCTGCCCGGCACAAAGAACCTCTTCATGGCCGCCGCCTGGGCCCTCGTCATTGCCGTTGTTCCCTACATGGAATGGCCAATCGAAGTCTCGGCGGACATGACCGTGGCGTTCCTCTTCATTTTCTCGATCGTCCTGGTCCGGTCGTCCCTCTCGGACCTCATTGAGATCCAGAGCGACCGCCTGCTGGGGCGCGAGACCATCCCCGTCGTCATCGGCGAGAGCAGGACGCGGAAGCTGCTCTACGGGATCTCCCTGATCCTGGCGGTGCTGCTCGTCCTTTCCCATCCGCTCAAGTGGACGACTTCGCTCAGTTTCATGCTTTTACCCTGCGTATTTTACATGTGGATTTGTTTCAAACTTTGTGATAGAAGAACGGCGCTTTCCGCGGCCGTGATCAACGGACTGCTGGAAACCAACTATATTCTCGCGGGGTTATGCACGGTCGGCTGGCTAGTCGCCCTCCGGCTGCTCACGTGAGGACAGGGGGAGAACCCTTGAGCAGGATTCGCGGACCGGCCCGGGTCATCCTGGCGGTATGGGTCGTCTGGCTCATCGCCGGCTGTGAGAGCCTGCGGTTGGTGCAGATGGCCGATGAGGCAAAGGACTTTCACCCGAAGACGATCGGGGTGCTGCCCGCCGACGCGGGCATCTACAAGGATGCCGAGGGGAAAATCGACGGCATCATCACGGACGTGCTCGTAAGGACGAAGTGGTTCCAGACCGTTGTCGGCGGCGAGGACATCCGCAAGCAGATCGAGGCGAACCCCGAGCTCAAGAAGTCCGTTGAGGTTTACCTGGCAAAGCTCCGGGAGCTGAACTTTTCGGATCCCGAGCTCTGCAAGGTGATCAGCGAGCTTTGCGGGATCGAGGCGATCCTTATCTCCACCGTCGATGTGTGGGAATACACGATGCTCGGCGGCGACAAGATCGCGCGGGTGGGGATCTCTATGAAGCTTGTCGACACGAAGACGGGCAAGACCATGTGGAGGGCCGGACACCTGGTTAGCGAGGAGTACCGGTTCCTGAAGCCGGAGCTCACCAGCATGGGCCGATCGATGGTACGGAAGATGATCGACCGGATGCCGCATTAAAGGGGCTACGCCCCGTGGGTACCGGGTAAAGGGTACAGGGTACAGGGGAAGACGAGGCGAACGGAAAAGACTCCAGACACGACAGGCAAAATAGACATAGCCGATTTCGTGATTAAATGAATCGTTGAAGAACGGGCATCAGGTATTTCCCGGGACCCTTTACCCTGGACCCTGACCCCGACACGACGTCAGGAGTGTCATGATGAAAGAAAAAGTCCAGGCGGCTTTGGATCAGGTGCGGCCCAACCTTCAGCGCGACGGCGGCGATGTGGAGCTGGTGGATGTAACCGAGGACGGGATCGTCAAGGTGAGGCTCACCGGCCGCTGCCACGGATGCCCCATGTCCCAGATGACCCTGAAGATGGGCATCGAGCGTATTCTGAAAATGAACGTCCCGGAGGTGAAGACTGTCGAGTCCGTCTAGGGCCGCGACCGTCACACCGGCTAACGAATATTAAAATTCCTCGCACCAAGGTGCCAGGAATTTAGAAACTTAAGGAAGTGGGTTTATCTGTTATTATGCTCGCTTGCCCCGCAGCAACGTTCGACTGGCTCACGTCAGGCGCTGCGGGGACCGGGGGCGCATCCCGCCAGGGTGCGCAATCATGTCCGGTTCTTTCCTTACCGGGAAGCCCCGCGAAGCGGCATAAGGCTTCAATGCGCGTGCAATCGTTTTCACACGGAGGAGTTATCGGAAATGGCATACGTCATCACAGATGAATGCATCGCCTGCGGGAGCTGCGAGGATGAGTGCCCCGTCGAGGCGATCAGCGAAGGGGACGAGAAGTACGTCATCGACGCCAACCTCTGCACGAATTGCGGGGCCTGCGCGGATGTCTGCCCCGTCGAGGCCATCACCCCCGGCGACGAGGAATAGGCCCGCAGGACCGGTTGGTTGAAACGAGGGGAGCGGAACCCGTCTAAAAGGGTTTCCCCTCTTTCTTTTTTGTGGCCGCAATCGCAGCGGGAAAATCACTACCCTGTTCGTCCTGAAAGGAATGCCGATCGGCCATGGCGGGACGTTTCATCACCTTTGAGGGCGTCGAAGGGTCCGGAAAGACCACCCAGCTCCGGCTCGCGGGGGAATTCCTGCGGGAAAAGGGTCTTGCGGTCATCACGACCCAGGAGCCCGGCGGCACTCCGCTGGGGGAGCGAATCCGCGAGATCCTGCTCAACCAGGTTGGAGTCGACATCTCGGGCGAGGCGGAGGTCTTCCTCTTCGCCGCAGCCAGGGCCCAGCACACCGATGCCGTGATCCTTCCCTCTCTGGAGGCGGGAAAGGTCATCCTCTGCGACCGCTTTTCCGACGCCACCATCGCCTACCAGGCATACGGCCGGGGGCTTCCCCTGGAGGCCGTCCGGGAGATCTGCCGCTTTGCCTCGCGGGGGCTTTCGCCCCGCCTCACACTCCTTTTCGATCTTCCCGTGGAAAAGGGCCTCGAGCGGGCATTTCGCCGCATCGCCGGCCGCGAGGAGAACAGCCGCGAGGACCGCTTCGAGCTCGAGCACCTCGATTTTCACCGCCGCATCCGCGAGGGCTACCTCACCATCGCCCGGCAGGAGCCCAACCGGGTGAAAATCATCGACGCCTCGCGCGACGTCGAGTCCACCCGGCGCGAGGTTCGCGCCATTCTCTCGTCTTTTCTGGGGGTCTGACCCATGAGCTTTTCCTCGATCTACGGCCAGGAAGGGCCCATCGCTGTCCTTCGGAGCGACATCGGGAAGAAGCGGGTGCCTCACGCCTTTCTCTTTTACGGGGCCGAGGGCATCGGAAAGCGCACCACGGCCCTCGTCTTCGCCAAGGCCCTCAACTGCGAAAATGGCGGCGCCGATCCGTGCGATGCCTGCACCTCCTGCCGGAAGATCGACAGCGGCAACCACCCCGATATCCTCATCATCGAGCCCGAGGGCCAGTTCATCAAGGTTGCCGACATCAAGGAGCTGCAGGAGAGGATGCGTTTCCGGCCCCTCGAGGGGGCCAGGCGCGTCGTGATCATCGACGATGCCGAGCGCATGAACATCACCTCGGCCAACTCGCTCCTCAAGACCCTCGAGGAGCCCTCGTCCACGAACGTCTTCGTCCTCGTCTCGTCGCGGCCGCACCTGCTGCCCCTGACCATTCCGTCGCGGTGCCACCGTCTGCGCTTCAACCCCGTGCAGCGCGACGTCATTGCCGCCTTCCTGGAAAAGGAGCATGCGCTTGCGCCCGACAAGGCCCTCATTCTGGCCGCCTCGGCCGGGGGGAGCATCGGCCGGGCCCTCAACCTGCACAAGGGAGATTATCTCGCCCTGCGCGACTCAATCCTGGGCCGGGTTTCGAAAGGGGCCCTCGACCCGCTGGGCTGTCTGGCACTCGCGGGCGAGCTTGCCGGCGACCGGGAGGACATCCAGGAAGCCCTCGACATCCTGAAGACCTGGTACCGGGACCTGCTCGTCTTCAAGGAAACGGGGCGCGCCGAGGCGCTCATCAACCTGGATCATGCGGGCGACATCGGGCGCCTGGCGGGCCTGTTCGACGCGGAGGGGATCCTCCGGAGCGTCCGGGCGATCGAGGGGGCCGCGGCGGCCATCGAGCGCAACGTGAATAAACCATTGACTTTGGAGACGATGGTCTTTACATTGTTCACCAACAAGGCCAATTTCGTTGAGGATTCCCGCCGAGGCCGCACAGGCCGCTGAGGGCGGGAAGGTGAAATAGACGTGAGACATATCGTAGGCGTCCGGGCGGAGAAGGAAGGGCGGGTGCTCAACTTCCAGACCTCGGACGAGACGTTGAAAAAGAACGACGCGGTCATCGTCAACACGGAGAACGGGCCGAGCGTGGGGATTGTGGCTACGGACAGCAAGGCCGTCCCCCTGCACCTGCTGCCGACGGACATTAGGAACATCGTCCGGAGATGCACCGATGAGGACCTGCGGGCGCTGGAGCAGAACCAGAAGCTCGAGCGCGACGCCCGGGAGCTCTGCTTCAGGCGCATACGCGAGCGGGGCCTCCCCATGAAGCTCATCAGCGTGGAGTGCCTCTTCGACCGCAGCAAGCTCATCTTCTTCTTCACTGCCGACAACCGGGTCGATTTTCGCGAGCTGGTGAAAGACCTCGTCCAGAAGTTCAAGACCCGGATCGAGCTGCGCCAGATCGGGGCCCGCAACGAAGCGCGGATTTTCGGCGGGCTCGGGGTCTGCGGCCAGAAGATCTGCTGCACCAATTTCCTTTACAACCTCGACCGCGTGTCCGTGAAGATGGCCAAGGAGCAGAACATGCCGCTCAACCCGGAGAAGATATCGGGCTTGTGCGGCCGATTGATGTGCTGCCTGGCCTTCGAGTACGACTCGTACCTGGACATGAAACGCGGGATGCCCAAGTGCGGCAAACGGGTCGGAATCGCCCAGGGGGGATCGGGCAAGGTGATCCGCCAGAACATTCTCAAGGGCACTCTGGCCGTCTATACCGAGGAGGGAAAGGAAGTCGAGGTCGAGATCAAGGATCTCAGGGAGCCCCAGCCCTTACCGGGCCCGGCAGCCGAAGGGCCGCCGCCCAGAGGCCCGAGAAACGGGGGCCGGGGACAGCGCTGACATCCCCTGCCTCGATCCGCCGCCCCGCCTCATCGGGGGCACATCCCGCCGATATTCTGACAACACCATCAGGCACTGGATAAAGGAGGCACCGTGAACGCCCAGAAGGTCTTTTACGTCACGACACCCATCTACTACGTCAACGCCTCGCCTCACATCGGGCATGCCTACACGACCATCGTGGGCGACGTCATGGCCCGCTTCTACCGCATGTCGGGCTACGACGTCTTCTTCATGACGGGCACCGACGAACACGGCGACAAGATCGCCGAGGCGGCCCGGAAGAACAACGAAACGCCCAAGTCCTACGCCGACAAGATCTCGATCCAGTTCCGCAACCTCTGGCCCCAGCTCTCCGTCACCAACGACTACTTCATCCGCACCACCGACGAAAACCACGTCAAGACCGTCCAGTACATCCTCCAGAAGGTCTACGACGCGGGCGACATCTACTTCGGCGAGTACGGCGGCCACTACTGCGTGGGCTGCGAGCGCTTTTACACGGAGACGGAACTGGTCGACGGCAAGTGCCCCGACCACCAGACGGAGCCCGAGTACCGCAAGGAGAGCAACTACTTCTTCAAAATGAGCAAGTACCAGCAGTGGCTCATCGGCTACATCCACGACAACCCCGACTTCATCCGCCCCGAGCGCTACAAAAACGAAGTGCTCTCCTTCCTGCAGCAGCCCCTGGAGGACCTCTGTATCTCGCGGCCCAAGACGCGCCTGACCTGGGGCATCGAGATCCCCTGGGACAAGGAGTACGTCACCTACGTCTGGTTCGACGCGCTCATCAACTACGTCACGGGCATCGGCTACCCCGGCGGGAAGGACTTCGGCAAATACTGGGCGGCCTCGGAGCACCTCATCGCCAAGGACATCGTGAAGCCCCACGGGATCTACTGGCCCACGATGCTCAAGTCCGCCGGGATCGGGCCTTACAAGAACCTCAATGTCCACGGTTACTGGAACGTGGACGCGAGCAAGATGTCCAAGAGCCTGGGTAACGTCGTGCGGCCCCTGGATCTCAAGGACAAGTACGGCCTCGATGCCTTCCGCTATTTCCTGCTTCGCGACATGGTCTTCGGGCTCGATTCGAGCTTCAGCGAGGAGGCCCTCGTCCAGCGGATCAACTCGGATCTGGCCAACGACCTGGGCAACCTCGTGAGCCGCGTCGTCGCCATGGACGTGAAGTACTTCCAGGGGAAAGTCCCCGCGCCGAAGGCAGCCGACGAGGCCGATAAAAAGATCACCGACGCGGCGGCAAAGACCCTCGCGGAGGTGGAGCAGTTCTTCCGGGAGCTCACGTTCCACAAGGTGCTCATCTCCATCTGGGAGTTCATCAACGTCGCCAACAAGTACATCGTCGAAAACGAGCCCTGGACGCTTGCCAAGGACCCCGCGAAGAGCGGCCGCCTCGAGACGGTCATCTACAACCTCATGGAGTCCCTCAGGCTCACGGCCTACTTCGTATACCCCTTCATGCCCGACACGGCACGCAAGATCCTCGACCAGATCGGACTTGCCGACGTGAAGGAGTTCAGCTTCGACGCCATCCGCAGCTGGGGCGGCACCAAGCCCGGCGCCACCGTGACCCGCGGCGAGGCCCTCTTCCCGAGGGTGGAGTACAAGAAGGAGGAAGAGGCGCCCGCAAAGAAGTTCGAGATGCTCCCCGAGATCACCTGGGACGACTTCGGCAAGATCGACCTGCGCGTGGCGAAGGTCCTCGAGGCCGAGGCGGTGCCCAAGTCCGCGAAGCTCATGAAACTCAAGATCGACTGCGGCGAGGTGCGCACCATCGTGGCCGGCATCCTCCAGGACTGCAAGCCCGAAGAGATGGTGGGCCGCTCGATCGTCGTTGTCGTCAACCTCAAGCCCACGAAGCTCATGGGCGTCGAGAGCCGCGGGATGCTGCTCGCCACCGATGCCGAGAAAGGCGGCCTGGCGCTGGTGGGGTTCGACAAGGAGCCCGTGGCGGGGGGGAAGGTGAGGTAGGGGTCAGTGGCTCGTGTCCGGAGGCTAGTGGTCAGTGGCCAGTGGAAAAAGAAATCAGGGATCGATGAACCTCCGTGGTGCTCCATGTCAATCGTGTAAAAAAAGGTCCAAGGCGCATTGCCTTGGACCTTTTCTGTTTCGGAACACAGCGCGCAGTTGGATTCCGTGACTGTTTTTCGAGGCAGACTTGATTTTCCCGTTCCGTGCATCTATGTTCATGAGGCAAAGCGGTGGACCAAGCTTAGGAGACGAATTCATGAACCCTGTTCACAGGATCGTACTTGTAGCCGTGCTGATCGGCGTGCTGCTGATCCCGTCCGTGACCTTTTCGCAGGAGCTCAACACCCGCCAGCCGAAGCCCGGCGAGATCGGCATGAAGGCCTGGTGCCCCATCATGGATTACAACTTTGCCGTGAAGGCCAGCACCTCCGTCATCAATTACAAGGGCAAGAGCTTCTACTTCTGTTGTGCAGGCTGCCCGGCCGAATTCAAGAAGGACCCCGACAAGTATCTGGCCCAGACCGGATTCAAGGATCGCCGGCCAACACAGGAGGAGATCGGTCAGGAAGCCCGTTGCACCGTCATGAATCACAAGTTCAAGATCAATGCGAACACCCCTGTCATCGACTACCACGGCAAGAGCTTCTATTTCTGCTGCGAAGGCTGTCCTGCGGAATTCAAGCAGAACCCCGAAAAGTACACCGTTCAATAGAAGCGGGAGTGATCTTTCGTTTTTCTTATGAAAACGATTGCACGCGCATTGAAGCCTGATTCCGCACAGCGGGGCTTTCCGGTAAGGTAATTGACTAGACATGATTGCGCACCCTGACGGGATGCGCCCCCGGTCCCCGCAGCGCCTGACGTGAGCCAGTCGAACGTTGCTGCGGGGTAAGCGAGCATAATAACAGATAATTAAGTAGTAAAATAAAATTCTAAATTCCTGGCACCTTGGTGCGAGGAATTTTAATCCTTTTTCCCCGACATGAGTTTGATGGCGATCCAGGGAAGCAGGAAAAAGAGGATGATCGCAATTTTGGTAACAGCCATACCGGCGTAGTGGATCGCATCGAAACTCTGCTTCGGAATCTGGAACCACCTTGAGTGAATCTGGTAGATCCAGTCGCCTGCAAAGACGAACCAGGCAAACCAGACAACCAGCAGTAACATCCCACCCAGAAAACATCGGATGAGAATTGCCGCAATGACATCCAGGTGGCTTTGAATATCCGCCGGAGAGGTTTTCATGATCGTTCCGATCATATCTCTTTCTTGTACACATCCTTGCGGTGCCCGATCCTGAGGACAAGAACCTCATCGTCCAGGATCGCATAGATCACCCTGTAATCCCCGACTCGAAATTTCCGCAGGCCTGCAAATTGCCCTTTTAGAACCGGACAGGCATCGGCCTTCTCTGAAAGCTCTGCCTCGATCTGATCGAGAATCCGCCTGGCCTCTGCCTTGGGCAGTTTCTTTAGATCCCTCTCGACCGATCTCTTGTAGCCGATACTATAAGCCAAGGGATTTTCTCAACGACTTGCCGGAAATGACGGGGTCCGTTTTGTCGTGGAGCCGGTCCAGTGCGACCTGGAGATCCGCAAAGTCCTCTATATAGGCCTCGAGAGCCTTCTGGATGATGAAGGAACGCGGCCTTTCCGTTTCCCTGGCAATGCTGTCCAACTGATCGGCAATTTTTTTCGGAAGCCTGACGGAGATTGCTGTATTCATGTGGCACCTCATTAATCGCTTGTATTACAGCGCTTACGATGGATGACATAAAATGTCAAGGAGTGAAAATGTCCGGGTCAATCCTTGACGTCGGCATGGATAAGGAGTAATGGAGCCTGTCTGTTGTTTATCGATTAAAATCTGTGAACGGGGAAGGGAGGCAGGAGATGACAACGGCCTTTGTGAAGACGTTCAATGTCCGCTGGGGTGACATGGACTTCAACGGCCACATGAAAAACACGGCCTACCTCGATATCTCGGGGGATGTGCGGATGATATACTTCTCTGAGAATGGATTTCCCATGAGCGAGTTCGTGCGGCTCAAGGTGGGGCAGGTCGTGATGCGAGACGAGATCGATTACTGCCGCGAGCTTCGGTTGCTCGAGCCCATCAGCGTCAACCTGACCCTGGCGGGATTAAGCCATGACGCTTCGCGGTTCTATTTGCGAAATGAGTTTTTCAGGGAAGACGGCAAGTGCGCCGCTGGCGTCACCAGCATGGGCGGGTGGATGGACCTGGCCGCTCGGAAGCTGACGACACCCCCGGACAAACTGGCCGAAGTCCTCCACGCCCTGGTGAAAAGCGCTGATTTCCAGGTACTGGAATCGAGTGTCGGCAAAGCAAAGTAGAGGATACGTCCATCCCTGCCTCGAGAGCATGCCAGCCGATCCATAGGTTTTTTCCGAAAAAATCATTACCGAGGAGATTATTTGGTCGCGATTTTTCCGAAACCGGGATAGCATCCGGCAAATAGTCGATATTTCTTACGTTTTTGAGGTAATGGGCTAATCTTACGTTTATATTGATTTTTTTAATTTTTCCCCCGCCGAGGCTGCAAAGAAGTGTCGGATATCTTTACAAGATGTATTGTCTTCGTTTGCCGCTTTCTTTCAAAAAATTCAAACTAATCGACAGGTTGTAACAATGGTTGCAGTAATGGCACTTGTCTTGCTGTGGTTATAGCAGTATTGCTTTCCTGTGATTTGGCCGCAGAATAATCGATTCGAGACACAAGAGAGGTCGAAAATGAAAAGATTACTGGCAGTTACGGCAATTGCTTTCATCCTTGCGTTGAGTGCGGTTCTTCCTGCCCAGGCGGGGAAAATAGTTTTAACGAATGACGAATGGACTCTGTCCAATACCGGGTTTGCTCAGGCGGGTACCCAGCCCGGTCAATTTGCGCTCAATGTCGCAAATTGGTTTACGGGGAGTACGGGAAACTTCCTCGTCTACTCGAATAACTTTGGTCTGGTCCAGTCATCTCTTCAATCTACCATGACCGGCGCCGGTTACGGGTGGACCATTACCACGGGACTACCTCAGACCCTGGCGACGCTTCAGGGTTACGATGCAGTCTTTCTCGCCGGCAATAACTTTGACAACAATGCCTTGATCCAATACATAAACGGCGGAGGAAATGTATTTCTGGAAGGCGGCACGGGTGTCGTGGCAGGCGGTGCTGCTGGTGAGGCCGCGCAGTGGAACGCGTTCCTCAATGCTTTCGGACTGGGATTTGGGAGCCCGTACAACGGAATCGGGGGCAACGCATCGATCCTCAGTTCCCACCCGATTTTCGCCGGAGTGACCTCTCTTTATCAAAACAATGGCAACGACACGCTGGACATTAATGTGTCCGACCCCCGCGGGCAGGTACTGGTGACTTCCGCAACTAGCGGCCGCGGTCTCTATGCCGTGTACGAATCCGTCTCCGTTCCCGAGCCCGGAACGCTCCTCCTGCTGGGGGGCGCACTGCTCGGGCTTTACGGCTTGAGAAGGAAGGTCAGCGCGTAAGTTTTGGCCGGGATGACTGGATTGAAGGGCAGGGCCGAAAAGCCCTGCCCTTTATTATTATGACTCACATGACAGGCCGAATGACGCTCTCTCTCCCGTTGCCTCATAAATAAATGTTACCGAAGGGGAGCTGCAGATCGCTGACTGGAGAGAGCCCCCTTATAGCAGGCTTTGAAGATTTTTTTAAGTTTGATTTCTATGGCCTCTCGGAGCACAAAGGGGTTCAGTGAGCGGAACTGAGCGGTCAGCCTGATTTTGGTTTTCCGAGGGATGTATTTGGATTCCATGATTCTTTGATACGGGGTTTTGGGCTTGTCGTAACGTTTGCGGGTTTTGGAGCCAATGCGTTCTTTTTCCAGCAGCTTCACCGACGGGCAGAAGAAGTTGTGGAAGAGCCGCCACTCGGAGCGATACAGTTCGTTGAGCAGGGGCACGAGGCAAGGGTCGTCAAAGCGTTCGTAGCCGAGCCACTGGCGGATATGGGTCCAGTTTTTCTGTTCGACGTGGGCGTTGTCGTCTTTTCGGTAGGCACGGCTTCGGGTGAACAGAACGGGCTGGGGACGTTCGGTGAAGTGGCGGTGCAGGTGATGGTTCAAAAACTCGCCGCCGTTATCGCAGTCGAAGCCCAGGATGGCAAAGGGAAGGTGCTGCTCGATGTCCTGGAGCTCTTTCAGGATGCCCTGTTCGCCGCGCCCCCAGACGGCCCGCTGTTCGGTCCAGCCGGTGGCGATATCGACGCAGTCGAGGCTGTTGACGAACTGGCCGGCCATGGAGGAGCCGCAGTGGGCGACGGTGTCCGCCTCCAGGAAGCCCGGGCACGTTTGATCCCACTGGTTGGTGCCCAGGGGGATCTGGTTGCGCAGCAGGGCGCCCGGTTTGGTGGTGGATCGTCCCCGATGGGCCATCGCACTGCGGGTGGGTTTCAGCAGGCGGTCGATGGTGGCCGCTGAGATCCTCAGCAGGGCCGCCTTCATCTCCGGGCTCAGAGCCCCGAAGGAGGCCTCATAGCCCGGCAGCCACAACGACAGGATGGGATTGAGACGCTTGGAGCAGGGCAGATTGGCCGACAGCCAGATCTTCTTGAGGGGTTTGCGGATTGCGTCGCAATCATAGAGCGACTTGCGTCCCCGCTTCTTGGCTTTGGGCTGGGTGAAGCGTTTGAAGCCGCGCAATTGCCGGATGGCGTGCTTGCGGTGCTGGCCGCACGTGGCGCAGTACTCATCGAGGATACGGCTCTTCTGTGCCCGGGTGGCATTCTTGTATCGACGATGAAGGGCTTCGAGATATTCCCGTTTGGCTCGTGGACTCATAAACACAGCTCCTGGAGAAGGTCTCTCCCGGTAACATGAATTATGAGTCAACGACCTTTTGAAAACTCACGCCCGGTAACATTTATTGTGAGGCAATTCGCTATCAGGCTCGAAAGTTGCAAAGTCCCTCCATCCGATATATGATATTCGGCACTGCTCTGCTGGGCAGTGCGGGGGAGCCCATTTATATCACCGTGCTTGAACATCGATCGAGGTTATGCACGCCAGAAAATTCATCTGCTTCCGATTCGACGTTGACACTCCGCTGTGCTTCCTGCGCGGCATGCCCCTGCTGAGCAAGCTGGGAAAGGATGCCGGCACGCCATTCACCTTTTTCGTGAACATGGGCAGATCCATCTCTATCAGGGAATCGATCAGGGCGCTTCTCTGGCGGGAAAGGGCAGACGCGGATGCCACCCCGGTGAGAAAATTTTCTGCCTTCCATAAACTGGGCGTGTCGTGGTACGTACGAATTCTGCTGTTCAACCCGGCGGTTGGTTCGGGCAACCACGCGATCATTGCCGATGCCGCTGCGGCCGGGCATGAGATCGGCCTGCACGGCGGCCACAACCACTCATGCTGGCAGCGTGGGGCCCACCGGTGGGACGCCGGACGGGTCGCCCGCGAGGTTGCCTGGGGAATCTCCATGCTGCAACGGGCCGGCGTGCCGAAGGTTTGGTCGTTTGCCTCGCCCGGGTGGAACGCGCCGGCTTCCCTTTCCGGCGTGCTGAAGGCATGCAATCTTTCAGTCTCCGCAGACAGGCACGATAACCGGCTCGAAGCCGTTTCTTTCGACGGGTCTGTGCGGGACGTGCCGACCAACATCGCCGGTGAGCCAGGGGGCGTCGGATATATCGAGCACATGAGGGCACTGGGCGCATCGGACGACGGCCTGCTTGCCGATTTTCGTGGTCGGCTCGACACGTGCAAGCGCTTTGCCGTTGTCTACGATCACCCCTGTTTTGCAGGCGTGCGGGAGAGCTCCCTGGTGAAACGCATGATCGCAACGTCTCGGGATATGGGTTTTCATCCGGTGACCATCACGCAGCTGGCGGACCTCTCGGAGCGCGACGCATCATGAAAGCGGTTTTTGCATGCCGTGACGGCGAAGGCGGGCGCTTCATTGCGACAAGGCTTGTCCGGCAGGGCCTCGTCGAAGGACTGGTTATCGAATCAGGCAGGAAGGCCCGCGCCGCCAAGTGGCAGAGACTGAAAAAGCGGATCAGGCCATGGACGCTGCCGGTAGCGGCGCTCGATATAGCCTCGCTTCTGATCTATGCCCGCGCCTGCGAGAGGGCCCTGAGGGATTTTGTTTGCAGACAGGAGGGCATTTGCGGGTACCCGGCGGCTCTCTCCCAATGCAGGACGGATGACATCAATGATCCCGACTGCCTGGCGTTTCTGAGACAGCAAAACACGGATGTGCTGTTGACATATGGGACGGCCATTCTTCGAGACGAGGCGCTTGGCATTGCTTCGCGCGGCGTGCTCAATCTTCATGGCGGCATCGTGCCGTACTATCGCAACGTTCACTGCGATTTCTGGGCCTTCAGGAAGGGGGACACCGCGAAGATCGGCTGCTCGGTGCTCCACCTCGATGCAGGGATTGACAGCGGCGATGTAGCATTGAGGCGCAGCATCGATTATGCACCGGGAGACAGCCTGCGGGCCGTGAAGAAGAAGCTTCTCCTGGTCGCTGCAGATCTTGCTGCCGAGTCCCTCCTGCTGGCGGCGCAGAATCATCTGCCCCGCAAGCCGCAGGAATCGTCACCCGCGTCCTTTTGCCCCACACCGGGGCTTTCCGACCTCCTGAGCATCGTGCACCAATTCTGATCTCCGCTCCCAACCCGCCGGTTTCGGCCCGATTGTTGCACTTTATCCTCTGTAGCGACCATGCAGAGGAGTATCATGAAATATTCAAGCCGATTGTTTTCCTTCATTATTCTGATACTTTTTGTTCTCAGCTGCGGCTCCGGCAACCCCGCGCCCAAAGCCAAGGACGTGCCGCAGGGCCGTCCCGAGACCAAGATCGTCGAAGGTGCAAGCGCTGCCGGTTATAACGGAAGCCAGATGCGCAAAAAAATCGACAAGACTCTCGATCAAAACGACGAGCGCAACAAGGAAATCGAAAAGGGCGCCGCCGCGTCCAAGTAATCGAACGGCCACAAAAAATGGTCCGGAGCCATCACCCCGGACCTTTTTCGTTTCTAGGTTTTATCTGTCTTTTTCTGGACCTTGGCCCCTTCTCCCTCTTCACTCAGACACTCAGGCACTTCTTTCACTTCTCCACGCACTGGCCACTATCACTAAACACTGGCCACTGCTTTCTATTCCCCTTCGTCAAAAGCCTCGGCTTTCTTCTCGCTCTTCAGAACTCCCTTGCCCGTGAGGCTTGCCGGGGCCGGGACAGGCACGTCGACGGGTTTGACGAACTTCGCCGTCACGTCCTTCGTTTTGAAGACGGAGAGCTTGTCGAAGATGAAGAGGAACTTGTCTTCCATCTCCTTCCCGATCCCTTTCAGGACATCGGGCGGCAGGTTCCACAGGTCCTTCTTGAAGGGCCCGAAGCCCTTCTTGCGGGTCTTGTAGATGAACTGCTCGTCGGTGTCCTTGGCGCCCTTCTCGCCCGCGAGGTCCCTGCGGATGTACTCGTAAATCTTCTCGCGAAGCGGCGCCGGGAAGAAGGTGCTGTCATAGATCATGTTCTGGAAGGCCGTGGCCAGGTGCACCTCGGCGGTACCGCGCTTCGGGAAGTTGTCGAAGGCCTCGTCGGGAAGGGTCGAGGCCCCGTGCTGGACGGCGCCCGACATGCCGTACTCTTTCCTGGCCGCCTCGGAGAGGGTCTGCAGGGTGTCGAAGTCGAGCTTCACCTTGGCGATGCTTCCATCGGGAAGCACCACGCCGCCGTGGGAGGTTCCCGTCTGGACGCTGATCTTGCTGATTCCCTTGAGGCCCTTGCCGTGCGTTGCCAGCTCCTTCAAGTAGCCGCCCATGAACGCCCGCAGTTCCCCGACGGTGCTGTTCTTGCTTCCCACCTCGCCGATCTCGCCGCCCACGGAGACCTCGACGCCCTCGGGCTGGACCTGTCGGATGAAGGCCGTGATGCCGGCGGCGATGGTGAAGTTGTTTCGCTGCTGCTCCTCCTCGGTGGGCCTGCTCAGGTCCACCACGGTGGAGGAGTCGATGTCGATGTTGTAGAACCCGGCCTCGATCGCCTCGCGGATGAGCTCCTTCACGGAGTCCACTTCCTTCTGCGGCTCCACGGTGAATTTCTTCACGCCGATCTGGAAGTGATCGCCCTGCAGGAAAAGAGGCCCCCGCCAGCCCGTCTTGAGGGCCGCCGCCGTGATGGCGCAGGCGTATTCGTCGGGGCGCTGCTCGGTGTAGCCGATCTCGGAGCGGGCGATCTCGAAGATGATGGGCCCCACGCCGCCCTTGAGGCCCGCGCGGAAGACGGCCTGGGCCGTCTTGTAGGTGAGACCGCGGATGTTGATGGCGGGCACGGTGAAGCCCTTTATCTCTCCGCGGCCCATGGCCTCGTAGAGCGACTGGATGGAGGAGGGCAGCACCCCGAGAGTGACGCCCGCCCTGCGGATGAGCCAGCGGGCGGCCTGCCTCACCCCCGCATCGCCCGACAGCACGGCCGAGTAGACGAGGTGGTCGATGAGCGATCCGCGAAGTTTCTTCTCGTCGAGGACGCGGACATTGTCCCCCTCGATCTTCAGGATGCCTTCGATCGCCTTTTTCAACTGGTCGATGCTGCTAAAGAGCATGCTTCCCCCTTTGTTGATGGTGGATGACCATTCACCCTCACCCCGACCCTCTC
This sequence comes from uncultured delta proteobacterium, assembly GCA_963705165.1. Lineage (GTDB taxonomy): Bacteria > Desulfobacterota > Syntrophia > Syntrophales > UBA2192 > UBA2192. The sequence goes on along the minus strand of CAVPJD010000011.1, from coordinate 34,563 downwards.
CCCGTAAAGAGGAAGGGGAACGTTCCCCCCTCCTCCACTTCCTCCTCCCACCAGGGGAGGAGAACAGAGGAAAAAGGTCTTCCATAGGGAGAGGGAGACTGAGTGGTGCATAGCGTCCTAGGCCAGGGATTCCCTTGCCTTCTCCACCTCGTAGCGGCTGCCGATGTAGATCGGCGAGCGGTGATTGAGGCTCTCGGGCTTGATGGCCAGGATGTCCTGCCTGCCGTCGGTAGCCATGCCTCCGGCCTGTTCGGCCAGGAAGGCCATGGGCTGCAGCTCGAAGATGAGGCGGAGCTTCCCCGCGAGGTCCTTTTTCGTGCCGGGGTACGTGAAAACGCCCCCCCGCTTGATGAGAATCTGGTTGACGTCGGGAACGAAACCGCCGCTGTAGCGCAGTTTGTAGCCCTCGCCCTCGAGAATCTCGACAAACTTGAGATGCCCCGGGAGCCACTCCTTGCGAAGCCCCCCGAGGCTGTAGATGGAGCCCTTCTCGTCGAGGGTGATGTTCTCCTCCGAGAGGACATACTCCCCCTCCCGGTTGAGGACGAACTCGTGGGTTCCCTTGCCTGCCGAGTAGACCATCGTGATGAGGGGCCCGTAGGTGATGTACATGGCGCCCACCATGGTCTTGCGGCCCTCGGCGGCAAGCGGAGAGTCCCTGTGGATGCCGATGATCGTCCCGATCGCCAGGTTCGTGTCCACGAGCGACGAGCCGTCAAGAGGGTCTGCCGTGATGTGGTACTTGCTCGACGGGGCCTCGAAGGAGACGATGTGATCCAGCTCCTCGGAGCAGTAAGCCTTCACGAAACCCGAGTACTGGAGCTGGTTCTGCAGGATGTTGTCGGCGATCTTGTCGAGGGCGAGCTGCTCGTCGCCGTGGATGTTGCGCAGTCCTGCGAGCTTGCGGTTCGACTCGTGGATCCTTGCCGAGATGTACTTTCCCGTGATGGCGATCTGCCAGATGAGCCGCCTCAGGTCCATTTCGATGCCGGCCATCCACATGTGGCGGCGCAGATCGACGATGAATTGCGAGTAGTCCGATATGTTTCTGGAATTGTTTGCCATGGGCCGGTCCTCTCATTCAAGTCTCCCGGATGTTAAACAATTCACAGTCCTTTTGACAAGAAAATTCTGCCCGCGGAGCTGTTGTTTCGGGCTCGACCGATTTATGGTATAGAGCTATGGAAGGAAGGTCGCCATGGCACTTTCGGAATTCACCCTGAAGCTGGTGGAAAAGAAACTCGGGGACTACTGCCGGGGTCGGGTCCACGAGGCGCTGTGCCACCGTGTGCGGATCGGCTATGCCATAGAGGGCGACCTCGTGACGCTCTTCGAAGAGCGCCCCGGCCTGCTGGACCCCGAAAAACGGGTACGGCTTGACATGGCACGTTTTCGATTCGACCCACGAACGAAAAGGTGGAGCCTCTACTACGTGGACGCCGACTCGAAGTGGCACAGCTACTACCTGAAGCCGAGAATGGATTTTGAGATTCTGTTGAGAGAAATCGATGAAGACCCCGTCCGCGTCTTCTGGTGGGGCCAGGGCTAAACGCCCGCCCGCACCGGGAGACCCTTTCATAACCATCGAAGATGTGACCGTGCGCGTGAGAGACCGGTTCATCCTGCCTGGCACGTCCTGGGAGATCCGCGCCGGCGAGAGCTGGGCCATCCTGGGCCCCAACGGCGCGGGCAAGTCGTCCCTTGCCCGGGTCCTCATGGACGACGTGCCGACTTCGCAGGGGGCGGTTACGCGCCACCACCCCGATGCGGCACGCGACCGCATAGGCTGGGTGTCGCCCGAGCTGCAGGAGTGGCTTCTCGGGGCGGAGGAGAACCGCGTCGAAGACGGCGGCTGTGCCGGCAGGGGAGGGGACCCCGAAACGGCCCGCGAGACGATCCTCTCGGGAAGCCCACCCGGCATTGACGGCGCCCGCGCATATCGCAGGAATCGTGAAGCGGCTCGGGATCGGCTATCTTCAAAACAGACCCATGCGCCACCTCTCGACGGGCGAGCTGCGCAAGGTGCTCATCGCCCGGGCCCTGATGAAGTCCCCGCGGCTTGTCGTCCTCGATGAGCCCTTCGGCGGGATCGACGCCGCCTCGCGAGAGGAGCTTAAAGTTCTATTGGATGACCTGGCGAGGGAGGGTGTCCAGCTTGTCCTGGTGAGCCACCGCGCAGACGAGATCCCGCCGGGCATCACCCATGTGCTCTGCGTCAAGGACGGACGGGTCGTCCTCCAGGGAAGGCGCGAGGAAGTTATTTCCGGGTGGCTGCGAATCAGCGCCGAGGATGAGAGCCCCGCTCCTTACCTTCCCCGGGAGAATGCACGGGAATCGGCAGCCCCCGACATCCTCGTCGAGATGAAGGGGGTGACGGTGAAGTTCGGCGATGTCACCATCCTCGACGGCCTGGATTGGACGGTGAGGCGCGGCGAGAACTGGGCGGTGCTGGGCCCGAACGGGTCGGGCAAGACGACCCTTCTGAGTCTCATTACCGGCGACAATCTCCAGGCCTACGCCAACGAGATCCGGCTCTTCGGCATGCTCAAAGGCTCCGGCGAGTCGCTCTGGGACATCCGGGAAAAGATCGGTGCGGTCTCCTCGGAGTTGCAGGTGCGTTACCGCAGGGGGATCCAGGTTCGGGACGTGGTGGCCTCGGGGCTTTTCGATTCCATCGGTCTTTTCCGCCGCCTGAGCCCGGAGGATCGCCGGATGGTGGAGGACTGGATGGACCTTCTCGGCATCCTGCCCATGGCGGAACGGGTCTTCGAAGGGCTCTCCTACGGGGAGACGGCGGATGGCGCTCATTGCCCGGGCGATGGTGAAATCGCCCCAGCTGCTCATCCTCGACGAGCCCTGCCAGGGGCTGGACCCGGCAAACCGCAGGAAGATGCTGAAGCTGATCGACCGCATCGGCGCCGGGACCGGCACCCGGATCGTCTACGTGAGCCACTATGAGGACGAGATGCCCTCGTGCATCAACCGGATCCTGCGCCTGGAGAGATCGGGACGGGAGGGGAAGGGATCGTGCTGAATGCCCTTCTTCTCAATGCCTACATCTTGAAGTGAGCCAGGAGATAGGACTGCAGGTTGGCTTTCTGATTGCGGATGCCGAGTTTTTTCCGGATGTTGTTCCGGTAAAAGTCGATCGTGCCCTTCGAAAGTTTCATCAAACCGGCGATCTCCTTGGAGCGCATGCCCTGCATGATGAAGTTGGCGATCTGGATTTCCGTCTGCGTCAGGCTGGCCGATTGCGCCGACAGCTGCTGGGAGAAGGGCGAGACGATTTCCTTCAGGTTGGTCTCGAGAACCCCGACGAAGGAAGCCGCCTGGCGGTTGATCGGCGTTGCTTTCAGCTTCTCCAGGGCGGGCATGACCAGCTTGTTGATGTTGGCAATCACCCTCTGCTCGAGAAGGCTTCGATCCTGGTCCCGCTGCTCCAGGAGCGTCCGCAGAGTGGTGTTGAGATCCTCGAGCTTGCGGGACCGGATCTCCAGCTCGCTCTCGCGCAGCCTCAGGGTCTCTTCCACGCCCATCCGCTTTTCGATGTCCAGGCGCAGGGTCTCGTTCACCCGGGCAAGCTCCTCCGTCCGCTCCCGGACCCGTTCCTCCAAGGTGTCGTGTGCCTTTCGGAGTTCCTCCTCGACCCGTTTTCGGTCGGTGATGTCTTCGACAAATCCCTCGTAGCAGATGGTTTTCCCCTGGGCGTCGCGGACGGCGCGGACGTTGTTGAACACCCACCCCGTGCTGCCGTCCTTGCGGCGGATCACGATCTCGAAGCTGCCGTGCCCCCGCTCCTCGACGATCCGCACACATTCCCTGCGGACGTCCGGATCGGTGTAGAGCTGCCGCCCGATGTCGTTGACGGCCGTTTTCAGCTCCTCCGGGGAGTCGTAGCCGAATATGCGGGCAAAGGCAGGGTTGACATCGGTATACCGCCCGACGGGCAGGCTCCGGTAAATCCCCTCGACGGCGTTCTCGAAGATGTCCCTGTATTTTGCCTCGGCCTTGGCAAGCGCTTCTGCTGCCTCTTTGCGCCTGGTGATATCACGGGAGATCGTTCGGTAACCCAGGAGCTTCCCGTCCTCGCCGAAAAAAGGCGCGCCCGAAGTTTCCATGACGACCGCGGTGCCGTTTTTGTGAATCAGGGTGTTTTCGAGATAATCGAAGGGCTCATGCTTTACCGCTTTCTCATAAAATATCGTTTTTACTCGGAGTGCCTCGGCGGGTTCCATGAAGTCGAAGGGTCTCTTCCCTACCAACTCTTCGGGTTGGTATCCGATGAAGTCGAATATCTTTCGGGCTTGCGTAGGTGCACCTTCCCGTTGCATCGCTCTCTGCGATGTACTCGTCGATCGTTTCGACGAGATTCCGGTAGCGCCGCTCGCTTTCCCGCAGGGCGTCCTCTGTCTTTTTCAGATGCGTGATGTCGCGAGATGCGGCGCAATAGCCGAGCAGCTTTCCGTCGGAATCAAAGAAGGGCGAGGCGTTTGTTTCCAGGGTCACCGATGAGCCGTCTTTGCAGACGAGGGTTTCCTGGAGGCCCAGGATTTTCTCCTTATTCCTCGCCTTCTCCTCAAAGATGCGCTTTGCCCGCATCGCATAGGGAGGGTCCATGAAGTCGAACGGTGTCCTGCCCAGGATATCGGCGGGCTTGTAGCCCGTGATGCCGTAAAACCCCGGGCTGGCGTAGAGAATGACTCCACGGGCATTGATCTCCGTGATGAAGTCATCGGCCGTTTCAACGAGCGTGCGGTAGCGTTTCTCGCTGGAGCTGAGCGCAGCCTCGATCCGCTTGCGTTCGGTGAAATCGGTGAATAACGCAACCGAGAGAGGTACGTCTTTCAGGTGCACTCTTGACACTTCGATCAAGAGGGGAAAGGTCGATCCGTCCTTTCTCAGCCCCATGATTTCATATTGATTGGGGACGGGCTCGCCCCGCCGGCGCTTTTTGATCTGCAGGTTGAGCTGCCAGCGGTAATCGGGGGCGACCCTGTTGAGCTGAGAGGTCCCGACGATTTCCTGCGGGTTTTCATAACCGAACATGCGCACGCAGGCATCATTGGCATAAAGCGTGACGCCGTCCCGGGCGACGGAGATGCCCATGGGCGACTTATCCACCATGTTGCGAAACCAGGCCTCGTTTTCTTGCAGCGCGGCGATGAGGCTCCGGGTCAACGCAGCATCGTCATTCGCGGTTGTCCTGTCCTCGGCGTCATTTCTCATTGTCAGCCATCCAACCCTTCGGAAACTATGAGTTTATCCCTGGTCGCTTGAGCTTGCATCCCAATGGGTTCAACTTTTCGGCAAACAGGGTGTGAAATGAAGGAACGGATGGATGAGACAATAATTCCGTTATGTGGAACTGTCAAGAATTAAGTATAGTGAAATGGCACACATAATATCTATATTTTATCTATATTGTGCTTCTGGATTACTGTGTTAGTCAATCATCGTGTGGTTTCTTGCGAAGATGCCTGTGCGGGGTGGATGCGCAGCCGCTTGAAAGACCGGATACGAACGCTGTGTCATATCACTACCTCCTGTGGATTGGGGGATCGGGTTGTCGGCCTGATCCCCCTCTCTCTTTCTCCGAACCATTCTTCCGGCCCGTCTCTTTTTTTCCCCCACTGATCACCGGACGCTGACCGCTGTAAGCGGCTGCAAGCCGCTTACCTTGCCAGGAACCCCCCGTCGTTGACGAGCACGTGGCCCGTCATGTAGGCCGAAGCGTCCGAGGCCAGGAACACCACAACACCCTTCATGTCGTCGGCATCCCCGAAGCGCCTCATGGGGACGAGTTCCATCGCTTTGTCGCGGGACTCCTTGAAGTCGGGCGTCTCGATGTAGGCCATCATGTCGGTGCGGAAAAAGCCCGGAGCGATGGCGTTCACCCGGATCTTGAAGGGGGCGAGCTTCACGGCGAGATTCATCGTCAGGGCATTGATGGCCGCCTTCGTGGAGTTGTAGGGCACGGCCGGGTGCAGAAACTCGTCGGAACCCCGGAATGCCATGATGGAGGAGATACTGATGATATTGCCGCCTCCCTGGGCCTTCATCACGCCCGCCACCTTCTGCGTCAGGATCCAGACGCCGCGTACGTTGATGTTGAACATCTGATCCCAGCGCTCCAGGGGGAACTCCAGCGTCGGGGCGCCCCAGGTGGCCCCGGCGTTGTTCACCAGGATGTCGATGCGGCCGAACGTTGACAGGGCCGCCTTCACGAGCCCGTCGAGTTGCTCTTCCTTCGCCACGTCGCAGGTTACGGGCAGGACCTCCACCCCGCAGGCCTGCCGGATTTCGGCGGCCGCAGCCTCCAGGTTTTTCATCTTGCGCGAGGCGATGACGAGGTTCGCGCCCGCCTCGGCCAGCCCCGTGGCGATGAATTTGCCGATCCCCCGGCCCCCGCCTGTGACGAGGGCCACCTTGCCGTCGAGCCTGAACAAATCCGCTGTTTTCATAGTCTGCCCCTAGACTGCGTCTGTTTGGTCTATCTGGTCTGTTTGGTCTATTTCGTCCGGGAAAACGCCACGAAAAGAGAACCGGCTGTCAGGTCCCCTTTGCGTCATGCCACAATCGGCAGGATGGCGCAAGGGAAAGGGATGCGGGGGGGTAAAAGAAAGGCGCAGCGGGTTTCGCTGCGCCTTCGGTGCCTGTGGGACTCGCTCTGTCGTTTATTGTTTTTTCACTGCCTCCGGGAAATAACGACCCTGGTCTCCCTCTCCCTTGAGGGGAGAGGGTCGGGGTGAGGGTGAATGATGCCTTTCCCTATTTCTTGAGTGCCTTGAGGATCTTCTTGTCATCGGCCGTCTTGAACACGACCGTCATCTTGCCGCCGGAGGGGCTTACGTAGACGTAGTTGATATCGACGAGGGCATCGGAGACCTTCTTGGCCACCTTTTGCAGCTGCCCGGGCTTGTTGGCGAGCTCCACGGCGATGACCTCCTCCACCTTCACCTCGGCGCCCATCTGGGTCAGGATCTTCTTCGCCTTGGCGTTGTTGTCGGTGACAATCATGAAAACGCCTTCCGGGCCCCTCCCATAGGCACAGAGGGCCTCGATGTTGACCTTCCCGTTCGCCAGGAAGGTGGTCACCTCCGAGAGCAGGCCTACCCGGTTGGGCACGATGAAGGTCAGCTGTTTCAGCTTTATCGCCTTTGCCATTTCCAGTCCCTCCTTTTGCCCCTTTTCCCTTACATACGTTTCTCGCTTCGAAATTTCAAGAGTTTATTATCGGTGCCGACATTCGCGATGCCCAGACCGCGGGCGATCTTCTCCATCATGGCCTTCTCGTCTTGTGTGTAGGCCCCGTCCACCAGGGCGATGCGCCGGGCGAGGCTCAGGGCCTCGTCGCGGTCGTGCTCGCCGGGGAGGAGCTTCGCGAGGGCCGCGAGAGCCTTTTTCTCGTCGGCCTCCAGGATGCAGTACTGCTCCTTCACCATGCGGCGAAAGTCGGCGGGCCGGATTCTTTGCAGGATCTTGTGGGTCTTGGCGATCTCCTCGGCAACGGCGAAATGCTTGTGGCCGATGACACGGCCGGTCCTGGCCATGGCCATCATGGCCCGGACGATCCCCTCGGCCGGACCGCCCTTCTCGGCGGCATCGAGCCACTTCTGCTGGAGCCACTGCTCGTAGTCCTCCCAGGAAACCTCCAGTTCCTTGTCTTTGGCCAGGGCCTTGAAGGTGCCTGCGGCGAGCGAGGAGTAACGCAGGGCCTCATGGCCGTAAACCGCGCGGAAGAGCCTCTCCTGCCGGCGGTCCCGGCTGTCGCGGTAGAAGTTGAGCCACTCTTCGATGAACGACGACAGGGATTTCTCCTGGGCCGCGAAGGTGTTGCCCGGCGATGCGGGCTTGCGGTTGGCACGGATCTGGGATGCCGCCGCGCCGAGGTGGCGCAGCATCGGGTTCATGTCCGAGATCATGTAGCGCTGCGATCTCAGGGGGTTGAGCCCGCGCATCATCTCCGCCGAGAACTCCGACGAACAGGCCTTCACCCAGGGGCTCAGGAAGCTCCGGTAGATCCGGTCGTTGAATTCGGAGACCTGCGCCACGATGCTGAAATCCTCCTCCTCTTCCGGCGCGTCGTCGAGGGCCTTGATGTCTTCCAGGGTCCTCTCCTCGAAGCGGGTGGAGATGTCGCCCGTGGCCACCTCTCCTTCGATCACCATCTCGTAGAGGCCGGGCGGGAGGAATTCGATCATTTCGGAGCTGCGGATGATCTCCTTGTGCTCCTTTTTTGCGACGCTTGCCGCGACGAAGATTCCCAGGTGCCCGATGTCCTCGTGGATGATGTAGACGATGACCTGTCCGAGCTTCCGGATCTCTTCGGCGGATCGATAGACCTTGGGGATCCATGAGAGGGCCTGCTGAGGCGGGGTGATGTTGTCACCCTTCGAGGCAAAGACCAGGATGGGGCTCTGGATGTTCTTCAGACTCAGAAATTCCCCCTCGTGAAGCTCCAGTTTGCCCTTCTCGAGCTTGTTCCCCACGAAGAGATTGCTCACGATGAAGTGGATCTCCTCGGCGTTCATCATGTAGAACCCTCCCCACCACTTCTCGAAGGCGAGGAACCGCTCCTCCTCGGTGTCGATCTCGGAGTAGAGCTTGTAGTTTTTCGTCCATAACGTGTTGGCCGGGTTGAGTGACTCGAAGTTCGATACGAGGCTGGCCCCGTCGAATTTCCCGTTGCCCAGGTCGCACAGAAGCGAGGTCATCCAGATGCCGCCAGCCAGTCCTCCCCGGTAGCGCATCGGGTTCACTCCCTGAACGCCTGCCCAGTAGGACATGGGGGCGCCGTTCAAGATGAGCGGCCCCGCGATGTCGGGCCGGTCGGCGCACAGCAGGGCCGACGCCCAGCCTGCCTGGCAGTTGCCCATGATGGCGGGATTGTCCGCGTGGGGGTGCCTGTGGACGACCTCCTCGATGAAACGTTCCTCGGCCTGAACGACGTCCTTGATCTTCTGGCCGGGCATGGGCTCCGTGTAGAAGAGAATGAAGTATACCGGGTGGCCATGATCCAGGGCCATGCCGATCTCGGAGTCTCGCTTGGAGCCCCCGATCCCGGGCCCGTGGCCGGCCCTCGGGTCGATGATCACGATGGGACGCTTCGGCAGTTCGGGCGGTTTTTTCCCCCGGTTCGTCCTGCGTCGCTCGGCGCCGTCAGCGCAGTTCTTCTCTTCACTGCGCCGATCCACGATGCGGACCAACGCGAAGTTTACGGGTTTTTGAACGTCCGGCCATCGAGGATCATCTCGTAGTGAAAGCTCAGCACGGGCGGCTGGCCGTTTCGCAGGTGCTCGATGTAGTTGTTGCCACGCTTGCGCAGCACGTCCATGAAGAGGATCTGCCGCTGAGCCGAGTCGACGGCGTATTCACAGGCATCGGAGATCCATTTCGACGCCGCGGTCATCGGGTTCCACTGATTCCAGGTTAACATGGGGGTAACTCCTTGTTTTTTCGGTAGGTATGATCAGAGGGTGAGTTGCAATATCCGGACCAGCCAGGAAGAATCTCCGGGCAAGGGGACGGCGGGCAAAAAAGGGCCAGCCTCTGGAGGCTGACCCCTGGACTGACCGCGAGTTTCGGGCCATTTGCGATGATCTCTTCTTTGAATAAATCCCTTGACGCGCTCGATTTCAGGCACGAGTGAAGGGGAATCCCTTCTCCCTGTTCTTTCCGTGTTTTAAGGGCAATCCCGAGCCCTGCGAAAATGTCCGTAGGGTTATTCCTTCACTTTATTCCATTACCCTCTGATTTTCATAGACAAAGCAAAAATATAAATTTAATGATATCAGCCGCTAAAGCAATCTAGGCGCTCCCTGGTATGATGATTGCTACTAGTTTCACAAAACGGTTCATGCGTCGGACCGTTTTGAGAGACACCCGTTAATAATCATACCGTCATTACAAACGAGGAGACTTGGAAGATGAAGGTGAACTCCATCAACACTGCTCAGAAAAAAGAAAATGCAGCCTTGAAGCAGTTGGCCCCCCAGCGTAAAGGCCCGGCTATCCTCGCTATAGATCCGGATGGCATGGGGGACGCCTGGTTAGGCCTCCTGGAAGAAGAGGATACCCTGTTCAACATGCAGGACTGGGAAGAAAAGAAAGAGCAAAGGATTTGATGAGCACGACGACCGTGTGACTGGTCGCAGGGAAATTCAAGGCGACGTTGCGGAACATTAAGGATGGCAGAGTCATCAGTGGCTCTGCTTTTTTTATATTTTTGAGAGGTCACGACTGCCATAACAGCTCGGTCCTTTTGATCAGGGACACAATAAAAAAGGGGGCCAGCCATCGAATGGCTGACCCCCTTTTGTTTTCTGGTGCCGAAGCCGGGATTTGAACCCGGACAGGCGTACACCCACTAGACCCTGAACCTAGCGCGTCTACCAGTTCCGCCACTTCGGCACGTCTTTCATGATCTCTGAATCTATAATGATCCCCGAAACCTTGTCAAGCAAAAACAGGCTTGATATAAAAGACCTTCGTGATATGTTACAAAACTGGCCGAGCTGGCTGCCGCGCTTTCAGGATATCGGAAAAGAGAGGTTTGTTGATTCATGGATGTCATCAGGGGACTGGACCGGATCCCCCCCAAGTATGCATGTTCGGTTGTGACCATCGGGAATTTTGACGGGATTCATCTGGCCCACAAGGATCTTTTGGGCAAGGTCGTCGAAGAGGCCCGAAAAAGGCAGTGCCGAGGCGTTGTCCTCACCTTCGAACCTCACCCCCAGAAGGTCCTGCAACCGGATCGCAAACCCTTCTACCTCCTCACGACGCTTCAGGAGAAGCTGAAGCTCATCGAAGCTCTGGGCATCGATGCCGTCGTCCTCATCGAGTTCACGCCTGACTTTGCCAAGACGACGGCCGAAGAGTTTGTCCAGGGCATCCTCTGGGATAAACTTCACCTGGAGAAGCTCATCATCGGCCACGATACGGCCTTCGGAAACCGCAAGAGCGGCAACGAGGACTTCCTCCGGGGTATGGGTCAGGCACTTGGCTTTGACGTGGAGGCCATCGATGCCGTGCAGGTCGACGGGATCGTGGTGAGCAGCTCCAGCGTGCGGCACACCCTGCTGGAAGGCGATGTGCGACGGGCCATGAAGCTCCTGGGGCGGCCCTACAACCTGAGCGGTACTGTCGTGAAGGGCTACAGGCGGGGCTCGGAGATCGGCATCCCCACGGCGAACATCGAATCGGAGAAGGAGCTTGTCCCGGCCCTGGGCGTCTACGCCGTGATCGTCGAGCTGGACGGCGGTTCTCACCCCGGTGTTCTCAACATCGGCTACAGCCCGACCTTCGGCGACAACCGGCTCACCGTGGAGGTCCACCTCCTTGATTTTCCCCGCGAAGAACTCTACGGGAAGGCCATCGATGTCCTCTTCATCGACCGGATTCGCGATGAGATGAAGTTTGAAAGCCCTAAAGAACTGGTGAAACAGATCGAAAGAGATATTGAGAGGGCCAGGGAGCTTCTCAAGCCGCACCTCGGCGCGCTGTAGCGATTGCGTTGCCGGCTGGAGGGCAGACCATGTTCGTCAAAATCTGGGGCGCCAGGGGTTCCGTCCCCGTCAGCGGCCAGGAGTACATCAAGTACGGCGGCGACACGACCTGTATCGAGATCCGCTCGAAGAACGGCCGCGTCATCATCATCGATGCAGGGACTGGAATCCGGAGACTGGGCAAGGATCTGCTGGTCCAGGGCCTCTACGATTACGACCTCATCTTCACCCATGCCCACTGGGATCATATCATGGGCTTCCCTTTCTTCCGGCCGCTCTACTCGGACAGGACGAGCCTTCGCGTCCACGGCTGCCCCTTCACCGAGGAATTCGTCCGCACCATGCTGACAAGGATCATGTCCCCGCCGAATTTTCCCGTCACCTATGGGGATCTGTTGGCCCATATCGCATTCTCCGACGGCTGCCCCGAGAAATTCCAGATCGACTCGGTCACCGTCATGCCCATCGACATCAGCCATCCCGGCGGGGGCAAAGGCTACAAGTTCATCGAGGATGGGCGAAGCTTCGTCTTCATCACGGACCACGAACTGGGCTACACGCATCCCGGCGGGCTGCCCCGCGAGAGCTATCTGCAGTTCTGTGCCGGTGCCGATCTGCTCGTCCTCGATGCCGAGTTCACCGGCGAGGAGTACGGCAGGCACCGCAGCTGGGGGCACTCCTCCTACCTCGATACCCTGAACCTGGCCATGGAGGCCGGAGTCAGGCAGTTGGCCCTTTTCCACATCAACCAGGACCGAACCGACCGGGCCATGGACAAGATTGTGGAGCACTGCCGCAGGGTTGTCCGGGAAAGCAATGCGGAGGTGGGGATACTGGGGGCCTGCTGCGACATGACGTTCGCGCTCTGAAGAGCGCGAGGCGTAAGGCAAGGGGCTTAGGGCATAAGGGAAGAAAGATGTCATTCCTGGCTTGACCAGAAATCCATATCCATATGGATCCCTGCCTGCACGGGGATAACTATTTAGGTCATTTTTCTGTGCTGATCAATCAAGCCGATCTCTCTGGTTTTCGTCAGTGAAATTCAACAATCTTCACCCCTGGGATGTGGATTACAAGGCGGCGGTGGCCCTGCAGGCCGAGTTGCGTGAAAAGCTCATCCTGGCAGACGGGCTCTCCGGGGACATCCGGATCGTCGCAGGGGCCGACATCTCCTGCACAAAGGGCGATGACCGGGTCTTCGCCGCCGTCGTCCTTCTCGATGCCGTCACCCTGGAAGTGATCGAAGAGGCCACGTACAGCGGCAGGACCTCCATCCCTTACATCCCGGGCCTTCTCTCGTTCCGCGAGGGCCCCGCCTTACTGCAGGCCTTCGGGAAGCTGCGGAAACGGCCCGATGTGGCCCTTTTCGACGGACAGGGGGTGGCCCACCCGCGGGGCTTCGGCCTCGCGGCCCACATGGGGCTTCTTCTCGATGTGCCAGCCATCGGCTGCGCCAAGACCCGCCTCATCGGCGCCTTTGCAGAGCCGGGAGGCAGGCGGGGGCAGCGCTCGCCGCTTGTACAGGATGGCAAGCTCATCGGGGCCGTCGTGAGAACGAAAGACCGCGTGAAGCCGGTCTTTGTCTCGCAGGGCCACCGGGTGAGCCTCGAGCGCGCCGTGGAGATCGTTCTGCAGTGCGCCCGCCGCTACCGCATCCCGGAACCGATTCGCCGGGCACATATTCTGGTGAATAAAATGAGAACAGAGGAGACAAGGTAAGGCAGGGTTGCGGATCGAGATGGGAGAAAAACTGGGAATGCATTATCGTGGATTACCACGCCTCGCAAGGCTCGGCTCGTAATGACCCATTACTTCAAGGATTCTTCTTGGATGTCCTCGGTCCTCGTTCCTCGGACCTCGAGCCTCAATTCTTCGTGAAATACGCGTCGCAGAAACGGCTCTCGGCCCGGGTCTTCGTGTTGTGGGCATTGATGAAGAACGTGACGCCTACCACCTCGGGTGGCTCGCCGCCGTTGATGTCCCTGAAGAGCTTGCGGTAGTCCTCGTAGATGTTGCGCTTTTCCGTGATCCAACGGCCCAGCCTGTCGGTCTTGTTTCTCAGCACGATGTAACGGACCCGCCCCGCCAGGGGGTGGGCGTTCTTGCCCATCGTCCCCTTCGGGCTTTCCGTATCCCAGATGTATCCCAGAAGCGGCGCCGTCAAGGCGTGCGGGAATCCCGTGGGCGTGAAGACGACATAGACCTGGGCGGCCTGGTCATCGGTGGAGCGCTTGCGGACGTCGGCTCCATCGGGCAGACGGCTTGCTGCCCACTTCCAGTTCAGGTAGGGAAATTCTCTGGGATTAACCTTCATGTTGCGGCTGATGCCGAAGGAGGATTCACCGTCGCTTGTCAGGTGAAGGCAGTAGGGGTCCTGCTGAACCGATGCCTGCGCCTCGCCCCATCCAAAGGAGCTGCGCCTTTTGAGAGGCGGCAGTCCTGAAAGATCCGGCCTCTCGATCTGGATGTCCGGCTTGCCGTGCCGCAACTCGAGATTCCATCCCGGGGGGATGCCGTCTTTCATCTCCTCCGAGGAAAAGTTCGTGATGGGTATACGCTCGATGGCAGGGGAGGCCATCGTTTCGCATATGGATAATGTCAGCATGGCCGCGAGGGCCAGCAGGAAAAACAGCCTGGATGGTTTCAAGAGGTCACCCGGTCTTGCCGCTGTAGTAGGCCATGACTTCCGTACGCGTCAATACGGCCCTGACATCGCTGACCTCTTTTTCGATGTTTTCCCTTCCGCCCTCCTCGCGGTCGATGAGGGCGATGATGCGCTTCACGTCGAGCCCCGCCTCGCGGGCCGCCTCGATGGCTGCCAGCGTGGAGCCGCCGGTGGTGATGACGTCGTCGAGGATGACGACGCCTTCGCCTGCCTTGACGGCCCCTTCGATGCGGCTCTTTGTGCCGTGCTCCTTGCTTTCCTTGCGCACGATGAAGGACTTGACGGGCTTGCCGCGCTGAAAGGAGATCACGGAAAGGGCGTTCGCCATCGGGTCGGCCCCCAGGGTGAGCCCGCCTGCCGCCGTGACATCGAGATCCTGGATCATGTTGAAGAGGAGGTGGCCGATGAGGTTCATCCCCTCCGGATCCAGGGTCGTGGGCTTGCAATTGAAGTAGAAGTTGCTCTTCCTCCCCGAGGCCAGCGTGAAGGGAGGATTGTCGCTGAATTTGAAAGACTTCTCCAGGATGACCCTGGCGAGTCTCTCCTTCATCTGGGCATGGTCCATCGAAAACTCCTTTTGTTCCGCCTGCCGTGCCGACTCTTTGATGGGCTTCCGGCACGGTCGGCGGAGTATACACCAACTCCAGGCAAAAGGCTACAGGCTACAGGCCCCGCTTTGTTTCCCTTCTTCTGTCCGATTCTTCCTCTGGACCCTGTACCCTGAACCCTGTCCCCTATCCCTTTGATCCGATCAACCGCTGAATGACCTGGACGGCCTCGACACCGTCGCGGGCGTACTCTGCGCCGATCGACTCGGCGTAGGCCTTAGTCACTACGGCGCCCCCGACGACGAAGGGACACTGCTCCCCCTGCTTGCGGGCAAGCCCGATCACCTCCTTCATCTGGGTCATGGTGGTCGTCATGAGGGCCGAGAGCCCCACGGCCCGGGGCCGATGTCGCTCGATTTCCCGCACGATCCGCTCGGCGCCAACATCCTTTCCCAGGTCGACGACCTGGTAGCCGTGGTTGCGAAGCATGAGGGCGACGATGTTCTTCCCGATGTCGTGGATATCGCCCTTCACCGTGGCGATGAGGATCGTGTCCCGCGCTCCCGCCTTCGATCCCTCCTTCAGGAACGGATCGAGAGCCTCCATGCCGATCTTCATCGTCTCGCCGCTTGCGATGAGCTGCGGCAGGAAATACTCCTTGCGGCCGAATCGCTCGCCCACCTCGACGATGGCCGGGATCATGATCTCCTGGGCCAGTTTCGCCGCGTCGAATCCTGCTTTCAGGGTTTCCCCGACAAGCCCTGCCACGGCCTCCCGGTTTCCGTCGAGAATGGCCTCACGAACTTTCCTCTCCGGCGGGAGGGGCTCGATGGGCGCTCCCTTCTTCCCGCCGGCTGCCTTCGCGCAGTGGGCGATCCAGGCCGCCGCGTCGCGGTCCCTTCCGCCCAGCACGTCGGCGGCCTTCTTGACGAACATGAGCTCTTCGCTTGCCGGGTTGGCGATGGCTGCCGTGAGCCCCGATGCGGCTGCCATGGCGAGAAAGGACGTGTTGATCCACTTACGCTCCGGCATGCCGAAGGAGACGTTGGAGAGCCCCACCACCGTGCGGGCCCCGAAGGTTTCCGTTGTCCAGCGAACCGTCCGGATGGTCTCCAGAGGGGCCTTCGGGTTTGAGGCAGCCGTCATGACGATCCCGTCGACGAGGAAGTCATCGCGGGTGAAGCCGTGCTTGCGGGCCTCGCGTTCGACCGCCCGGACGACGACGGCGCGCTTTTCCGCCGTCTCGGGGATGCCCTTGTCCGTAAGCGGAAGCAGGATGAACATGGCGCCGTACTTTGCCGCAACGGGCAGGAGTTTTTTGAGCTTCTCCTTTTCCCCCGAGATGGAGTTGATGAGCGCCCGGCCCGGGTAGACCCGCAGGGCCCGTTCGATGGGTTCCGCCTTGGCCGAGTCGATGACGAGGGGAAGCTCCGTGGCGGCGGAAAGTGCCAGCACAACCTCCTGCATGGCCTTCTCCTGGTCGATGCCGGGGACCCCCACGTTGACGTCGAGCAGGGCTGCTCCCGCCGCCTCCTGGTCGCGGGCCATCTGGCGCGCCAGGGCCGTCTTTCCCTCCCGGAGCTCCTCCTGGAGGGCCTTTCTGCCCGTGGGGTTGATGCCCTCGCCGATGACGGCAAGCGGCCGGCCCGGCTCGAGGAGAAGGGTCCTGCGGGCCGAGCTCAGTGCCGCCAGGGACTTGCGCAGGGGCGGAGTGGGCTTCTTCCGGGACACGGCCTTCCTCAGGGCGGCGAGGTGTTGCGGGGTTGTGCCGCAGCAGCCGCCCAGGATTCCGGCGCCCGCAGCAATGAGGGCAACCGCCCGGGAAGCGAATTCGGCGGCGTCCATGTCGTAGACGGTCGTGCCGCCCGCTGTTTTCGGAAGCCCGGCGTTGGGCTTGGCGATCAGGGGGATCTTCGCGTAGGGCTTCATGGCCCCGATAAAGCGCACCATGTCATCGGGCCCCGTGGAGCAGTTGCAGCCCACGGCGTCGGCGCCCAGGGCCTGCAGAGTCGTGAGGGCCGTCAGCGGGTCGGTGCCGTTGAGCGTCCGGCCGTCGCGCTCGAAGGTCATGGTGACCATCGTGAACAGATCGCAGCTTTCCTTCACGGCAATCAGCGCCGCCCGGGCCTCCTGGATGTCCATCATCGTTTCGATGACGAAGCAGTCCACGCCGCCCTCGAGAAGCCCCAGAACCTGTTCCTTGAAGGCCGCCACGGCCTCCTCGAAATCCACTTCCCCGAAGGGCTGGATGAAATGCCCCGTGGGGCCGATGTCGCCGGCAATCAGGGCCTTGCCCCGCAGGGCCTCTTTCGCGATGAGCGCAAGCCTGCGATTCACGGATCGGGCGTCGCGCTCGCCGTACTCGCCCAGCTTGAATCGGTTGGCCCCGAAGGAGCAGGTGTAGACGACGTCAGAGCCCGCGCGGGCGTAATCGCCGTGAACGCTTCCAATCACCAGCGGGTTCTCGATGCACCACAGCTCCGGGCAGACCCCGGCGGGCATCCCCCGTTTCTGGAGCTCCGTGCCCGTGGCCCCGTCGAGGATGAGCAGCCTTTTCTTCATGATGTCCAGGAATTTTCGCTGTCCCTTTGCCATCGGTTTTCCCTCAGCCTGTCGTTTCGATCCCCGCCACGGCCGTGACGGATTTCTCGGGTGCGAGGATGTATCGCTCCGTCAACTCGACGCCGAACCGCCCGAGGTCCAGCAGGTCGTAGAAGAGTTTCTGGTTTTCCAGATCAAGATCGCCGTAGCCGCAGGAGAAGCGGCTTTTCGTGAGCCGGCGGCTCTCCCTGCGCAGACCCCGCGCGAAGAAGGCTTCCATCCAGTCGAGGGCGGCATCGACCATCTCGCTTGCCGCAGCATCGAGGACGACGGCCTGCGTCAGGTTGTCTGAGGCCGTGTAGCGGCGGATTGCCTCGATGACGGCCGCACCCGCCGTTGCCCCCATCAGGAGGACTTCCTGCGAGTTGGCAAGCAGTTTCGCCAGATGGGTGCTTTCCAGGCAATGACTGCCGGGCAGTCGGATCAGGCGGGAGTCCTTCGAAAGGATGGGGAGACGCCTGGCGGTCCCCTTCAGGGTGATGAGCGAGCGGGCCTTCTCGATGCTCTCGCCGAGCGCCCCGGCCTCGTCGGGCTTGATCTGTGTGAGCCCCTTGCGGTAACCCAGCCTCCGGTAGATCGCCTCCAGCGGCGGCTCGATCGTGATCCGTTCGAAGGTGATCAGCCGGTCCATAGAAACCAGGGTGTGGGGCATAGGGTGTAGGGTGCAGAAATGGCTCTTGAAACCGTGAACCTTTGGACCCTTGAACCTGTTCTTTAATCCTTGCCTCGTCAGTTGGCCGCTGGCGCCCGTTCCACCCCGATGAGTTCGATGATGAATTCATCGACTTCCTTGGGAGGGTTCATGAAGACGATCATGAAGGGGATGCTCGCCCGCGAGCGGATGCCCGTGTTCGGCATGTCGCTTCCTTCGGGCCTCTGCAGCTCGGCCAGGATTTCCTTGTCCGAAAGTCGATTCATCTCCTCATCGGTCAGGAGGTTTCCCGCGAACGTCTCGACCTCGCCGAGGAGCTTCCCCGTATTGTCGAGGATCTTGCCGCGGAGCTTGACCCTGCCCACGGGATATTCGTATTCGTTGACGGCCAGGCCCGAGATGACGAGAAGATCGCCCGAGGCCGTGCTCTTCGTGAAGCGCTCCTTGACCTCGGCAAAGTTGATCCCGCCCATGGCTGTCACGGGGCTCGCTTTTGGCACGGGTCCCAGCACCCGGTCTCCCGTGCCGGGGGAAACGAAATTGAGGACGTCCCTCGTGATGCCGGGATTCAGCCAGAAATAAACGCTGCCGACGACGAGGAAGACCAGGATCGAATAGGCGACCAGACGTCCGGGCGTCCAGAAAGTGGCTCGCGGCCGCTCCACTTCCTCCTCGTCTTCCGCTTCCTCTTCCTCGGCAGGGGGCATGACCGCGGCCTGTGGCGTGATCCCCTCCTCCGGTTTCGGCGGCGGCGGATCGGGCGGCGAGATGACATCCGCCGGCGTCAGAGGCTTCGGTGCAGCCGCAGGCTCCTGCGTTGCCTTGGCCGCTTGCTCTTTGACCGGCACTGTGAAGGCCTCCGGTCTGGTGTTGATCTCGAAGAACTCGTGGCCGCAACGGCTGCATCGGACCCAGATCCCGTCACCCGCCATGAGTTCGTCTTTGAACCGGAACTTCGTTGCGCACTGCTTGCAATGGATGATCATCGGTCCTTCTTTCCTTCTGCCTTTGACCTTTATCCTTGAACCCCGAGCCTGCGGCGAAGCCGCTTATTCTTCCATTACATAAATGTCGGGCAAATACCTGGCTTTTTCGTCAAAGTCGATCCCGTAGCCGAGGATAAACCCCTTGTCCAGGTCGAACCCCACGTAATCCGCATTGAATTCGATTTTACGCCGATGTTTTTTGTCCACCAGTGTGCAGACCCTGAGGGAGCCGGGTTTTTGCTCCTTTAATTTCCTGACCAGGAAGTCCAGCGTGATACCCGTGTCGACGATGTCCTCCACGATGAGTACATCTTTGCCGGCAATCGAGGTCTCGAGTTCTTTCGTGACGATGACCTTCCCCGACGTGGCCGTACCGGACCCGTAGCTTGCGAGCCGGATGAAATCGATGACACAGGGCCCCTTCAGATGCCGCACGAGATCGGCCATGAACATGAAGGCGCCCTTGAGAACGCAGACAACGACGAGGTCCTTTCCCTGGAAGTCCCGGGAGATCTGCTCCGCGAGCCCCCGGACCACCCTGTCGATCTCTTCTCTGGAGAAGAGAACCTTCATCTTGAGCTTCTCCATGGCCCCCTCCTCTAACAATTTTTGACACTAGCCAACGGAGAAGGAATTGTCAATGATAATCAACTAGTTCTTTGTATCGGCCGACGACGTCCTCGAGGTGTTGCCGGATCATCTCCTCCGCCTTCTGCACGTCGCACCGGTTTTTGAAGGCCGACTGGAGGCTGAGGAAGATCCGGTCGAAGCGGGATTTTTCGCATCCCAGCGCCCCGTAGTCGATTGAGTCGATGAAATAGTCCGTCCCGTCGAAGCTGTACTTGCCGAAGCGGTTCGCGGCCTCGGAGCGGAAGGGCCAGGCAAGCTTGAGATCGAAGAAGCGCCGCGCCGCCTCCCGGAGCGCAGGGTCGCTGAAGCGCGCCGGCGCGGGCATCTCGCCTGCGCCCTCGCTCACGAGGCGGAAGAACTCCTTCACGAGGTCGATGTCGGTGATGCAGGCGCCGTAGAGGTACCAGTCGTCGAGGATCTCGAGGACGGCGAGCTTCTCGGCCCGCGAGATGTAACTGTAACTCGGGCAGTAGTGACCGTCGCAGAGCTCGCGCCCGTAGAAGGAGACATCCCTCATGTCCCGCCCCGCGTTCTGCACGGGGTGAAGAAGACAGCCGACGCGCCGCTCCCCCTCGTCGAGGAATCCCACGTACTCGCAGCAGTGGATGACCTCGTAGCGCTTTCGCCCGTCCTCCCTCGCCTTCACCGCCTCGGAGAATCGCGGGAGGTCTGCGGGGCTGCGGACGGTCTTGCGGAAAAGGCGGGTGCGGACGCGCAGCCTCTCCGCCAGGGCCTCGCGGCCTGAGTCGGCGTAGTTGTAGAGGCCGCAGCAGGCACCGCAGGACTTCGACGCATCCGGCTGGCAGAGGTGGACAAAGGGGCTTTTGGGCCCGTCATTCAAAGACAATGGTTTTCGAGCCATGAACGAGGATTCGGTTCTCCAGGTGGAGTCTCACCGCCCGGGCGAGCACCATGCGCTCGAGGTCCTTCCCCTTCATCTCCATGTCGCTTACGGAGTCGCGGTGGCTGATCTTGATGACGTCCTGGGCGATGATGGGGCCGTCGTCGAGGGTTTCCGTCACGTAGTGGCTCGTGGCGCCGATGATCTTGACGCCGCGGTCGTAGGCCTGCTGGTAAGGGCTTCGCCCTGCGAAGGCCGGCAGAAAGGAGTGGTGGATGTTGATGATCCGGTTCGGCCAGCGGCTGACGAAGCGATCCGTGAGGACCTGCATGTAACGGGCAAGGACGATGCAATCGATCTTGTGGCGCTTGAGCTCGGCGAGCTCCCGCTCCTCCTGCTGCACCTTGTCATCGGGTGTGATGGGAACGTGAAGGTAGCTGAGGCCGAACTGCTCGGCCACGGGCTTGAGATCGAGGTGATTGCTGATGACAAGCGGGATCTGGCACTTGAACTCGCCCATCCTGTGCCGCAGGATGATGTCGTGGAAGCAGTGGATGTGCTTCGAGACGAAGAGGGCAATCCGGGGCTGCACGTCGGTGAAGTGGAGCGAGCACTTCATGCTGAATTTCTTCGCCAGCGCATCGAAGGCCTCGAGGATCTTCCCCCGGGGGATGTCGAAGCCGTCGAGCTCCCACTCGATCCGCATGAAGAAGATCTTGGAGCGCTCCGTCGTGTGCTGCGCCGCATGGACGATGTTGCCGCTGTGATGGAAGATGAAGTTCGACACCGAGGCGACGATCCCCTTCTGGTCGGGGCAGGTGAGCAGTAAAATAGCGTTGGGTTTCATTTTATTCACAGACAACTTGTAAAATTTCCCGATCGCGCATAAACTAACTTCTTTGGCTTGCCTTTTGGCGACGGGATGTTACATTGAAGGGACGGGCAGCAAAATTCCCCTGCCATTACAGGCGGGTATATAGGCGCAAATGCCCCCGAGGTCAAGAACAAAGGTGAAGGAGAGGCACTCATGACCCTGCTCGAGCAGATCAGGCTCCCCAACGGGCTCGTGGCGGAAATCTGGGATGGCTCCCGCCTGATCGCCGCCGACACGACCACCGTCCTTCTCGTCGTCAAGATCCCCGTGGCGCTGAAGGAGGAGTATTTCGAGGATCCGGCAGCCTGCCGGAAAATCGCGAAGGTCTTCGGTTCGCCGCTTGTCTACGAGTACCGCAACGAGAGGACCTTTATCTCCGTCGGGGAGCGTGAAGCCTTGTTCAAAGAATTCCTGGCGAACTACAAGAAGGACGTTCTGCCCTACGTGTCGAAGGAACAATTTCCAAAACGATTCGTTCTCTCAAAATACCAGGAGATGATCAAAGACCCCCGGAAGTACCCGGACCACGGGCGAGGCTGTTGACCAGGGTCGCCTCCCGCTGGATACCGTGCATTCGTCTTCCGTCACCAAGACTGCGAAGATCGGAAGAGCAGAAGTGAGGAAGAGCGGATAAGAGATGAACAGAATCCCCCCTCCACTCCGATCTTCCGCTCTTCATAACTTCCTCATTTCGTAATCTAATACGGGCGCCTTGCTCCAGGGCATTGTTAAATCTCCCGGGCACCGCCTCACTTAAAGGATGCTATGTCCTGTCATGGACCCGAACGGAAACTGTTGGAGACCTTTCTTGCCCTCGTCGAGAAACCGAGCCGCTACATCGGTGGCGAAGTCAATGCCGCGAAAAAGGACCGCTCCGCCTGCCGCCTGAGCGTGGCCCTGGCCTTCCCCGATGCCTACGAAGTGGGCATGTCTCACCTGGGGCTCCAGATCCTCTACGCCATCCTGAACGCCCACCCGCACATCTGCGCCGAGCGCGTCTATGCCCCCTGGCCTGACATGGAGGCGAGGCTGAGGGCAAACGGACTCGCGCTGTCAAGCCTCGAGTCGGGGGCGGCGCTTTCGGAATTCGACCTCATCGGATTTTCGCTGCAGTACGAGCTTTCCTACACGAATGTCCTCACCATGCTCGAACTGGGGGGCGTGCCTCTTCGGGCAAGTGAGCGCCGCGGGGGGGACCCCGTCGTGATTGCCGGCGGGCCCTGCGTTTTCAACCCGCTGCCCATGGCTCCTTTCTTCGATGCCATCGTCATCGGGGAGGGCGAGGAGGTGATCTCGGAGATCGCCGAGGTGCTCCTGCAGGCCAAGCAGAACGGGCTCAGGCGCGAGGGGATGCTGGAGCGGCTCTCGGGGATTGCCGGCGTTTTCGTCCCCTCGATCTTCCGGGAGGGGATGAAGATCCGCAAGCGAATCATTCCCGATCTGGACCGGTGGCTGTTCCCCCTGAAGCCCGTCGTGCCGCTGATGAACACGATCCACGACCGCATCACCCTCGAGATCGCCCGGGGCTGCACTCGGGGGTGCCGCTTCTGCCAGGCTGGGATGGTCTGGCGGCCCGTGAGGGAGCGCAACCCCTCGACGCTTCTCGCCATGGCCGATCAGGCCCTCAAGGCAACGGGGTACGACGAGATCACTCTTCTGTCTCTGAGCTCCGGCGACTACTCGCGGATCGAGCCGCTCCTGAAGGAGCTGATGGACCGGTACAGCGAGCGCCGCGTCGCCCTGGGGCTCCCGTCGCTTCGCGTAGAGACCTTGAGCCCGGCGCTCATCGAGCAGATCCGCAAGGTCCGCAAGACGAGCTTTACCATTGCCCCCGAGGCCGGGACCCGGCGCCTGCGGGACATCATCAACAAGGGAAACACCGAAGAGGATCTGATCGCCACGGCCCGGCGCGTCTACGAAGGGGGCTGGAAAGCCATCAAGCTCTACTTCATGATCGGCCTGCCCGGCGAGCAGGAGGAGGACCTGGAGGGGATTGCCGATCTGGCACACCGCGTCATGAGGGAAGGGCGTGGACGGCAGGTCACCCTCGGCCTTTCGACTCTGGTCCCCAAGCCCCACACGCCGTTCCAGTGGGTCCGCCAGATCGGCCTCGAGGAGACCCTGGCGAAACAGACCCACCTCAAGCGGCGCGTGAAAAACCGCAACATCGGCTTCAAGTGGCACGATGCCCGGATGAGCCTCCTGGAGGGGCTCTTCTCGAGGGGCGATGAGCGGCTCGCGGACCTGGTGGAGAGCACCTGGCGGCTCGGCGCCCGTTTCGACGGCTGGAGCGATCAGTTCCGGTTCGAGCTCTGGGAGAAGGCCCTCGGGGAAAAGGGAATCCGTCTCGAGGAGCACCTGTGTGAAAGGACTCCCGGGGAGCCTCTGCCGTGGGATTTTGTCGACACGGGGCTCGACAGGGAATTTCTCCTCGACGAATACGAAAAATCGCAACGGGGCGAGGCGACCCCCGACTGCCGCATCGAGGGCTGCCGCCACTGCGGCGTGTGCGACGGCGAGCTGATCGCCGTCCGTGAGGCTGCGGAAAACGCCCTCTCCCCTTCCGGGCACGCGGAGCCAGCTGCCGTCGCGCTCACCCCGACGCGCTTGCGGCTCACCTTTGTGAAAACAGGGCCCGCCCGGTTCCTTTCCCATCTCGAGGTGTCCTCCGCCCTGACCCGGGCGATCAAGCGAAGCGGCCTTGCGCTGCGATACTCGGAGGGGTTTCACCCCCACCCGAAGGTCTCCTTCGCCTTTGCCACGGCTGTGGGGATGGAGAGCCTGGAGGAGCTTGCCGACATCCAGGTGGAAGACGGGCTTACGGATACGGCCGCGATCACGGCAAGGATCAACGCGGGCCTGCCCGAGGGGCTCGAGGTCCGGCGGATCAGCCGTCCTGCCGCGGGCGATTCATCCCTGGCAAAGCTCGTCCGGGGCTTTCGTTACCGAGTTGCCCTTCCGTCGGGCGACTGCACGGAAGGCCTCGAAGGGCGTATCGCCGGTTTTCTGGCCCTGTCGTCCTTCATCGTGGAACGCGAAGGAAAGGACAAGACAACCCGCAACGACGTCCGGCCCTACGTGGAGGGGATTTCCCTGGATCGTAAAACGGGGGTGCTGGAGATGACGCTGCGGAATGCCGACGGCAGGACCGTGCGGCCCGCCGAGATCCTCACCCATGTGCTCGGGTTGGATGAGGGCTTAGTCCGGAGCCTGTGCATCTTGAAGACGGAGACGATTCTGACCAACGAGAGGGACGAGGGACGAGGGGTTAGGGACGAGGGTAGGAAGGAAGAATCGAAGGCGTGAAAAGTTCAGGGCGGGTTTTCTTGTCCCTACACCCTGGTCCCTAGTCCCTTTTCTTGCACTGATCACGGGTCACCGGTCACTATCTTCCTCCGGTCCCACCGGAAGCAGCTTCCCGGGAACTGTTTGGCGTACTTCTTCATCTCCGAGGCCCGCTCCGTCATCTCGCCGAAGTGGCTGAAGCTGCCCGTTCCCGTGTCGGTGATCCCGATGGAGATGCTGGTGAAGGGGAAGGTTCGCTCGATGCCCTGGCGGTCCACCGACTGGATGAACCCCCGCTCCCGGTCCTCGGGGTCGTAGAAGCCGGGGATGAGCTGGTCGAAGGTCGTGACGAGCTCCTGCGAGGCGGTCTCGATGTAATCCGGGCTCATGACGTAGACGAAGTCGTCGCCCCCGATGTGGCCCACGAAATTCCGCTCGCGCTGCTTGTCCTTCACGGCGCTCAGAATGAGCCGCCCCGTGATGCGGATGATGTCGTCGCCCCGGGAAAAGCCGTACTTGTCGTTGAGGGGCTTGAACTGGTCCAGGTCGGCCCAGGCGAGCGCAAAGGGCTCCCCCCGGTCGATCCGCTCCTGGATCTCCCGGTTGATGGAGATGTTGCCCGGGAGCCGCGTGAGGGGGTTGATCTCCACGATCCTCTCCGAGCGCAGGATGCAGAGGTTGACCCGCCTCAGAATCTCTTTCTCCAGGGATTTTCGCCAGATGTAATCCTCGAAGAGCAGGGTGTCCCAGTGCGAGAAGGACGACTCGTCGCTCAGCACGGCCAGCACCGTGAGGTTGCGGAACATGGGGTCTTCCTTGAGCTGGCTCAGCGAGCCGACGGACGCAGGGTCTCTCGGGTCCACTTCCAGGACGATGAGGTCCGGCGGGCTCGTGCTGCAGATGAGGCCCATGGCCGACTGGATGCTGTCGAAGAGGATGACCTGGCAGCCTTGCCTGATCTGGTTTTCCACGGTGCTCGTGAGCACCAGGTCCCGGGAGATGACGATGACAGTTTTCACGTCGCGACGCTTCTCCTTTTGCAGTGCCGGCCGCAGAGCCTCAGATTCGAGATCGAGAAGTTAAGAAGCGAGGAAGAGCGGAAGCTCGGAAAAGAATGGATCCGCTCTTCCTAACTTCGGTTCTTCCGATCTTCGCGAGGTTGACGCTCTAGGCTCATGTGAAACGGATAGCGTGACTTGACCTCGGCCATGAGGTCAGGTCCTGAACTCCTCTTGCGTCTGCTCGACGGAGTCTTCCAGTTCCTTAAGCATTTCCCGAAGATCCGCCTCCGCAAGGCCGAGGGTCTCCCAGGCCTTGAGGTTCACTTCGGGAACGAGATTGTCGCCCGAGAACCCCAGACCCCTGGCTTTTACGAGGATATCGGCCATGTGGACGATCGCCGTCTCTAGGGGCGCCAGCGTCGAGACCTGGGGACGGTGGTGGTTTGCAATGCAATCGCAAAGCTTTTTGGGGAAGTGCCATTTTTCCGACAGCCATCCCGCCACGGCGGCATGGGTTTCGGAGAAGTGGTTGCGCTCGGCTTCGAAGATGGAGATTCCCGCCGCCTCGGCCTCTTTGACCGTCTTGTCGTAATCCTCCGGGTAGACGAGAGTAAGAATGACCTTGCCCACGTCGTGCAGCAGCCCCGCCACAAAGACCTCCTCGGGCTCCTTGAGGCCCTTTTTCTGGGCGAGGATCTTCGAGGCGATGGCCACTCCGATGGAGTGCTCCCGCAGGCCGATCATGGCCTTGTGCATGATCTCGAAGACGGATACGCTCAGCAGCAGCCCCTTGACCACGTTGAGGCCCAGGAGCATGACGGCATGGTTCACCGAGGAGATCCGGCCCGGAAACCCGTAGAGGGCCGAGTTCACCATCTGGAGGATCTTGGTGGTGAGTGCCGGGTCCTTGGATACAAAGTGGCTGATTTCATTGAGGGATATCTTTGGGTTCTCGATGATCGTCGACAGCTGCTGCAACACGCTGGGGATCGTGGGGATGTTGCTGATGTTCTCCACCCGGCTGCGGAGGGCCTTGGGGTCCATGTTACCCATACATTGCCTCGATGTGTTCTCTGACTGCTTTCTTGATGAGCGACATCTGGGGGTTGCCTTCCATTTTCGCGAATCGCCTGTCCAGGGCGTTGAGGAGGTCTTCTTTCGGCTGGGCGGGTCTTGACGGGCCGTCGATGAAGACGCTGTCTACGCCCATGTTCTCGATTTTCGAGATCCGGGCCTCCGTCAATTCGGCTCCCTCGGCCATGAGGACCATGCCGGAGGAGTTCAGCAGGGGCCGGGCCAGCTTCATGCCGGGCTTGAGCTGCTCCACGGGGATTTTTGGCATCGTTTTCCTTTCCTTTCGCAGGCTGTGACCGGGGGGCATCCAACCCCATACAGAGGTTAAGAAGGTTAGAGGGTGAGAAGGTTGGATAGCCGGCGGCCAAATTCAAGCTCTCGGCTTCTTCTGCCCGCTTACCTTCTCAACTTCTTACCTTCTGTCTTCTCAGGGGAGACTCCCCCGAAGATGATGTATGCAAATTCCGTGGGAAAATGATATGGATGACAAAGAGACGCAACGGCTTGGCATAAAAGGCTGCAACGCAGGCCGATAAAAGTTGTTGACAAACATTGATTTATCCATATAATCAGCGTTTTCAATTTCCTTTCAAGGAACCGGATATGTACGCAGTCATTAAAACGGGCGGAAAACAGCACAGGGTCTCCGAGGGGGACGTCCTGAAGATCGAGAAGCTCGAGGGGCTCAAGGGCGACACCATCGTGTTCGAGGAAGTCCTCCTCGTATCGAAGGAAGACCAGACCCGCGTGGGCACGCCGGTCGTCGAAGGAGCCAAGGTCGTCGGCGAGATCGTCCATCAGGGCAAAGGCCCCAAGATCATCATCTTCAAGAAGAAGCGCCGCAAGGGGTTTCTCAAGAAGACGGGTCACCGGCAGCCTCTCACAGAGGTGCGGATCAAGGAAATATCGCTGTAATCAGCTTTCTCAGGAGACAGTTCGATGGCACACAAAAAAGGTCAGGGCAGCACCCGTAACGGCAGAGACAGCAACTCCCAGCGAAGAGGGGTCAAGGCCTACGGTGGCGAAACGGTCAGTGCCGGTTCTATCATCATTCGCCAGGTCGGCACGAGGATCCACCCAGGACACAATGTCGGCATCGGCAAGGACTTTACGATTTTCGCCAAGATTACCGGCGTCGTGAAATTCGAGCGCTTCGGGAAGGACCGCAAGAAGGTCAGCGTTTACGCGTCCTAGCTGTCCCCCTCCGCGCTTTTCCGCCGCAGATACGGCGATAAGGGATTGTCCAAGCCCTCGGTCACATCGAGGGCTTTTTTATTGGGATCGGCATGAAATTCATCGACGAAGCCAAAATCTATGTCGAGGGGGGAAACGGGGGACGCGGCTGCGTGAGCTTCCGGCGGGAGAAGTACGTCCCGCGGGGCGGCCCCAACGGGGGCGACGGTGGCAAGGGCGGCGACGTGGTCATGATCGCCTCGGCAACCCACCGGACACTTCTGGACCTCAAATTCCAGCAGCACCACGTGGCGCGCCACGGCGGACACGGCGAAGGAAGCGACTGCACGGGGCGCAATTCCGACGACGTCGTGATTCGCGTCCCGCTGGGTACGGTCGTGACCGACGATGAAACGGGCAAAGTGCTCGTGGACCTCGTCGACGACGGTCAGCGCTTCGTCGTTGCAAAAGGCGGCCGGGGCGGCAAGGGGAACGCCTTTTTTGCCACCTCCACCAATCGGGCGCCCCGGCACGCACAGCCGGGCGAGGAGGGCGAGAAGGGTTGGGTCCGGCTGGAGCTGAAGCTATTGGCCGACGTGGGGGTCATCGGGTTCCCCAATGCCGGCAAGTCGACGCTCATCTCCGTGGTCTCGGCGGCAAAGCCCAAGATCGCCGACTACCCTTTCACGACGCTTACCCCGAACCTGGGCGTTGTGAAATACAAGGACTTCGGCACCTTCGTCATCGCCGATATTCCCGGTCTCATCGAGGGAGCCCATCAGGGCGTGGGGCTGGGGGTCAAATTTTTAAAGCACGTGGAGCGGACCACCGTCCTGATCCACCTTCTGGACATTTCCGGCGAGCCGCCCGTGAGCGGATGGCACAATTTCGAAACGATCAACCGGGAGCTCGAACTCTACAGCCCCAAACTCGTAGAGAAGCCCCAGATCGTGGCGATCGGGAAGCTGGATCTTACCGAGACGCGTGAGCGGGTGGAAAAAGAAATTGACTTCTTCAGGAGAAAAGGGATAGAAGTCTTTGCAATTTCAGCAGTTACGGGAGAGGGCGTCCCCGCCCTGATCGCAGCTGTCGTGAAAAAATTGAAACGGGATTCGCAGGAAAACAATGAGCACTGAGCGCAAGCAGATCCTCGCCGGCGCCCGGCGGGTCATCGTCAAGATCGGAACCGGTGTCCTCACGGGCACTGAGGGCCTCGACCGCGAAATCATCCAGCAGCTCGTCGACGAGATGGCGGAGCTTATCCGGAAGGGATACCACATCGTCATCGTCACTTCCGGCGCCATCGCCTCGGGCAAAAACCGCATGGGCATCTCCGGGAAGCTCAAGAGCATGCCCGAAAAGCAGGCCTGCGCCGCCATCGGGCAGGGCCGGGTCATGCGCGTCTACTCCAACGCATTCGGCGCGCACGGGATGTACGTGGCCCAGATCCTCCTGACCATGGACGACCTGACGGACCGCAAGCGCTTCATCAACGTGAAGAACACCCTTTCCACCCTCATGGAGTGGAACGTCATTCCCATCATCAACGAAAACGACACCGTCGCCGTCGACGAGATCAAATTCGGCGACAACGACCACCTGGCTGCGGTGGTGGCCAATATCACCGAGGCCGATCTCGTCATCAGCATGACCAACACGGATGGCCTCTATGACCGAAACCCGAAGGCGCCGGGAGTGAAGAAGGCCAAGCTCATCGGGCTCGTGCGGGACATCACCGACGACATCGAATCCATGGCCACGGCTGAGGCGGACCCCACCGGGATGGGGGGGATGCGGAGCAAGGTCCTGGCGGCGCGGAAAGTGACGGCCTGCGGGATCCCCTACATCATCGCCCGGGGAAAGAAGAAGGGCATCCTGGGCGAGATCTTCTCGGGCAAGGACGTGGGGACCCTGTTTACGCCCATGACGGAGTGCCTCTCGAGCCGCGAGTACTGGATCGCCTTCACGCTGCGTTCCCGGGGAAAGCTCTTCGTCGACGACGGGGCCCGGAAGGCCATCGTGGAAAACGGAAAGAGCCTCCTTCCTTCTGGTATCGAGAAGGTGGAAGGGGAGTTTGTCGTGGGCGACCCCGTCATCGTCATCGCGCCTGACGGGAAGGCCATTGCCAAGGGCCTCGTCAATTACAGCGCCCAGGAGCTTCACAAGATCCAGGGCCTGAAGTCATCGAAGATCGAGCAGGTGCTGGGATATAAACACTACGATGAGGCGATCCACCGGGACAACATGGCTGTTCAGAAGATCCAGAAGCCTGCCCAGAAAACCAGGGTCTAGGGTATTGGCAGTAGGGTCTGGGGGCTGAAGGTACTAAAGGAATTTCTATAAATTACAATCTTTTTCATACCCTATACCCGAGCCCCGATACCCTTCACCGAAGGATGTCTTCCGGCTCCACCTTCCCTGTTGAATCAAACTGCACCCCCTCCATCTCCAGCAAAGCCCGTTTGAGCTCGAGGCCGCCGCCGAAGCCTCCCAGGGAACCGTCGGAGCGGACGACCCGGTGGCAGGGAAATATAAGGGGAAACGGGTTTTTCGCACAGCCCTGGCCGGCCGCTCTGGCCCCGCCCGGGGCGCCGGTCCTGCCGGCTACGGCACCATAGGTGCTGACTTTCCCCCGGGGGATATTCGTGAGCGCCCGGAGCACCTTTTTATGGAAGGGGGGCACCCGGCTCAGGTCGAGCGCGGCGGCATCGAAAGAGACAGTCTTTCCCTCCGTAAGGGCAAGGAGATCCTTCCCGAGTTTCGTAACGGCTTCGCAGGATTTTTTTGCCGCTTCGGGGAACATCATCCGGATCACTCTCAGGACCTCGCCTGCGCGGGCCGGAAGGAAGACCTGGAGGACGCGGGGGGAGCCCGCATTGCCGGCCCAGACCATGGCGGCCTGGCCGAAGGGGGTTTCGACGAGTTCGTAACAGGGGACGGAGGGATTCATGACAACCTCATTTGACAGGGGGTTCATGTTATCGATAGCTGGTAAAGGGTAAATGGTAAAGGGTAAATGGTAAAGGGAAGCCCCCCTTGCCCTTCCTTTCTTACCCTATACCCGATACCCTGGACCCTTTTTTGAGCTTGACAGAATCTCGAAACTTATGTAATAAAACACCTTTCGAATTGCCCAAACAAGGAGGAAACTCTTTTGGCTACCCATCCATCGGCAGAAAAAAGGGACCGGCAGAACAAGAAGCACAAGATCAGGAATACGGCCGTCAAGTCGAAGACGAAGACCGAGATCAAGAAAGTTCTTGCCGCCGTTGAAGAACTAGACAGGGAGAGCTCCGAGAAGGCCCTCAAGAGCGCCATCACGGTCATCAAGAAGGCGGCATCCAAAGGCGTCTATCACAAAAACAATGCTTCCCGCAAAGTCTCCCGCCTGACCAAAAAAGTCAACGCCCTTAAGAAAGCTTAGAAGAGCGGAAGAGCGGAACATCAGAAGCGCGGAAAAAGCAAAAGCCTGAAGGCAAAATTCTTCAGGCTTTTTTGTTCCTAGCTTCCTAATTTCCGATCTTCCTGACTTCCTGGCCGTACGGCCTGCCGCGCAGCGGCCCTAGAATCCCGACATCAAGTTTCTGAAAGCCTTTTCCGCCATATCATTGGACAGCTTCTGCAGCGCCGCCGTCTTGCTGGCCGAGGTCGCGCTGGTATTTGCCTGATCGATGCGGTAGGTTTCATTTCCGGAGAAGTTTGACACGGCCCAGATTTTTTTCCCGGCTTCCCGTTCCACGAAGAGCAGATTGACCGTCATGACGGCCCTGCCTTCCTGCGCCTTGTCAAACTGGTCAAAGGCCACGGGCGGAACGGTGAGGGAATTGATGGTACCTTGCAGGATCAAATCGGCCGTCTCCTTGCTGCCGCTCAGTCGGAAGCGGCTGCTCTTCCGGAACTGATCCTCAAAGCCGTTCCGGAGATAGATCTCGATGAAGGGTTCGCTCGTTGTGTTCACCATGTTATCCACGAAGACAGTCTGAAAGCGGCTGTCTATCCAGTCCCCTCCGGCCGAGAAACCATACCCGCAACCCGCCACGGCGATGATCAGTGAGAAAAGAAGCAGGGCCCGAAAGCCCTGCCGTGTCTGTCTCGCTGCTTCTTTTTTCATTCTTTGCCCTGTACCCTTGACCCTGAACCCTGGTCCCTATTTTACGACAATATTGACCAGCTTTTTCGGCACGGTGATGACCTTGACGACCTTCACCCCTTCGAGGAATTTCTGCGTCTTCTCGTCGGCCAGGGCCATCTCCTTGACCTTTTCCTCCGACTCGTCGACGCTCACGGTGATGCGGCTGCGGAGCTTGCCGTTGACCTGGATGACGATCGTCAGCTCCTCCTCCGAGGTCAATGCGGGATCATAGGAAGGCCAGGGCACGCCGGCCAGTGAGCTTTTGCTGCCCATCAGTTCCCAGAGCTCTTCCGCGATGTGGGGCACAATGGGTGCCAGCAGGATGACAACGGTCTCGACGGCCTCTTTGATGACAGCCAGTGCCGCCGCATGGTCCTTGCCCGGCCGCGGCACCTGGTAGACGAGATTGACCAGCTCCATGATGGCGCTGATGGCCGTGTTGAAGTGAAATCGGTTTTCGATGTCCGTCGTCACTTTCCGGATCGTCTGATGCGTCTTGCGGCGCAGCTTCTTGAGATCTTCGTCGAGTTCCTCCGCCCCGGTCGGGAGCGCAACCCCCTGAATGTCCTCCAGGTAATCCATGACGAGCCGCCAGACCCTGCCCAGGAACCGGAAGGACCCCTCCACGCCCTGATCGCTCCACTCCAGATCCTTCTCCGGAGGTGCGGCGAAGAGACAGAACATGCGGGCCGTGTCGCAGCCGTACTTCTCGATGAGGTAGTCGGGGTCGATGACGTTCTTGAGCGACTTGGACATCTTCTCGGTTTTACCGGTCACGACGGGCTTTCCGCACTTCTTGCACTTATCCTCTTCGACCTCGTAGGGGAAGAGAAAGCCGTGTTCGTCGCACTTCGTGGTCTCCTTGCAGACCATGCCCTGGGTCAGAAGATTCGTGAAGGGCTCGTCGATGCCCAAAACCCCGAAGTCTCGGAGCACCTTGGTGAAAAACCGGGAGTAGAGCAGGTGCAGGATGGCGTGCTCGATCCCGCCGATGTACTGATCCACCGGGAGCCAGTAATCCATGGCCTTCCGGTCTAGGCCGGGCTTCACGTCGCAGTGAGGCGAGGCGAACCGGTCGAAGTACCACGAGGACTCGACAAAGGTGTCCATCGTGTCCGTCTCGCGCTTGGCGGGGCCCTTGCAGCCGGGGCAGGTGGTGTTTACGAAGGAGTCGATCCGGGCCAGGGGCGAGCCGCCCTCACCGGAGAACTCCACGTCCGTCGGCAGCACGACGGGCAGGTCTTTTTCCGCCACCGGCATGGTGCCGCACTTGGCGCAGTAGACAATGGGGATCGGGGCGCCCCAGTAGCGCTGGCGGGAGATCCCCCAGTCGCGCAGGCGATACTGGATGGTTTTCTTGCCTTTCCCGATGGACTCGAAGTGAGCCGCGATGGCCTCCATGGCTGCCGTGTTCTTCATCCCGTCGAAGGGGCCCGAGTTGATCAAAATCCCTTCATCGACGTAGGCCTCCGTCATGGTCTCGACGTTGAGGGCCTTCTTCGGATCCTGGATGACGACGATCAGGGGAAGCTTGTACTTCTTGGCGAACTCGAAGTCGCGCTGGTCATGGGTGGGAACGGCCATGACGCAGCCCGTGCCGTAGTCGGCCAGGACGAAGTTGGCGGCGTAGACGGGCATCTTGCGGCCCGTCACCGGGTTGAGGCAGTACGCATCGAGGAAGACGCCCTCCTTCTCGTAGTAGTCGGAGGTCCGCATGAGCTTGTCCTGCTTTTTCACCCGCTCCACGTACTCCATGACGTCCTTCTCGATGGGCTTGCCCTTGGCGAGCTGCATGACGAGGGGGTGCTCGGCCGCCACGAGCATGAAGGTGGCCCCGTAGATCGTGTCCTGCCTCGTGGTAAAGACCCGGATGGGCTCGGTGCCGTCGGCCATGGGGAAGGTGATCTCCAGGCCGTAGCTCTTCCCGATCCAGTTTTTCTGCATGGTGATGACCCGCTCGGGCCAGCCCGTGAGCCTGTCGCAGGACTCCAGCAGCTCCTCCACGTACTGGGTGATCCGGAAGAACCACTGCGAGAGGTGCTGCTCCTTCACGTCGGAGCTGCAGCGCCAGCACTGCCCGGCCTCGACCTGCTCGTTGGCGAGCACGGTCTGGCACTTCGGGCACCAGTTGACGGCCGACTCCCTCTTGTAGACGAGGCCCTTCTCGTACATCCACACGAAAAAGAGCTGCTCCCACTTGTAGTAGGCGGGCTCGCAGGTCGAGATCTCGCGGTCCCAGTCGTAGCTGAAGCCCATGCGCCTGAGCTGTACCTTCATGCTCTCGATGTTTTCGTTGGTCCACTGGGCGGGGTGGATGCCATGGTCGATGGCGGCGTTCTCGGCAGGCATGCCGAAGGAGTCCCATCCCATGGGGTGAAGGACGTTGAAGCCCCTCATGTGCTTGTAGCGGGCGACGACATCCCCGATGGTGTAATTGCGCACGTGCCCCATGTGAATGCGGCCCGAGGGGTAGGGGAACATCTCCAGGAGATAGTACTTTTTCCTGGACGCATCCTCGGTGACGTTGAACGCCTTGCGGTCATCCCAGAGCTTCTGCCACTTCTGCTCGATCTGAAGGGGTCGGTATCTCGTCT
>CAVPJD010000010.1:0-53669 GCA_963705165.1 uncultured delta proteobacterium | reverse complement strand
CGAAGACGGACTCGAAGATGGCGAACTGCACGGGGTCCGTCTCCTGGAACTCGTCGATCAGGGCGGCCCGGTATTTTTTCCGGATGGCCCCCGAGAGGGCGCCACCCCCCTCGGAGACGAGCGCCTTGCGGAGATCGGCCAGCAAATCGTCGTAGGACCGGAGGTTGCGC
Organism: uncultured delta proteobacterium; assembly: GCA_963705165.1. GTDB lineage: Bacteria > Desulfobacterota > Syntrophia > Syntrophales > UBA2192 > UBA2192. The sequence goes on along the minus strand of CAVPJD010000010.1, from coordinate 53,499 downwards.
CGCCGCTTTCGCGAGGCAAGCTCATCCCGGACATACCGGAACAGCTCGCATCGCAGGAAGCGGATCTGCCCGTCCATCTCGGCGATAAGCGCCTGCGCCGCCGATTCGAAATCCCGAAAGCGATCGAAAAAACGGTGCGTCGGGGCAACGTGGCCCTTCTTTGCGGCCTTGGCCAGGGCCCCGGGGCTGAATTTGAGCAGCTCCTTCGACAGGGGAAGTGACGCCCAGGGGCGAGCGATGAAGGCGTCCATGGCCGAAAGGAGCCGCTCCGGCCTTCCGTACTGTACTTTGCTTAGGGCCTCAGCACGCAAGGCGGCTTCGACACCGGTGCGGCTCTCTGGCCAGGACTCCCGAAGGCCGGCAGCGGCGGCCCGCACCGCCTCGAGGCCGCTCAAGGCGACCGGGGGCGCCTCGGAAACGATCCTGGAGTCGGGCCTCAGCGGCGCCGCGCGAAGCAGTTCGAGAAACGAGGCAGGGCCCCTGCAGCGGCCGCGGACGTAGTGGACGAATTCGTGGGGCGCTTCATAGAAGTGCCGGCGCCAGAAATCGCGGACGATCTCCTCCCGGAGCCCTCGCTCGTCGGGCAGCAGCTCCGTGTCGAAGGGGCTCCCGCTCTCGAAGGCGTTCTCGGAGAGCATCCGCTGGCAGAAGGAGTGGATCGTGAAGATGGGGGTCTCGTCGAAGCTCCTCAGCGCCTCGCGCAGCCGCGCCCGCGCGTCCTTCCGGTCGCCAATCCCACCGACGAGATCCTCGATGAAGGTCTCCGTCGCGCCTGCGCCGTTCAAGACATCGAGGGCGGCCCGGATTTTCCCCCGGATCCGGTCGCGCAACTCCTCCGTGGCCGCCACGGTGTAGGTCACGACGAGGATCTCGGCGGGCGCCAGGTGCTTCTCGAGAAGCAGGCGCAGGAATAGACCCGCGATCGCGTAGGTCTTCCCCGTGCCGGCGCTCGCCTCGATGAGGTTTGTCCCGTCGAGCGGGCTTGCCAGCAGGTCGAACCGGGGCCAGGCTTCCGGCATGTCAGCCCTCCTCCCCTGCCCGCTCCAGGAGCGGCTTCAGGATCGCGGTTGCAAGCTCCACGAACTCGCCGTCGAGGGGATCCTGCCCGTCAAAACACAGCCGGTAATAGGGGTCATCCCCCTCGGAATATCCGCGATCCGACGTCCACGTCCGGCCCGCGGTTTTCAGGGCTTCCTCGCCGGTCTTTCCCTTGAGAAGATTTTCCATGTAAGCCCGCGCGGTATCGGGAAAGAAGTGCAGGGGCCTCGTGAGCCCTCTCCAGTAGATCTCGAGCAGACCCAGGAGGATGCTTTCCGCATCGGCGACAGGCCCGAGGACGTAGCCCCTGTCCTGACCGATGATCACGCAGCGGCCGGGATAACGGCCGGAGCCCCCGGCGCTGAGCGCCAGGTGATGGATCCACGAGCGAAGCAGGTCCTTCGCCTTGACGGACGCAAACCGGTAATGGACCAGGGCCGAGGGCAATCCGAGCTGCACCCTGCCCGTGAGCCTGAAGGGCCCGAGCGCGCAATCGAGGTCGACCGCCCCGAGGGGCTCTCCCAACAGATGCGGCCTGAGGCGGGAGGCGAAGGCTTCGACGCCCTCGCAGAGCTCCTGGAACCCGCACTCCCCCGGAGTCCCCGGCGGCAGGCTTCCCAGGGCCCTCGCGGCGGGCAGCAGATCCCTTGCCTCGAGCCCTTCGAGGCATCGCGCCGCGAGCAGCTCGCCCAGTTCGTAGCTCTCGAGGCCTTCGAGGCTCATGGGCTCCACGTCGTCGAGAAACGCCCCGGCCTCTTCGAGGCGGATGCCCAGCCTGCGGTTGAGCAGCCAGCGGGCCGGGTTGGCGTAGAACCGGACGAGGGCCTGCACGTCGATGCTTCGCCACGCAGGCTGCGGCTCGGGGAGGTTTGAGGAAATGAAGGGCGGCTTCTCCCTGCGGCCGGCAACGGCCGAAAGGGCCGCCGCCGCATTCTCAGCGGAGTAGCTGAAAAGCCTCTCCCCGCGGAAGTACCCGGGGCTGAAGGCCTGCAGGCGATGCTGGGTGACGATGGCGTCGCCGATGTCCCTCCCGGGCGTCTCGAAGCCCTGCTTGATCGCGTCGAGCAGCTCGCTCACCAGGACCGAGGGCGGCCGCACGCTGTTGTCCTGGATGCTCTGCCCCGCGTAGCTGATGTAGAAGGTCCGGCGGGCGGAGAGCAGCGCCTCGAGAAAGAGGTACCGGTCGTCGAGCCTGCGCGATCGATCGCCGGGCCGGGGGCGCTCCTTCATCAGATCGAATCCCGGCACCCGGGTCTGCCGCGGGTAGGCGCCGTCGCCCAGGCCGATGAGGCAGATCACCCGAAAGGGGATGCTCCGCATGGGGAGCAAGGCGCAGAAGGTGATGCCGCCCGTGATGAAGCCGAACCCGAGCCCCACCTCCCGGAGCGCCTCTTCGAGATGGGCTTTCAGGACACCGGCGCCGAGCCGTTCATCAAGCCCGGACTGCGATTGCAACAGGGCCATGTCGGTCAGCGCCCGGCGCAGGGCCTGCAGATCCTCTTCCTCGTCCCCGTCGGCGAGGAAAAAGGTGTCGAGGGCGGCGCCGAGGTGGGATGCCCAGCCCGCGAGATCCCGCGTTTCCTCCAGGGATGCTGCAAAGGAAAAGAGCTTCTCCACAAAGCTCAGGAAGGACCCGAGGACGGGCGCCTCCCCTTCGGCAACGTCCTCGTGGGGGAGAATGCCCATGAAGAGCTCTTCGCCCCGGCCCGCCAGGGCGTACCCGAGCAGCAGCCGGTCGAGACCCGCCTGCCAGGTATTCTCCGAGAATCCGGGAAGCCCCTCGCGACAGCGGCTCGACCCGTCGATCCCCCACCGGATGCCGGTGTCGCGGATCCACCGGTGGATGCGCACAAGATCGTCCGCCCCGAGGGCGAAGCGCCTTCGCAGGGCATCCGTGTCGAGGAAGGCGGCGATTTCCGTGGCGCCCAGGCGGCTCCCCTCGAGATCGAGAAGCCGCAGGAAGGTGTCCACGAGGATGCTCTCCCTGCACACGCCGCGGTCGGCAACACTGAAGGGGATCCTGCGCCTCTCGCCGCGGGGAAGCGAAAAGACGGCCTCGATGAAGGGGGCATAGGTCTCGATCTCGGGCGTCATGACGAGGATGTCGGCCGGGGTGAGCGACGGGTCGCGCTCGAGCAGGTCGAGGATCCGGTCCTGAAGGATCTCCACCTCCCGCATGGGACTGTGGCAGGAGTGGACCTGGATCGAGTCGTCGTCAACGGCTATGGCCGTCCGGATGCCGTCTGCGCCCCGGTCACGCAGGTTGAGGATATCCGACTGGATGCAGGCAAGAAGGCTCGCCTCTCCGGGCTGGGCCGAAAAGTCCGCTTCCTCGCAGCCCGTGTCATAAACCATCCTGAGGAAGTCCCGGCCCAGGGACCCCATGGAGGCGAGCAGGCTGTTGCCCCTTTCCAGATGGAGGGTTTCATCGGAGCCGGCCGTCCCGAGCCGATCGACAAGTCTTCGCATCTCGCGATCGGAGTAGATGAGGTACCAGTACTCCCGGCAGGGGTTCAGGACGAAGAGGTTCACGTCGATTGAGCGGGAGACGGCGTCGAGGAGCTGGAGGTGGTAGGGCGGCAGGGCCGAGATGCCGAAGACGGAGATCCTCCCGGGAAGGTTCACCCTTTCGGGCAGGCCCCCCTGCAGCCGGGCAAGGGCTTCCTTCCAGCGCGCCGCCCGGTGAGCGGCGGTGCTTCCCGCCGCGAGCCTTCGCCAGAGGGTTGCCTGCCAGTGGCGCTCCCTGCCCGCTTCCCAGCCGAGCACCATGTCGGGCCGGTAGACGAGATACTGGTCGAAAAGGCGGGCGATATTCCGGCAGAGTTGATAGCGCTTGAGGCCCCGGCCGTCATCGGCTAGGTATTCCTTCAGGGGCTCGAAGCCTTCCCCGTCCAGGCAGCCGGGCAGCAGACCCATGATTCGCCAGGTGAGCACTTCCGCGTCGAAGGCCGGGGAGCCGGCCCGATCGGGCAGAACGGCGCGGAAGAGCTCCTCGACGAAGTGGTTGGGGAAGGGGAAACGGATGTTGGCGCAGATCCCGAGGCGCCGGGCCATCTCCAGGGAGAGCCACCGCTCCATGCCGCGGCTCTGGACCAGGATGATCTCCGGGACCGTGGGCGAGACCAGCGGCTGCCGCAGGGTCTCCGAAAGCACCCCGGCGAGGGCCTCGAGACGGTTGCTGGTGTATAGCTTCAAACCGGGCATGATCCACTTTTTTACCTGATCCGACAGAGAAGCTCAAACGATATGTTGCAGCAACAGGGGGAGAGTTCGGCAGCGGGCATAAAAAAACCCCCGGTGTGTGGAGCACCGGGGGTCAGGGCAACCGTGTTTACTTGATGGTGTCCTTGAGAGCCTTGCCGGCGGTGAACTTGGGTACTTTCTTCGCCCGGATCTTGATCTCTTTGCCGGTCTGGGGGTTGCGGCCTATGCGGGCAGCGCGCTTGGCGACAGCAAAGGTCCCGAAGCCAACCAGCGTAACCTTGTCGCCCTTCTTCAGAGCATCCGTGATCGCCTTCAGGGTTGAGTTGATGGCTTTCTCCGCCGCGCTCTTGGAGCCCAGTGCCTTGGCTACCACTTCAACGAGTTGTCCCTTGTTCATTAAAATTCTCCTCCTTGATTGGAATTATTGGGGTTAATTTGAATCCCTCGCGTTTGTCTCCTTCGTACGATGATTTGACGACCATCCCCCTTTCGAAAGAAATCAACCACCGGATTCGAAACCGGTGGGAGTATAGCCTAAGATTCGCTCGTAGTCTAGCTTTTTTAACATTTCAGCAAATTTTTCTTCGCCGAGGCATAAATTTCTGCGACACGGTAACGGATAAAATCGTTTGTTGAAATGCAAGATATATGCCCCTTTCGGGGGTTTTGAACCCGCAAAGCCAATCCTGTCGATCTTTTCCGGCCCCCTCCCTTCAATTCCACTGCTGGCGGACCTTTCGGGGCTTCGCCAGTCGTGACGCCGCTTTCCGGCTGTACAGCGGCCCCGGATGCAGGACAGGGAAGAAGGCGCGAACGTCGCAAAGGGGCTTCCCGCCTTGCTCCGGGCATCAACCGACAACACAAATTGGAGGAAAGACCGCTGCCTCTTCACGCAAAAGGGTTGGAATTATTCCCCCGTATCCACCGGGGACGCTCCATCTAACCGTGCAGCGGGCTGGGGAGCGCATCATGTCCACCCTATTCCTTACCGGGAGGCAACGCAACGCGTTGCCTCAATTCCTCCTCCCACCAGGGGAGGAGAACAGAGGAAAAGGTATTCATAGGATGTGCCGGGATTCTTTACGGCCCTCTCTCATGCCTGGTACCTTGACACTCCTTGCCGGTTTTCCGGCGGAGCGGTTGCACTGGCCGGACAGAGGATCGCCTGTCGAATCCTTTGCCATCGACCGGGGATGATGGTAAAAGACAGGCATCGGGCTTCAGGCTTCAGGCTACAGGAAAACCTGAACTGATTGCGTTCCGAATTCCCTGATGCCTCGTGCCTAATGCCTAATGCCTTTCTTGGGGAGGGAACATGTCCATCGACATCGTGATCATCTTCCTGGCCGGCTTCGCTTGCGGCGGGATCCTGCTGTGGATCATCGCGCGGCTTGCCGCCCAGAAGGAAATCCTCAGGCAGACCGAAGAGATCAAGCTCAGTCACTCCGTCCGCGTCTCCGAGCTGGAGGGTCGGGCCCGCTACGCCGAAGGGCAGATGGACCAGCTCAGGCAGCAGCTCAAGCAGGCGGAAAGCGAAATCACGGGGCTGCGCAAGGCCCTTGACGACGAGCGCGTCCAGGCCGTGGAGTCCCAGGCACGGCTTGCCGAGACCGCCCGAAGCTTCGAGCGGCAGAGGGAGGTCATCGAGGTCATGAAGACGGAGATGACCGACACGTTTCGGTCCCAGGCCGCAACGGCACTCGAAAGCAGCAACCGCAGCTTCCTGGAACTTGCCTCGGAGAATCTCGGCAAAATCCTCGAGCAGACGAAGGGAAAGCTGGGCGAGCACCAGGCAGGCATGGAAGGGACGATCCGGCCGCTCCAGGAGACGCTGAAGCGCTACGAGGAGCAGCTCCGCGAGATGGAAAAGGCGCGGGCCGAGCAGTCCTGGAACCTCTCCCGTCAGATCAAGGAGCTCTCCGAGATGAACGAAGCCCTGCAGCGGGAGACCTCGAGCCTCTCCACGGCCCTGCGCAAACCCCAGGTGAGCGGCTCCTGGGGACAGATGTCCCTGAGGCGGGCGGCGGAGCTATCGGGCATGGCGCCCTGGTGCGATTTCTACGAGCAGGTCAGCGTCGACACGGAGTCGGGAAAGCTCCGCCCCGACATGGTTGTCCGTCTGCCCAACGGCCGGAGCATCGTCATCGACGCCAAGGCGCCCGTAGATGCCTTCCTCAATGCCCTGGAGGCCTCCACCGAGGAGGAGCGCAAAAAGGCCTTCGCAGGCTACGTCACCGCCGTGCGCGGCCACATGAACGGGCTGGGTTCGAAGGCCTACTGGGACCAGTTCGAGGATTCGCCGGAGCTCGTGGTCATGTATCTCCCCGGCGAGACCTTCTTCAGCGCCGCCCTCGAAAACGACCCGAACCTCATCGAGGACGGCAGCCTCAAAAAGGTGATCCTCGCCACCCCCACGACGCTCATCGCGCTTCTCAAGGCCGTGGCCTACGGGTGGCAGCAGGAGCAGATGGCCAGCGGCGCAAGAGAGATCAACCGCCTGGGCCGGGAGCTCTACGAACGGTTCTCCGTCGTGGCGGAGCACTTCGCGAGGGCCGGGGCGAACCTGACAAAGGCCGTCGAGTCCCACAACGACGCCGTGCGCTCCATCGAGACGCGGCTCATGCCCTCCTTCCGCCGGTTCCGGGACCTGGGGGTCTCGACAAGCCGGGAACTGCCGGAGGCCATGGACGAGATCCGCATCACGGCCCGCGAGACCATCGCCGGCACGGAGCCGAACGACAAGACCTGAAGTCAGGAAGAGCGGAAGATCAGGAAGATCGGAAAAGCAGGAATCAATTAAGAACTTTTACCTTGCGGCTTGTGGCTTGCCCCTTCTTTATCCCTTACTGTCGGCTGTCGACTGTTGGCTGTAGGCTTCTCCCGCCTCGCTCCCCTCGCCCCTCGACCCGCTACCCTTCTTCTAAAAGATCCGTCGCTGCAGCTTGCTCTTATGCATCACCGTCGCGGCGATCTCCTCGATCGACATGGTGGTGATGTTGAGGTAGGGGATGTTCTTGGAGACGTAGAGGAACTCGGCAAGCGTGATCTCCTCCTGGCACTGCGCGAGCGACGAGTACCGTCCTGTGGGCCGCCGGGTGAGGCGTATCTTCTGGAGCCGGTCCGGGTTGATCGTAAGACCGTAGAGCTTGTTCCTGAATGGCTTCAGGACCCCGGGAATCTTCCGGTACTCGATGAGGAGGTCCTCCTCGGTGAGCGGGTAGTTTGCGGCATAAATACCGTACTGCAGCCCCAGGTAGAGGCAGGTCGGCGTCTTGCCGGTGCGGGAGACGCCCACGAGGATCACGTCGGCCTTGTCGTAGTTTTTGGTCGTAATTCCGTCGTCGTTCGTGAGAGCGTAGTTCACGGCGTTGATCCGGATGTCGAGCTCATCCCCCGCCGAGGCGTGGTGGGAGGGGCCGCCGAGGGAGGGTTGAACCCGGAGTTCCTCTTCCAGGGGACCGATGAAGGTATCAAAGAGATCGACCGCGGCGGCTTCACTGGACAGGATCATCTTGCGGATCTGGGAATTGACGATGGTACTGAAGATGATCGGGCGCTGCCCCGTCTGTTCCTTCGCGTCGTTGATGTGCTCGAGGGCGTCCTGCGCCTTCCACATGGAGTCGATGAAGGGAAGCGTGACCTTCTGGAACTCGACGTCGTCGAACTGGATGAGAAGACTGTGGCCGAACGTCTCGGCCGTGATCGCCGTGCGGTCGGAGATAAAGAAAACGGTTCGTTTGATCGACATGGCTCCTCTCGTCTATCTTCCCTCTTATTATGCAAAACACGTGTTCTGTAAAGCCTTTTTTACCGGCACACCCTCGGGGGACGTGGCCGCGAGGATGAGGTGGCGGGTTTTCCGATCTTCCGATCCTCTTCGCTTCTTCGCTTCCGTCTTTTCAGGGCCGTCAGCTTGACATTTCGGGGCATCTCCGATAAGAGCACGTTATTGTTTCAAATAATCCGTCACAGACCGGGAAGGCAAGCCATGAACATGACCGATGTCATCAAGCGCTACGAGCCCGACCTCAAGCAGTTGGAAGAGAATCTCGGGAAGTATCTGCACTCGGCGATCCCGTTCATTCCCACAGTCATCAACCACCTCATCACGAGCGGCGGCAAGCGGTTCCGTCCCCTCATGCTCCTGGCTTCCGCGGATCTGTGCGGCTACCGCGGGGAGCGGCGCTACCCCCTGTCGGCGGTGATCGAGTTCATCCACACCGCCACCCTTCTGCACGACGACGTGATCGACGGGGCAGAGACAAGAAGGGGCAAGCCCTCGGCAAACAACGTCTGGGGCAACGCGGCGACGGTGCTCGTGGGGGACTTCCTCTATTCGCGCTCCTTCACCCTCATGACCCACGACGGGGATCTCAACATCATCAAGCTCATCTCGGAGACAACCAACACCATGGCCGAGGGCGAGGTGTTCCAGCTCCTGAAGCGCGGCGACGTCGGGATCACCGAGGAGGACTATTTCACGCTCATCGAGAAGAAGACGGCCGTCCTCATTGCCGCCGCCTGTGCCGTCGGAGGACTCATGGCCAGCGCCCCGCCGGACCGGGTCGAGGCCCTGCGGCAGTTCGGCAACCGGATGGGGCTCGCCTTCCAGCTCACCGATGACACCCTCGACTACGTGGCCGCCGAGAAGGAATTCGGGAAGTCAATCGGGATGGACATCAAGGAGGGGAAAATTACCCTGCCGCTGATCCGGACGCTGGCCCAATGCAGCGCCGAAGAGAAGGAGATCATCCGGAGCATCGTGGAAAGGAAGCAGGCAACCGAGGAGGACATCCGGACGGTCTTTGGCCTCATCGGGAAATACGACGGCATCCAGTATGCCCTGGGCCGGGCAAGGGACATCATCAAGGAAGGGAAGGCCCTGCTGGCCACCTCCGAAAACGGCGAAGCCAAGTCGTCCCTGCTGGCCATGGCCGATTTCATCGCCGAGCGGACGCTCTAGAAGAAAGGGTCCAGGGTAAAGGGTATCGGGTCCAGTGAAAACAAAAAAGGGATGAACAAATTGCTGTGCATCCCTCTCTTTGTCTCTTTTTCTTCCCTGAACCCTTGACCCTGAACCCTGTTTTTGCCCTGCCCCCTAGATGATGTAAAGCCCCTTCTTCTCGGCGATCTCCCCGAGATCTGCCGCCCTAACCATGGCAACGGCCCTGGGCAGGTTCTCCATGATGTCGCGCGCCGTGATCCCGTCTTCCCCCTTCGCGGCCGCCGCAAGATCCCCCGCAAGCCCATGGACAAACACGCCGGCCCTCACCGCCTCCTGAACCGGAAGCCCCAGGCCGAACATGGCCCCGATGGCCCCCGTCAGCACATCGCCCGATCCCGCCGTCGCCATCCCCGAGTTGCCGCTCATGTTGATCCAGACACGGCCGTCGGGAAAGCCGACGAGAGAGTGGGCCCCCTTGAGGACGATGATGGAATCGAGACCGGCTGCCGTTTCCTGGAGGATGCCGACAGGGTCTTGCTCGATTTCTTCGCGGCTTTTCCCGGCAATCCGGGACATCTCGCCCGCGTGTGGCGTGAGGACCGTCTCGAATCGGCGCCGCTTGAGAAACCGGGGGTTCTTTGCAATGGCCGTGATCCCGTCGCCGTCGATCACGATGGGCTTCTCGATCTTTGCGGCAAGCTCCCGGACGAGTTTCTGCGTCTCCTCGGCAAGGGAGAGCCCCGGCCCCAGGACGACCATGTCGACACACCCCGCAAGCTCCAGCAGGGTCGCCTTGTTCCTCAGGGCAATGCTTCCCGATGCGGTTTCCCGCTGGGGGACGAAGACGATCTCGCCTGCCTGCGCGGCAATACCCTGGATCACCGAGGCGGGTGCGGCAAGGCGCGAGTAGCCGCCGCCGGCCTTCAGGAAGGAGAGGGCCGAGAAAGCGGGGGCACCGTAATATCCGGCGGCGCCGGCGACAAAGAGGACATCGCCGAAATCCCCTTTGTGCCCCCAGGCCTTGCGGGCGGGCAGCGGGGGCGGGTCATTGACCTCCATACCGATCGATTCCGAATCGTAGAGCTCGGGGGGCAAGGAGATGTGGGTCACGTAGAGTTTCCCCCCGCAGACAAAGCCGGGGTAGAGGAGGTTGCCTCGCTTGGGCAGGCCGAAGGTCACCGTGGCCGCCGCCCGGATGGCCGTGCCCATCAGGCGCCCCGTGTCGCCGTTGACCCCCGAGGGGATGTCGAGGCTGTAGACGGGTTTGCCGATCGCATTGATGAGCTCGATGACTTCCCGGTGGAGACCTTCCACGTCCCGGTCGAGCCCCGTTCCGAAGATGGCGTCGATGACGGCATTGCTCTGGAGGATATAGCCCCTCACGTCGTCGACGGATTCCACCGGACGGACGTCGACGGGAAGATTGAGGAGCCGATCCAGGTTCTTCCGCGCAGCCCCCTTGTAGCGGTTCTTCGCGGCAAGGAGAAAAACCTTGACGATGCCGCCGCCCGAATGGATCTTTCGTGCCACGACGAATCCGTCTCCGCCGTTGTTGCCCCCGCCGCAGAACACGGCGAAGCGCCCCCCCGCAATGTCCATCTCGCCGGCCAGCGCGTAATAGGCGGCGATGCCGGCGTTCTCCATGAGGATCTCGTCGGCGATGCCCAGCGTTTCGATGGCGTAACTCTCCATCGCCCTCATCTCTTCCGTCGTGGCAACCTTCATGTTCCCGTTCCTCTCAGGCAAATTACATTTATCCGCGCTCCGAAGCTCCGCGACCCTCAACCCTTCTACGCTTAGCCTCTTAACTTCTTAACCAGTGAAGCCACTCTCTTCCCGAGCTTGCGCCCGTTTTCCGCCGCCGCGGCGTCGGGGGCCCCGAGACAGGAAACCCCGTAGTGCCCCGTGGCGTCAATGGGGTCGCCGACGACGATCATGCCGTAGATCAGCAGGGCCTGGAGGATGGAGATCATCGTCGTCTCCTTGCCGCCCGACGGGTCGGCGCTCGTGGCAAAGGCTGCTCCCACCTTGTTCTCCATCTTTTTCCGAACCCCCACGAACTTGTCAAGGACATCCTTGAGCGGCGCCGCCATGGACCCGAAGTAGACGGGCGATCCCGCGATAAGGCCGTCGGCGACGACGAAATCCTCTTTCGAGACATCCGCCGTGGATCGGATGACGGCCTGCACGCCCTCGACCTCCACGACACCCCGGGCAATCTCCTCGGCCAGCTTCTTCGTGTTGCCCGACCGGGAGAAATAGAGAATGAGCACCTTCATGTGTTTTGCCTCCTTTCCTGTTGACAAGTCGGATCAGTTCGCCCTCCGCGGTTTCTCTGACGTCAGAACCGCATGTGCAAGCGGCATAAGGCTTAGGGCTTCAGTCGCTCATAAGGCTTAGGGTAAGACAATGTCTATCGAGCCGTTCTTCCCGGGCGTGCCGGTTGCCAAGATCGAGCAACGCCGGCGCAAGGTGCCTCCCGCTTACCTGCTTTGCCGCAACACCTGCAGCGAACATGGCGGCCAGGTCGATGTCGAGTTTTCGGCATACGTGAGCGGCAAGGTAGGCGGCAAAGAAGACATCGCCGGCCCCCACGGTGCTGACGGGGCGGCGCACCGTTTCGGCGCCGAAGTGATATCCCTCGCCTGCGCGGGTCCAAACGCTCGCGCCGCGCGAACCCCGGGTGATCACGGCCTCGTCGATCCGGAAGCGCTGCAGGAACCCGGGGAGGCTTAAGCGAAAGTGATCGAGCATGAGGGTCAGTTCCTCCTCGTCGGCCTTGATGATGTGGGCCGAGCGCAATGCCCCCTCGAGCCCGGCCGATACGGCAGGGACGATCCGGTCGTTTTCCGTCCTGCGCAGATAGCCCTGCACGTCGAGACTGACGAGTTTTTTCGATTCCGCCATCAGCGTCATGGCCTGCGGTTCGATGTCGTCGGGGTGAAGAGGCCCCGCGTGAACGTGGCGGACCTCGGAGAGAAGGGGCTTCACCTGGCCCGCCGTGATGGAATCGGCCGCCTCGGGCATGAGTTGCTCGCGCCAGTCCCCCCGGGCTTCGTTGACGAACCGGGTGGTGAGACGGCTCGTGCCGGCGTGGACGGCAAGGCCCTCTGCGGCAAGGACGTCGAGGAGGCCCCTTTGCGCCTCGGCAACATTCGTCACGACGGCAGTTTCCACGCCGAGCCGCCGAAAGGTAAGCCCGCCGTAGGTGGCGACACCCCCCAGCCGCTCCGATGTCTTGCCGTTCTCTATGATGCGGTCGATCGTGACGGAGCCGACAACCAAAACGGTCGCTGGCCCTATCCTGGCGCGTTTCGTTCTTCATGCTGTTCAACGATGCCTCACGTCAGGGTTCCCGCACAAGTTAGCGAAGTGAGGAAGTTATGAAGAGCAGAAGATCGGAAAGGATATTCGATTCCATGGGTTCTTGGTCCGCTCTTCCTCACTTCCGCTCTTCCGATCTTCAATGGCCGAGAATCCGAAGACATGCAAACAGCGCTCGGTCGGAGCCCCGCTCACCACCCCGTCACCCCGTGGATGAGATAGCCCGCGATCAGTGCCACCCCCGTAATCAGGTACACCTTGATGATGGCAAGATTCGCAGGGATCATTTTCAGCCGGTCCAGGTAGTTTTCCCTCAGGATCTTAACCGACTGCAGCGCAGTCGGCAGTGCCGCAAGCCCCAGGAGCACCGGCAGCGGAGCCACCCCGAAGAGCACTGACCCCACCAGGGTCCCGAACGCGCAGAGGAGCCCCGCCTGGTAGAGGACGACCCCGGTCTTGCGGCCGAAGCGGGCAACCAGGTTCATCTTGCCGCTCAGGCGGTCCTCCTCGTAGTCGGGAATCTCGTTGATGACGATCATGGACCACATGAGAAAACCGGGAACGAGGGAAAGGATCACGGGTTCCATGTCCAGGGTCTGTCGCTGGACATAGTAGGAGCCCATGACAAGAACGGGACCGAAGTTGACCAGCAGGCCCAGCTCGCCGAAGCCCCGGTAGGCGAACTTGACGGGGGGCACGGTATAGAAAATGGACGACAGGATCCCGATGGCCCCGATGGCGAACACGGGCCACCCCTTCAGGGTTGCAAGATAGAGCCAGATCCCGACCGTGATGCTGTAGCAGACGGCCACGCCCCACTTCAGCTCCCTCACCGTCAGAAGGCCCTCGGTGAGCACGCCGCTGCCGCCCGTATAAGGGTTCTTCTCATCCCCCCAGGCGCGGTCGACGGCGTGGAGATAGTCCAGGACGTCGTCGAGCATGTTGAGGCCGAAGTGGTGTACGGTCACCCCGATGAGAACGAGAAGAAAAGCGAAGGGATCGAACACCTCGTAGCGCGCCCAGGCAATGGCTGCGGCGAGCATGGCCGGGATAAAGCTGGGCGGCACGAACTGGATGCGGACGGCCTGGATCCAGGCGGCGGCAGCGCTCCTTCCCCGTGCTTTTCCGAATGGTTCGACTCTGAGGCGCATCGGTTTCGTTCCAGCGTGCTCGTATCGGTTGATGTGCGGCGGGCAGGAAGGGGTGCGGGTCAGGGCATGCCCCCCCCGGGCAGGTCCTGCCCGGGGGGGACATGGTTTCTTACTTCAGCGCGTCCTCGAAGCGGCGGTTCGCCTCTTCCCAGTTGACGATGTTCCAGAACGCCTCGACGAATTTCGCCCGGAGGTTCTTGTAGTCGAGGTAGTAGGCGTGTTCCCAGACGTCGAGCACCAGCAGGATCCGGTTTGCGGGATACACGTTGACGTTGTGCTTCTCGATTTGCATGATGATCGGCCGGTTCGTGAGGGCACAGTGGCTGAGCCCCGCCCATCCCGACCCCTCGGTGCTCACGGCCGCCTGGGTGAACTCCTTCTTGAACTGCTCGAAGCCCCCGAACTCCTTGTCGATCGCCGTTGCGAGAAGCCCCACCGGCTTGTCATTTGCCTTTCCCTTCGGGGCCAGGTTCCCCCAGAAGAGCGTGTGGAGGACGTGCCCGCCGAGATGGAAGGAGAGCTCCTTCAGCGTCGACTTCATGTCGAGATCGGCCTTCTCCCTGCGGGCCTTCTCGATCCGTTCCAGGACGGCATTGGCCCCCGTGACGTAGGCCGCATGATGCTTCTCGTGGTGGAGCCGCAGCTGTTCCTCGGAGATGAAGGGGGCAAGGTCCTTGTAATCAAACGACAGTTTTGGAAGAGAGTAAAGATTGGTGTTCCCCATAATCAACCCTTTCTATGTCAGGCAATGATGCCCTCGGTGATGTGACTGACTCGAACCTGTTTTTTGTAAAGGGTAACAGGGTCAAATTGCAAGCAAAATTCTCTACCCCGCCGTCTCGCGGCGCAGCCACTCGAGATACGGCTCGCTCCCCAGCTCGATGGGACAGGCGACGATCTCGGGGATCTCGTAGGAGTGGTTGGCGCGAATGGCCGCCTCGACGGCCGGAAATTTCCCGCGGATCGTCTTGATGAGGCAGAGCCACTCGGGTGACTGCTCGATCTTCCCGTCCCACCAGTAGCGGCTCTCGATGGGGCCCAGAATCTGGACGCAGGCCGCAAGCCTGCCCTCCAGGAGGGCCGTTGCGATCTTCGCGGCGTCCTCTTTTGTCGAAGCCGTCGTCGTCACCAGGATGAAGTCACTCATGGATTGCTCCTGAACAGGGACTACTTTTTCGCCGCGACAGCCCTGGATCGCAGAAAGTAATAGAGCGCTGCCCCCGCGAGGATCATGGCCAGGCAGAGGATCTGGCCGATGGTGATCAGCCCGAAGTAAAGACCGATGTGCGCATCGGGCTCCCGGACGTACTCGATGAAGAAGCGGACGGCTCCATACCCCATCAGGTAGTAAGCGAGAAAAGCGCCCTCGATAGGCCTCTTTTTCCTCAGGGCCCATAGGATCGCAAAGAGGAAGATCCCCTCGAAGAAGGCCTCATAGAGCTGGGAGGGGTGGCGAAGGGTTCGCGTTATATCGAGAGGGAAGTACATGCCCCAGGCAACGTCGGTCGCCCGGCCCCAGAGCTCGCCGTTGATGAAGTTCCCGATGCGACCGAAGGTGTACCCCAGGGGGACACAGGGGACGAAGAGGTCGATGATGTCCCAGAACCGGATCCGGCGGATATAACAAAACATGGCGGCGGCGATGACGACACCGATGAGACCTCCGTGAAAAGACATCCCGCTGATGCCTACAAACTTCACCCCGTTTGCAAAGGAGAACGGCAGGAAAATCTCCAGAGGGTGCCTGACGAAATACTCGAAGTTGTAGAAGAGGACGTACCCGAGCCGCCCGCCCAGGATGAGCCCCAGGATGCCCCAGATCATCAGGTCCTGGATCGTCTCCTTGGTATAGGGAAACTTCTCCGTCCGCAGCCGGTACGCGACGAGGAGGTACGTCAGTGAAAAGGCCACGATATACATGAGGCTGTAGTAACGCACCTGGAAGGAGCCGATCGAAAAAATGCTCGGGTCGATCTTCGAGGGCAGGTGCTGCCAGAAATCAACGAAATTGTTCAACGCCGTTCCTTTCTGCTTTCCTCTATTGTCAGCACGAAGGTTTATCTCATATTCCAGAACAGGGTATCGGGTATCGGGTCTCGGGTATCGGGAATGAAACAGATTTCGTTTATAAAATTCTTCATTCCTTTGAGCCCTGTACCCGATACCCTATACCCAATACCCTGCGCGTAGCGCTCACCGCCCGCTGTACGCCTCGCCCTTGAGCTCCTCGACATAGAGCTGCGCCGAGAAGGCCGCCGTGGCGCCATCGCCGCAGGCCGTCACGACCTGCCGCAGGAGCTTTTCGATACAGTCGCCGCAGGCGAAGATCCCCGGCTCCGAGGTCTTCATGTCCCGGTCCGCCGCGATGTATCCTTCCTTGTCGAGCTTCACGACCCCTTTCATGCATTCCGTGTTCGGGACGAGGCCGATGAAAACGAATACGCCGTCTGCGGGGATTTCACGGATTTCCTTCGGGTCTTTTGCGTTGGCGATCTTCACGTGGGTGACCGCTTCGGCGCCCCCGATCCGGGTTACGACGGAATCCCAGGCAAAGGCGATCTTCGGGTTTGCGGCGGCCCGCTCGCGCAGGATGGGCGTGGCGCGAAGCCGGTCGCGGCGATGGACGATCGTCACCTTGCTCGCGAAGTTCGTCAAAAAAAGCGCCTCCTGGACGGCCGTATCGCCGCCGCCGATCACGATGACCTCCCGGTCCCGAAAGAAGGGCCCGTCGCAGGTGGCGCAGTACGAAACACCTCGGCCCGTGAACTCGGCCTCGCCGGGCACGCCGATCTTGCGCCAGTTGGCCCCGGTGGCCACGATGACGGAAAGCGCCTCGAAATCCCCCGCGTCGGTTTTGACCCGCCAGCCGGGCATCCCGGCGATCTCGGTCTTCTCCAGGCCCGTAACGGAGGCGTAGGTCGTCGAGAGCCCGAATTTCTTTGCCTGCTCCTTGAATTTCTCCACCAGCTCGTAGCCGCCGATGTCGGGCACGCCGGGATAGTTTTCCACGAGGTGGGTCACGGTGATCTGGCTCATGACCATGCCGGATTCGATGAGAAGCGTCTTGAAGCTCGCCCTTGCCGTGTAGAGACCCGCCGTGAGGCCCCCGGGGCCCCCGCCGATGATGATGACTTCGTATTTTCCCTCAGGCAGATTCGTCTGTCCCATGTTTCAGTCAGTCCTTATTATTTCAAAAATTTTTTCAGGCTCTTCAGCTCTTTCTTCTGCCGCTTCGCCTGCGCCTTCATTTCCCTCTTTTCCTCCTCCCGCCCGGCGGAGGGTATCTGCTGCAGCGCAGGGCTTTCCGGCAAGGCCCCCTTCGAACCCGCTTCGGGCAGACTCTGCGGGGAAGGCTCCATGGGCTGCCGGGTGCGCCTCATCAGGTAGGTCGCGAAGGCCTTCCCGAACTGGCCGATGAATCCCGCCGCCAGCACGACGAGAATCCACTTCAGGACGAGCCAGACGACCCCGGCCTCGGTCGAAAAGAGGTTGTGAATGATGTACTCCATCATGCCCGGAGCACCTTCGTCTCGATGAGATCCGCCAGCCCGGCTATGTCGTCGAGGTCATAGCAGGGCGCATCGATTCCTTCCGGACGGTCGCCCGCAACGGCCAGGAGCGATGCATCGCCCCGTGAGATGAAGTCGCGCCCCAGGGCCTTGCGGTAAACCTCAATCTTCGGGTGGGGGTTCTTTTTAAAGCCTTCCGTAAGGATGACATCCATGCCGTGGATGAACCGGTCTCCCAGCTCCTCGAGGCTCAAGTCACCCTCGACATCCGCCATGACGGCCACCTTCCCCGGCGAGGCAAGCACGGTCATGGCCGCCCCCGCCCTGCGGTGGCGCCAGCTGTCCTTTCCCTCGTGGTCGATCTCGAACCCGTGGCGGTTGTGCTTGATCGTGGCCACCCGCCATCCGCGTCGTTTCAGTTCGGGAATCATCTTCTCGACGAGGGTGGTCTTGCCGCTCCCTGAGTAGCCCACGATGGAGACGATCGGGGTCTTTTTCATGACCGATGCACCCTGGTATTAACAAATCGAAGATAGGGCCGCATGGCCGGCGTCCCGCCGCCCTCGGAGACGGCCCGCAAAAGCCCGGCTGCATCGACGATGGCCGACCCGCCGAGTTGAGTCACCGGGCTCCCCCGGAAGATCTCTTCGCAAAGCGGGGTGGACGGCCCGATGAGCGCCACGTGACGGGGCCTGCCCAATTCGCCGAGGACCCCTTCGAGGGTCCCGTTCAAAAGCGTCGTGGCCGTGATGATGGCCACGCTGCAGGCCCCGAGGATGTCCCGGCGCTCTTTCTCCGGCGTATCGCGCTCGATGACGGAAAGGATCACGCCCGTTGCCTCGATCCGGGGAACGATCGGCCGGAAGAGTCCCACCATGGCGACCTGCTCGCCGGCACGGAGCCCCATGAGAGAGATCGTGTCCTCTTCCTCTGCCGGCGCCGGGGGATGGATCAGGGCGTTGGCCGTTGCGAGCCCCAGGGCTCGCTCCACGGCGCCTGTGCCGGAAACGAGATGCGTAAGCAGCGCGTCTGCACGCTTTCCGCAAATCGCGGTGCCGGGAATTTCGATCTGCGTGCCGGCAAACTCCTTCAGTCGTGCAGCCAGTCCGATCCGGCCGCCGCTCAGGACTACAGCGACGTAGCTGCCGCCGATCCGGACGTCCTCGACGGCAAACCGACGGCTCTGCTCCACGAGACGCCGATGAAGGCGGCCTGCGATTGCGCCCTTCTCAAGCATCGGTTATTACTACCCGACTTCACTCCAGGGGTCAAGAAAGAAGGGGTGTTGACGCCGGGCCGGCGGACCATTACAATGATGACCGGTACGCAGGAATCACCGCATCCAATCTATTTTTCAGGGAGGGATATCATGCAGGGAATCAAACGCGTCAAAGCAACCACCTTCGCAGCGCTTCTCGTCGTCGTTTTCCTTTCCGTTGTTTTCGTCTCGCCCGTCGTCGGCCAGGACGGCAAGCAGATCTACGGCAACCGCTGCGCCCTGTGCCACGGGTCCGACGGCGACGGCAAGGGCGTGATCATGCAGACCGACGCCTTCGATGCCAAGTTCTGGAAGAAGGGGAAGAAGAGCGACGATGCAGCAATCACCACAGTGATCGTAGAGGGCAAGGGCCGCATGCCGGCCATCCCGCTCTCGCCCGAGGAGACGAAGGCCGTCGTGGAGTACATGAAAGCAACGTTTAAGAAGTGAGACTCCCGGGGAAAGTGCGATGAAGAAATGCAATAAATTCGTTATGGGGGCGTTGATTCCGGTCACGGCAGCTCTCCTCGGATCAATCGTTCTGACAGTTCAGGCCATCGGCCAGCAGGAAACGCCCGCCGGCGAGCAGCTCTACCGTGGATACTGCGCCGTCTGTCATGGGGAAAAGGGGGACGGCAGGGGGATGGCAGCACCGTCCTTCGGTGGGAAGATCGCCGATTTCACCAACCCCGAGTACTGGAAGAAGACCGACGACAAAAAAATCACCGCGGTGATCCTGAAAGGCCAGGGTCGCATGCCCGCCCAGTCCGTCAGCCCCGAGGAGGCCAAGTCCATCGTCGAGTACATGATATCGGCCTTCAAGGGGAAATACGGCTCCTGAGACGAGCGCCTGTCGTCGAAAAGAAAACGGCGGGGGGATGCGTTGCCATCCCCCCTTTATTTTTGTGAAGCTGCCCGCCTGCAGGGATCTCATCGGAGAGCGGGGGAGACAGTCCTGAAGGTCTTGAACGTGACCCGGGTCTTAAAGATCTTTGATCGCTACGTCGAAAACGCATTGACAGACCCCTCCCTATGTGTTACGAACCTCTCATTCGTAGCACAAGCCAAACGTATTGAAGGATTGCGGGCGAAAGCTCAGAAAATTCTTTTTTTTGACCACCAAGTAGCACGTATTTTATTTTTGTGTGATTAGTATTTCCCCATATCCCCTTCGCCCGTTCCGACTTGGAAGGGCGAAGGGGAAACCCCTTTGATGATGAGAGCAGATTTTCATACACCCTGTTCAGATCTTGCTGACGTGCGACGAAACGATCTGATTGCACTGCAGTTGTCTCTTGTCATCCACTCATCCGTGATCTTTGCACTTTTTTTAGCCGGTGCGACATTTCGTCCAGTCTCCGCCGACCTGTCAGCGCTCGTGGTCACGATCGCGCCCTTGGCGGAGGGAAATCAGACGGACGCACGGGGGGGGTCAGGCCGGGAAAAAGGAAAAAAGCATGGGAAAAGAGTTTGCCGGGACGTACCGCTTCAACGCAACGAAAGCCGATTCAGCCAACGCGGAGCAAGTATCGCCACCTTCAGAGCCGATTCCCCGGAAAACAGCTGTTTCCAAGTCAGCGATATTGGAAATTCATGACCGGCACACATCAACCCGGGAGGACATGCTCAGCGGGACGGCGTGGGAGGGGATGCGGCGGCATTCTTCCAATTCTTATACGGGTGCGGTTCAGACCGCGACAGGGGGGTTGTGATGGCGTGGCTGAGTTACTTCGTAGATTACGGCATCATTGTACTGCTGATTCTCCTGTCTATCATTTCCCTGGCAATTTTTGTGGAGCGGTGGCTTTTCCTCAAGAAGGTCGATCCCGGTGGCTACGCGGGGAGCAGGCGCACCCTGGAGATAGCGATTACACAAAAGCTGGGGATAATCGCCTCCATAGGGAGCAACGCGCCCTACATTGGCCTTCTCGGGACGGTGCTCGGCATCATGTTGACTTTCTACACGGTAGGTGTCGAAGGGTATGTGAATGCCACTCGCATCATGGTGGGGCTCGCCCTCGCCCTCAAGGCGACCGCCGTAGGTTTGCTGGTTGCCATACCGTCCATCGTCTTCTACAACTCCCTTTTGCGACGGGTCAAAGTTATTCTGCTGGAGTGGGATGACCGGCATGGATGAGAAGGAATTCGATTATATCAACATGATACCCTTCATCGACGTGATGCTTGTACTCCTCACCATAGTGCTCACCACAAGCACCTTTACTGTAACGGGCATCATACCCGTGGAACTGCCGAAGGTAGTAGGAAAACATGAAGTGGCTATGGTGACGGAGGTTGTGGGGATCGACAAGCTGGGTGCTATTTTTTACCAGGGCAATGTCATCACCCTCCCTGCCCTCAAGGCCCGTATTGCAGCCATACCGAGACAAACGCCCATTCTTATCAGAGCCGACAAGGATATTCCCCTCCAAGTTTTTGTCGAGGTCCTTGATCTCATCAAAACGGAGGGCTTCAGAAGGGTGAGCCTCCAGACCGAATGGTTGGGTCAATGAGAGAAAGCCACTTAGGAACAGCCGTCTCCGTCTTGGTGCACTCATGCGTCATACTGCTCCTGGTGGCTGCTTCGTTCACCGCGCAGGAAGGACCGGTCAAGGAGGTGGAGATCGACTTCTCGCTCATGAAGGATCCTGCAATGGGGTCTGCAGCGAAAGTGGAAAAGGAGAGATTTGAGAAAAAAACACGGATACTTCATGGAGATACGGCCCCCAAAAGGATAGTCGAACCGGATCGGCCTCTTAAGCAGAATCCGGAAACCCTTCCAGCAAAAGAATGGGTCGAGCCGCCTCCTGTGCCGACCATCGTCACTGCGTCGGATGCCCAGGGCGAAATGGTCATTCATGGGACGCCGGCAAACTACGCAGGCCCTTCCAGATCGGGGCTCTTCCTTCAAGCGCACGGTGGGTCTACCGGAGCGACAGATGGCGCGGAAAGCGGTGGTCAGGGTGCAGGTAAAGGCGGAGAAATCATGTTAGCACAGGGCAAGGACTACAACTATATCCGCGATGCGGTCATGAAAAATATTGAATACCCGGAAAGAGCGAGGAGGCGGGGGCTTGAGGGAAAGACGCTCCTCTCCTTCATCGTGCTGGAAAATGGGACTACAAGCGAGATTCGAGCATTGAAAAGCTCGGGCTACCGGATTCTCGACGACAACGCAAAAGAGGGGGTCGCAAGAACGGTGATTTCCAGAAAGATGCCCTACAGGGTCATTGTTCATCTCCCCATAACATACAAGCTCCAGGCTTTAAAGGATGGCGGGATATAAATGCGGACTATTCTGCTAGAGTCGCAGAGGGGAGGTGACGGGAACATATCGGTGATGCAGTTCTTCGAAGATGAGGCAAAATGTAAGGGGGACAGGGCCGACCTTGGCGGGAAACACCCTGTCCCCCAGTGAGAGAAAACGATGCGCATGACACCGCTCTCCGCATAAAATGATAACAGAAGGAGGTGGTGAAAGAAAAGGGGGAAATTTAATGAAATACGCTGCAAGAGTAGCAATCAGTCTTCTTCTGTGCATCTTTGTCATGGATATATCGGCATGGGCGGAAGAGCCAACGAAAGGTGAAAAGGCGGGAGAAGAAAAGGAAGCGAAAGCGGTATTGAAAGATATTACCGTCATAGGCGCTCCGCATACCACCCCGGTTACTCCTATATTTGATACCCGTTATGGAACCCAGCACAATGTGGTAACCGAAGAGCAAATCAAGGAACAGAACTCCTATGACTTCCAGTCGACACTGCGCAACGTGCCGGGGGTCATGTTTCAGAGCAAGAATCTTGTAGGGAGCCAGACGAGCCACAGCCTGTACGTCCGCGGCCGGGGATCGAGCCATCCCAGCGCCGATTTTGCCATTCAGTTTGACGGCGTTCCGCGCTACGGAGCCCTCTTCGGCCAGGTATTGGGCGACGGCACGGTCGTATCCACCATCGGGAGGGTAGAGGTGTACAAGAGCCCGCAGCCGTCTCAATTCGGAAGCGGCTATGCGTCCATCAATATTGTCCCCAAGTACATGACGCAAGAGGGTCAGGAAATCGTGCTGCATTTCAGCGGAGGGAGTTACAATACATTCAATGAAAATCTTTCCGGCGGTGTCAAAAAGGGACCGTTCGATGGTTATGTTTCGCAGAGTTGGCTTTCGACGGACGGTCATCGAGATCATTCCCGCGCCCAGCAACAGAGCTACTACACCAATATGGGCTACCAGATTAGCGACAAATGGAATGTCAGGTTTTTGGCCCAGTATATAGATAGTCAAACACTGGCTCCCATGCCGGACACGACGCCCACGTCAACGAACGGAGTAAGCTGGCCCGGGGCAGAACGCTACGACACGGAGACGTCATTCACCACATTGACCCTGAACCATCAGTACGAGAATTTCGGAGGGTATCTCAAGGCCTATTGGAACAATACGGATTTCGATCTGTTGCAGGAGCTGACGAACGGCGTGCGCTATGCGGGGGGCAGTGGTGGCCTCTGGTCCCAGCAGGAGATCATGCTCTACGGAGTCCGGGGAAAAGAAATCCTCCATCTTTGGTCCGGCGGAGAAATATTGCTCGGGGCGGACCTGGATATGAGCGAAACGAAGAACACCCAACGAACTTACAGCGGGCTGGCGGTCCCGGGTATCAATGGCGGACGCGCAGAAAGAGTCTGGGATTTCCCCGATACAACGATCTTTTCGCCCTACCTTGCCATCAGCCAGATGTTCGGTCGCTCGGAAGGTTTCCATATCACCCCCTCAGCCGGTATCCGTTACTACGATCATAATGAGTTCGAGGACAAGACGGCGGCACAGGGCGGTTTGGTCATGGGTTACGGCAATACAGATTTGAACTTCAATTATGCAAGGGGCATCATCTATCCCACGCCGGTGGTGCTGATGAACTTTGTTCTCCAGAGTTCGCCCGTACCCAATGCCAGCCAGTACTGGGAGAATCTGAAACCGGAAGTTGTTGACCACTACGAAGTCGGCTTAATGCACACCTGGCCGCAGGCGGCCTCGCTGAGCGCGACCGCCTTCTATGACAAGGGCAAAGACCGCTTCCAGGCGTACATGTTCGGACCCATTCCGGTCCAGTTCAATGACCCTATCGGCGACTACGAGATTCGCGGACTGGAGCTCACCGGTACGGCAATCCCTGTGAAAAACCTTGAACTGTTCGCCGGCGCCACCTGGCTGCAAGCCGAAGCCACCGGCAGTAACGGAATTGAAGTCGACAATCTGCCCTACACTCCCAGTTTTCAGCTTCAGGCCGGACTCACGTGGACGTTCCTGGAGAATTGCCGTCTTTTCCTGGATATGCAGCACATCCAGGGGCTGTATCAAGGCACGGCCTCCCGCACCGGCACGTTTAATTTCACTGATCCCGGCTCCAGAAACAAGCTGGATGATATCACGCTGGTGAACGCCCGGCTGAGCTATCGATTCAATTATAAGCCGCTGCGGCTGCGTGATTCGGAGGTGTTCGTAGCGGCAAACAATATTTTTGATCAGGACTATGAATACGCCAAAGGCTACCCCATGCCTGGTATCACCGTCTTTGCCGGGGCCAGCCTGAGTTTCCATTGAGCCTGTTTTTTGCACCACAGGCGGCACATTGAAACACCCGTGAGTATCGGGAGCGGGGCTCCCGTGTAAGAGACCCCGCTCCGGCGAACGATACATGCATACCCGGTTGATGAGCGTGCAGGAGGATCGGTCAATGCGGACAAAAGCGAGTTTATTGCTCGTAATTGCGGCAATGATGCTGGCGTGTCTTTCCGCCGGATGTTCGAACAGTTCAAGAGACGTGAACACGAAAACCGTGCGGAGCATCGTGACATCGGACTCCATCCTGTCCGGGATGATTTCCGCGCTCCTGCCCGAGCATCGTTATTCCGTCGAGGCGATACTTCCGCCGGGACAGTGTCCCGGCCACTATGACGTGAAACTGTCCGATATCGAGAAAATGCAAAGGGCGGTTCTGAATGTGTCCTTCAGGGGGATGCCTTTCATGGACAAAACCGGGTTGCAGGACAGGGCGCAACTTTTTGTCGACGCAGCAGGCCGCAACTGGATGGCACCGGATTCACATATATATGGGTTAGGTCTGCTTGCAGATGAACTGTCAAAGCGTTTTCCCGAAGACAAGGCGGAAATCATGAGACGGAAGGAAGACGCGATCCGCAAGGTAACAGCGGAAGCAGACTCACTCCTTCAAAAGATCAAACAGGCAGGAATCTTCGGAAAGCCGATTATTGCCTCCTTCATGCAGAAAGAGCCGCTCGAGTGGATGGGCTTCCGAGTAGTGGGAGAATACGGCAGGCAGGAGGCGATGTCTATGAGGGAAGTTGTGCACCTATCGGAAATCGGAAGAGGGCACCGTGCAATAATGGTTGTGGACAATCTTCAATCCGGGCCCGACGCCGGAAAGGGGATTGCAGAAACGCTGCGGGCACCGCACGTTATCCTGACGAACTTCCCGTCGGAAAAAGGGTATCTTGCCACCCTCGGAGAAAATGTCAACGCTGTGCTTGCGGCAGCGGTGCGAAAATGAAGCCGCTCGTAAACGAATTTTGACGATGAGCAACCACATTATAGAACTGAAAGGGATATCCGTCCGCAAGGCGAAGGGGTTGCTGCTGGATGGAATCACCCTCAGCGTATCGCCCAACGAGTTTGTCGGGATCATCGGCCCCAACGGCGCCGGGAAAACAACGCTGCTCAATGTCATAGCCGGATTTGAAAGATTCGAGGGGTCTCTCAGTCTTTTCGGGCACCGCGAGTCATGGACGCGCTCCCGTGAAACACGGCTTCGTGTCGGTTACGTTCCTCAATTATTCCAAATCGATCCGGCGTTTCCGATACTCGCGGCGGAGGCCGTGATGACAGGTGCAATCGGTCGGCTCGGACTGTTCCACTCACCCGGCAGGCGAGAGAGAGAACAAACGATGCGCCTCATGGAAATGATGCGCGTGGCTCATCTCGCGGACAGACCGCTGGGCCAGCTTTCAGGCGGCGAGCGGCAGAAAGTGTCACTGGCACGTGCGATTCTTCAGCAGCCGGATATCCTCCTCATGGATGAACCGACCGCAAATCTGGACATCGCTGTCCAGAGAGAAGTCTTGAACCTTGTCACTGATATTCACAAACGGGAAAACCTGACGATTCTTTTCGTCACGCACGATTTCAATATGCTTCCGGCCGCGATGCGGCGCGCCGTGTTGCTGAATCATGGAAAGACAGTTTTTGACGGAAACATCAATACCGCAATGTCGAGTCAGACCCTGAGCGGGTTGTTCCAGTACCCTCTGGAGACTTTTGAGCGTAACGGCAGGAGATTCGTTTCCTATGACTGAGCACTTGATCGACGTACTCGCATACCCGCCCATCCAGCGCGCCGCCATTGCCTGCGTGCTGTGCGGTGCCAGCTGTTCGCTCTTGTCCGTATTTATCGTTTTGATGAAAATGCCGCTGATAGGCGTCTCGATGTCGCACGCTGCGTTCGCCGGCGCTGTACTGGGTATGATTCTTGACATCGATCCATTTGTATCCGGATTTATACTGTGTCTGTTGTTAGCGGGAGTGCTCGGCCCGCTTGCGGATCGCACAGATTTGGCCCCCGAGAACGTGCTCGGCATCATGTTTTCATTTCTTATGGGACTGGCATTTCTCGGCATGGGAATTCTCACGAGGACAAAGGCCAGTGCCCTCAATTTGATGTGGGGAAGCCTGCTGTCGCTGTCCGGCTCGGACATTGTGGTGTTGACGCTTGTAACCTCGCTCCTTGTGCTTTTTATAGTATCGTTTTTCAAGGAGATTCGCGCCGTCCTCTTCAACAGACGACTTGCCGCAGCAAGCGGCGTGCCTGAGCGGTTGATTTACTATGCGCTTCTCTTTCTCACTGGGGCTGTAGTATCATCCAACCTTGCAACAGTGGGCGGCCTGCTCATCTTTGCTTTGCTCGTGCAACCCGGTGCCACAGCACTCCAGCTGACGTACAATTTGAAACACTTTTTTCTCATTTCAGCGGTTTCGGGGATCGGCGCCTGTGTTTCCGGTCTCATCGTATCCTATATTTTTGATCTTCCGTCAGGCGCGTCGGTCGTTCTCATGGCGACAACAATCTTTGCCGTCGCATACGTTGTTTCGCCAAAACGTCGCACAGCAAAACTCGAGAAAAGGAACATATCCCATGAACATGACACCAGATGAAATATATCGGGCACGAAAGCAGTTCTTCAACGAGCACGCCGATCAGTGGCGAGACATGTGGTACAAAGAACACGCCACCGGCCGCTACGATAAGCATAAAAAGGATTTTGAGCGCCTATTCTCACTTCTGCCGCTGAAGCCGGGTGACCACGTATTGGATGTCGGATGCGGGACGGGGGTCCTCGTTCCTTTCATTCTCGAGCGTATCACATCGAGCGGAATTCTCTACGAGCTGGACTACGCAGAAAAGATGATCGAAACGAATCGGAGATTGCATGAAGGGGACAATATTCGATTCATCCTCGCGGACGCGGAGAATGTACCGCTGGATGACGTCTCCTGCGACGTGATTATCTGTTTCTCTTGCTTTCCGCATCTTCATGACAAGGAAAAAGCCATGACGACCCTTTCTCGCATCCTGAAACCGGGCGGAATATTCGCCGTGTCGCATTTCGACTCCTCGGAAGGGATAAACAAACACCACGAGTCATGCCATGCCGTCATGCACGACCATCTACCTGACGAGGCTGCGATGCGGGCATTGATGCAAAAAGTAGACTTGAGTATCGAGGTGTTTATTGATGAGCCGGCACTCTATAGTATCATTGCAAAAAAGTAGGTACATCCGGAATCCCTGTGGGGGATATCGCGAAACGAGATTCTCAACAACTCGACCATAAAAAACACAGAGGAGAGCAATGCAAGACAAGGGGCTTTTCTCACAGTGCAAGTCTCTTCACGATACGTGGTAACAACCCCCATTGAAGGGGACGGACACATCGTTGCGCTCTGTTGGGCACCGCTCAACTCAGCGGTTTGTGCACTATTCCCATACGAAACCAGCGGTGCTGCAGAAACCTAATCCCTGCACTTTGATGAAGTGGTTTAAGGTCTTACGCGACTTCTTTCCATACAGGAAAATCTGCTTTAACTGTGCCGGACTACAGGTCTGCTGCGTCATGCACAACTCCCGGTGGAGCTGCTCCACGCGCCTGCCTTGGGAGACGTTCATTTCCGCTTCCGGCAGAATCTCGATGATCTGCTTCGGGATAAACCGCTTCCGACTCATCCGGGCCTCCCTTATGGCCCAATCTTATGCTCCTATACTACCATAAGGACTGGACCGGTTTCTGGGGGGGGCAGGTCAGTCCGTCAAGTACCGGGACCCCCTGCCGGAGGGACGGATCGCATCGCCATCCTTACTTACAACTCGTAATTTTTCTTCCTTGATCCGATTCCATCTGAAAACTCGCACAAGGGTTGAATTGGGATCCAGATGAATGCGCCGGTCAGATAAGAGCCGAAAAGGCCCTCCACCCTTGATGGGCGTTGTTTTCGATTCCCATCGCCCGCTTCATTTTTTCCTTTCAAATCGACACCCCGACCGCTAAAAAAGCCTCCGCCCGGACTCGGGCTTTCCTGACACCAACTTTTGCGCAGATAGCCTGCTCTTTAAACGTTGTCGCGTCGGGAATGTTCTGTTAGTATTTCCATTCATCATGGGGGAATGAATCGTGAAAATCCTATACTACGATTGTTTTGCCGGCATCAGCGGCGATATGAATCTCGGCGCCATGATCGATCTCGGTGTCGATCCGGAGGTTCTCAGAGAAGAATTGCGGAAGATCGAAATCGGCTCCTACGAGATCCAGGTGAAAAGAGACCAGCGGCGTGGCATTTTCGGCACAAAGGTCGACGTGATCCTCCCCTCCGGAGAGGGCGCGCCTGCAGCACACGGTCATGGGCACCGGTCGTTCAAGGATATTGCCGGGCTGATAGAGAAAAGCAATTTTTCCGAGAGGGTCAAGAGCACAAGCCTCAATATCTTCGTAAAAATTGCCCGGGCCGAGGCAAAGATCCACGGTCACTCCATCGACGAGGTCCATTTTCATGAAGTGGGGGCGATCGACTCCATTGTGGATGTCGTCGGGGCCGCGATCTGCTTCGATTATCTGAAAGTGGATCAGATCCTATCCTCCCCTGTCCAGGTCGGGGGGGGATTTGTCAAATGCGCCCATGGCATGCTGCCCGTTCCGGCTCCGGCTACAGCTGAAATACTCACGGGAATCCCGATCCGGTCAGGCCTTGTGCCTTTCGAGACCACGACGCCCACCGGGGCGGCGATCCTGGCAGCAACGGCCAGGCGCTTCGCGGAGCGCGTCGATTTCACCCCGCTGAAAATCGGTTATGGAATCGGTCAGAGAGACACGGACGTCCCGAACGTCCTGAGAGTGTTCCTTGGCGAAATGGATGACGAGAAGCAGGATCTCGATGTCGAGGTGAAAGAGGCCTGCCTGATGGAATGCAATATCGACGACATGAACCCGGAGCTCTACGAAGGCATTGTGGAGCGGCTCTTTGAAAAAGGGGCACTGGATGTGTACCTTACGCCCATCATCATGAAAAAGTCGAGACCGGCGGTGAAAATCAGCATCCTCTGCGACGCCGAGCATCGGAGAGGCATCGAGGAGGTGCTCTGGCTGCAGACGAGCACGTTTGGCCTGAGGGTGAACAAGATTGAAAAACTCATCCTGAGAAGGGATGTCTCAACGGTGAAGACGAAATATGGCGACCTCTGCGTCAAAAACGCCTATCTCCGGGGCGAGCGGATCAAATGGAAGCTTGAATATGAAGACGCCAAACGGCTTGCCCAGGAAAAAGGGGTCAGTATAAAAGCAATATACGACAGCCTGCTGTCCGGGGATGTCTGAGAGTTATTCGATTGGGACTGTGAGCATGGAGCCTCGAGCCAAACTGGAGAATCTGAAGGAAAGCATCCGGCAGATGGGAAGCCTCGCCGTGGCGTATTCGGGCGGGGTCGACAGCACGTTCCTTCTGAAGGTGGCCCACGAAGTGCTCGATGCAAACGTCATCGCGGTCACGGCACGCTCATCGACCTATCCGGAACGGGAGTTCCGCGAGGCGACGGATTTTGCTCAGAGGATCGGGGTCAGGCACAGGGTGATCGTGTCGGAGGAGCTCGATATAGAAGGCTTCTCCGATAACCCGGTCGACCGGTGCTACTTCTGCAAGCGGGAGCTGTTCACGAAAATCCTGGATGTCGCAAAACAACATGGTTTGAAATACGTCGCCGACGGCTCGAACATCGACGATCTAGGCGATTACCGGCCCGGCATGAGAGCTGTCATGGAACTGGGCGTCGTCTGCCCGCTGAAGGAAGCGGGGCTGGGAAAGAACGACATACGGATTCTATCGAAAGAGATGAATCTGCCGACGTGGGACAAGCCGGCCTTCGCGTGCCTTTCTTCAAGGTTCCCCTACGGGCAGAAAATCACGAGGGAGAAACTCGAGGTCATCGACAAGACGGAGCAGTTCCTCATGGATTCGGGGTTCAGGCAGGTGAGGGTCCGTCATCACGGCGACATGGCCAGGATCGAAGTGTCGGCAGAAGAGCGCCGGAAATTTTTCGACACCGACCTGATGGACAGGATTCATGAGAAATTCAGGCAGTTCGGATTTGCCTATGTGGCATTGGATCTGAAAGGCTACAGGACCGGAAGCATGAACGAGGTCATCGATACCGGGAAAAAGTAAGGGAAGGAAACACGGAATCACAAATGGACAGAGACGAATTGAAGGGGTTTCTCGAAAAGATCAGAAGCGGCCAGGTGAGCGTCGACGAGGGGATCTCCCTGCTGAGGGATTTGCAATACCTGGATGTCGGGTGCGCAAAAATCGATACGCATCGGGAATCGCGGGTGGGCTACCCCGAGGTGATCTTCTGCCCCGGAAAAACGACGGATCAGTTTGCAACGATCGTCCGTGCGATGCTGCAGAGAGAGTCGAATATCCTGGCAACGAGAGCCCGCCAGGAATTGTACGATACGATCAGGGAATTCTGTCCCGAGGCGATCTATCACCCACTGGCAAAGACGATTACGATCAAGAAGAAAGACCTTCCGGCACCCGATACGTATATCGCCATCGTCACGGCGGGCACATCGGATCTGCCCGTGGCCGAGGAGGCCGCCGTCACGGCAGAGCTCTTTGGAAATCGCGTTGAACGGATTGTCGATGTCGGCGTGGCGGGGATCCATCGGCTGTTTCACAATCTCGATGGAATCCGGGGGGCCAAAGTCGTTATTGCCGTTGCAGGGATGGAAGGCGCCCTTCCCAGCATCATCGGGGGGCTCGTTGACAAGCCCGTCATCGCAGTGCCGACCAGTGTGGGTTACGGGGCAAGCTTCAACGGGCTCTCAGCCCTGCTGACCATGCTCAACAGTTGTGCAAGCGGGGTTTGTGTCGTCAATATCGACAATGGTTTTGGCGCCGGATACCTTGCAAGCATGATCAACAGGCTGAAATAAGCCGTCCTTGTGGCCTGTACAGCGCATCCCCCGACCGGTCTTTTCCTGTTGGATGCCTGCGCCGTCGCCTTGCCTATACCGTTTCGCCCGGCTCGAGCATGCCAAATCGCTCCATCAGCGTTCGGTCGCCGAGGATCTCCGTGACGCCCCCCGCAGCCATGACCGATCCCGCGTCGAGAAGGGCCACGCGCGTGCAGGTCCGGGAGATGAAATCGAGATCATGGGAGGCGATGATCTTGGTCATGGGCAGCCTCCCCAGGAGCTCCATCAGTTCGCGGCGATGGCGGGGGTCCAGGTTGCTCGACGGCTCGTCGAGAACCAGTATCTCCGGATCCATCGAGAGGACCGTGGCGATGGCGATACGCTTCTTCTCGCCGATGCTCAGGTGGTGGGGAGTACGCTGGATAAAACCGAGCATGTCCACGGCCTCAAGGGCCCGGCGGACCGAATCGTCCACCTCGGCTTTCCCCCGGCCCAGATGCAGGGGACCGAAACCGACGTCGTCATAGACGGTGGGCATGAAGAGCTGGTTCTCGGGGTCCTGGAAGACTATGCCCACGCGACTCCGCAGTTGCGGCGCGTTCTTTTCCGTGACCTCCACCCCGAGGATGCGCACCTGTCCCTCTCCCCGGAGAATCCCGTTGAGATGAAGAAGCAGCGTGGACTTCCCCGCGCCGTTGGAGCCGATGAGCCCGAGAGCCTCGCCCTTTCCGACCTCGAGGGTCACTCCGTTGAGAGCCCGGGTCCCGTCCGGGTAGGCAAAGCGAAGGTCTTTGATTTCGACAACCGATGTTCCCCTCGCGAAAAGCACGCAAAAACCCCCGCAGGGTGAGATGACCCCATTACCGCGCAAGCAGGTTGATTCCGACAAGCGATGACGACCATGAGGATCGCAAAAGCCGCATCGGCCCTTTT
Organism: uncultured delta proteobacterium; assembly: GCA_963705165.1. GTDB lineage: Bacteria > Desulfobacterota > Syntrophia > Syntrophales > UBA2192 > UBA2192. The sequence continues at coordinate 21,605 of CAVPJD010000010.1, read as the reverse complement.
CATTTGGAAGTCATGGCTTACGATGATCCGCCCGCTGTAGCCCCTGGAGCACATGGCAAGATAGACGGCCTCGGCCCTCTCGTAGGAGCGCACAAAAAGGACCCCTACCATACCCGCCAGGGCCTTCCAGTCCATCCGGCGGGACCGGCCGGCGGACCGGGCCTCCTTGGCGAGCCTCATCTTCATGAACTCGTCCTGTACGACGAAGAGGTAGCGGTACATGAAGGAGAGGATCATGATGATGAGGCCGGGGCAGCGCAGCCGCTCCATGGCCTTCAGGAGCTCGGGAAAGCCTGTCGTTGCCGTCAGGAGGACGACGCAGACAATCGAGAGGAAGGATTTCACCGCGATGGCGAAAAACGTCTCGAGCCCTTCCCGGGTGAGCACGATCTGCAGCGGGCCTGCGTCGAAAGACCAGACCACGTCGGCGCCCTTCAGAAAGGGGATGAAGAGGGCCGTCATGAGGGCAAAGGGCAGGATGATGAGGGAGCGCTCCAGGACGTGTGCCACGGGAAGCCGGGACACCGCGATGAGGACGGCAAGGATTGCGCCGTAGAGAACAAAAGGAGCCGGCGACACGCTCGGGGTCAGGACGATGGAAATGAGCAGCGCGACAAAGCCGAGCACCTTGATGCGCGGATCCAGGCGGCGGATCGGGCTTTGAACGCAGCTCATCTCGTCGAGAAAACCGTGCTCCATCTCATCGTCCCTTTCTTCGCATCAGGCGGGCCACCCCGAAGCCGATGCCGAACATGGCGAGCGTCCCGAGCGTACCGGAGAGCGCCGTGGAGAATCCCTCGCTGTCCAGCCCCGGGAACTTGTAATCGGGGATGGGGGCCTTCAGTACCTCCGCCCCTTCCCCCTTCTCGATAAACCCGAGATCCTTCGCCACCCTCTCGAGACCGTCGGGCCAGGAAGAGGCAAAGGGCGACAACAGCAGGGCTATTGCCAGTGCCACAGCCAGACCGATGAAGGTGTCGCGCTTTCCCAATCTCACATCTCCTTTAGCGGCTCTGCCGCTTCCGGCACGATACCCGAGACCCTGTACCCTATACCCTGCCCCTTATAGATCAGATCCGGCCTTGTCTTGAGGATGAAGCCCACGATCAGGCCCGTGATCATTCCCTCGCCGATCCCGATGACGGCGTGGACGGCGGCCATGGCCGGCAACACGAGCCCAAGCGGCGAGGTACCCGACAGGGCCAGTTGCACGGCGCACAGCGATGCGGCTGCTACAACGGAGAACCAGGCGGCAGCCATGGCGCCCGTCACGATCCCCTTTCGGCCCCCCAACAGCCTTGTCATGACACGGTAGATGAAATAGCCGCCGAGTGTCCCCACCAGGGCCATGTTGAGAATATTGGCCCCCAGGGCCGTGAGCCCCCCGTCCTGGAAGACGAGGCACTGGAAGATGAGCACACAGGCGATGACCACCGCCGCCGCCCAGGGCCCGAGCAGAACGGCGGCAAGTACCCCGCCGAGCAGATGGCCCGAGGTCCCGCCCATGACGGGAAAGTTGATCATCTGGGCGGCAAAGATAAAGGCGGACAACACCCCCATGAGCGGCACCATCCGGTCCTTCATCGCACGGCCCGCCTGCCTTACGCAGCAGCCCAGCCCACCCGCCGAAACGGCCCAGGCGGAGACCCACGTCGTCGTCGAGAGAAAGCCGTCGGGGATGTGCATGGGATGTCCTTCGATGCCACCGTTTTCGAACTCGTGCTACTGCATACGGAAAAAAATAGAGGGCCTCGCCCTTTGGAACAGAAAAACCAGCGGTGTTACGTTTCAACAGTTCGTAGCAAATTCGGGTTTTTCTGTCAACCGGTATAAACATACGAAATGAAAATTTATGCTACGGGGTATTGGCTTGCCGGGCCTGGGTTTCCAGGGCCTCCAGCAGGGCCCTTAGATTCTTCCGGAAGGGATTCACAGCAAGCGGAAGGGCCCGGAGATTAGCCGCAGTGATGTCCCGGGACTGAGGAAGTGTCGCCGCGATCCGGATTCCCTGGCCCTCGAGGCGGGTCCGCATGAGAGGCTCCGTGTCGCCGTCCGTTTTGTTCAGAACAACGCAAAGCCTCTTGCCGCCCTCATCGGCCATCGCCTTGATCTTACCCATGAGCATGACCGCATCGTACGACGGGTCGGCGACCGCCACGACGGCATCCACTCCCTCCAGGATACCCCTGCCGAAGTGTTCCACGCCGGCCTCGGTGTCGACAAGGACCCATTGGCCCGGCCCGAGGGAGATGTGGCTGATGAAGTTCCGGGCGAGCACCCCCATGGGGCAGGCACATCCCTCGTGGGCGTGCTCGATCTTGCCGACAGATACGAGGGTCAGCCGGCCCGAGCGGCTGGCAGCAGATGGGGGCAGAGCTGCCATCGAGCGAAGCGCGCCGCCCAGGGGATCCTTCTCCTCGAGGGCGGCCGTTTTTTTTCCCATCAATCGGCGAAAAGCCGCCTTGCCGCCCAGGTTCTCCATGAGCGTCTGCCGGGGCGCATCCAAGCCCGTCATCCGGGCCAGGCCCGGATTGGACTCGTCGGCATCGATGACGAGAACGTCATGATGTTCACTCAGAAAAAGCGCGAGAAGGGAAAGCAGTGTGCTCTTCCCGCTGCCACCTTTGCCGCAGAAAAGAATTTTTGGCATATCACTTCGTTTCTTTCCCGGTACTGGTCATGCTCAGCGTGCCGTCCCGCACACCCTTGAGGGCCTTCAGGGCGTCGGCCAGATCGAGGACCTCTTTGGCAACCCCTTTGACGGCGACAATCTCCAGGCAGTTGTCGTGGTCCAGGTGGATGTGCTGGGTCGAGATGATGATCTTCTGGTAGTCGTGCTGCAGATCCATGATCCGGTTGAGAAGGTCCCGCTTGTGATGATCGTAGATGAAGGTGATGGCCCCGGCCACCTCCCCGCCCTCTTCCCAATCCTTCTTCACCATTTCCTGGCGGATGAGGTCCCTGAGGGCCTCGGAGCGGTTCGTGTACTTCTTCCCCCGGATCAGGCGGTCGAAGCGCTGAAGCAGGTTTTTTTCCAGGGACACGCCGAAACGAATGATCTCTGACATGGAGCCTCCAATGGCACGTTTTCCCCATTGCGTGCCACATACGGCGGCACCTGTCAAGGGGGAAGTGATCAGCAGATCCGCGGGACCAGCTCGCCCACGGGCAGGTCCACCTCGCGGGAGCCCCCGATGGCCGTCCGGAGCACGAGCCTTCCCCGGCCCCGCTCGCCGACGGCGCCGATGACGGCAGCCTCCCGCCCGTATTCGTGTGCTTTCATCACAGCCAGGACCCGCCCCGCGTCTGCCGGGGCACAGAAGAGGGCCACTTTCCCCTCGTTGGCCAGGAAGAGCGAATCGAACCCCAGGATCTCGCAGATCCCCCGCACCTCCTGCCGGACGGGGATGTCCTTCTCGCGCAGTTCGATGAGACAGCCCGACTGCCCGGCGATCTCGGCAAGGATCGCCCCGAGGCCCCCCCGGGTAGGGTCGCGCATGCAATGAATGTTGGGGCTCGCCTCGAGGATCGTGCCGATGAGGCCGTTGAGAGGGGCCGAGTCGGAACGGATATCGGAAGTCACCCCCAGCTCCCTGCGCTTGCTGAGGACGGCGGCGCCGTGATCGCCGATCGTGCCGCTCACGATGACCACGTCCCCGGGTTCGATGCTCTTCACGGAAAGAGGCCTCGGGTACTCGATGAGGCCTATGCCGGAGGTGTTGATGAAGATGCCGTCGGCGGCCCCCCGGGCGACGACCTTGGTGTCTCCCGTCACGATGGGAACGCCTGCCTTCTTTGCCGCATCGGCCATGGAGCGGGTGATCCGCCGAAGGTCCTCCATGGGGAAGCCTTCCTCGAGGATGAAGCCGGCACTCATGACCAGGGGCTTTCCCCCGCAGACCGAGAGGTCGTTAACCGTCCCGTGGACGGCAAGCGACCCGATGTCGCCGCCGGGGAAAAAGATCGGGTCGATGACGTAGGAGTCGGTTGTGAAGCACAGCATCTGATCGCCCACACGCAGCACCGCGCTGTCCTCGAGCCGCTCCAGGCAGGGATTTTTCAAAAGGGGCAGAAAGACCTCCGCGATCAGCTCGTGGCTCAGAAGCCCACCGCCGCCGTGCTCCAGAAGAATCCGATCATGCTTCATTTCTTATATCCTTCTTTTGTCTTTCACTGGTCACTAGTCACTGATCACTGGCCACTCGCGCTGCGCGCTTCCAGGCGCGCAGCAGCGACGACCGCCTGCCCCAGCGCGATGCAGCCGTCGTTGGCCGGGAGCATCTGATGGGTGTAGACCTCGAAGCCACGCTTCTCGAGCTCCCGAACCGTCCCCTCCAGCAGCACGCGGTTCTGGAAGCAGCCGCCGCTGAGGACGGCCTTCCCAAGCCCGGTCTGCTCCCGGACCACTTCGGTCATGGCGACGATGGCTTTGATGATCGTCCGGTGGAAGGCCGCGGCGATCGCCGCCGGGTCTTTCCCTTTTATTCTTTCTTCGGCGATGGCCCGGACAAGCGGCCTGAGATCGAGGATCACCCTGTCGCCGTCCCTCGCGATCTCGAAGGGGTAGCGCCTTGTTGTCCGCCTCGTCGCCAGCGTCTCCAGCTCCATGGCCGCCTGCCCCTCGAAGCTTACCGCCTGACGGGTTCCCAGGATCGCCGCAACGCCGTCAAAGACGCGGCCCAGGCTCGAGGTGAGGGGACTGTTGAACCCCTGGGCCATCATGTTATCCAGCACGTCGAAGTGGTTTTCCTTCTCCTTCAGCGGGAGCTTTCGTGCCACGTCGTGCCAGGTGACGCCAAAACTCTCCCGCAGCAGGCTTGCCGCCACGCGCCAGGGTTCCTTCACCGCCTTCTCCGACCCCGGAAGCATGTAGGGCCGGATGTGGCCCGCCCTCCGGAAGTCGATCTCATCGGCTGCGAGGAACTCCCCGCCCCAGGCAGTCCCGTCGGGCCCGTAGCCCGTCCCGTCCATGGCCAGGCCGATTACTTCGCAGGAGAGCCCGTTTTCGGCCATGGCGCTCACGATGTGGGCGTGGTGGTGCTGGACGCGGATGATCTGCGAGTGCGGAAGCTCTTCGGCAAGCCTCGTCGTCCAGTAAGCCGGGTGAAGATCGCAGGCAATGACATCGGGACGGCACTCGGCAATGCGCTCCATGAGGCGCAGGCTCTCCCGGTGGAAGTCGCGGGCCTCGGGGGTTTCCAGGTCTCCGATGTGGGGGCTCAGATAGGCAAGGCCCCCTTTAAGGATGCAGAGCGTCGCCTTGAGCTGAGGCCCGAGGGCAAGCACCTCGGGGTAGGATCGCTTCAGAGAGACGGGCTTGGGCGCCCAGCCCCGGGACCGGCGGATCATCACGGGGGATCGACCCGTGACGGCCGCCACCGAGTCGTCGCAGCGCACCAGGATGTCCCGGTTGTGGAAGAGGTAGAAATCGGCGATGCCTTTCAGGCGCGCAAGGGCCTCGCGGTTTTTGATGCAGATGGGTTCGTCGACCTGGTTTGCGCTCGTCATGACGAGGGCCGGGATGTTTTTCTCCAGAAGCAGGTGGTGAAGCGGCGTGTAGGGCAGCATGATGCCCTGGTTGGGAACACCCGGCGCCACGGAGGGCGCGAGAGCAGATTCGTCGCGCCTGCGGCACAACACGATGGGCCGCCGGGAAGAAAGGAGAAGCTCCCGTTCCACCCTGCCGATCCTCGCGATTTGCGATGCCGCGTCGATGTCCCTCACCATGATGGCCAGCGGCTTCTCCTCACGGTACTTCCGGGAGCGCAGGCGCCTCACGGCCTCTTCGTTTGTGGCATCGACGGCGAGGTGAAAACCGCCAAGGCCCTTGATGGCCAGGACCTGTCCCGCGAGGAGCCACTCCACTGCCTTGCTTATAGAGTCCCCTTTGGGGTCAACCGGGGCGTCCCGAAGCGGCGCCCCCATCTCATCGGCGATCCAGAGTCCGGGCCCGCAGACGGGGCAGGCGTTGGGTTCGGCGTGAAAGCGACGATCCGCCGGGTCTTCATACTCGGCGCGGCACCGGGGACACAGGGCAAAGCAGGCCATGGAGGTGTTCGCCCGGTCGTAAGGGACGTCGCGGATGATCGTGAGACGGGGGCCGCAGTTGGTGCAGTTGATGAAGGGGTAGCGGTAACGGCGGTCTTCCGGATCGTTCAGCTCCCGCAGGCAGTCGGCACAGGTTGCAATGTCGGGGGAGATGAGGACTTCTTTCCTGCCTTCCTGCTCGCTGGCGATGATGCGGAAGGCCGATTCGCCGAGAACGGCAACCTCGGTGTTTGCAATGCCTGACACATCGGCGGCAGGAGGAATACTTTTCAGCAGCTCTGAAGAGAAATTTTCAATACTGCCTGCCGACCCCTCCACCTCGACAATGACGCCCTCCGGGGTATTGCAGACAAATCCGCCCAGCCGGTGCTTCGTCGCAAACCGGTAGATAAAGGGGCGAAATCCCACCCCCTGGACGATACCGGTGAAGAGGGTTCGGATGCGCCGTCTCGCTTCACTCATCGATTCCTGAAGGCCTCAATCTCACCGGCAAGCCATTGAACCCAGTTGTCCAGCCCCTGGCCGGTCTTGCAGGAGACCTCGAAAATCTTGAGTTGGCGGTTCAGGGTAAGGGCGTCCCGCCTGGCCTTCTCGAGGTCGAAATCCACGTAGGGTGTCAGGTCGATCTTGTTGATGATCATCACCGCCGACTCCTGGAACATCAGGGGATACTTGGCGGGTTTGTCTGCCCCCTCGGGGGTGCTCAGGATCATCACCTTGGCGTTTTCGCCGATTTTGAACTCGGCAGGGCAGACGAGGTTGCCCACGTTTTCGCTGATGAGCAGGTCGATCTTGTTCAAGTCGAGGGCCGGCAGGGCCTCGCGGATCATGTTGCCGTCGATGTGGCAGGCCCCGCCCGTGTTGATCTGCACGGCGGGGATGCCCAGGGCCGCCACCCGGTCGGCATCATAGGTGTCCTGGATATCCCCCTCGATGACGGCAATCCGGTAGCGATCCCTGAGCGCCATGATGGTCTTTTCCACGAGCGACGTCTTCCCCGCACCGGGGGAGCTCATGAGGTTGATGACGTAGATCTTCTTCTCATCGAACAGTTTGCGGTTCTCTGCTGCAATCCGCGCATTGGCATCCAAGACATTCTTGACGACAGTCACTTTCATCGGTCTTCCCCTCTTTTATATTTCACCAGCCACAAGCCACATATCACTAGCCACTTCTCTCGTATTTATAGTACGCTGCGCACGTCCCTTCCCCGGACACCATGCACGGCCCCACGGGGTTTGACGGCGTGCAGGCCTTCATGAAGAGATGGCACTCGGCAGGCGCCATCACCCCCCGCAGGATTTCTCCGCACCGGCATCCCCTGAACTCGACGGAGCGGATCTCAGGCAGGGTAAATCGCTTGAGCGCATCAAAGGCTTCGTATTCGCGCCGGATGAAAAGACCGCTTCCGGGGATCACGCCGAGCCCCCTCCAGTCGGCATCGCCCGGCTCGAAAACCTCCCCCATGATCTCCCGGGCCCGGGGGTTTCCCTGTTCTTTCACGCCCCGGGTGTACTGGATGGCCACCTCGTAGTGTCCTTCGACGATCTGCCGCAGGATCATCAGGATCCCTTCCATGACATCGGCAGGCTCGAAACCTGTGATGACGGCTGCACGGCCCGCCTTCGGGATCATCTCGTACGCCTCGACCCCCGTGATGATGCTCACGTGTCCGGGGCAGATGAAGCCATCGACCCTGAGCTCCGGGTCCTCGATGAGGGCCCTGATGGCTTGTGGGACAGTCTTGTGTACGGAGAAGACGGAAAAATTTCCGATGTCCTTGCGTCTTGCGCTCAGGATGGCCGCAGCCACGGTGGGTGTTGTCGTCTCGAAGCCGATCCCCATGAGGACGACTTCCTTGCCCGGGTTTTCCACGGCGAAGCGGACGGCATCGGCGGCCGAGGAGATAACGCGCACATCAGCACCCGCGGCCCGCAGCCGCTGGAGGTTCTCCCCGCCCGTCCCCGGAACGCGGAGCATGTCGCCGAAGGTTGCAAAGATCACTTCCGGCAGACCCGCCAGATAAAGCGCCCTGTCCACATCCGCAATCGAAGTGACGCAGACGGGGCAGCCTGGCCCCGAGATCAGGCGAAGGTTCTTCGGCAGAAGCTTGCGAATGCCGTAGCGCCCGATGGCATGGGTATGGGTCCCGCAGATCTCCATGAGGGCCACATCCCGCCCAATGCCTGCGGCCACGATCGCCACGGCATCAAGCAGCCCCCGGACGAGCCCGGGGTCCCGGTATTCGTCAATATATTTCATTGTCGATGAGCTCTTTCAGGAAGGAGAGCTTCTCCAGGGCCACTTCCTCATCGATGCGCTGAATGGCGTAGCCCGCATGGCAGATGACGTAGTCACCCACGATGACGGGCTCGTCGACGATGTCGAGCGAGACCTCGCGCTGCGTACCGCTGATATCGATGACGGCGAAGTTGTCCTTGTCGATGGTCAGGATCTTGCCGGGAAACGCAATACACATCAGAAACATCCTCTATCATTTCGGTGATACAAAAAAGCTTGATTATCCCTACCAGTGTCAGTGACCCATGGAGAGCTGGAATATTGGAATACTGGAATATTGGGTCCAAGTCAAAATATTCATGATTCCATCAACCCATCATTCCATTATTCCATTACTCCATGATTCCAGGCGGCGCAGCCGCCTGTCACTCCACGTCCAACTCGATGAGCTTCAATTCCTCCGTCCCTCCGACCAGCAATACATCGAACCCCTTGCACACCGGGCACTGGGCCTCGAAACGGTCTACCTCGACATCCTTTTCGCAGCTCAGGCAGTGGATCGAGGCAGGCAGGATCTCAAGCTCGAGTGCGGCCCCCTCGGCACGGGTGCCCTTCGACTGGACCTCGAAGGCAAAGCTCAGGGCCTGCGGGACGACGCTGGAGAGCTTCCCGCAGGAGAGCCTCAGCGAGGTGACGCGGGCAAAACCGTCCTTTGCCGCGTATTCGTCGACGATCTGCAGGATGGACTCGACGAGCGACAGCTCATGCATGGGTCTTCTCCGGCCGGATCCCGTGGCGGGCAAGTTCCTTCATCAGCAGCTCCTCCATGACGGGGAACTTTTCCCGCATCAGCGGGCCCATCTCCATTTCCATGTCCCGGATATTCTCCGGGATGATGCAGAGAAAGACCACCTCGGGAGCCTGGTCCAGCATCTCCGCCTTGCACAGGACGTCAAGAAACTGCACCTCGTGGGCCGACGTGGGCGGCGGTAGCTTCGGCTCGATCTCCGCGAGGGTGAAGCGGTAGATCGCACCCGGCTCGTCATCGGTCTTGAGAACATCGATAACGATGAGTTGCTCGCTGTTGCAGACGGGACCAAGGAGCGAATAGGCCATCACGCCCCCCTCGATGAGCTCAACCGTCTCGGGGAAGCGCCAGCGATTTTCGATCCAGCGGACGAAGTGGACGCCGAATCCCTCGTCCTTCATCAGGATGTTGCCAAGACCTAATATGGTGATGAATTGTTTCTCTTCCATCATTCCAGTGAAAAAGGGGGGAGATCAGGTCTCCCCCCCTTTTCTTTACCTGTTCTTTTACCGAAGCGCCAGAGGCGAATCAGTGATCGCCCTTCTCGAACATGTAGCCGCTCACCATGGAGGAAAGCGTCCCCTCCTTCAACACGGCGTCATACCAGAATGCCATGTAGACGTGAACCACGATGAAGAGGACAAAGCCCCAGGTGAGCACGTGGTGGATGTAGCGCACCGTGGCCAGCCCCCCCAGGAGATTCTCGACGGGCCTGAGGATCGCGTAGATCCATCCGGTGAGCCCGGCGTTGTAACCCGCCCCCATGAGGATGAGACCCGTGATGAGAATGAAAAAAACCATGGCGAGCAGTCCCAGGTAGGCCATCGACTGCATCGGGCCGTACAACCCCGTGTGCGGGGGGCCTTTCTTGTCGATCAGCAGGTAGAACTTGATCTGCTGGATCGTGTTGGGGATGTTCGTGAAGGCCAGGAAGTCCTTCCAGTCCGCCTTGAAGGTGGAGAAGAAGGCCAGGTAGACCCTCCATATAAAGAGAAATCCCAGCAGCATCCCGAAGAAGATGTGCCAGAACCGGATCTCGCCCACGGAGAACTTCTGCCAGGTCTCCCCGGTCTGAAGGGTAAAGGGGTAGGCAATGAGAAACCCCGTCCCGATCAGGGCGAAAATGACAACCGCCATGGCCCAGTGGTTGATGCGGATGGCCACGGACCATTGTTTCTTGGGTACGATTTTTTCCATGGCACCCTCCTCTCAGGCCACCCTGAATTTGCGGATCTCGCCGTTCGGTTCGATGATGTGGACCGCGCAGGCCATGCAGGGGTCGAACGAGTGGATCGTCCGGATGATCTCCAGCGGCTGATCCGCCTTCGCAAGCTTGGTCCCGATGAGGGATTCCTCGTAGGGGCCGCGCTTGTTGTTCTTGTCCCTCGGCGAGCAGTTCCACGTGGAGGGAACCACGGCCTGGTAGTTGGCGATCTTGTAGTCCTTGATCCGGATCCAATGGCTGAGTGCCCCCCGCGGGGGCTCCGTCATGCCGCGCCCCTGGCCTTCCTTGGGGACTTCGCAGGGTGTCCAGGTCCGCACGTCGCCCTTCTTGAGGTTGGCGACGAGCTCATTGAACCAGCCTTCGATCTGGTCGCCGACGAGTTTCGTCTCGATGGCACGGGCCGCTGTCCGGCCCAGCGTGGAGAAGAGCGCCGTCGCCGGAAGCCCCGTGGCCTTCAGCGTGCCTTCGACAAGCGGCTTGATCTTCTTGTCGCCTGCGGCATAGCCCACGATCATGCGGGCAAGCGGTCCTACCTCGAAAGGCTCGCCGTCATAGCGGGGGGCCTTGCACCAGCTGTATTTCTCTTCGCCCTTCAGATGGCCTTCCTTGTCTAAGCCCGTGTACTTGGGAACGGTCGTCCCCTCGTAGGGATGCTGGGGCTTTTCGTCTTGGTACCAGGCGTGCAGGGATTCCTCGGTGATCTTCGCCTCGTCAATTGGCAGCAGCTTTGCCAGATTGCGATTCTTCACGATGCCCCTGGGGAAGAGGAAGTTCGTGCCGGAATCGTCAAGGCCAAATCCGCCGAAGCTCATGTAGTTCTTCACGCCGCCGCCGATCCCGGCAAGGCCTTCGCCCTTGTAGTACCTGGCGGCCAGAAGAACGTCGGGAATGTAGGCCCGCGCGACGAAGTCATTCACCGCTTTGATGCGGAAGAGATAGTCTCCCAGGCGGCTCGGGTTCATCGCATCCATGACGCAGGTCACGCCGCCCACGACCAGTGACTGCGGGTGCGGGTTCTTGCCGCCGAAGATGGCCTGAGCCTGGGCCGCCACCTTGGATACTTCCAGGGCATCGAGGTAGTGGGAGAGGATCACCAGGTTCGCCTCGGGGGGCAGCTTGTAGGAGGGGTTTCCCCAGTAGGCGTTGGCGAAAGGCCCCAGACGCCCCGACTTGACGAACTTGCCCAGCCGCTCCTGGACGGCCTTGTAGTGCGTCTGGGAGGAGTTGTAGGGATTCGAAGACACGCTCATGGCGATCTCCACGGCCTTTTTCGGGTCGGCCTTGAGTGCGCTCACCACGTCGACCCAGTCCAGCCCGTGCAGTTGGTAGAAATGCATGATGTGGTCGCCGAGGTACCAGGCCCCCTGCATCAGGTTCCGGATGATCCGCGCATTGGGCGGCGGCTTGATGCCGAAGGCGTCTTCGCAGGCCATGATGCTCGCCTCGTAGTGCACGTACGTGCAGACCCCGCAGAAGCGCTGCACGATGAGCCCCGCATCGCGCGGGTCGCGCCCCTTGAGGATCGTCTCGATGCCCCGCCACAGCGTGATGCTGCTCCAGGCATCCTTGATGGTGTTCGTGTTGTCGAGTTCGACCTCTATCCTCAGATGTCCCTCAATTCTCGTGATGGGATCAACAATCATTCGTTTTGCCATGGCTCACCTCCTCGGCCTATTCATTGTGGGGGGTTTCGTCTTTTTTGTCGGAACCGGCCGTGACGCAGCGCGCTGAACAAACCGTGCGCGGCAACGCCCGCCACGGTCACCGCCGTCAGCATGATGCCGATGTCGTCGACGGTCCTCTCCCCGCCACCGATTGTGGCCGCCTGGATGGGTTTCTCCAGGGGCGCCATGGTGTCCCAGAACCCGATTTCCGTGCAGCCGATGCAGCCATGCCCCGCCATGACGGGCCAGGAAATGCCGTCATTGAAGCGCAGGTGCGAGCAGTTGGCGAAGGCGTAAGGGCCCTTGCAGCCGACCTTGTAGAGGCACCATCCCTTCCGGGCGCCCTCGTCGCCCCACTGGTCCACAAACTCACCCGCGTCGTAGTGCGCGCGCCGCTCGCAGAAGTCGTGGATGCGTTTCCCGTAGGCCCAGACAGGCCTGCCCTGCGAATCGAGGGCCGGCAGAGCGCCGAACAGCAGGAAGTACAGAAGAGTCCCCGTAAAGTTGACCGTGTTGGGGGGGCAGCCTGCGAGGTTCACCGTGGAGATGCCCAGCGCCTTGCTCACGCCTACCGCGTCGGTGGGGTTGGGCCGGGCCGCAGGGATGCCTCCCCAGACGGCGCATGCGCCGATGGCGATCGTCGCCGCGGCCTTGGAGGTGACCCTCTTGCCGATCTCGATGCCCGTCTCTGCCTTGGGGCCGATGCGCATGTACTGGCCGTTCAGGCCCTGCGGGATCGCCCCTTCGATGACACAGACAAACTTCCCGGGGAAGTCGTGGAGGGCCTGCTCGAGGCATTTCTCGGCCTGGTCGCCTGCAGCGGCCATGATCGTCTCGTGGTACTCGAGCGAGATGGTCTCCAGCAGGATGTCATCGACGTTCGGGTAGGACGAGCGCAGAAGGGACTCGCTGCAGCCCGTGCACTCGGCGAAGTGGAGCCAGACAACAGGCAGGCGGCTGAAGTTCTCGGCGGCCCTTGCCACCATGGGCTCGAAGATGGGCGGCAGCATAAGGGCTGCCGTCATGAAGGATGTCCACTTGAGGAAATCCCGCCTCGATACCCCGCGCTCTTTCAGCAGTGCCTGGAAGTCTTCCCGCGGCGCAGGATACTCCTTCTCGAAGTGGTCCATGTGGACCTTGCACTGCTCCAACAGCCGGTTGTACTGCCGACTCACCGTTTTGTTGTAATCGTCTTTCCCCATAGAACCCCCTTTCACGAAAAAACCATTGTGGTGCCTTGTTTATCACGCTCCCCATACTTCGGGGTTTCGTTTCGATACAGTTCCGCTCCTGTCAGGCTGCAGGCAGACCTGCAGCGAGGCGTTAGCGCATCGGAGACAGCAATTATCAAGAACGGGGTACGCGAGCGGCCGAATGGCGAAGCCCAAGCGTCGAGTCAGCAAGTCGAAAAGAGAGCCGGTCGCTTACAGTGAGAGAGCATAGAATAGGCAGATTGAATGAGTCGGTTCCATACGTTATTTCTGCACTAAAGTCAAGCGGAACCTCATTCTCCTCTCGGCTTTCAAGCATTACAAAATCTCCCTTCCCCCATGTCAGCATGCTTTCAGTAATCCTGCTGTTGGAGACCGAAACATTCTACGCTTCTCAAGCCGCCGCCTTCCTTATGTCATTTTTGACAGAATGTCAAGGGACAATTGCTCTGAGCAGCCTCTCATGCGAGGCTTTGGGTCCAGATTCCTTGATGGCTTTGACCCCCCCGGGTTTTTCTGTTATGAATCAATGTACCGGACTCATCCGGCTTATGGGAGGAACACCATGAAAAAATACTTCCTGTTATCCATCGTCCTTGCGCTTTCGTTAGTCATCGCGCAACCCGTGTTGGCGGCCGATCAGCCCAAACCGGGAGAGAAGCTTTTCGACTTCACGCTCCCGGTCCCGGCCGAACGTGCCGACCGGACCTACCTCGGCCTTTCGGGCTGGGGCAAGACCTTCAAGATGGCCGACATCAAGGCAAACCTCGTCCTGATCGAGATCCTCAGCATGTACTGCCCCTTCTGCCAGAAGGAGGCCCCCCTCGTGAACCAGCTCTACGAGGCCATCGAGAAAGACCCCGCGGCGAAAGGCAAGATCAAGATCATCGGGATCGGAGCCGGCAACTCCGCCTACGAGGTGGAGGTCTTCCGGAAGCGCTATAATGTGCCCTTCCCCGTCTTCCCCGACCCGGATTACGACATCCACAAGAAGTGCGGCGAGGTGAGGACGCCCTTCTTCATCGCCGTCAGGCTCAAGCCGGACGGGACCCAGGAGATATCCTACGCCAAGCTGGGAGGGTTCGGGGAGATCCCGGCATTCCTGGAAACGCTCAAGAAATCAGCCGGACGATAAGGAGGCCGCCATGACGAAAAAAACCGCTCTCATCATGATGGCGCTCATGGTCATGTTCATTCTGGCCCTGAGTGTCCCGGCCTGGGCCCAGACGCACTCCGAGGCCTACAAGGACAACATCTACTCGACCGGGGAGCTCAAACCCGTCGACAGCGTCCTCAAGGTGAAAGTCGGCGACATGGCGCCTGATTTCATGCTGCCCTCCATCGCAGGCCAGAAGGTCACCCTGAGCCAGTACCGGGGCAAGAAGAACGTCGTGCTTTCCTTCGTCCCCGCCGCATGGACCCCCGTCTGTTCGGATCAGTGGCCGGGCTACAACATCGTTAAGGACCTCTTTGACAAGAACGACGCCGTACTGCTGGGGATCACCGTGGACAACATCCCCACCCTCTACGCCTGGACGAACCAGATGGGCAAGCTCTGGTTCCCGGTGCTTTCGGACTTCTACCCCCACGGGAAGGTTGCCGAGACCTACGGGGTGCTCCGCTTCGACGGGACCTCCGAGCGGGCTCTTTTCGTTATCGACAAAGCGGGCGTCATCCGCTACATCGACGTTCACAATATCAACAAACGCCCGCCACTCGAGGTGCTCATCCGGGAACTGGAAAAACTGAAGTAACGGATGGAAGGAAGGCCTTCGATTGGGGACTCCCCGCGTCGGAAACCGGGCATCCGGAAACGGAGGGATCGGTTTGAGGGGTGCGCGTACCCTGCGCGTGCGGCGTAGACATCCCTGGCCGGGCAGGTCTTAGTTTTTCACGTCCTTGTCCCACCCGAGGGCTTTCGACTTCTTCTGCAGAAAAGCGTTCAAGTCCTTTTCGAACTGCTCGTATTGCTCCAGCAACTCTTTGGCTTCTGCCGTCAGGCGTAGGCTTTTTTTCGCCCCGTCGCTCTCCACGAGCTTGATACCCAGGCGCTCCTCGGAAGCCTTGAGCCGCCCCCAGGCGGCACGATAGGACATCTTCAGTTCTTTTGCCGCCGCCTGAAGACTCTTGCACTCCAGGATTGCCCGGAACATTTCATCCCGGCCCTTTCCGAAGATGACCTTCCCGTCTTTTTCAAGCCAGATCTTATACCGGATTTTCATGAAATCGGTCCTCGGGGTCGGGCTGATAGTCCCCTTGTCATCAACAAAGATTCCCGCATTTTGGAACGAGGGTGAAACGGGAGACCCGTTCGAACCCAACCTATCAATTCCACGGGCCTTCATCAAGCATAAGTTTTGAATAACATAGGTGAAGGGCCCAATTCTCTTCCGGGGCCTCCATCCTCAATGGCCGCAAAAAATATTGACATCCTGCCGGTCCTGTATTAAGCCATTTCCGGCATATGCCATATTTGATATATCGTTAGACGAAGGGCCTTGCACCCTCCGGCGCCTGTCGGATTCGCCTCGTGGAGGTCAAAGGCCCCGCGCGCTGATAGCGGGCAAGCCAACCCCTTCATCGTCCGCGACTTCGGCCGCTGCATCCTCTGAAGACGGCAGAGCACAAGGCCTGCGCAGTACGGATCGAGAAAACGTGAGATCAGACCGATGCTTGGAAGAACCGGACAAGGAGCAAGTACGTGACAAAAAAACCGGATCGAAAGGCCTCCCGAGTGGAAGGCATCATCAATGACATCATCGGGAAAAGCCCCCACAGCAAAGAAATCATCACGGCCTTCAAACCCCTTTTCCTGGTCAGGGAGCGCCTGATCGACGAATTAAAACTGAAATCCGCAGACCTCTCATCGATCGACGGGGAGAAACTCCGGCAGGGGATTCCTTGCATCGGTCAGACTCCCCTTTTTCTCAAAGACGACCCCTGGGAGAAGATCGGGCTTGCGGTGCTATCGGCGATGAGGGAGGGATTCCCGGCCCTCGGAGAGGATGTGGCGAAGCTAGAGGGGAAGATGAAGGCGGGCGACATCCGGCTGTTCGATGCGTTTACGGACTTTCCCGGCAGCGTCGAGACAGCCGTAAATCGATGGTCGAACGGAGCGACCATCAAGCGCCAGGCTATCGGGCTTATGCTGGGTGCTGTGACGAGGATCATTCTCCAGGCAAAGTCGAATGGAATCGGCGAGCACATCGAGGGGATGGGCTGGGAAAAGGGATATTGCCCGGTCTGTGGCGCCCACCCGACGATCGCCGTCATCCGGGAGAAAATCCCGCAGCGCTGGCTGCACTGTTCCCGGTGCGGCCACGAGTGGCGCTTCAGCAGAATGTTTTGTCCCGGCTGCGAGCAGGAAAGCCCGAGCGGGCTGGACTATTTCTACGTGGAAGACAGGCGGCAGGAGACGGCCTTCACCTGCAATTCCTGCAAGCGTTACCTGATCACACTGAACCAAATCAGCGATATGGGCGATCATGACCGCGACGTGTCGGCCATGAGTCTTATCCACCTCGACCTCATCATGCAGGAAAAGGGATTTACTCCCATGACCTGGTGTGAATGGAATGCTTTTTGACCTCAGCGGCATCGTGCTTTTGCCCTGCTTTCCTGTGCTTTCCTTAGCATAGGATTCTGCAACGCTGCGGTTATCAAACCCGCTCCCTGAGCGGCATTCATAGCAATCCATGCTCTTCGATTTTCCCTCCTTTTCCCCTCGGATTTCGATTGACAACAACAGCAAAATGGACTATGTCACGCCTGACATATATCAAGATTGTCATATGCCGGAGGAGGTAGGTTCATATGGAGATCACGAGGAGAGGCTTTTTAACCCTTTCGGGCGCCCTGGGATCGGGTGTTGCGCTGTCCTCCCTGGGCGTGAATCTGGGTCCGGCGAAGGCTTACGCCGCCGAGATCAACAAGATGCAGCGCGTGATGACGGCAAGGCAGGTCACCACGGTCTGCTGCTACTGCTCCGTGGGCTGCGGCCTGATCTGCAGCGTCGACAGGAACACGGGAAAGATCTTCAACATCGAAGGGGACCCCGAACACCCGATCAACGAGGGCTCGCTCTGCGCCAAGGGCGCCGGCTTCTTCGATCTCACCGAGGCCAACAAGTACAGGCTTCGCAAGGTCCTCTACCGGGCCCCCATGAGCGACCGCTGGGAAGAAAAGAACTGGGACTGGGCCCTCGAGAGGATCGCCCGTCTCGTGAAAGACACACGCGACAAGGGCTTCGTTGAAAAGAACAGCAAGGGCGAAATCGTTAACCGCTGCGAGTCGATCGGCCATCTCGGCAGCTCCAACGTGGACAACGAAGAGTGCTGGCTGATGAGCGTTTCGTGCCGATCGATGGGGCTTATCTACATCGACCACCAGGCCCGGGTCTGACACAGCCCCTCGGTAGCGGCTCTGGGAGAGTCGTTCGGGCGCGGTTCGATGACGAACCACTACATCGATCTGAAGAACAGCGATTGCATCCTGATCATGGGAAGCAACGCGGCGGAGCATCACCCCATCGCCTTCAAGTGGATCCTGAGGGCAAAAGACCAGGGGGCGACGATCGTCCATGTCGATCCCCGCTACACTCGCACATCGGCCCGTTGCGATTTCCATGTCCCCCTGCGATCCGGGACGGACATCGCCTTCATCGGCGGAATGATCCATTACATCCTCAACAACAAGAAGGAGTTCCGGGAGTACGTCCTGAACTACACCAACGCCTCCTTCATCGTCGGCAAGGATTACTACTTCAAGGACGGCCTTTTCTCGGGGTATGACCCGAAGACGAAAAAGTACAGCAAGGACACCTGGGTCTTCGAGAAGGACGGCAAGGGGATCCCCAAGCGGGACATGACCCTTACCGACCCGCAATGCGTCTACCAGCTTATGAAAAAGCACTACTCCCGGTATACGCTGGAGAAGGTCTCCAGCGTCACCGGCGTGACCAAGGAAGAGATCCAGAAAGTCTATGACGCCTATTGCGCCACGGGCGTGAAGGACAAGGCCGGGACGGTCTGCTACGCCCTGGGGTGGACCCATCACACGACGGGAAGCCAGATCATCCGGACCATGTCCCTCGTCCAGCTTCTGCTGGGCAACATGGGAATCTGCGGCGGCGGCGTGAATGCGCTTCGCGGCGAGCCCAACGTTCAGGGTTCCACGGATCACGCGATCCTCTATAACATTTTGCCCGGCTACCTGAAGACGCCCGCGGCATCCCAGGACACGCTGGCGAAATACATCGAGAAGAACACGCCTAAGTCCACCGATCCCCAGTCGGCGAATTATTATCAGAACTACCCCAAGTTCACGGTCAGCTTCCTCAAAGCGCTCTTCGGGGACAAGGCAACGGCCGAAAACGGCTTCTGCTACTCCTGGCTTCCCAAGCTCGACGACGGAAAGGCGGCCTCCCTGATGCATCTCTTCGACGAGATGTATAAAGGAAAGATCAAGGGCCTCTTCGCCGTCGGCACCGACCCGGCGGTCAGCTCCCCGAACACGACCAAGGTCCGGAAGGCCCTCGAGAACCTGGACTGGCTCGTCGGCGAGAACATCTTCGACAACGAAACCTACTGCTTCTGGAAGGGCCCCGGCGTGGACCCCGCGAAGGTCAAGACGGAGGTCTTCCTCCTCCCCGCCTCGGCCTCCATGGAAAAGGAGGGCAGCCAGAGCAACAGCGGCCGCTGGGTCCAGTGGAAGTACAAGGCCGCCGAGTCTCCCGACGACGCGATCCCCGTCGGGGAGATCACGATCAAGATCCTCGATGCCGTCAGGGCCCTCTATGCCAAGGAAGGGGGCGTGCATCCAGAAGCCATCCTGAACGTGAAGTGGGACTACAAAGATTCGAAGGGCCGGTTCGATTCCCTGAAGGTCGCGCGTCAGATCAACGGCTACTTCCTCAAGGACACGATCATTGAGGACAAGGCCAAGGGAACCAGGACGGAATTCAAAAAAGGGCAGCTTGTTCCCTCCTTTGGCATGCTCGCCGACGACGGCTCCACGGCAAGCGGAAACTGGGTCATGGCCGGGAGCTTCGATGCCGCCGGCGTGAACAAGATGGCCAAGCGAGGTAAGGAGGACCCCACGGGCCTCGGCCTCTACCCCAACTGGTCCTATGCCTGGCCGGTGAATCGCCGCATCCTCTACAACCGGGCCTCCTGCGATCTTAACGGAAAGCCCTACAACCCCAAGAGAAAACTGCTCGAGTGGACCGGTGACACTTGGGTCGGCGACGTTCCCGACGGGCCATGGCCGCCCCAGGCGGACAGGGAGAAAGGAAAATTCCCCTTCATCATGAAACAGGACGGCCTGGGCGCCCTCTTCGGCCCCGGGATGGCCGAGGGTCCCTTCCCGGAACATTACGAGCCCCTGGAAGGACCGCTCAGCAAGAATCCCCTTTCCGGCCAGCTCATCAACCCGGCCATCCAGATCTTCAACAGCGACCTGGACAAGGTGGCCAATGCCGATGCGAAATTCCCCTATGTCTGCACCACGTACTCCTGCACGGAGCACTGGTGTTCGGGCGCCCTCACGAGATGGCAGGCCTGGCTCCTGGAGGCGATGCCGGAGCTCTACGTCGAGATCGGAGATCTCCTGGCCAAGGAAAAGGGCATCGAGAACGGCCAGCGGGTCCGGGTGTACTCCGTGCGCGGCAACGTGGAGTGCGTCGCCATGGTGACGAAGCGGTTCCGGCCTTTCCTCGTCGAGGGCAAGACGGTCCACCAGGTCGGCCTGCCCTTCAATTACGGCTGGCTGCACCCCAAGGACGGCGGAGACAGCACGAACTTCCTGACGCCCACCGTCGGCGATGCCAACACGTTCTGCCCCGAGTACAAGGCATTCATGGTCAACGTGACGAAGATATAGGAGAGAGGCTATGCAGGCTACGGAAATCGTAAAGCTGATCGATACGACGAGATGCACCGCCTGCCGCGGCTGCCAGATCGCGTGCAAGCAGTGGAATGAGATGCCCGGCAAGAGAACGCGGAATTTCGGCAGTTATCAGAACCCTCCCGATCTGCAGTGGAACACCTGGACGCTCATCCGCTTCCAGGAGCATGTGGACCAGAAGGGTAATTTGAAGTGGCTGTTCAGAAAAGACGGCTGCATGCACTGCACCGATGCGGCCTGCGTGAAGGTCTGCCCATCGGGGGCGCTCCACTACACGGAGTTCGGCTCCGTCGGGTTGAAGGAGCACCTCTGCATCGGCTGCAAGAACTGTGTGGCGGCCTGCCCCTTCGAGGTCCCCAAGTACGACGGGGCAAAAGACCGGATTACCAAATGCGACCTCTGCCAGAGCCGGCTTCAGGCCGATCAGCAGCCCTCCTGCGTCAAGTCCTGCCCGACGGGTGCTCTCACGATCGGCCGCAAGGACACGATACTCAAGGCGGCCGCCAAGCGCGTGCAGACGCTGGGCGGGGATGCCAACGTCTACGGCGACCGGTTCGTCGGCGGAACGCACGTGCTCTATATCCTGAGCGAGAAACCGGAGGTCTACGACGCGCTACCCAAGAGCCCTTCGGTGCCGCTGTCGATCCTCGTCTGGAAAGACTTTCTCAAGCCGGTCTCGCTGCTTGCGGCAGGCGGCATCCTGGTGGGCTCGTTCCTGCACTACCTGATCAAGGGGCCCAAGCTGCCCTACGACGATGCCGAGGCAGGAAAGAAGGAAGGGGGTGAATGACCATGAAACCTGGAATGATTCAAGCAACGGATGCCTTTGAGCGGATCGTCCACTGGACGATGGCGATCTCCTGTATCATCCTGTTCCTCACGGGGCTGGGAATGATGTTCACATCGCTGAACTTCATCGGGACGATTCTCGGCGGAATGAAAAACCTGAAATACATCCACAACCTGACGGGCCTCGTGTTCGGCTTCTCGCTGATCTTCGCCATATCCATGTGGTGGAAGGAGGCCGGAGTGATCGAGATGCCCGAGGACCTCGAGTGGATCAAGTGCGCCGGGGGCTACCTCTGGCACGTGGAGCACCCGCCCGAGAGCGGCAAGTACAACCCGGGGCAGAAGATGTTCTTCATCGCCGTGGCCCTCTGCGGGCCCATGATGCTGGTCACGGGACTTCTCATGATGTTCCAGATCCTGCCCATGTCGCTCACCCGCTGGATGTACACGCTGCACGCCGTGGGGTTTGTGACGCTGTTTGCCTTCTTCTTCGTCCACATCTACCTGGGGACGATCGGCAACCCCGGCTCCTTCCAGGCCATGATCACCGGCTGGGTCACGCGCGGCTGGGCCAAGAAGCAGCACCCCAAGTGGCTCAAGGAGATGGAGCATAAGGGAACGCTCATCGTCTACGGCGAGGAAAAGAAACCCTCCGCCCACGGACACGGATAGAACGCTCCCAGCGGGGAATGGCCCTCCTTCGGGAGGGCCCTTTC
>CAVPJD010000009.1:0-147087 GCA_963705165.1 uncultured delta proteobacterium | reverse complement strand
GACGACCCTGACCCGTGGAGGCTCGCGACCTGAGATGCTCCAGCGCTGCTGCGAGACCATCGTCGAGTACCTCGACGCGGCGCTCGCCCGAATCTGGACGCTCACCGAGGGCGGCGACATGCTCGAGCTCGAGGCGAGCGCGGGGATGTACACGCACACGGACGGCATCCACGGCCGCATCGCGGTCGGACGTTTCAAGATTGGCCTCATCGCCCAGGAGCGCCGTCCGCACCTCACCAACGCCGTCGCCGGAGATCCGCGCGTCCACGACCAGGACTGGGTGCGCCGGGAGGGGCTCGCCTCCTTCCTGGGTCACCCGCTGATCATCGAGGGGCGCGTCGTCGGCGTGATCGCCATGTTCGCCCGGCAGGCCACCTCGGAGGCAACGCAGCAGGCCCTCGAGTCCGTGGCCAACGTCATCGCCTCGGCCATCGACCGCAAGCGGGCCGAGGAGGCGCGGCTGCGGAGCGAGCGGCGCTTCCGCGCCCTGATCGAGGGCAGCTCCAATCTCGTCTCCGTACTCGACGCCGCGGGAGGCATCCGCTACGCGAGCCCCTCGACCGCGCGGATCCTGGGGTTTCCGCCGGAGGACCTTCTGGGGAAGAGCCTCCACAATCTCGTGCACTCCGAGGACCGGGCCCATGCCAGCAGCCTCGTGACGGCGCTGCAGGAGGACAGCGGTCGAGGCGTGACCGGGGAGGTCCGGCTGCGCGACAGCGGCGGGCAATGGCGCTGGCTCGGGGTCAGCGGGCGGAACCTCCTCGGCGAGCCGGCGGTGGAGGGCCTCGTCCTCAACTTCCGCGACACCACCGCGCAGAAGCGGGCCGAGGCCCAGCTGCAGCACGACGCTCTCCATGACGCGCTCACGGGGCTGCCCAACCGGGCGCTGCTCGTCGAGCGGCTCGAGCGCGCGACAACGCGCTCCCGGCGCTATCCGTCGCGGCGCTTCGCAGTGCTCTTCCTCGATCTGGACGGCTTCAAGTTCGTCAACGACAGCCTCGGCCACGAGACGGGCGACCTGTTGCTCGTCGCGCTGGCCCCCCGTATCGGCGGGTGCCTGCGCTCCTCCGACACCTGTGCGCGGCTGGGGGGTGACGAGTTCGTCGTGCTGCTCGACGAGGTCGGCGACGTGGGAGGCGCGGTGGACGTCGCCGATCGCATCCAGCACGAGGTCGGGATGCCCTTCGAGATCGACGGGCGCGAGGTGACGTTGTCGGCGAGCATCGGCATCGTGGTCGGCGATGCCGGCTACCAGCGGGCCGACGACATCCTGCGCGACGCCGACATCGCCATGTACCGGGCCAAGGCCCGCGGACGATCTCGCCACGAGATCTTCGACGTCGAGATGCGGCAGGCGGCGGTCGCCCGCCTGGCCCTCAAGACCGCACTCAGGCAGGCCGTCGACCAGCAGCGGCTGTGTGTCTACTACCAGCCGATCGTGTCGTTGCTCTCGGGGCGGCTCGCGGGCTTCGAGGCCCTCGTGCGCTGGCGGGATCCGGAGCGGGGCCTCGTGCTGCCGGACGAGTTCGTCCCGGTCGCGGAGGAGGACGCCCTCATCGTCGCGATCGACAGATGGGTCCTGCAGGAGGCGTGCCGGCAGCTCCAGGCCTGGCGCACGTCGGTGCCCGCGGCCCGATCGCTCACCATGAACGTGAACGTGTCGAGCCGTCACTTCACGGGCTCCCACCTCGCGCATGAGATCCGCTCCCTGCTCGGGGAGTGCGAGCTGGAGCCGTCCAGCCTGGAGCTGGAAATCACCGAGAGCACGATCATGGAGAACGTCGCCATGGTCACGGGTGTCCTCGACGAGCTCAAGGGCCTCGGCGTGCACGTGGCGATCGACGACTTCGGCACGGGCTACTCGTCGCTCGCCTACCTCGCGCAGCTTCCTGTCGACACGCTGAAGATCGACCGCGCCTTCGTGGCGCATCTCGAGGAAACACGCGGCCCGGGTGAGATTGTGGGCACCATCGTGGCGCTTGCCCACAGCCTGGGCATGAGCGTCGTCGCCGAGGGCGTGGAAACGCTCCTGCAGCGCACGCGGCTCCGCGACCTGGGCTGCGAGCGGGCACAGGGTCACCTGTTCTCAGCGCCGCTCGGTGGCGACGCTGCCTTCGGGCTGATCGCCGGCGCCGGCAGTCTGCGCTAGGCGCGTGCCCGGGGAGAATACCCCTCGGGGTGCGCCCGTTGGGTGACCGAGGAGACCACATGACCAGCCACGCCGACCCGGAACGTCCTGCTCCTCCGGCCGCGATCGCCGATCCGACTGCGATCGGCCTGATCTGCCTGGCCATCGGGTGCGCGGCCCTGGTGCCCATCGCCTTCGGCACGAGCCTGAGCCCGGCGGGATTCCGGACGGCCGCGGTCTTCTGCCTGCTGTTCGGCGCCGGCGGCCAGCTTGTCGCCGGCCTGGGCAATCTGCTCAATCACAACCTGTACGGCGGCACGCTGTTCACCTCGTTCGCGTTCAACTGGGTGATCAACTGGTGGGTGCTGGACGGGCCCTCCCGCGGTCAGGCGCCCGACCCGGGAGTGGTGCTCGCGGTGGACGTCTGCTTCCTCGTGGTCTTCCTGGTGTTCACCTACGGCTTCGGGTTCTTCTCCTCGCTCCTGATGGCGTTCCTGATCGACATCGACCTGCTCTACCTCGCCAGGATCGCCCGCCACGTTGGCGGAGGCGAATGGCTCGGCCTCGTCATCGGTGCGTGCACCGTGGTGCTGGGCGCCATCTCGTTGTGGATCGCCTTCGCGCTGCTGATCAACCCGGTCGCCGGACGCGCGCTGTTCGCGTTTCCCGGGCCGGCGTTCCGGCCCCGCCCGGCCCCGTAGCGTTGCTCGCCAGCACGGGCACCCGGTAGGCCAGGCCCGTGGCGGCGATCCACAGGCGCCCTTGTCCAAGCGACGGCACGAGGGCTGGGGTCAGACCCCGGCCGGGAACCGGGCGGTGGCGACCAGCAGTTCCAGCCGCGCGCGGCGAAGCACGTGCTCCGCGATGGCGACGCCGGTCTCGGCATCGCGCGCGCGGCGCTGTGCATCGATGACCTCGATGTTGGTGTTGGCCCCTGCGCGGAAGGCGATGTCGGTGATCCGTACCACCTCGACCGCCTGCTGCGCGGCTGCCCGCGCGCTCGCCAGCGCGCGCTCCATGCCCTGCACGGCCTCGCGTGCCACGCGCACCTCGCTGAGCGCCTGGCGCTGCACGCCGGCAGCCTCCGCGCGCACGGAGTCGAGCGCCGCCTGCCGCTCGCGCTCCCGCCCGCGACGTTCGCCTGCCTCCCAGATGGGCACCGCGGCGAGCACGGAGAAGCTCCAGCTCCGCGACGGCGAGAACAGCCCGGACGGCGCCAGCACCTGCGGCGCGAACAGCGAGGTCACCGACGGCAGGTCCTCGCGCCAGGAGTCTCGCAGGACGCGCTCGGCCGCCGCGACCTGCGACCCGATGAGACGGACGTCGGTGCGCGACGCGATGGCCGCATCCCCCGCCGGACCGGTCAGCAGCGCGGCCGGCACGTCGAAGACGGGCTCGGTTGCCGCATCGACCGGCCCGTCGGCGGTCACGAGCACGCCCAGCGCCTCCTGCGCGCGCCGGACGGCCAGGCGCGCCTCTTCGACGCGCGCCTCGTCGGAGGACAATTCCTGCTGCGCGCGGAGGGCATTGAGCCGGCTGCCCAGCCCCGCCTCGTAGCGCTGCCGCGCGTACTCGAAATGGTCCCGCGCGTTGTCGCGCGCGCGCTCGTTGAGCTCCACCACCTGCCGCAACCCGATGATCGCCAGGTAGGCTTCCGCCGTGGCCACCGCGGTGGCACGCCGGGCGTCCTCCGCCGCGCGCAGCGACACCGTCACCTGGTCCTGCGCCTGGTTGCGCTGTGCCCAGCGGACGGGCATCAGCAGCGGCACCGCCAGCCCCACCGTCGTGTTGAGCTGCGCCCGCGGCACGACGCTCTCGCCGGCGAACTCGGGTACCGGCCCGATGACCGTCGTGGTCAGCGCGGCGTTGAGCGAGGGCAGCGACTGCGCGCGGGTCTGCTGCAGCAGCGCCTCCGCGCTGCAGGATGCCGGCGGCGGCTTGCTGAATCGACGGGTTGCCGGCCACCGCGCGCCGGACTGCCTCGTCCAGCGTGATGGCCTCCATGCCCTGCGCCGCGGCGCCCGCAGAGGGCCCCGTGAGTGCCGCGCAGAGCCAGAGGCAGATCGCCAGCCGTGCGTGGACGCCACGCGGGACCGGAGGATGCCGGTCGGGCCGATGGCCGCCGGCCGCCGGCCGCGTGTCGCGTACCCCATCGACGTTGCGGCTAGGCACGTGCGGGCTCCTCCCCGGCGTGCGCGCGGCGCCGCGAACCACGCATCGACTGGACGACGGCATACAGGATGGGAATGAAGAGGACGTTGAGGAACGTGGCGAAGGCCATGCCCCCGGCCACGGTGGTGCCGACCGACCACCGGCCCTCCTGCCCTGCGCCGGACGCGAACACGAGCGGCATCACGCCGAGGATGAAGGCCAGCGACGTCATGAGGATGGGCCGCAGCCTGATGCGCGGCCGCCTCGATGGCCGCCTCGGCGATCGTCATGCCGCGCTCGCGCAGCTGCTCCGCGAACTCGACGATGAGGATCGCGTTCTTGGCCGCCAGGCCGATCAGCATCACGAGGCCGACCTGGCAGTAGATGTCGTTCTGCAGCCCGCGCGCCCACTGCGCCGACAGCGCGCCGAGCACCGCGAGCGGCACCCCGAGGAGCACGATGAACGGCAACACGAGCGACTGGTCCTGCGCGGCCAGCGTGAGATAGACCAGCAGCAGGCCGATGGAGAAAATCGCAGCCGACTGCCGCCCCGCCTTGATCTCCTCCAGCGACAGCCCGGACCACGCGTAGCCGAACCCCTGCGGCAGGGCGCGCGCCGCCAGCGCCTGCATCTCGTCGATCGCCTGGCGGGAGCTGAAGCCGGGTGCCGCCGAGCCGTTGATGGTGGCCGACCGGAAGAGGTTGAAGTGGCTGATCACCTGCGGCGACGTACCCTCGCGCACGCGCACGACGCTCGACAGCGGCACCATCTCGCCGCCGCTCGTCCGCGCGTAGTCCTGGCCGAGGTCCTTCGGGTCGGAGCGAAACGCCTTGTCGGCCTGCACGTACACGCGGTAGGCGCGGTTGTTGAAGTCGAAGTCGTTGACGTAGGCCGACCCCAGGTAGATCTGCAGCGCGCTGGTCACCTCGCTGATCGGCAGGCCGATGCTCCGCGCCTTCTCGCGGTCGATCGTCCACCGACAGCTGCGGGTCGTTGGCCGTGAACGAACTGAAGAGTCCGGCCACCTTCGGCGACTGGTTCGCCGCGCCCACCAGCGACTGCACGGCGGACGCCAGGTTGTTGATGTCCGCCCCGCCCCCCTGGTCGAACACCTCGAAGGTGAAGCCCCCGATCGCGTTCACGCCGGGGATCGACGGCGGGATGAACGGCACGACGATCGCGCCCTGGACGCCGAACAGCGGGCCGCGCAGCCGCGCCACCACCTCCTGCAGCGAGTGCTCGCGGCCCCGCCGCTCGGCGAAGGGCTTGAGCGAGGTGAAGATCATCCCCTGGTTCGGCGCGCTGCCGCTGAAGCTGAAGCCCATCACCGAGAACACGGACTGCACCTCGGGCGTGGACATGAGGATGCGCTCCACCTCCTGCGCCACGCTGTTCGTGTACTCCAGCGACGAGCCCGCCGGCGCCTGCACGACCGTCAGCAGGAAGCCACTGTCCTCCTCCGGCACGAACGCCTGTGGCACGCGCGTGTAGACGAGCTAGGTGAGCCCCAGCCCCACGAGGAACAGCGCGACGACCGCCCACCGGACGCCGCATCAGCCCGCCGCAGCACCGCGACGTAGACGTTGGTGCCCCGGGTGATGACGCCTCGATCGCGCCGAAGAAGGCCCCCTTGCCGTGCTCCGCGCCGCCGCGATCCAGCAGCAGCGCCGAAGCGAGGGCGTCAGCGTGAGCGCGTTGAAGGCCGAAATCGTCACCGCCACGGCGATGGTGAGCGCGAACTGCGCGTAGAGGCGGCCCGGCGGTCCCGGGGAAGAAGGCGATGGCACGAAGACGGCCACCAGCACCAGCGCGGTCGCGATGACCGCGCCGAGCACCTCGCGCATCGCATCGGAGGCCGCCTGGTGCGATCCCTTCCGATACTGCTGGATGTGGCGCTCCACGTTCTCGATCACCACGATCGCATCGTCGACGACGATGCCCGTCGCCAGCACGATGGCGAAGAGGGTGAGGGTGTTCACCGAGAAGCCCATCAGCTTGACGAACGCGAACGTGCCGACGAGCGACACGGGAAGCGTGAGCGCCGGGATGAGCGTTGCGCGCCAGCTCTGGAGGAAGAGGAACATCACGAGGACGACCAGCAGTGTCGCCTCGCCGAGCGTCTTGAGCACCTCGGCGATCGACTCCGACATCACCTCGGTGGTGTTGAAGGCGACGCGGTACTGCATCCCCGCGGGAAAGCGCGCTGCAGGCGGTCGAGTTCCTCGATGACGCCCTTCTCGACGTCCAGCGCGTTGGCCGTGGGCAGCGCGATGACGCCGAAGCCGACCGCGTCGAGCCCCTGGAAGCGCAGCGTGCTGGCGTAGGTCTCGGCGCCGAGTTCCGCCGACCCGACGTCGCGCAGGCGCACCAGCGAGCCGCGCTCGCCGGCCTTGACGATGATGCTCTCGAACTCGGCCCGTTCGCGGAGCCGGCCCGCCGCGCGCACGCTGATCTGGTAGGTCTGCCCGGCGCGGGCGGGCGCTTCGCCGACGCTGCCGGCTGCGACCTGGACGTTCTGCTCGCGCAGGGCGTCCACCACGTCGCCGGCCGTGATGCCGCGTGCCGCGAGGCGGACGGGGTCCAGCCAGAGGCGCATCGAGTACTTGCGCTCGCCGAAGATCATCACGTCGGCCACGCCGGGCACGCGCTTGAGCGCGTCCTTGACGTAGACGTCGATGTAGTTGGAGAGGAAGAGCGAGTCGTACTCGCCGCCGGCCGAGAACACGCCGGCGCCCATGACGAAGTTGTTCGCCTGCTTCTGGACGGTGATGCCGGTCTGCCGCACCTCGCCTGGCATCCGGCCCAGTGCCTGGCTCACGCGGTTCTGGACGTCCACGGCCGCCAGATCCTGGTTGCGCGTCACGTCGAAGACCGACGTTGATCTGGCTCGACGCCGCTGTTGCGTGCTGGCCGAGGTCATGTAGAGCATGCCCTCGACGCCGTTGATCGCCTGCTCGATCGGTGTCGTGACGGCGGTTTCGACGGTTTCGGCGTTCGCGCCCGTGTAGACCGCCAGGACGCTCACCTGTGGGGGGCCACGTCCGGGTACTGCGCCACCGGCATGGTCGGGATCGCCAGCGCGCCGGCCAGCACGATGACCAGCGACACGACCGACGCCAGGACAGGGCGCTGATGAAGGTGTCGACGAACATGGCGTTAGCTGCCGGCCGGGCGCGACGGGCGCCCCGTCGCCCAGCTTCTGGACGTTGGAGACGATGACGCGCTGGCCCGCCTGCAGACCCGCCGTCACGACGTAGTCCTCGCCCACGACCTCGCCGACGGTGATCGGCTTCTGCCGGGCGACGAACCCGCCCTGGCCCTGCTCGGCCACGAACACGAAATACTGGCCGCTGACCCGGTTCACGGCGACCACCGGCACGGCCAGCGCCGGCGCGCTGCTCCACACGAGCCGCGCGCGAACGTACTGCTCCACTCGCGCGCCCGGTGGCACGCTGCGCAGCGTCGCCTTCGCGAGCACGCTCTGGGTCTTTCGTCGGCCCGAGGCGCGACGAACGTGACGGGTTGACCGCCACCACCTGCCCGGCGCCGTCGAGCAGTTCCACCGGCAAGCCAGGCCGCAGGCTGGTGGCGCTGCTCGAGCGGGACGTCGATGTAGGCTTCGAGGCCCTGTCCCCCGTCGATGGTGGTGATTGTGGTCGAGGGGGTGACGCGGTCGCCCTCGCGGACGGGGATCTCGCCGACGGTGCCGGAGGCCGGCGCCGTGACGCGGTAGGTACTGGAGTTCCACCTGGCTCTCGCGGATCTGGGACTCCAGCGCGTTCAGCTGCGCCTGTGCCGTCGTGTGCGCGGTCTGCGCCTGCTCCATCTCCGCGCGGCTGACGGCGCCGGCCTCGAGCAGCGTCTCCATGCGCACGAGCTGCTGCCTGGTGAACGCCACCTCGGCCTCGCGCGCCACCCGCGCGGACTGCCACGTCGTGACCGAGGCTTGCTGCTTCTCCGGGTCGATCTGTGCCAGCGGCTCGCCGGCGCGCACGCGGGCGCCGGCCGTCACGAAGATACGGCGGACGATGCCTTCCACCTGGGGCTGGACCGTGGTCGAGCGCAGCGATCGGATGCTCGCGATGAACTCCGAGGACTGCGGGACCGGCCTGGCCGCCAGCGTGATGGTCTTCACCTCCATCGGCGGCATGGCCCCCGGTCCGGCGGCGGCAGGCGGGTCGCCTCCGCGACAGCCGGCGGTACCCGCCGCCAGCAGGGTCGTCAGCACGAGGCATCGAGCGGTGGTCATGGGTCTCTGCGCAGCCGGCCACGCGCGCCGCGGCAGCGGCAGCGGGCGTGAGTCGTCGAAATCGTGGCGCGACGGGAGCCAGCCCGCCGCCATGCAAGCATCCGCCGAACACGGTCCAACGCGGAGACGGGCGTTCTCGAAGGTGGAGCGAGTCCGGTCTGCTATTGTCGCCGGGTTCCGGGCGCTGTCAAGGCCTCTGGAGCGGGCCTGTCAAGAGCGGGCCGGCCAGCAGGCTGTCGCAAGTGATCACCGCCAACTGGAAGCCTGCCGACCCTCGATCAGCCTGACTCCGCAGTGCACACAGTAATCTGATCGCTGGCGCCGCGCCGTTGCGTGGTCCACGTCGGTGCATCGCGACGCTTGCACGCGGGCGTTCACGACGGCTCCACACTGGGGGCAGTGGCCGACGGGGACATCGCCACGGCGATGGTTCAGGTTGGCGCAGAAGGTGCCGTGGACGCCCGCCGCGTATCGAGGATCGTCCATGGCCTATTCGCCCTGCTCTCGCAGCGCCTCGAGCCGCTTCAGGGCTTTCTGCCTCAGCAGTCCAGCGTCGTGGGCGATCTGCCGCTCGCCGGCGCGTTCGATGTGGGGCACGCGGCGATCCAGCGCGGCGATGAGGGCCTGCAGGTTTGCGATCACGCGGGCCCGGTCGGGTGGCACGTGCGGCCTCTTGCCGGGCCCTGGCGACGTCATCGGCGGGAACGACCGGGGTGCTCGGTGTCGTAGAGAATGCCCGCGATCGAGGCCGACGGCCGCCCAGCCCGTTGGACCGCAAGCAGGATGGCGAAGAACCCCAGCACGAAGGCGTTGAGCCAGCTGAGATTCGTCAGCGAGATCCACTCTGGCACCGCGACGAACCAGGCAACGACCGCGATCGACAACCAGGACAGCGCAATCATGGCGAAAGAGAAGCGTTTGGGCATGTCCAAGCTGTACGGTGGACGGGGCTGGCCGGATTACACATCTGTACAGATTCCTGGCCGGCCGGTCCGCCGGACGCGCCCCGGCGCGCCCTCGGTCGCCTCCCAACGCCTCACGACTGGGCACCCCGTTGTGGGGCTGTCAGTCGTGCAGGACCACGCTCAGGAGGGAGCTGTGGACCTTGATGCCGCCGTTGTACTCCAGGAACCCGAGCCTGCGGAACTTGTTCATGAAGAGGTTCACGCGCGAACGCGTCGTGCCCACCATCTCGGCGAGCACCTCCTGGGAAATCCTGGGCAGCGTCCTGTGGGGCGCTTCCTCCGTCCCGTAGCGGGCGAGGAGCAGGAGCGCCCGGGCCAGCCGCTTCTCACTGGAATTGAACAACTGGTCGACCAGGTCGGCCTCGACGCGGATGTTGCGAGCCAGCAGGTGCGAGATGAACCGGGACGCCAGCGTCGGGTGCTCGCTGAGCCTCCGCCCCATCTCGTCCTTGTCGATGACCAGCACGGCGCTCGCCTCCATGGCGATCGCGTGGCCGAGGCGCCGGGGTGCCCCGGTGAGGGCCCCTTCGCCGAAGAAGAACCCGGGGCCGAGGACGGCCACGACCGCCTCCTTGCCTCTCTCGGACACCACCGAGAGCTTGACGTTGCCCGTCTGGACGTAGAGAACGGTGTCTGCCCCGTCACCCTGCCTGAGATTGACTGCCCGCGGCGGTACTTCGCGATTCTCCGCGACAGCCCCGCCGTGCCCAGAAACGCCTGCACGTCGAACGCGAGCGCTTGCTGACGGGCTCTCTCACTCGACCACATGCCACCCTCCCTCCCCAGTGACTCCCGCGGCCGGCCGCCGCGACACGCGTGGGCCAACCCGGCGCCGGCGCTCGCCACACGGCGTTTGGGCGGGCCGTTCAAGACTGAACAGCCGGCGTGCACCGGTCCGAATACAATCAGGCAGGTTCAGGGCACACAGGCAGGCTGTCCTCGGCGCAACCCGGGTCGTCGTCTCGGTGGCTATCCGGTTGGCGGTCTTCGCGGGCCGGCAACGTCCTTGGCTATCAGGCGAGCCAGGTCGCTGACCGGCGCGTCGCGTGCGTCGATGATGGACGGCAGTCCACGCAGACCAATGGGAGACGCACGTGATCTACACGCAGTTGGCAACCAACCCCTTCGAGTTCGTCGTGGTGGCGGCGCTGCGCACCAAGCAACTGATCGCCGGCTGTGTGCCACGCGTGACACCCGGCCACAAGCTGACGAGCACGGCCATGTTGGAAGTGCTCACGCACAAGGTCGCCAGGCTGCCCCAGGCGGAGATCAAGCCCTAGCCGCACGCCGGCGCGCGGCTGGTGGTCGTCGCCGCGAGCCCGATGTGTGCTCGAAGGTCATTCAGGACTCCACCAGCCGGTCGCCGCCGGCGACGTTGGCGAACGACAGCCCGAAGTACGCGCCGTGACGATGACGAAGGCGAGATCCCACGCGTCGACCTGCTACCAGGTGCCGGTCTTGCTGCCGAACCACCAGATCGCCCCCACGAGAAACGTCGGCTGACGATCCCGCAGCCGTTGGTCCGAGGGGAAGAACTCCACGTCCGACCAGTCCTGCCGATATTCGGCCCGTGGCAGCAGCCCCTCGGCGAGGCTGCCGCTCCAGCCGTGAGTGTGACTTCCTGCAGCACCTGATCCATGCCGCCGAACAGCCCCTCGTCGTCAAGCCGTTCGTATCGCACCGCCAGGGGGCCTCGGCGCCATCTTGGCGCGAGCGTAGGCGCCCAGGCCGGTGAGCGACAGGTCAGGTCCTCCGCCTTCACCTCGTTGGTGGCGTGGTTCACGTCGAGGCCCAGGCCCACGGTCGACGGGACCGTGACGTTGGTGTCCAACACGCGGAACCGCCATCAGGGCCGACGGGCGGGCCCCCGTCAAAGGTTGCTCCTGGCCGCAGTAGTAGTTGACCGTCCACGCGAGTCGAGACCGGGGTTGACCTCGGCGACATGGTCCGACTTGAAGTCGTTGAACTCCTCGGTCTGCTGGATGCCGTTGGTGAGCATGTACATGAGCGTCACCTTGTCGTGCACGGGCAGCGACGCACGCAGGCCGGAGTGGTAGTACGGCAGGAATTAAACAGGAACGAGCGGGAGAAGGCCTGGTTGTCCTTGGCGTAGTTGGTTTCGTAGCCGAGGTTCGACGCGAACTTGCCGAAGTCGGACCTGCAGGCCCGCGGCCGACCGGAAACACATAAGACCCGTAGGCCTGCCAGATGTGGCGATAGACGTCGGGGCGCGGCTCGTTGGCGGCGTTGCCCTGCACGGTCTCCGTCGCCTGACCGAACATCAGGTCGAGGCGCAGCCCATAGCGGCGGCCTTCGTCCGGCGCCGGCGGCCAATTCGACGAGGAGGCCGGCCTGCTGAATGGCCGAAGGTATTGGCGCGCGTGTCGTAGGCGCGCAGCAGCGAGATGCGGTCCGCGGATGGTTCGCGTTGTACTGGTAGTAGGCCTCGAGGGTCGCGCCGAAGGTGACGTCCCGCCAGGGATCGCGCGCAGTCTGGGGCGCCGCGTCGGGGTCCTGCGCAGTCTGGGCGGCCAGCGGGTTCGGCACCGCGAGCAGCAGCGCCGCGAACCCAATCATCGCCGGCAGGCGCAACCACAGGCGGGCGGTGGTCCGGTTGGCTGGTTCGGCGGACTCGCGGCCCCCCCGCGCGAGTGGCGGCAGGCCACGAGGGTGACGATCAGTGGCTCGACCTGTGCGGCGACCTCCCTCGTCCCTGCCGCTGAAATGCTGCTCCGGGAGCCGCCATTCGAGGTGGCGTGTCGAGTCGTTGCGTGACGCCATGGCGGCAGTATAGGTAGCCCCGGCATGACATGCACCTCGAAGATCAGAAGAAGGACCGTGACACCATGCTGGAGGACGCCCACGCGCTGGGCTGCGCCGTCACCGGCCGCCGTCGGCCACCGCACTCACCTTCGACCTCGGATCCCCCCACCAGGTGCACCGTCCGCGTCGGAAAGGCAAAGCTCGACCCGGCCCCCTCGACCACCTCCATGATGCCCAGCAGCACGTCCTGCCGGCAGGCCCTGAACTGGTCGCGCTCTTCGGTGTTGAACCAGCACATGACTTCGATCTCGAGCGAATGCGGGCCCAACGCGGCGAAGCGCGCCACGACGGTGTCGGGCCAGATCAGCGGCTGTGAGCGAAGGACACGCTCGATGCCCGCGAGGATGCGGGTCATCTGATCCCGCGAGGTGCCGTAGGTCACGCCGACGGTCATCGCGAGCCGGATGCGGTCGCGCGCGCCGAAGGACTCGATGCGCGTGTCGGCCAGCTTGCCGTTGGGGATGGTGACCTGCGTGCGGTCGAGCGTGCGGAGGCGCGTGGACCGCGTGCCGATGCTCTCGACGGTGCCCGTCACGTCCTCGACGCGGACGTAATCGCCCACCCGGAGGGGTTGGTCGGCGGCCAGGGCGACGGAGCCGAAGAGGTTCTCCACCGTCTTCTGCGCACCGAACGCCAGCGCAATGCCGCCCAGGCCGAGGCCGGCCATCACGGTGGCCACCTGGTACCCCCAGGCCTCGAGCATGACCGCCAGGCCCGCGACCACCACGAGCAGCTTCAGGAGGTTGCCGCCGACCGAGAGCAGCGACCGGACCGAGGCGTTGGCGGCATTCGACGGGCGCTCGAGCAGGGCCTGGATGACGACGTCCACAGAGCGCCAGAGCCCCCAGAAGATGGCAAAGAGCGCGAGGCTGCTCATCACGGCGCGCACGAATCCGCGCGAGGCCGGCAGCAGCGCAAGCCACGGGAGCAGGGCGGCCGCCACGGCGAGCGACCAGAGCAGCGTGATGGACGGTCTCACGCGGCGGAGCAGGTGGTCGTCCCGGGTATTGGTCGTCTGCGCGGACGCGCGCGCCAGCACCGCACACGTGATGGAGCCCAGCACCCGGCCGCATGCCAACGCGATCAGCGCCAGCAGGGGCAGGGCCAGCCACTGCCACCACATCAGATTGTGCGGCCCGTAGCGCAGCAGCGGCTCGGGCAGCCGGTCCCGCACCCAATGGTCGGGCAGGTTGTCGGTACCAGCCGTCGATCCGGGCGACGGTCTGCGGCGAGAACGCCCACCGGGTACCGAGCTCGTCCCGACGCCGGACCAGGACGACGGGATCGGACCCCCCCTGCGCGTCCGGCACCGACGCAATCTGGTCCACGCCGGCGGGCAACCCGTCCTCGCGGTTGCCGTCCGAGGAGGGCGACAGCGCGTCGGTGTCGATGCGGTCCAGTTGCTCGAGCACGGCGCGCAGGCGCCGCGCGAGTTCGGGGCCGCGCGACACCTGTTCCGGCTGGAGCGCGAGGTACTTCGCGGCGGCCGTGAAGTCGCCCTTCACAGTGACGAGGTGAAGGAAGGTCCGCATCGAGGCACGAGGGGAATCCGGCGCCTCGGCCTCGGCCTCGACGACTGGCGCAGGCGGAGTCGGGGCCGGGGTCGCTGTCTTGGCGACGCCCGCAACCTGGGCGAGCGCCCGGGGAGCCATGGCGCAGGCACCGGCGACGACCAGGGCCACCAGGACCTGGCCGGCCCGCGTTCGTACACGAGGTAACGTGGTGTGAAGCACGAGGGATGACACCATGCCGGGGCGTGCCAGTCAAGGCGCGCAGCGGCCCCTCGCATGTCCGGGATCAGGGTCGGGCGGCCTTGAGGACCTCCCACGCGTCGACGACCTCAGCCGTCAGCCTGGCCGCGGTTCGGCGAATGCGGGGCTCGAGCCTGGCGACGGTGGCCCGCTCGCGCCGCCTGGCGGCCGCGCGATCCGTTTCGGGCCCTTCGCGCGTGTTGGCGGCGCCCAGTTGCGCACCGGCGTCCTCGGCCACCTGGAGCAGGTCCGTCGGCGAGGCGAGGTCGGCGATCTCCAATTCGCGGTAGGTGGCGTCCCACGACCGCACCCACCAGCCCGGCGAGTCGGGACGGTCGTTGATCGCGTGCGGGACCGGGACCACCAGAGGAACCGGTGATGCAGACGCCCGAGTTGCGAGGCCGCGGTGACGACGCGGAACGCCTCGATTGGCGGCGGCACGCTCACGCACGATGCGCTGTCGAGGCGGACCAGTTCCTTGGCCTCGACGATCACGTCGTCGTCGGGGGCGGCCGACGGCCCCTCGACGCGCATCAGCACCTTCAAGGAGAGGGCGCTGCCGATGCCCATGTGCAGCACGCCGAATTTCTTGACCGCGACGTAGCCCTCCGTGACCTCGGGCATCTGCTCGACGGAGTGCCGACGAAACGCCGCGAGGCCGTCTTCCAACGCGCGCATGACCTCCGGCGAGGCCTCGCGCATCAGCGACTCCGCCCAGGCGAGGAACTCGAGAGGGACTCCGCACCGGGCGCTCGCGCAGGCGTGTCGCCACCGCGGGTTCCTTCGGGGTGTAGGACGAATCGTCGAGGGCACGCTCGTAGCCGCGGAAGAACGCGTCGACAAACGCGTGGTTCTCGCGCTGCCATCCCTCCTGCCGTGCCACCAGCTGCAGCGAGCCCAGAAAGCGGACGATGTCGACGACCGCCGGTCCCATCGCCGAGTCGTCGAAGTCGTCCAGGCCACGCGAGTCGGCCGTCACCGCGTACTGCTCGACGTGAGCGTCGCCGTGCAGCCGGACCGTTGGCAGGCGCTCGATGTCGGCGCGGTACTCGTCGCAGACGGCCTGCGTCCACTCCTTGTTGACGAAGCGGAAGTACGCATGCGGCGTCGCGCGCATCCTGGCCAGCAGCGCCGGGGGCACGTCGTTGGCCGCGTCAACCGCGGTGCGAAAGCGCGAGGAACTGGAGGAACGCGACGGGGGCGCCGAGGCTGCGAGGCCGGCCGCGCCCGCCAGGCAGAGGGCCACCGCGAGGGCACACGCGGTGCCACCCAGCCGTGGTGCGCGGTGGCGCCGGCGAGCCAGGGCGTGGCTGCCGGCTCGACAGGCCGTCACTGAAGAACCTCCATTGAGTCGCCGCTCGCTCTACCTTACAGCATCCGCTGCCCGAAGCGATCCAGGTAGTGCTGCGCCGTCGCTGCGAGACAGTCGTCCAG
Organism: uncultured delta proteobacterium; assembly: GCA_963705165.1. Taxonomy (GTDB): domain Bacteria; phylum Desulfobacterota; class Syntrophia; order Syntrophales; family UBA2192; genus UBA2192. The sequence goes on along the minus strand of CAVPJD010000009.1, from coordinate 131,585 downwards.
GCAGGGTGGTGCCCGGCGCTCTCGGGGTTCCCCGGGTCGGCCGCTCGGGGCCTGCGGCTCAGCGGATCTTCGTGGCCAGCGCGTCCGTGCCGGCCGCCCACCTCACCCCTGCACTGTCGGAATACGTCGCACGCTCGACGACGATGGGCGCGGGATTGGCTCCGAGGCTCTCGACGATGACGCCGAAGCGCGCCTGAGAGGCGCGAGTCGGCTCAAGGGCGGCGGCCAACGCCGGCGTTCCCCCGATGTCGATCGTCGTCCGCGAGTGGCTCGCCACGGGCAACACCAGGTGGGCGAGTTCGCCCGCCTCCCCGAGCACCGACACCTTGACGAGTCCGTCCGAGATCGCCCGTGTTCGCGACGAGCACGTAGGTGGCCGCAGACTCGGAACCGCCGACGGCGCCGCCGGCGATCCCCCACGCCACCCCGGCGCTGGTGACCCCGGCAGAGTTGTGGGCTTCGTACCAGTGCCCCGCGTCCAACGGCCACCACATGGCGCGTTCGACGATGATCGGCACGCCGTTGGTGACCCTGAGCACGGTCGATGCCGACACCGCCGCCAGTCGCTGATCCTCGTAGTCCACCCAGATGTTGAACCGGCTGTTGGGCGCGACCGTGTACGGACGCACGACCGTCGAGCCATCCTCGAGCAAGTAGCGCGCTTCCACCTCGGCTTCGCGCTCCGACGGGTTCGCCAGCAGGATGAAGAAATCGAAAAAGCTCCCGGTGGCTCCCTCGGCAAGGAACCACGAGGTGGACGGCGCCGTGATCCCGGCGCTCTCGTGGCCCGCGCTGAAGAGGCGGTTGGTCCGGCTCAGGTACATCGCACGCTCGACGATGACCGGAATCCCGTTGGTCACCTCAACGACCGCCGAGACGTCGGTGGACAGGAGCAGCCGTGCCCCGACCCCTCGGGGAACTCCTCATGGTTCACCCAGATGTTGAAGCGGCTGCCGGGCGGCACCACGTAGTCCTTCGTGAGCGGCGCCCCGGCGGGCAGCAAGTAGCGCACCCGAACGTGTGCGGCCTCCGCTCCCGGGTTCTGCAGGAGGTAGAACAGGTCGAAGCCGGAGTGGGTGGCGCCTTCGGCCAGGTACCAAGTGAGTGACGCGGACGCGACGCTGGTTTCCGAGTGACTTCCGTAACGCTGCGCGCTGCTCCAGGTCATCGTGCGGTCGACGATGACGGCCTGATCCGACTCGACCACCGTGGAGAACTCGGCATCCCTCAGCCCGGCGTCCACCTTTGGGTCCACCGTGCGACGCGAGCGTGGAGGCAGGCTCACCGCATGGGCCGTGGTAGCGCCTCCGGGTTGCTGGAACCGCAGATTCACCAGCGCGGTGTCGTCATTGGGATTGACGAGAGCCAATTCCGTGTCGAAGAAGTCGGAGGTGGCGCCTTCAGCGAAATAGCGCGTGTAGAAGCCGCGCGGGTGCGTGCCGCGCTGGGACTCCTCGCTGTTGGTGATCCCGTCCTTGTCGGGATCGCCGTACGCGCCGCTGTCTCCGTACGGCGCTACCGCATCGAGACCGAACCGGGTCTCCCACGCGTCGGGCAGGGTGTCGCCATCGCCGTCGCCGGCCGACGGCGTGAACGTCGCCACCGAGAAGCGCCACGTGCGTTGGTCGTTGGATGGATCGGCGTTCGGCGTGGCGCCACTTAGGACGGCGCGGAACACGTACTCGCCGTCGCCCGCGGTTGTGAAGCGGTGGGACACGACGAGATCCTGAAAGGCATCGGCGGTGCGCGTCTGCTCGACGAGGAGCTGCTCCGCGGCCCCGGGCGAGGTGAGGAACAACCGCACGGTCGCTGTCGTGGAGGCGCCCGGAACCGGGATGCGCACTGCCGCGAGGTAGTCGTGGTTGCGCGAGAGGTCGCGTGATGCCGGTGAGGTCACCGGCCCCGACGCGGCGTGCTTCACCGTGAGTGCGTCAGCGGTCACGGCTACGTCGAGCGACGGGAGGGTTCCCACAGTCACGTCCACCCCCGCCTCGGTGACCTGGCCGTTGCCGTCGGTCGCGCGGCAGGTCAGCTTGTGGGCTCCGGCCGTGAGGGCGATGCCAATCAGGACTGGCGACGTCCCCAGCTCGCCATCGCGATCCGAAGACCAGGTCGTCGTGACGGCAGTGCCATCGTCATCCCAGACGAGCGCGTCGAGCCGCCAGAGGGAATCCGGCGTGCCCTGTGCACCCGCGTGGGGAAGGACAATCGAAACCCCGGGAGGGCGACGTTGGACGACTAGGTTGTCGACGCGCGCGGTCGCGCTGCGGAGTCCGTCGCTCACCGTGAGTCGAAGGCTGATGGTGGCGCCTCCGGGCAGCATCGAGGTGCCGAAGGTCGTCTCCGTGCCAGTGACGCTCGCCGTGAGCGGCACCCACGCGACGCCGTCGATGCTGTAGTGGAGGCGGTGCTGGAGCGGTTGCACGAACGAAGGCGCAGGGGTGAGGCCGCGGTAGTCCCACGTATCGACCCACGCCACGCGCAGCGACGCGCCAATCGTGTCGCCGCCGAGTGGTGCCGTGAGGCGTGTCGCAAGCGACGCGTCGTAGACCGCAATCGGGAACACGCCATCGGCTTGACGCCTCAGGCGGTAGAACACCGCGCTCTCGGGGACATCGAAGGTCGCCGCCCAGAAGCCGCGGTCCTGATGGCCCTGTTCCTGCACGCGGTTCACGACCCCGAAGTGCACGGATGCCACCACCGAGGCGTTGGCGTCGAGGGCGTCGAAGTCGGTCGGGTCGCCGACGTTCTGTGTCGGGTGGCTGACGTTCAGCGGCACCGGCGGCAGCGCGCGCACCACGTCGGGCCCGAGTTCGAACGCCCGCGTCGTGCCCGGCAGGAGCCTGAAGTCGGAGGTTGTACCGAACGGGCCCTGGCCGATGACCTTCTCGGTCGTCGACGTGACGAGAACGCGCTTCATGCCTGGCGTCAGCGCCGCCGAGGCTATCGAGGCCTCCTGCACCGGGGCGCCGACGGTCCCGGTCGTCGAGGCGATGAGTCCGCCGATGGCTCTGGCTGTGGCCGGCAGCGGCCACGACGCGTTGGTCCCGTCGCCCATCACGTCGTAGGCCAGATCGTCCTCGTCGTAGGTGCGGTTGTACCGGTTGACGTGGTGCTGGATACGGCCCGCGTCGCCGCTGCTGAAGGGATTCGGGGCAGGCAGGCCGTCGGGCGAGAAGATGGTGATGCCCTCCAGCGGTGATCCGAAATCTGGAAACAGGTCGTACTGCTCCTGCCCGAATCCCGTGTTCAGTCCTGCCGCGTGGCCCAGTTCGTGGATCAGCGCGTCGGGCCTGGCCTCATCGACAATGACCGTCTGGCGTCGCAGGGGCATGCTCGCCGCGTCGGTGCCCGCTCCCAGCAGCCCGTCCTCGACCACGACCACCGTCAGGTCGACGCTGTTGCGCCCCATCAGCCAATCCAGCGCGTTGTCGACGTAGGTCTCGTCGGCCAGGCGACCCAGCAACGTCGTGACCAACAGCTTCTGATCGAGCAGGCCGGGATCGAAGTCGATGACCGGGCAACTGATCAGGACGAGATCCTCCGACCTGACGGGAAGCATCGCCGGCATCAGGCGCCTGACGGCCTGGATGGTCCTCGAGATGTCCGGCCACGTGCCCTTGCTCCACCACGTGACGACGCGGGCAGGGCGGATGCAGATCCGGTAGGGGCGGGCGAGGGGCTTGCTGAAGGTCAGCGTCCGTTGCTCGAACAGTTGAGGCGGCGGCGTGGGTGCGGTGAACCCCGTGACCTTCGACGCGTCGAGCCAGAGCTCGAGCGTCGCCGTGTCGGCGGTCACGGGCGGCAGGATGAAGTTGTGCGTGATGGTGGCCCGGCGGAACGCCGCGTCGCCGAAGGCCGCGCTGTCTCGGCGAATCGCCAACTTCTCGTTGGTCGGCTTGATCACCTTGCCGTCGAGCTTGACGTAGACGTCCACGCCCGTGACCTCGGTGTCGGCGGTACGGATGTCGGCGCTGTAGAGCGTTTCGCGACCCTGCATCATCGGGCCATGGCCGGCGACGAGGTCCATCGCGTTCTGTCCGACCACGGAGCGGAACCAGAACCAGGGGAAGATGCCCGGGTCGTCACGCGGCAAGCCCGACGTCATCGGTGTGGTGAGGTCGAACACCCGCTTCGGCTGACAGCCGCCGCCGCAGTCGGCGTCGAGCGTGACGACAGCGCCGCGCCCTTCGAGAAAGGCCGAGCCGCCGGTTACGGGCCCGCCGATGTCGCCGTAGTAGTTCGCGCCAACGACGATCGGCATTGGTGGCGGCGGGTCGCCGTACCGGGTACCCCAGCGCCGCCTTGCCGACGAAGCTGTTGCCCTCGATCACGGGGTTCGGGGCGCTCATCTGCCACCAACTGCTGGCGAGGTCCGCGGGGAAGCCAGGCCACGTCGAACCGCTCACGTAGATACCGGCGCCGAAGACGTTCTCGGTGAACACGGCGCCCGTCCGGCCATCCAACGCCACGGCGATGCCCGGGAACTGGCACTTCCTGAAGATCGGCGCTCCTGCGGCGATGTCGACCCTGCCGCGGAAGCGCACCCGGTTGAACACGGGGGCGGCGTAGGAGACGCTCGCGTATTCCACTACCGAGTCCGACACGGTGAGGCTGGCCTGCGGGTCCAGGTCATCCCGCCCACCAGGATGCCCGTCGCACCAGGGCCGTGGACAATGAGGCTCTCGACCGTCGACTGGGTGATGGCGATGGTGATGCCGGGGTTCAGGATGAGTTGGCCGAGTCGTACGAGCGAGAGCCGTGCTTCTCACCCTCGATCGCATCGTCTCCGGTGGGGATGCCCGAGACCTCGTTGGTGAGCGTGATCTCCACGGCGCAGCCTTCGTCGCGGGTGAGCGTCCCGTTGACCAGGCGGTCGGCGACAACCATGTAGCGCTGCGCCGTGAGCGGCAGCGCCAGGCGGTCCTGGAAGGTGCTGGCCGCGCCGGCCAGGTCCTTGAGCTTGGTGGTAGAGTCGCCGCGCCGCACCTCGAGACGGGCGCCGACCGGCAGCCCGCCGATCGTCTGGTAGCTGACATGCACCGTGCTGATGCCTTGGTAGTCGACCTCGATCGTGCACCAATCGAATGCCGCGGAGGGGCGGGCTGTGCCGACAAGAACGAGGAAGGTGACGAGCAATGACGCCGCGTGCCGCAGGGGCACACGCCACCGGCCAGTGCTGGATCCCATGGGGGCTCCCGGGCAAGCCGTCTGGACCGCCTTGCGGCACGCTTCATCCGCGGCGGCACCGACGGACGCCCACGAAGACGCACGTCACATGCCAGCCGCGAGGCGGACCGATTGCATCGCTTTTGGATGTCCTGCGGAGGTTGGCCCCCCACCGCGGCAGGAAAGCCGTCACAGGATTGCCGGAATCCCGCTCACGGGCGCGCGCCCCTGCGAGGTTCTCACGACCGCGGCCTTGCCGTTGAAGGCGCGGGGTCGACGTTGGCCGCCCTGGTAGTCTTCTCGCCGGCCGATGTGGAGGTCGTGACCGTCCCAGGGCTGGTTGGACGGCCGCCTCGCGCTCGACCGGCACAACGTCCGGGGCCTGGGAGTCGCCCAGGCCCCGTCGTCATCGGCTCACGCGTTCGGCATCGAAGGTGTACCGAATCGCTACCCAGATCTTGCGCCCGCCGCCGTCGGTGCCCCACTGGTTGAGGAAGTTGACCGAGTTGATCTGGCTGTTGGGCACGCCGAAGTTCCGCGTGTTGGTCAGGTTGAACGCCTCGAGGCGGAACTGGATGTTCTGCCGACCGAAGAACCGCGTGTTCTTGATGAACCCGAGGTCGATGTTGCCGTAGCCGTCGGCGCGCAGCGTGTTGCGGCCCACGTTGCCGACGCGCTCTCCGGCGCACGTCGCGCTCTGGAACCCGCACAGCGGCGTGAAGAGCGTGGCGCCGCCCGGCCGCGAGGATTTCGGCAACCGTCATCTTCGAGAGGTCCTCGGTCGGTGTTGATGTTGGGCCGGATGGCGTTGCCCACCAGGCCGTCGATGCCGGTCAGTGCTCCCGTCGGGTCGGCGCCGTTCAGCACGGTGAACGGCGATCCGCTCTGCAGGGTGAAGTTCGTGCTCAGCTGCCAGCCGCCGAGGACCTTCCCGGCGAACCCCGCCTGGTCGCGATAGAACGGCAGCTCCCAGACGACGTTGCCGGTGAACCGGTGCGGCCGGTCGTAGGAAGAGAGGCCCTTGTCCGCCGCGATGTCGAAGGAGTCCTGCGCCACGGCGACCTCGCCGCTGGAGACGTTGAAGATCTCCGAGGCCGTGTCGAGGTACTGGCTCCACGTGTAGTGCGACGCCGGCGCTGAACCCGTTGCTGAACCGCCGCTCGAGGCTGGTCTGCAACGAGTTGTACCAGGACTGGCGGCGTTGGCGCGCAGGCGGATCACGCCACGCGTCGGGTCGACGCGGCGTGGCCGAGTAGGGCTGCCGCGGGTTGCCGTCGAGCGTCTGGAACAGGCCGCGTCCCAGCGTGCCCACGTAGCCGATGCGCAGCGCGAGGTTGGCCGCCATCGCCGCTGCACCTCGAAGCTGAACTGGTGCGCCGACGGCGACCGGAAGTCGTCGGCCACGACGGTCCGCGTGACGAGGTCGGGGTCGCCGGTCAGCGTCAGGTTGGGAGCGGACGAAGGCCGTTGGGCCGGCCGGGCCCGCCGGGGGCGTCTGCACCGTCGGCACCTCGAGGACGGCGACCTGCGGGAACGCGCTGGCGATGTTCAGCGCGATGTTGAGGAACGCGTAGTCGTGCGTCATGGCGTAGCCGCCGCGCACCACCAGCTTGTCCCCGCCGGTCAGCGTCCCCATGATGCCGCCGGTGTCGCGTCTTCGGGTTCCAGTTGAAGCCGAGCCGCGGCTGCACAGTTGTTGGTGTCGCGCGGGGGCACGGGCTTCAGCCGGAAGCGTTCGTCGCCGCCTGCCGTCGCGACGATCCGATCGTTCAGCTCGACGAGCGAGTCGGTGAAGTTGCCGGGCAGCTCGTAGCGCAGGCCGTAGCTGAGGGTGAAGCCCGGCGACATGCGCCACTCGTCCTGCCCGAAGAAGTAGACGTCGCCCCAGTTGTAGTTGACCACCTCGCGACCCGCCGGGCAGCGGCTTGTTGATCTGCGCGACGTTCGCCACGTCGTCCACGTAGCGCTGGAGGGTCGTGTACTGCAGCCGGCCGCGCAGGGTCGGGTTGAAGAAGCTGTCGATGTCGGTCGACCGGTAGTCCACGCCGAACTTCGTCGAGTGGTTGCCGGCCGTCCAGGAGAGGTTGTTCTGGATCTGCCGCAGGCCGTTCTTGCGCCACTGCGGCAGGTTCAGCGCCAGGCCGATGGCCGTGCGGGTGGCGGCGGCGTTGAACCCAAGCAGCCCGAGCTCGTTGATCTCGATGGACGGAATCTCCTGCGACGACAGTGTCCGCGGCGGTGGTCTCCTGGTGGCGCGTGAGTAGGCGACGCGGAACTCGTTCACCAGCGTGTTGCTGAGGATGCCGGTCCACCAGGTCGCGAAGGACTGCGATCGCGACGGGGCCACGGTCGTCACGCCGGGAGGCGTCACCTGGCCGGCACCGGACTGCGTCGTGTCGTTGAACAGGTAGCGCGCGGAGAGGATGTGCGGCCGGCGCCGCCCAGTTGGTGATCCACGCGGCCGGATGCCTGGTGGTTCCTGTACTCGATCGTCGAGGACCCTGTCAGCGAGCCGATCGGGACGGAGTAGGTGTTGCCGCCGTAGGAGAAGGCGACGTTGCGGTTGAGTGGGGTCTGCGCCGCGGGGAGGAACTTCAGCAGTGCCTGGATCTGCGGCAGGCTTCCGACGGCGCTCTGCAGGATTTGGCGGCCGGCCTCGGTGGGCGCGCCGTTGAGCGTCGTGCCCGCCCCGAGCTGGTCCTGCGTCCAGCGCTGGTACGACCCGAAGAAGAACGGTCCGCTGGCGGATGATCGGGCCGCCCAGCGTGCCGCCGTACTGGTTCTCCTCGAGGAACGGCGCCTTGGTGCGGCCGGCGGCCTTGTCCAGGTTCGTGCGCGCATTCAGGGCATCCTCGTTGCGGAAGATGAACGCGCTGCCGCGGAAGTTGTTGGTGCCGCTCTTGGTCACCACGCTCATCACCGACCCGGCGGCGCGCCCGAACTCGGCGGCGAACTGGTTGGTGATCAGCCGGACCTCCTGGATCAGGTCGGTGTTGTTCAGCGGCTGCTGGCGGCCGGTGACGCTCGGATCGTTGCTGTCCTGCCCGTCGATCATGAAGTTGTTCGAACGGGTCCGCATGCCGTTGACCGAGAAGTTGGTGCCGCTGGCGAAGTTCGACTGGCCGGAGTTGACCTGGCTGACCCCCGCGGCCTGCAGCGCCAGGCTGAAGATGTCGCGCGTGTTGCCGACCGGCAACTCGGCGACCTTCGTGCTGTCGAACCGCACGCCCACCTCGGCATTGGTCGTGTTGAGGATCGGCGAGTCGGCGGTCACCTGGATGGTCTCCTCCAGGGTCGCCAGGCCCATCACGATGTCGATCACCGCTTCCTGGTTCAAGGCGAGGGTCAGCCCGCTCCGCGAGTACTTCGCGAACCCGGCCAGATCCGCCTCGAGCTCGTAGCGCCCCAGCGGCAGGGCGGAGAAGCGGTAGACGCCGCTCGCGTCGGTGATGATGGTGCGCGAGAGCCCGGTGTCCACGTTGCGGACCGTCACGGACACCCCGGGCAGCACGGCCTGTTGGGCGTCGCGGACCGTGCCGCTGATGGTGCCCGTCGTGGACTGCGCGGCCGCATCGACCGCCACGAACAGTAGAAGGCCGAGTAGCGCGAACGTCGCTCGTCGCATTTGTGCACTCCTTCCGGCAACGTGACCCGCACGTCACCGCGGCTGGATTGACCCCATAATGATGGCAATCGTCGTTCCAAACAGGGAATTCCAAGACCAAGCCGGAAAGCCATGGCGAAGCGTCACTTACCTCGTCTGCGTGAGGCACGTACTGTCCGGGATATGCATCGCGTTGGATCCGAGCCGCCCTGATCCAGAAATGTGCATCCAAGCAGGCCAGCCGAAGGCGACCTGCAACGTGCTGACACCAGGTTGGGTCGGCCGGCTGCGGCCGCCGCCCCGCCAACGCCCAGCGGTGGTAGGCTGGTGCCGCTTCGCGTACCCGCCCCCCGGGACAAGGAGGCCACCCATGGCCGCCACCATCCGCCGCGTCGCGTATTGCTCCGTCATCATCGAGGATCGCCCGGGGGAGGCCTTTCCCTTCCTCGCGCAAATGGCCGCCGGAGGCGTGAACCTGCTGGCCTTCCACGCCATTCCGCTCGGGATGAACAAGACCCAGCTGGTGATGTTCCCTGCCGACCTCGAGGACCTCGCCGCCGTTGCCGAGAAGCAGGGCTGGGGGCTGAGCTCGCCGCAGCACGCATTCCTCATGCAGGGCGACGACCACCTGGGCGCGCTCGTGGAGTGTCACCGGCAGCTCTACGAGCACGGGATCAACATCGCCTCCTCGAGTGGCATTGCTGACGGGCGCGGCGGCTACGCCTATCTCCTCTACGTCCACCGGGAGGACGTGGATTGCGTCGGCGCCCTGCTCGGCGCCTGACTCGAGCCGGCGAGGTCACGGGCATGGCATCGGCGGTGCGCTGGCTGGCCCAGGCTCCCGCGCGCGCGTTGCTGGTCATCTTCCTCGTCGCCTTCGCCGAGGGCACCGCGTTGCTGCCATTGGTCCCGCGCGAGTGGATTGAGCCGCACGCGCGGTGGGAAGCCAACGCCGTCGCCGTCTCGCTTGCAACCACCGGACGTTTCGCCGACCCCTACGCGGTGCCCACCGGCCCGACCGCGCACGTGCCGCCGGCATTCCCGGCCCTGCTCGGCCTGCTGTACACGCTCTTCGGCCTGACGATGGCGGCCGGGTACGCCACATGGTTCGTGCAGGTCGCGGCCAGTGCAGCGATGGTCGCCATGTTGCCCTGGCTGGCGCACCGTCTAGGTGTCGGCCGCGAGGCGGGCATCGTCGGCGGACTTGCCGGAGCCCTGGTACCGAGGTGGCCGCACCAGGTCGAGTACTTCGCCGCGGTCGCGCTCGGCCTGTTGCTCGCGTGGCATGTGAGCCGCTGGCGAAGGGCAACGCCGTCGCCACGCGGCGCCCTGGTTCTGGGCGCTGCGTGGGGGGCCGCGTTTCACCTGACACCGTCACTGGTTCCGGTCCTGCTCGGTTGCCTCCTGTTCGATCTGTGGTGGAGCCGAGACCGGCGCAGGTGGGCGCCGACGGCGTTGACGCTGGTGGGCGTGGCGCTGGCCTGCGTCCCCTGGGGCTTGCGCAACTACGCCGTCTTTGGAGAAGTGTTCTTCATCCGCAGCAACCTCGGCCTCGAGTTGCGCATGGGCAACCACGAGGGGGCCGTGGCCGACATCGACGTCATGGATGCGACGGAAGGCCTGGCGCTCCGGCACCCGCGAACCAACGTGGCCGAGGCGAAGTTGCTGCAGCAGATTGGCGAGGTCGAGTACATGCGCCGCTCCCGGCAGGAAGCCCTCGCGTGGATTGGCGCGCATCCTGGGCGATTCCTCAGCCTGACGGCGCGGCGCGCGTTCCACTTCTGGTTCGGGTCGGCGTCGCAGGGCCCGATGGCCGCGGCGTCGGCGATGCTGACGATCCTGGCGGCGCTGGGTTTGCGGCGCGCCTGGCCTGCCCTGGCAGTGCCCCAGCGGGCGGCCCTGGTCATTCCACTCGTAACGTTTCCCCTCGTCTACTACGTCGTCGTCTTCATGCCCAGGTACGGAGCCCTCCTGACCGGCATCCTGCTCCTGCTGGCCGGCATCGAGGGGTGGCACCGGATCGCCCCCCACCGCCTTCGAAGTGAACGTCCAGCCGGCTGGGCGTCGGAGGGCGATCCGCAGCGGGCCGCGGTGGAAGAGAACTCGTGCGAGCCTTCCGGCGCGTCCCGCAGCCTCAGATCGCCAGGGCGTCAACTGGCGGTCGAGAGGGCACCGGGCACTCAGCCGAGTTCCTGAATCAGCCGCGCCTCCGCCTCCGCCAGGCTCAACCCGTGGCGCAGGCGCATCGTCGCCACGCCCACCGGAGCGGGATAGGTCCGGCCCGCACGGCGTCTCGGCTCGACGTAGTCGATGACCTCGAACAGGGACCGGCAGGCCTCCTCGTAGGACACCGATGCGAGGTCGCGGATGTAGCGCGTCGAGCGATCGATCAGCTTGAGGTTGCTCGGCACCACCCAGATCATGCGGTTGCCCAGCACGCGCCCGAGGCGGACCATCGTGCAGGTCGAGAGCGCGTTGAGGATCATCTTGGCGCCGACTCGCACGAGCGGGTCGAGCAGCAACGCCGTCTCGGCCACCGCGACGGCGAGGGTCCTGCCGTCGTTGGCACGCGCAGCGGATGTGGCGACCAGAGGCGCGAGCGCAGCCGGGCGCCCGATGGCAATCATCGACGTCAGCGCGCCGCCGGCCCGCGCGCGAGCGTGCTGCTGGGCGAAGACGCCGCCGTCTCCCACCAGCGCTAGATCCTCTCCACACACAACCGCCGTCATGCCGTCGCCCGCGCGCACCGGCCGATACGGCAGGCCGTCCACGCCGATTCGGAAGCGCAGCAGTTCACGCAGGCCGATCTCGCCGAGAATCGCACCCTGACGTTCGGCGGCCTCCTCGTCAAGCAGTTCTCGCAGGTCCTCCGGCTCCACTGGATGGTCTGGGGCGCCCGCCTGAGCAGACGCGTCCAGGCCTCGGGCGTCGTCGGCGCCGGCGTGAACAGGAACGCCCAGGACTCCGACGCCTCGTCATCGTCCCACTTGCGGAAGGACGGTGTGCAGAACGTGGGGCTGCGCTCGGTGGTATCGGTCAGGACATCCACGCCAGGGCGTCCGCGAAGTACGAGGTTCGGCACCCGCGCGATAGACGTGCTCCTCGGCGCCGCACCAGACGAGCGAGCACGTCGCGCACCGCAACGCTCGTCAACGTCTCGTGCAGCGCCGCGAACGCGCGCGCATCGCTTCGGGTACTTCGCCCGAGGACGGCCCCGGCTCGTCCACCCCCGCCTGCACCAACACCTCGCGGAGCACCATCTCGAGCACCGTGAGCATGGCCAGCAACTGGATGCTGGTGGCCTGCATGCGCGTGGAGCCCGTCACGGCCATCGGCCCGGTGGTGAGGTTGACCTTGCGGATCCGCGGCTCGTCGATCACCTCGCGGCTCCGCGTGACGTGGGCGCGGAGCACGGCATCCGGGTTGTTGTAGACGAAGATCACCCGCGCGCCCACGCTGAGACCCTGCCAGGCGGTCCCAATCACGAAGGACGTCTCGCCGCCCTCGGTGATCGCAAACACCACGTCGTCGGCCGCCACCCCGAGTTCCGCCAGCTGCTTGCGGCCAAAGGGGGCGAAGTCCTCAAACCCCTCGACCGACTTGATCAGCGCGTAGTCGCCGCCCGCCATCACACTGAAGGCGCGGTGCTCCCAGACGTCGGGCGATGGCGTCGCCCGGCCACTGCGGCGTCGATCCTGCCAGAACGCTCGCCAGGTCGAGGCCAGCTGGATGCTGAGTCGACCCGTCGCGCCGCACCCGGTGAAGAAGAGGCGGCCGCCCTTGCCCAGCGATGCGAGCACCAGGTCGCGGAGGGCTTCGGGCTCGCCGCTGCGCGACCAGCGGTCGTAGGTCTCGAAGACGTCACGGTCCACGTCGAAGAGGACGCCGAGGCCAGCAGCCGCGTCCTGCCTGGCGGTCTGGCTCAGGTCGGTTGACCGGGGGTGTGGGGCCTCGGTCACGAGTGGTCCAAGGCGAAACTCGACCGCATCGCGCAGGAATGCCTCGGCGCGGGCGGTGGCGGTCGTCGCATTGGTCGGCATGCGCGGCTCCTTCGCGGCAGGAGGCTATCACGCCTTGGCTGGCCAGCGAGCAGCACGCTGGACCGACCAGCCCGCTGCGCCGCGACGACACGGCACCGGCACGGATACGCAGCCCGCACGGTGATACGCTGCGCCGGTCACCATCCCGGCCTCCCCCGTGATCTCCGCCGCCGCGCCCGCCATCATCGCCGCCATGCTCGCCGCCTTCCTGCTGCTCGGGTGGCAGGGCGCCAAGCGCGCCCGGCGGTCGGACCTCATCCTGGGCGGTCGCGCGCTGCCGGTCTGGCTGGCCGTCCTCACCATGACGGCGACGTGGGTGGATGGCGGCTACCTGCTCGGCACGGCGGAAGGCGCGTTCCGGTCGAGCCCCGCCTCGGGCTGGCAGGGCGGCGTGTGCTTCGGCCTCAGCCTGGTGATCGGCGGCGCGTGCTTCGCCGGCCGGATGCGCGCGCGGGGCTACACGACCCTCATCGATCCCCTGGCGGAACGCTTTGGCGGATCGTGGGCCGCCGTGCTCGCGGTGCCGGCGGTGATGGGCGAGCTGTTCTGGAGCGCCGAGCTGCTGGTTGCCATCGGCGCCAGCTCTGCGGCGCTGCTCGGCGTCCCGTTCGAGGTCGCGGTGCTCGTCGCGGCGGCGACGGTGCTCGCCTACACGATGGCGGGCGGACTGTGGTCGGTGACCTACGCCGACGTGCTGCAACTCGCACTGGTCGGCGTGGGGATGTGCCTCGCCGTGCCATTCGTGCTCGCGGCCACGGGTGGGCTCGACGCGACGTGGAGCGCCTACCGCGCCACCTTCGCCGAGCGTGGCGGACTCGGTCCGCCCGTCACCCTCGGCGGCGCGCATTGGACGCTGCCAGCTGTGACGGCGTGGTGGGACCTCAGCGTGATGCTGTTGCTGGGCGGCGTGCCATGGAACTGCTATTTCCAACGGGTGCTGGCGTGCTCGTCTCCCGCGCATGCGCGGCGGACCTCGATCGTCGCCGGGTTCGCGACGATGGCCCTGGTCGTGCCGCCGCTGATCCTGGGAGTGGCCGCGGCGGTGTACCCGTGGACCGAGCCGGCGCTCACGCAACTCGCCGCGACCCCGGCCCAGGCCTTGCCCCTGTTGTTGCGTGAGGCCACGCCGCCCCTGGTCGCGCTGCTCGGCCTGAGCGCCATTGTCGGCGCCGTCACCTCGAGCTTCAGTGCGTCGGTGCTCTCGGCCGCGTCGATGGCGATTTGGAACGGCCTGCGGGCGCTGCGAGGACGCGAGCTCGGCGCCGCGGGCACGACACGCGCCGTGCGGCTCGCCGTGCTGGTCGTCGGTGCGGTCGCGGCGGTGCTCGCGCTGCGCGCGCAGAGCGTGCAGGCGCTGTGGGACTTCACGTCGGACCTCGTGTTCGTGCTGCTCTTCCCGCAGCTGGTCGCCGCACTCTACGACCCGCGCGCCACGCGAAGGGCGTCGATGGTCGCCTTCGGCGTGTCGCTGGTACTTCGGCTGGGCGGGGGCGAGCCGCTGCTCGGGCCGGCACCCTTCATCCCCTACCCCGAGATGACCGCGCGGTTCGTTGCGGTCGATCCCGCCGTCTGGTACGACGCGGGCGGGGCGATGCTGTGGCCGTACCGGACGCTGGCGGCGGCAGCAGGCCTCGTGTTGCTGCCGCTGGTGTCGCGGCTGGGTGGCCGGCCCGCGCCGTGACCCGCACGCTGGGTGATCCCCCGCCACGCGTGACCCCCACCGCGCTCCGCGAACGACCCCCCATGCCCACCTATCTCGGCTTCGACTCCAGCACGCAGAGCCTGACGGCCACGCTCATCGAGATTGATGGGCCCCGCCGCCAGGTCGTCTTCCGGCACTCACTGCGCTTCGACGACGCCCTGCCCGCTTACGGTACGCGGCACGGCGTGTCGCCGGGTGCCGATCCCCTCGTGGCCGTGGCGCCGCCGGCCATGTGGGCCGACGCGCTGGATGCCATGATGCCGGGCTGAAGGACAGCGGCATCGACCTGTCCGGCCTTCAGGCGATCTCGGGCTCCGGCGCAGCAGCACGGCAGCGTCTACCTGGCGCGTGGTGCCGGCGACGCCCTCGCGCGCCTCGATCCCGCACGACCGCTGGCCGTCCAGCTCCGTGGCCTGTTCTCGCGCGAGGTGCTCGCCCATCTGGATGGACTCCAGCACCACCGCGGACTGCCGGGCCATCGAGCGCGGCCGTGGGCGGCGACGCCGCGCTCGCGCGGCTCACCGGATCGCGGGCGTTCGAGCGCTTCACCGGGCCGCAGATCCGCAAGTTCGCACGCACCGACCCGGACGGCTACGCGCGCACCGAGCGCATCCACCTCGTGAGTTCGTTTCTTGCCTCGCTGCTTGCCGGGGGCCACGCGCCGATCGAGCCGGGCGACGGCTCGGGCATGAACCTGATGGACATCGGCGAGGCAGTGGGCGCCGGCGGCGCTGCGAGCGACGGCCCGGACCTTGCCGGCAGGCTGCCGCCGATTCGGGCGCCCTCGGGCGGTGGTCGGCACGCTCGCGCCCTACTGGACGCGCGATACGGGCTTCCTCCGGCCAAGGTGATCGCGTGGTCCGGCGACAACCCGTGCAGCCTCGTCGGCGTCGGTCTCCTTCGCGAGGGCGCATCGCCGTCTCGCTCGGCACGAGCGACACGGTCTTCGGCTTCATGCCCGAGGCCCGCATGGACCCGTCCGGAACGGGGCACGTGTTCGGCTCGCCGACCGGCGACTACATGGGCCTCATCTGCTTCAAGAACGGCTCGCTGGCCCGCGAGCGTGTCCGGCAGGCATTCGGGCTCGACTGGGCGGGATTCTCCGGGCGCTGCGGCACGCAACCCGCGCCGGAACGGCGGCGCATCATGCTGCCGTGGTTCGAAGCCGGAGATCACGCCGAGCGTGCTCGCGCCGGCGTCCGCCGCTACGGCCTCCACGACACCGACGGCCCGGCCAACGTGCGCGCCCTCGTCGAGGCGCAGATGATGGCGATGGCTCGGCACTGCCGCTGGATGGGCGTGCGCGTGGACACCATCCACGCCACCGGCGGCGCCGCGGTGAATCGAGGCATGCTGCAGCGTGATGGCCGACGTCTTCGGCGCGGACGTCCACCAGCTCGAGGTGGGCGATTCCGCGTCGCTCGGGGCGGCGCTGCGGGCGTATCACGCGGACCTCGTGGACCGCAGCGAGCCGGCGGACTGGGCCGGGGTCGTCGACGGCTTCGTCGTCCGGCGAGCGCTCAGTCGCGTCGTGCCAGACGCGGCCAACGTGGCGCGCTACGCGGAGTTGATGAAGGTTCACGAGGCGTGCGAGCACCACGCGCTGGGCACGGGGCCCGACCCTTCCCCGGCACTCGTGGCGTTGATGGCCGGTCTCGGCGCCACCCGCTGATTGGTCGTTGGCCCATTCACGTGTGGGATGAGTACCCGCCATGGCGCATCAGGAGGATCCCGTCCCCGTCACGGCGGACGAACGCGTGGCGACCACCGTCACCGAGCGCGCCGCCGAGAGGCTGCTCCGCCCCTTCCAGGTGTTCGCGCGGCGGCAGGTGGCCGGCGGCGTGCTGCTGCTCGCCTGCACCGCCGTCGCCCTCGCGTGGGCCAACTCCCCCTGGGCGGAACAGGACCGAGCACCTGCTGCACCAGCCGCTCGGCCTGACCTTCGGGGATCGCAGCCTGCACTTCGGCCTCCACCACTGGATCAACGACGGCCTGATGGCGATGTTCTTCTTCGTCGTCGGGCTCGAGATCAAGCGCGAGTTCCTGGTCGGGCGAGCTCGCCGAGCCGCGCAGGCGATGCTGCCGATCGCCGCCGCCGTCGGCGGCATGCTGGTGCCCGGCGCTGATCTACGCCGCCTCAACGCGCGGCGGCGCCGGCGCGCGCCGGCTGGGGCATCCCGATGGCCACCGACATCGCCTTCGCGCTCGGCGTGCTCGCGCTGCTCGGCAAGCGCGTGCCGCCGGCGCTCAAGGTGTTCCTCGCCGCGCTGGCGATCGTCGACGACCTCGGCGCGGTGCTCGTGATCGCCCTCTTCTACACCGAGCGCGCTGGACTGGGCGCGCTCGGGCTGGCAGCCACGTTCCTCGCCGGCCTCGGCATCGAACCTCGCGGGCTCGCGCAGCCCCCTCGCGGTCTACGTCGTGCTCGGTGTCGTGCTGTGGTCGGCGTGCTCACCTCGGGCGTGCATGCCACGGTGGCCGGGGTGCTCGTCGCGCTGATGGTACCGACCCGGGTGCGCCTGGTGCCGACGGCGCTGGCGTCGGTGCTTCGCCGGGGGGCCGACCGCGTGGAAGAGGCGAGGCTCGATGCGTCCGCGGAGGAACGCTCCGCCCTGATCGCGCGCCTCGAACGGGTGCTGCAGGAGTCTCAGAGCCCGGCGCTGCGCTTCGAGCACGCGGTGCAGCCGTGGGTGACCCTCGCGATCATGCCCGTGTTCGCGCTCTTCAACGCCGGCCTCAGGTTCGACGCCGAGGCGGCGCGCACGCTCACCTCGCCGGTGGCGACGGGCGTCCTCGGCGGCCTGATCCTCGGCAAGCCCCTGGGGATCTTCCTGGCCAGCTGGATTGCAGTCAAGACCGGGCTGGCCGCCCTGCCCGGCTCGACGTCATGGCGACACGTGTTCGGCGCCGCCTGCCTGGCGGGCATCGGCTTCACGATGTCGCTCTTCATCAGCAGCCTCGCCTTCGCCGGGTCGCCGCTGGAGGCGGAGGCCAAGCTCGGCATCCTGCTGGCGTCGCTGGTTTCGGCCGCCGCGGGCTCCGCGGTACTGCTGACCGCGCCACGAGCGGAGACGGGCGAGCAGGCGGCGGGCCCTGCCACCCCTTCTTCGCCTTCCACGCTGCCAGCACCTCCGCCTCGCGCTCGGGCTTGATGCCCGCGCGCAAGGCGGCCTGCCGCTCGGCGGGCAGCGTCTTCCACCAGGCCAGCGTGTCCAGTGCCGTCTGGGCGAGCGGCCGATACGTGAGCCCGGCCGCCACGGCGCGCTTGACGCTCCGCGTACTGAACCCGCGCGTGTCGGGCTCCGACGGCACCCACGCCGGGCATGTCCGACCAGGCCTGCACCTTCTGCTCGCGCAGGAAACTGGTCGGCACCCAGTGGAGCTTCGACGCCACGGTCGTCGCCGCGCGGATGCCGTAGAGCATCTCCATCATCGTCAGCTCGAAGTCGGGGCCCGCGGCGTTGAAGGTGCCCAGCGTCCTGGACTCGACCATGCGGATGGTCCACTGGGCGAGGTCGCGCGCGTCGATGTACTGAACCGGATCGCTGCCGTCCCCCGGCGCGAGCACGTCGCCCCCGCGGTTGAGGCGAACGGGCCAGTAGGTGAACCTGTCCGAATCGTCACCGGGTCCGACGATGAGCGTGGGGCGGATGACGGTCGTGATGCCCGGGAACCACCGCTCGGCTTCCTTCTCCGACAGGGCCTTCAGCGGGCCGTACAGGTTGCCGACGTCGCCGCGCAGCGTCTCCTGGGACTCCTTCATCGGGTCGGCCCCCTTGGTACTGGGCCACCGGCGCCGTCTCGTCGGCCCCCACCTCTTTCTCCTCGGCATAGACCGACAGCGTGGAGATGAAGACGTACTGGCCGACCTTGCCCTTGAGCACCTGGCCGGCGTCGCGCACCCAGAACGGCAGCGTGGTCGGGTTGTCGATGCAGACGTCCCACGCGCGGTTCTTCAACGCGTCGAGCGTGCCGGTGTTGCGGTCGCCCGTCAGTTGCTCGACCTCGCCCGGCCAGTCCTGTTCGCGCGAAGACGAGTTCTTCACCTTGCAGATGGAACAAGTGACTGTCTGAAAGGGGGCATCGTCGTGATGCAGGGCAAGAGCCAGCGACACGAAGAAAAATAAAACAGCCGATATGATGACCAGGTGTTTGCGCATATCCATTCTCATGTTTCTACAATACCAGGAGGCAGCATTTAGCATTTACAGCTCGCGCCTGTCAAGACATTCATCTAACCGCCCGTACGGGCAAGCTTATTTACACAGACAATACTTGCCTTCTCTCGACGAAACAAACGAAATCAACGAACAAACTAAATAGACCAGACAGACTGGATAGACCGAATAGACTAGACAGACTAGAAAGACCAGAGGGGACAATGAAATTTTTGCGGGATCATAAAGCCCGACTCGGGAGATGTAAGCTTCTGGTCGGGCTTTTTTGTTTGAATAACTTCAACATCGTGTACTTTTAATATTCAAGGATAAAGATTTGACCCCAAGTTTCCACCAATCTTGCCGTCACCGGTACCGGCGCTGCGGATACCTTTGTCTTCAAAGGCGTCTCGTCCAGTCTCGGCAGCAAGGTTATGGTGCAAGTAAAAACGGCCAGGGCAAGGGCGGTAATGCGCAGGTGACGGTCATACCGAATGAGAACCAACGCCCGCAATTGAAGCTGTCCGCTAGCGAAATTTATGTCGGCGGAACAGCCACCCTGAATATGACAGCCGGTGCGCCGCCGTATACCGTGACGGAACATAACAAGAATGCCGTAACGATTACCAAGGTTGACAAGAATAACTGCCGCATCACGGCCAATAAACCCGGTCTGGCCAATATTACTGTGCGGGACAGCCGCAATACGGCCACATTTACCTATATCCGCGTCAAAGAAAGGCCCGTGCCTGCAGTCGCAAAACTTCAGGCGGTGATAACGGACAGCAATTTGATATTAAGCGACATAAAGGGGAAAATACGCATTCTGTCTGTATGGGGGGAAGGAGCCGTTCACGATTACAGCATCCAATAACTGCGTCAAAGTTCAATATCAGGGAATTTCACCCACCGGCGCCAAGCAATATGCGGTTAGCGCCCAGCAAACAGGAAGTGCAGCAATTAAAATCGTCGAGGCTTCCGGCCAAACGCTCACCGTCAATGTTACGGTAAGTAGTGTGAAGAATAGACTTGCATATTGAACCTATTTGGACCGCGGGGTGGAAGTTGTGAGAGGAGGGGGGGCCCCCCCCCCCCCCCCCCCCCCCCCCCCCTTAGTGGCAAGAGTGGCAAGAGTGAGAGGAGAAGTGGAAGGGCAATTCCCCCTCACCTCTGATCCCGTTTCCTCTGGTTCGTGGGTTTTTCGACACGGCTCAACCATGGCAGCTCGCCATGGCTGCTCACGACACCGCCTTCCTCGGCGGGCGAAGGAGAGATTAAGGAAAGGGTTATCATTGGCCGCAAGCCGCATAGCTAAAGGAGAAACAGTATGAACATTATTGATGCGATAAACAAAAGAAAAAAGCATCAGAGGATTCAAATCCGACCCTGTTTCAAAGGACATGTTGACCAAAATTCTGGAATCGGCCTGCAGGGCGCCCATCGGCAATGAATACGCAACCATGGGAATTTCTTGTCTTGACGGGTGATGTTCTGAACAGGCTGCGGACTGCCATCGTTGAGAAATTAAACAAGAAAGAGGCGGCGCATCCTGAGCACGAAGCGGTCAGCTGGTCGAACGAGAGCATATACCGGAATCGACAGATCGAACTGGCCAAAGAACTCTTTGAGCTTATGAATATCCCCAGGGACGACAAAAAGAAAAGAGCAGCCTGGCTGGAACGGGGTTTCCGTTTCTTTGACGCTCCGGTCGCAATCCTTCTTCTGACAGATAAATCCCTGAGCGATTGCGGGCCTCTGCTCGATCTCGGGGCGGCCATGCAGAATATTTGCCTGGCGGCACTCCACTTTGGGCTTGGCACCTGCATTGAAGACCAGGGGGTGTTGTATCCCGAAGCCGTACGGGAAATCGCACAAATACCGGATAACAAGAAGATCATCATTGCCATTGCCATCGGATATCCGGACTGGGACTTTCCCGCGAATGCCCTGGTGAACGGTCGTGAATCTCTCGACAAGAATACTCGCTGGCTGGGATTCTAAACCATCCTTCTGATATGGGAGAGAGATGGAATCAGGTCTTGAGGCCGCTTCGCAGTTCTCTGGTCTGTTTCGTCATCTAGTCTATTTTGTCTATTTGGTCGGCGGAGATTGGGAGATTGGGGACGTACTTTACATTTTTACTTTCGTGAGCCGTGTATAAGACGGGTCGGAACACTTGCATTTTGCGAAGCAACAAGCAACAAGCGGGCCGCGGGGCAACTCTCTAGTCTATTCCGTCTATCTAGTCTATTTTGTCTATTTGGTCGTGGGAGAAGAACTATTCGGTCTGTTCCGTCGGGCTGCTTTGCAGTGGTATCGCTTTCTTCCTGAGTCTTGTTTTTTGGATATTCACGAGGAATGCCTGATTACAAATGCAAATCTCCTATATGATTTGGAGAGGAGTCCATACTCCATTACCCTTTATCTTCTTGACCACCCATGAGTTTAGGAGTATTTCTAAATCAACATTCTGTAAATGTCACTTCTGTAGCCCAGTTAATCAAAACACCCACCTCTAACCTTCGGAAAGCCCAAAAGTCCGATGTCCGGAGGGAATAAAATGAAAAAAATCGTAAAGTACGGACTGATCGTCGTTGTTGCCATTGTTGTCTGTGTGGCATTTTACTTCCTTTTCCCGGAAACGGTGTTCAAACTGGCGATCGATGCCCAGAGACGCTCCGCCGATCTGGTCAAGAATGCATCATGGTCGACAATCACCGGATCGTTTACCTGGAAGGAGGAACAGGGGAAACCGTCGTGCTCCTTCATGGATTCGGCGGCTACAAGGACCAATGGACCGCCTTCGCCAGGTACTTGAAGGGATACCACCTTGTTATCCCCGATGTGCCCGGCTTCGGTGAAAGCTCGCAGGTGCCGACGGAACATTACGGTGTCGAGAGCCAGGTTGGGCGCATCGACCGGTTTGTGGAGGTGCTCAAGCTCGACAAATTCCACATGGCAGGCAATTCAATGGGCGGCGCATACGCGGCCACCTACGGGGCAAAACACCCCGGGAAGGTCCTGACTCTTGCCCTGTTGGATATGGCCGGAGCGCCGTTGAAAACAAAAGCGAGTTCGTCCTGCAACTGGAGAAGGGCAACAATCTGCTGCTGGCCGGCAACCCCGAAGATGTCGATAAGCTGCTGGCCCTGGTTTACGAGAAGATGCCCCCCTTCCCTCCAGCCTTCAAGAAAATCCTGGTCGCGGATTGGATCGCCCACATGGAGTTCAACAGGAAAATATGGAACGATACCAACCTGTTCCAGTTTTCCCTGGCGTCCGTCCTGCCCCAGATTCAGGCGCCTGTCCGGATCCTGTGGGGGGATCAGGACAAGATGCTGGACGTAGGGAGCGTTGTGTTCCTGGAAAAGAATCTGAAGAATTTCAGGACGGTTATCATGAGGACACGGGCCATTGCCCCATGATTGAGAAGCCCGAAGAAACCGCAAAGGCCTACATGAGTTTCTTGAATGAGAAAAGATAAAGACAGCGTTATTGGTGTCTACAGTTCAAGCGGTAAACCTCAGTTCAATTCCCAACTGAATGTTGCGGCCTTGTCGTGCGCAGAACGGAATTTTTCGAGGTCATTTTCGGTCGGGTAGCAACTTCCTTCCTGAAATGCGCAGAGAAGGGATTTAACCTCGCATAGTCGATTACAATCGTCAATCATCAGAGGGGAAATAGGGGTCAGATCTTTATCCGTGACAAAAGTGAACAGGATTGACGCCACAGTGACCAGTAAAGAAGTGGCAGGGTGGCAAAGTGGCAAGGCCGCATCTGGTCTATTCAGTCTATTCCGTCTGTTCGGTCTATCCAGTCGCGGAGTGACGAAAAGAGGGCTTCGGGAGTCGGGAATCAGGCTTCAGGAAGATAAGAGGCGCACTGAAAGTGTGTTTTTTAGATTCGTTGAGGTTATGCAATATTCCAACGTAATTGTTAGCGGCAGCATGAATTACTTTCGCGTACTTATGTAAGGAGAAGATTATGGAATTGGAAAAAGCAAAAGATTTTTGTAATCGATGGTTGCCTGCTTGGACGGGTAACAAACCTGAATTGCTGATATCATTTTATTCAGATGATGCTTTCTATTCAGATCCTTTCATTCCTCAAGGTCTAAAAGGGAAAAAGCAAATATTAACATATTTTAGCAATTTTATAAGTTTTTATCCCAACTGGAAATATGAGTGTGTTGAAATATTCCCAACAGAAAATGGATTCACATTGAAATGGAAGGTGTCCCTTCCTATTAATAACGACATAATTGTTGATTATGGCTTGGATATTGTTGAAATATCGAATGATAAAATCATACGTAATGAGGTATATTTTGATACGGCTCGCCTACAAAAAACGATAAAGGAAAAACAGTCTCAAATGAGACGAGAGACGGAGAGCCATGATTGAATTACAAGCAGTTACTAAGCGATACGGTTCTCTTACGGCTGTTGACCAGATTTCCTTCTCCGTCGCGAAAGGCGAATATTTCGCCCTGCTGGGTCCCAACGGTGCTGGCAAGACAACCATCGTCAAGATGTTGCTCGATTTCACTCGGCCAACTGCAGGGACCTTGTAGGTGAACGGCATTTCAGGCAAAGATCCCGCGTGCAGAACCGACGTGGGCTATCTGTGTGAGGATCGGGGTTAGACTTTCATATTGACATACTAGGGTAAGAGCCACAAGCCGCAAGCCACAAGGCAATGCCGCGGAGCGGCTCTCTGGTCTATTCAGTCTATTCCGTCTGTTCGGTCTATTTAAATTCATTAGCTAGTTTGATATGTGGCGCCACCTAATCGGTCACCTGCCATATTGTGCAGAGTATTTCCGAGTCATTACAAGAAGTTATTCATGTCCGGAAAAGTCCAGGGGCCTTCTTCCAGAGGCCCCGTTTTTATTTTCTGCCTCGGTCCGGCGAGGACATCTGTGCCGGAGAGAAAATATTTCTTGCAATCATGCATTTCAAATGCATGATTGCAAGAAATGAAGGCTCTCATGCCCGCTAAGTACATCAAGAGATCGCTGGAACCGGTCCTGAAAAGGGCTGCCGAGGAATTCCCGGCAGTGGTGCTCACCGGTCCGCGCCAGTCCGGTAAAACGACGCTTCTCAAGCATCTCTTCAACGCGAAGTTCCATTATGTATCCATGGAACCGCTCGATATCAGGGCGGCTGCGATGGAAGATCCAAGAGGTTTCCTGGAGATGCACCCGCCGCCCGTTATCTTCGATGAGGTGCAGTACGTCCCGGAAATTCTCCCGTACATCAAGGAAATGATCGACCACCATCGGGACAGCCCCGGGCAGTACCTGCTGATAGGCTCCCAGAATATTCTACTCATGGAGAAGGTCACCGAGACGCTGGCAGGCCGTGCCGCCATACTTCGGCTTCTGCCGCTTTCGCACCGGGAGGTGGCCGGCCGGCCTCAGGCCCCCCTGCCGTGGGAGCCGGAATACCGGGATGCACCAACGGCAGCGGTCTCACGCCGGAATCTCTGGAAAGGGTTTCTGCAAGGCGGATTCTCGGAATTGATTGCAAATCCCTGCCGCGACGTCAATCTGTGGCATGCCGGCTATGTCCAGACATACCTTGAACGGGATGTGCGGACCATCCGCCAGGTCGGCGATCTCTCTCAGTTCCAGAGCTTCCTTCGGGCGCTGGCCGCCCGCAGCGCCCAGCTGTTGAATCTCACCGACTTGGCCAGGGACCTTGGAGTGGCCGTCAACACAGCCAAGGCCTGGCTTTCCGTGCTGGAGGCCACCTATCAGGTCATGGTGATCCGCCCGTATTTTGCCAATCTCAACAAGCGGCTCGTCAAGACACCGAAGGCCTACTTCACGGACGTGGGAATGCTTTGTTATCTCACGGGCCTGAGAGACCCCGAGCACGCCGCCGCCAGCCCTCTGGCGGGTGCAATCATGGAAACGGCGGTTCTGTCGGAAATCGTCAAGTCGCTCACCCATCGGGGTATCGATCCGCAGGTTTATTTCTGGCGGACATCCACGGGAACGGAAGTGGATTTCGTCATTGAAACCGGCGCAAAGCTCGTTCCGATTGAAGTGAAGCTTTCCTCCACACCGCGGCCTGCGATGGCTACATCGATCAAAACATTTCAGAAAGACTTTGACGGCAGGGCATTGCCCGGCTACGTGGTTCACCCGGGCGAGGTCAAGCTTCCCCTTGGATCGGGCATCACCGCCTGGCCGTACAGTCAACTATGAGGAAAGTTCCGCCTGCGTCGCCAGAAAATATATAACGGGACCTCCATTGCGAGGCCCCGTTTTTTATTATCCTCTTCTCGAAAACCGTGTCAATGAACCACATCGATTCCCAAAAGAATCCGGGCGGCAAGGCCTACCGCATAGGTGACGGCGCACGTCCCCATGATGACGAAGATATTGTGCGCGATCTTCATGAATATCTTTTTCCCGGACAGAACCGCGACAAAGAACCCTGCCGTTGATATCGTGAAAACGGCCACGACAAAGGCGGTCACCGCGGGGATAAAGGGAGCGAGATTCCCCATGACCCCGACGAAGAAGGGGATCAGGATCGGTACGGCTCCGAAGATGAAAAACAAGCCGGAGGTTTTAATGGCCTCTTTCGGCTCGCCGACCTCGCCCAATGATTTCATCGATTTGACCAGGTTGGACAGGATGGACGTGTCATCCCCGATGATCCCCATGATGTCTTTGACCGTTTCACTGCCGATTCCTTTCCCGATGAGGGCCTTTTCCAGCTCCCGTTTCAGGACGGCGGGATTGATGTCCCTTTTTATATGGATTTCCCGGGTTCAGCCCTCGTGCAGATCGGAGGTTGCTTTCGATGTGACATAGGATGTGGACATGATCGCGATGAGCCCCCCGAGTGCACGCGATGAAGCCCTGTCAACCCGATCGTCAGCGTCGATGCGTGCGCAGCGAGCAGGCCGATGACCACTCCCAGCGTCTCGATACTCCCGATGGTCATGGCATCCATCGCTTCCCGGGTCTTTTCTATATAGGCTTCTTTGTCGGCAATCTGCTCCATCATCTGCCACTCGTGGGCGATTTCCTGCCGGATGATATTGGTGATGATCTTGCGGGTGTCTTCGTCGTGCTTGTATGCATCGAGCAGCTTGGAGTACTCGAGGATCGCGTTTCGCTCCTCGTGCTCCATGTAATGGATGAAGATGGTGAACGGAAGGACGACTGAAAGCAGTTTTCCCAAGAGGATTTTCAACCTCAGGGAAAGGGTAACTTCGAACCTGGCGCCATGGGACTTGTCGGCGATACGGCTCCAGACCGTTGCGTGCCCCTGCTCCATACGCCCGATTTTTAAAATAATTTCTCTGTGCTCCGCATCGCTGCATCGAGCGGCAAGAAAGCCGTACAGGCGATCGGCAACGATTTCCGACTGCCAGTACTTGCGCAGCAATGACAGATTTCCTTCCACGGTCATCGGAACCTCTCTGAGATCGATCCTGATCCCATTGTCATGGCCGACCGTTTCACTACCATGTTTTCCCTCCGTCGGTGCCGCAGAATGGGCTTGGATGATTTTTCGGACGTGGAGATCAAGGCAGTTACAGGGCTATCCTGAAACAGGGCAGGGCCGTTTGCCAGCCCTGCCCTGCAAATACATTTCATCCATTTTGGATGCTTGTCCGTTACCGATGCTTCTACTTCTTCCACACGTCTGCCGTCGGTCCCCACTTGTCGCCCAGCTTCACTTCGGCAGGCCACTCGGCCGGAACTCTCGCGCCGGGCTTTTCGCCTTCCTTCTCGACGAGCTTCTTCAGGCCCGGGCGGCCAAACTGAGGATTCCCTCCCTTCGCCGTGCTGCCGTTGTTGACGGCCTCGCTGCGCAGCCTGCGCCCGCAGGTCTTCTCCAGCTTCTAGCCCAGCCACAGCATACGGTCCACGTCGTAGCCATGCTCGATGCCCAGCTCGTCGATCTGCACGATAAGGTCCTCCAGGCAGATCAGCCCTACGAACCGGTGATCCTTGTAGTAATACTCACCGGTGCCGCGGATGGGGCAGTCGTCGAGGAAGTTGGCCTGCTGCCCGCCCAGACCGCCCAGCGTCCCCTCAAACGGGCAAGCCCCGCCTCAGCGCTGCCAGGATCGACTGCGAGGCGATGCGCTTGGTCTCGTGCCGGCGGCAAGGTGGCCTCGCGTTGGGCATGGCATCGAGGACATCGAGAAGTAGCGGTACACGTCGGCGCCGTTGGCGGAGCCGTCGTGGTCGGCGTGCTCGATGTCGTAGGCGCCGATGGAGAACCATCGCTTCGTGAACTCAACGGCGTCTTCCAGCTTCGTTGCGCCGCTGATGGGGCTGCCCCAGATCGTGGAGACCGTGCCGCACATCTTGATGCCGGCATCGGTTGCCTTCTTGATGCAGCGCTCGGCCTCTCTCCAGTACTGGGAGAGCGTCGTGCCGGAGTTGGCGAAGTGGTGCTCGGGGTCCGTCGAGACCATCATCAGGATGCGGTCCGGGCCGTAGCCCTTCTTCTTCATCTCGATGGCGCGGTCCACGGCAGTCTCGCGGATCGTCACGTTTGTGAAAACCAGCTCGTTATACTTGATCTTGGCGCGCTCGCAGCGTTTTTTGAACTCGTCGCTGCGCATGGCCTTCATCACTTCGTCGGCATCGCTGAACTGGGGCGTCGTCACCGCACTGCCCAGGTTGGTGGCCTCGAGTTCCTTGCAGCCCGCCAGGATGCTCCCCTTCCGTAGAAAATCTTGGCATTCGTGGAGATGAACCTCTCCTCGTGCTGGAAGCCGTCGCGAATCGTGATGTCGCCGATCATGACCTTCTTCGGCATTCTTGGGAAAACTTTAAAGAGATCATATTCCGTCATAAAACTCCTACCTCCCTGAAAATTAAATCTGCAACACGATGTTGTTTTGCACACCCTAAGGGGCGGCTTTACCTCAAGGGAAAGCCGAACGACTTCGTCACTCCCGTCGCTGCCTCACGTCACCTCCAGGCACTCCCGCCGTTTACAGTCCTTTTGAATCTCACGTCTTCATAGGCCTTGATCGGCCTTGGTCCACTTCTTTTTCGCCGCCCTGTCGCCCTCGAAGACGGTTATGCGACGATCAGGCGAGGTCGAAGCGATCAAGGTTCATCACCTTGCTCCAGGCCGCCACGAAGTCCTGGACGAACTTCTTCTGCGCGTCCGCGCTTCCGTAGACCTCGGCCAGAGCACGGAGCTGGGAGTTCGAACCGAAGATGAGGTCCACGCCGGTGCCGGTCCACTTGAGCTCGCCCGTCTTGCGATCACGCCCTTCGAACAGGTCCCCGTCCTTAGAGGCCGCCTTCCACGTCGTGCCCATGTCGAGCAGGTTCACGAAGAAGTCATTGGTGAGCGACCCCGGCCTCTTCGTGAAAACGCCGTGCCGGGCCTGTCCGTAGTTGGTGTTCAGAACGCGCATGCCGCCGATGAGCACCGTCATCTCCGGCGCGGTCAGGGTCAGCAGTTGCGCCTTGTCGACCAGCAGCTCCGCGGCCGATACGGCGTATTTTGCCTTCTGGTAATTGCGGAAGCCGTCGGCCTTCGGCTCGAGGACGGCGAATGACGCCGCGTCGGTCTGTTCCTGCGACGCATCCGTGCGCCCGGGCGAGAAGGGAACGGTCACGTTGTGGCCGGCCTTCTTCGCAGCTTTCTCGATGCCTGCGCAGCCGCCCAGAACAATCAGGTCCGCCAGGGATACCTTCTTGCCGCGGGACTGCGCGCTGTTGAAGGCCTTTTGAATCTTCTCCAGGGTCTTGAGCACCTTCGCCAGCCGGGCAGGCTCGTTGACTTCCCAATCCTTCTGCGGCGTCAGGCGTATGCGCGCCCCGTTGGCGCCGCCTCGCTTGTCGGAGCCACGGAAGGTGAACGCCGACGCCCAGGCCGTCGAGACCAGCTCCGACACGGACAGGCCGGAAGTCAGGATCTTGCTCTTCAACTCTGCGACGTCTTTCGCGCCGATCAGCTTGTGATCGACTGCCGGCACCGGGTCTTGCCAGATCAGCAACTCTGCGGGAACCTCCGGGCCGAGGTAGCGCGGGCGGGGGCCCATGTCGCGGTGCGTCAGCTTGAACCACGCCCGGGCAAAGGCGTCGGCGAATGCCTCGGGGTTCTGCAGGTAGCGCCGCGCGATCGGCTCGTAGATCGGGTCGAAGCGAAGCGACAAATCCGCCGTGGTCATCATCGGCCGGTTCTTCTTCGACGGGTCGTGCGCGTCAACCACCATGTCCTCTTTGGCCACGTCCTTGGCCAGCCATTGATTCGCGCCGGCCGGGCTCTTGACCAGCTCCCACTCGTATTTGAACAGCACCTTCAGATAGCCCATGTCCCATTTTGTCGGGTTCGGCTTCCAGGCGCCCTCGATGCCGCTGCTGATCGTGTCGCCTCCTTTGCCGCTGCCGAAGCTGCTCTTCCAGCCGAGGCCCTGCTCTTCGAGGCCGGCGCCTTCGGGCTCAGGCCCCACATGGGACGCGGGGCCGGCGCCATGACACTTGCCGAAGGTGTGCCCGCCGGCGACGAGCGCGACGGTCTCTTCGTCGTTCATGGCCATGCGCGCGAAGGTCTCCCGGACGTCACGGCCGGAGGCGACCGGATCGGGGTTGCCGTTTGGCCCTTCGGGGTTCACGTAGATCAGGCCCATCTGCACGGCGGCGAGCGGGTTCTCGAGATCGCGGTCACCTGAGTAGCGCTTGTCGCCAAGCCAGGTGTCCTCGCTGCCCCAGTAGATGTCCTCTTCGGGCTCCCAGACGTCCTCGCGCCCGCCGCCGAAGCCGAAGGTCTTGAACCCCATCGATTCCAGGGCGCAGTTGCCGGTGAGGATCATCAGGTCGGCCCAGGAGATTTTCTTGCCGTATTTCTGCTTGATCGGCCAGAGCAGACGGCGCGCCTTGTCGAGGTTCACGTTGTCCGGCCAGCTGTTGAGGGGCGACAAGCGTTGGGAGCCGGACCCCGCGCCTCCGCGGCCGTCACCCATACGGTAGGTGCCTGCGCTGTGCCACGCCATCCGGATGAAGAGCCCCCCGTAGTGACCCCAGTCGGCCGGCCACCAGTCCTGCGAGTCTGTCATCAGCGCATAGAGGTCCTTCTTCACAGCCGCCAGGTTGAGTTTCTTGAACTCCTCCGCGTAGTTGAACGCCTCGCCCATCGGATTGCTCAGGCCGGAGTGCTGATGAAGAATCTTGAGGTTCAGCTGGTTCGGCCACCAGTCCCGATTCGACGTGCCGCCGCCGGCAATGGATTTGCTTGTCCTGCCCGTTATCGGGCACTTGCTGTCTTCAGTCATAATGTTTCCTCCTTTCGCTGTATGAATTGTCGTTCTTTCTCTCTCCGTAAAAGGTTGCCATGCTACTCATGATTCTTAATGTCTATAAAGAATCATTATCTATTACCAAGTAAAAAAAGAGCCATAAAATAGTGCCACAGAGCACGAGGAGATTAGTTTTTCTGCTGACATTCCGGGCAAAGACCGAAGAAATCCAGGCGGTGATAGAAGATTTTATATCCCGTCTTGCGGCTCATCTCTTCGCTGAGTGCGTCAATGTTCATCAATTCGGGATCCATGATTTTCTTGCACTTCATGCAGATTGCGTGAGGGTGAGGCACCGGATTGTTTCCATCGTAGCGATTGCTCCCATCGGGAAAGCCAAGTTCCAGGACCTCGTTCAGCTCCTTGAGAAGAGAAACCGTTTTGTATACCGTGGCCAGGCTTGTCGTGGGGAATTCGGCCTTAACTTCCTGATATATGGTGTCGACGCTTGGATGCCCATCGCTTTCGGCCAGAATTCTGAGTATGGCCAGGCGCTGGGGCGTAATGCGGAAATCGCGGCTTTTCAGTTTGGAAAGCATCTCCTCGACGCGCTTTTGGGGTTCTATTAAATCCCTTTGTTGCATCCCCATCACCTGGCTTTGACGATAATGATTATTTAAAAATAACGCTTATTGTCTACGCTTCTCCCGAAAGTTTGTCAACGATTTATTTAGCCGTAAAAGATTGTGTCTGCAGGGGAGGGGTGGGATTTTGCATGGTTGCCAAATCCCTTTTTTTGTTTGGCCCGGGCGAAGAGGTTGGATGATCAGAGATTGCCGGGCGTTCTAAAACGGCATCGCAAGGACCTTGGTGAAGGACATCCACACGTCGCTTCCATCCGCCAGGTCATCGGCGGCGGCAGGTCCCGTGGCCCGAACCTCCTGGGGGCCGAGGGCCACCCGGTAGTCCATTTCGTTTCCCAGATAGATCTTCCGGACCAGGCGCCCGGGAATCGCGCCGGGGGACTGATGACCCGACACGGTGATCGATTCCGGGCGGGCCGCCAGGACGACCCGCTCCCCCGTCTTCATTTCAGAGTGGAGGCGGCCCTTCAGATGCACGGGCCCCGGGACATCGGTCAGGGCTACAACCCCCTCGGCGCCTTCCACGGAAACCAGCGTGCCGTCCATGAAATTAATGAGTCCGATGAAGTCGGCCACAAAACGGTTGGCGGGCAATTCATAGATATCTTTCGGCCTGCCCGTCTGCTGGACATAGCCCTTGTCCATGACGATGATCCGGTCGGACATGACCATGGCCTCGGCCTGGTCGTGGGTCACGTAGATGACGGTGATCCCGAGGCGGCGCTGTACGTCCTTGATCTCGAAGCGCATGCTCTCGCGCAGCTTGGCGTCCAGGTTGGAGAGCGGCTCGTCCAGAAGCAGAAGGGAGGGTTCGGCCACCAACGCCCGGGCCAGGGCCACGCGCTGCTGCTGGCCCCCGGAGAGCTGGCTGGGAAGACGCTTCTCCAGGCCTTCCAGGTGCACCAGGTCGAGAACGCGACCGACATTCTCCTGGATTGTCTTTTTCGATGTGCCGCGGACTTTCAGGGGGTATGCGACGTTGGCAAAGACATTCATGTGGGGCCAGACAGCGTAGGACTGGAATACCATCCCGATGTTGCGGTCTTCCGGAGGCTTGTAGGTCCTGGTCTCCGAGCAGCTCACCAGTTCGGTCCCGATGAACACACGCCCCGTCGTGGCTCTCTCGAACCCGGCGATGATCCTCAGCGTCGTGGTCTTGCCGCAGCCCGAAGGCCCCAGCAGGGACACGAACTCCCCTTCCCGGATGGTCTCGCTGAATGCCGCCACGGCCTCCACGTTGCCGAACTTCTTCGATACGTCTTCCAGTCTCACATCAGCCATGAATTGTTTTTTCCTTCCGTTTCCTGATCCCGCGTCGTCATCCCCGCGGAGGCGGGGATCCAGTCCTTGTCTGGATTCCTGGTCAAGCCAGGAATGACATCCCGCGTTGATATTCCTCTGCGTCTGCATTGCGGTTCATCAGATGGTGATCTTTCCTTTCGTGATTTTCGAAACCAGCACATTTCCCACCAGGACCACCACGAGGATCAGCACGGACAGCACGGAGGCCGCCTGCTGGTTGGAGTAGGTCTGCATCTCGAACAGGATGACGCCCAGATTGAGCGTCTCGGGTCCATAGAGAAGGATCGTCATCGTCAACTCATAGAAGGTTGTCATGAACACAAGAAACCAAGCGGCAATCAGTCCCGGCCGCACGAGCGGCAGGATGATATCGCGGAAGCTCTGGATCCAGCTTGCCCCGGAGATCTGTGCGGCCTCCTCCAGCGAAAGATCGATCTGCTCCAGGGAGGCGCAGACCGTACGAACGGAGAAGGCCAGATACTTGACGATGTAGGCCACGATCAGAATTGCGAAGGTGTTGTACAGGTTGAGCCCGTATTTCCCCGAAAAGGCGATGATCAGCGCCAGCGCGATGACCGTCCCCGGCGTGGCGTAGGGGATTGTGGCGATGAGGTCTGCCGCCCGGGCCAGGGGGCTCTTCACCTTGACCCGGTAGTAGGCGATGAGGCTTGCCACGAAGAGAGCCAGGGTTGCCGCCACGATGCCCAGGAAGAAGCTGTTCTGAAAGGCCTCCATGGCCGTCTTGAACGTCAGAATGTACGCATAGTGCTCCAGGCTCAGGTTCTCCAGGGTGATCGGCTCCCCGAAAACCCGGATGAAGGAGGTCACCACAATGGCCCCGATGGGCAGGATCACCAGGACAAAACCCAGCAGACCCGAAAAGAGGAGGGCCGGAATCTTGAAGCGGCCCAGCGAGACTGGCAGCACGCGGGCACTCTTTCCCCCCACAAGGGTGTAGCGTTTGCGGCTCAGGAGGCGGTTCCCGAGGGTCATGGTGATAACGGCGATGACCATGAGAACGACCGACAGGGCCGTTGCCTCACGCATCCCCGACGTCGTCCCCATGTAGACGTACTGGATGACCTGGGTGGAGAGCACATAGATGCGGCTGGGCATGCCGATCATGGCGGGGACCCCGAAGGCGGAGGCGGAGGCGGCAAATACCAGAAGCCCCCCCGCGAAAAAGCTGGGGGAGACCAGGGGCAGCGTGATGTCCCAGAATACCCGCAAGGGATGGGCGCCGCTGATGCGGGCGGCCTCCTCGAGGGAGTTGTCCATCTGCTCGAGGGCGCTTGCCACATTCAGAAAGGCCAGGGGATAGTAGAACAGGGTCATGACCCACACCAGGCCGGGGACGGTGTAGATGTCGAAGGGGCCGGGCATGTCGGCGCCGAAGGACTCAATCAATATCTTGTTGATATACCCCACACCCGGTGTGAGCAGCAGGATCCAGGCGATGGCCCCCACGTAGGGCGGGATCACGTAGGGGATGAAGAAGAGAGAGCGGAACTGACGCCGCCAGGGAAGATTGCTGCGCACCACGAGCCATGCAAGCCCCGTGGCGAAGATCATGGAGAAGAACATGGTGAGGCCGCAGACCCAGAGGGTCGTCACCACGGCATCCCAGTTATGTTCCTTGCCGTAGACGGCGATGTAGTTCTGGAGGCTGATCTCCCCTTCCGGTCCCAGAAAGCTCCTCAAGACAAGAAGGACCAGGGGAAAAAGGACGAAGACGACAAGAAACAGCAGGGCGAAGCCGATGACGAGATTGCGCGCGCTGAAGATCCTCCCGATCGAGGCCATGAAGGGCACCGCTCCGCAAGAGAAATCCCCGCCGGCCGAAGCATGGCCCGGCCGGCGGGGGAACAAGCTGTCAATTTACCGGAGAACCGTCTTGTCGAATCGTTCCTTGACCTTTTCGGGCTCCCGGCTGATGGCATCCCAGTCCATGGGCATGGCGAACTTGTTGATCTCCCCGATCTTCATGGCTGCATTGGCCGGCGGGGGCATGTCGGGCCTGACGGAGTGCATCCAGCCCGCAAGGATCGCCTGCTGGCCTTCCCTGGAGAGGAAGAAGTCATAAACGGCCTTGGCCGCTGCAGGGTTCTTCGTGTTCTTCATGATGGCGATACCGGATGGGTTCACGATGGGACCGTCGGAGGGGTAAACGAACCCCAGGGGTTTTTTCTCACTGATCGCCTTCAGAACGTTCTCCTCGAGGAGCATCGCCACGGCGAGCTGGCCGGAGAGCAGCTTCGTTTCCACGGCGCCGTTTCCGGGCTCACAGGCGATCCGGTTTTTCCGGAGGGCCTCGAAGAAGGGCCATCCGTGCTTCGGCGAGCGCACGAGGCCCGCCGTCCCCGCAAAGGCCGTCCCGGACAGAAGCGGGTTCGGCATTCCCACCTTTCCCTGCCACTTGGGGTCTGCCAGGTCCCACCAGGTCTTGGGGAGATCCTTGGCCGCCACGAGATTCTTGTTGTAGGCGATTCCGATGACGTTGATCCGCACGCCGGAGAAGTAGCCGTCCTTATCGAGCCACAGTGGCAGGACATATTTCGCGTTGGGCGATTTGTACTGCAGGAGACGGCCTTCGCGCTTGAGGGTGTTGTAGTAGGCCGGGTCGGCGATCATGATCAGGTCCGCCATGGTGCTGCCCTGATCGAACTCCGCCACGAGCTTCGCAATCACCTTTTCCGAGCCCCCGTAGAACCACTGCACGTCCAGCTCGGGGAACGTTTTTTTCAACACCGGCTTGAGCTGCTCGATGATGTGCAGATAGATGGAGCTGTAGATCATGACCTTGCCCTTGACCGGCTCCGCACCGAAGGCCGAACCTGCCGACACGGCCGACAGCAGGATCAGGCCCGCTGTCAGGACCGCCCATTTCGATCGCATGCGTTTCATGGCCCCTCCTCCTCGATTTTTCTTCCTCGAGATGTGATTGTGATTGTCCAACCCGGGCCGGAGCCTGGATTGGTTATTCTACTTCCGGCACCCTAGTTTTCCCGCGCTGTCTATATGAAAAATACTGCCGCTTTGTCAAGGCAAGACGACGAGATCCTCCCTGTCCATCCAGAAGAGCAGATCGGAGAGGTTCATGCGCACCCGCACAAACGGGGAAAACGCCACGGCCCACCGGAATTCCTCCTCCGTGGTGGGCGGATCCGTCTCCCCGGGTCTGCAGGGCAGGCCCGATTTCTTCAGCAGCGGCTCCATCTCCCCGGCCCGCATGGTCAATCGGGCGAGTTCGAGCCGGATATCCCCCCAGGCATCCACAAAGTACCGGATACGGGGACGGGCCGCCGCCCAGCGCTCTGATTTCTTTCGATATTCCACGGAAAACTCCGCCCGGGCAGCATCTATCTTATCGCGATAGGGCTCCCCTCCGCGAGGAAAGGGGGTCGCAGCCATTCGCTCCTCCAGGACCCGCAAGGACTGCCCGATGTCCGCATCCCGCCAGGCGACGCCGTTGAGGTTCTCCATCCCCAGGAGCCGGTCGAAGGTCCGGGCGCTCACGAGGGAGCCCAGAGCGACCTGCTCGCCGTGAAAGACGAGATCCCTGCCCGCCGTAAGCCTCAGGAAATCGAGGGCGTGGCTGATGACATGCTCGAAGCCGGAAAGGGGGGTCGTCTCGCCGGCCGTGGACATGGAAATCCCGGCCATGGCCAGCGCTGCGGCGGTACACGCCGTGGCATCCTGCGGCAGTGGATAACGGGCAAACCCGCCGGCTGCCGCCCGGATACCCCCGGCAAAAGGCTCCATGAGGCGAAAGGCCGACTCGTCATATCGCTCCATGACCCCCAGGCGGTGCCCGAGAAGCCAGTCCCCGTAAGCAACGAAGCGGGCCAGAAGATCCCCGTATCCTGCCCGGGACATACTTGGGGGGGCGCATTCCAAAAAAGGTCTGACCCAGAAGGCGGCGGAAACAGGTCTGGACTGAAGGGTGCGTTTAGCGCCGTGGAAGTCGATGATGGCAAAAGCGGATGTAAAGGCCGTCACGGTGAGGGCCGTGGGAACCGAGACAAAGGGAATGGGCCTGCCCTCCAGATGCAGGGCGTGTTTCACCAGATCGGTGATGCTTCCGGAGCCCAGGACAACCGCTGCATCTTCTTCTCCCCTCCGCACGACGCTGCGGATCTGCTCCAGGCATGCGTGGGAGGCATGAAGTTCCCCGGGGGGTATGGCAAGTTCGGCGGAGAGGTCCGTCCAGCAAAAGGGGATGCCTGCCTCGCCCAGCAGGGCCCGGAACTCCTTGTCGATTTGTGCCGTCGGGCCTTCGGAGCACTTCTTGGGGAAGCCGTCCACAAAGACGCGAATCCGGCGCTTCCCCGGCAGGCTTGCCTGAAACCAGCGCAGTAAGGTTTCCCGGAACTCCCCCAGGGACTCGGCATAATGCTGGAGAGGCACCAGCCGAGACTTTTCCGGGTTCCCCGAAATTTTCTCCCTGTCCAGAGTGCGATGAAGGGTCTCAAACCAGCGGTTCATGGCATTCGATCCTCGATCTGCGTCAGGTTTGCGCATTCTATATAATGACGTGTCGAAAGTCAAAGCGAGGGATGAAAAAGATTGTTCTTCCGGCAGGAATCTCTTAATGTTGTAAAAAGGTTATGCTTCTCCGGCAGGGGAAGAAACCGAATTGCGGAGAACTCCATGAAACGAAAACAGAAGGAAACTGCTGCGCGCAAACTCATGCCGGGCATGGTGGATGACTGTCCCTGCACGCAGACGCGCTGCCACCGTCACGGAAACTGCGTGGAATGCATCCGCGTGCACCGCACGAGGCAGCAGCACATCCCCGAGTGCCTGCAGGACATGTTCCGCGGCCGGGTGAAAGATTTGGCCGCACTGTGTGGAATACGACGTCCGTGATCTGCGACGGACCCCGGCATTCTGGGATGAGCGCCTGGGAAAAGAGGCCCCGCCCCCTTCCCGCACGCAAGCTTGGGTCCCGGCGAAGAAACCATCGGGAAAACGAGCGGCGGCAAAACGGAAGCAGCCGCCTCGGTCAGGAGAGAAAAAGGGATCCTGAAGGGTATCGGGTTTCTCGGCGCCGGCGTGACCAGGAAGGAAGGGGCTTCGATTTTCCGTAAGCATTGAACCGATAACGAAGGTGTTCCAAGAGTAAATCGCCGCGGAAGATTCTTCTGAGAGAGCAGAATCAAACGGCCCGAAAGTAAAGAGTGCCCCCGGATCGCGCTCTGGCGGGGAGCCGGAAAAAAGAAGGGATTCCGCGCGGAATCCCTTCTTTTTTCGTTGACTGAAAAATTATCTGCAGCTTACTTCACGGCATCCTTAAACCCTTTGCCGGCGGAGAACTTCGGCACTTTCTTCGCCTTCACCTTGATGATGTCGCCTGTCTGGGGGTTGCGGGCCTTCCGTGCAGCCCGTTTCGCAACGGAAAACGTCCCGAATCCGGCGATGGCCACCTTGTCCCCCTTCTTCAGTGCCTTCTGGATGGCTCCGAATACGGCATCGACGGCTGCGGCTGCCTCCTTCTTCACACACACGACCTTTGCCACTTCACTGATCAGTTCCGCTTTGTTCATATATTCCTCCTTTCCTGGGGTTTAAGCGCTTCACGGATAATCATATCTCATTTCCTGATGATCCTGTCATCATGAAAATGATAAAAAAGCTTGGTCCCCAACTCCCCCCCGCACATGTTGTATTGATATTCTTTTTATTCCTCAGCCCCTGATTTTAACAACATCTTTATTCCTGCCTTGTTAACCTGACCACAAAAGCGTTGGAGAAGATTTCCTTGAAAGCAACAAGTTTCAAGGGGGCAAACATGAATCGATACAGAGTCCTGTCATTTGCGGTGGTCATCCTGTTTCTCGCAATGCCGATCTCGATCCGGTCACAGACGCGCGAAGAGATGAGAAAGGAAATGAATGAGATCCGCAGTGAGATTGATCACCTGGACAAAGTGACCCTCGATAATAAAAAGCTTTCAGGGATGCTCAGGGACCATCAGGCTCGTTTGCTGGCCCTTGCAGAGAATCCCGGGATTTACCGCTTTCCCGTGTTGATTGAGGGGAAAGCCCTCTACGTGACGGTCAGTGAATCGGAACTCGACGATTTTTCCAGCTCTCTTGCGCTGGAGGATCTTCTCGTGAAGTATAAAGTGACGAAGGGCAGATTTCGAAGTGACGATCCGCTGGAATGGAAGAAGGTCCTGACCCGGGAAAGCAGGCAAACCAAGGATCACTTGAGGGATGCTGAATTACCGGCGATTCAGAAAAGAACCGCCGAAGTCGATCAGGAAACCTGCGCGCTCGAGGCCACGCGCAACAAGCTCCTGGAGAAGTATAAGATCCTTCAGCGGCGAGTGGGGGATGCCTGACGCGATTTCTCGAACGGGAGAGTGAAGAGTTTATGGATATCCTCTACGCAAGCATCATTGTCGTGTTTTTCATTCTGTGCGGGCTCTCTGTCAGCTGGATTGAAAGACTTCGGGCGGGTGAGTGAAATGTCCTTTCTCTACTTGATTGGCGGCATCATCGCACTGGCCCTTCTCATCTACCTCTTTATCGCGCTTCTGAAGCCGGAGGTGTTTTCATGAACGCCCCGGGCATGATTCAGATTTTCCTCTATCTTGTCGCCCTTCTGGTTCTCGTCAAGCCGCTGGGCTTCTACATGGCTCGCGTCTACAGCGGAGAGTCTTTGCCCCTGCACCGTCTTATCTCACCCCTCGAAAGATGGATTTATAGAATCTGCGGGATCCGCCCCGACGGGGAGATGACATGGAAGGAATACGCAACGGCGCTGCTGCTGTTCAACGCCGCGGGTGCTCTCCTGCTCTATCTGATCCAGCGCAGCCAGGCATTCCTTCCGGTTAATCCCCAGCAGATCAGTGCCATCGCACCCGACCTTGCCTTTAACACGGCCGTGAGTTTTGTTACCAATACGAACTGGCAGGCCTATGCCGGGGAGACGGCCATGAGCTACCTGACGCAGATGATCGGGCTCACCGTCCAGAATTTCGTCTCCGCGGCCAGTGGGATGGCAGCCCTTGCAGCCTTCATCCGGGGGCTTAAGCGCAGCCTTTCGCAGACCATCGGAAATTTCTGGGTGGACATGGTCCGCTCCGTTCTCTACATCCTGCTTCCCCTGGCCATCGTGCTCTCTCTGGCACTCGTTTCCCAGGGGGTCGTTCAGTCGCTCGGCGCCGCCATTCGGGTTCCGCTTCTTCAGAGCACACTGGACAGTGAGGGCAACGAGGTTACCGGGCAGGTCATCCCCATGGGTCCGGCGGCCTCACAAATCGCCATCAAGCAGATCGGGACAAACGGCGGGGGGTTTTTCAACGCCAACGCCGCCCATCCCCTGGAGAATCCAACCCAGATTTCAAACTTTCTGGAGCTTCTCGCCATCCTCCTGCTTCCCGCGGCGCTCTGCTATACCTTCGGTAAAATGGTGGGCGATACGCGGCAGGGCCGGGCAATTCTCGCGGCAATGCTGGTCATCCTCATACCGCTCATGATGCTGTGCCTGTGGAGCGAGCAGGCGGGAAACCCTGCCCTGTCCGCCCTCGGGGTCGACCAGGCGGTGAGCAGCCTGCAACCCGGCGGGAACATGGAAGGGAAGGAGGCGCGTTTCGGCATCGTCAACTCGGTACTCTGGGCGGTAGCCACCACAGCCGCCTCGAACGGCTCGGTCAATGCCATGCACGATTCTTTCACGCCCCTCGGAGGCCTATTCCCACTCTGGCTCATGCAACTCGGCGAGGTTGTCTTCGGCGGCGTTGGTTCCGGGCTCTACGGCATGCTCGTGTTTGCCGTCATCGCCGTCTTCGTGGCCGGCCTCATGGTGGGCCGGACACCGGAGTATCTGGGCAAGAAGATCGAGGCCTTCGAAATGAAAATGGCCTCCCTCGTCATCCTCATCCCCGCCTCGGTGGTCCTTGTCGGTACGGCGATTGCCCTGGCGGCAGAGGCGGGGCTTTCCGGCATTTTCAATCCGGGACCCCACGGCTTTACGGAGGTTCTCTACGCCTTTTCGTCGGCGGCAAACAACAACGGGAGCGCCTTTGCCGGCCTCAACGCCGACAGCGTCTTCTACAATCTCTCCCTGGGGATCGCCATGCTGATTGGCCGGTTCTGGGTGATGATCCCGGTTCTGGCCATGGCGGGATCCCTGGCGGGTAAAAAGATCATTCCATCCGGTCCCGGAACACTTCCAACCCATACACCCCTATTCGTTATTCTGCTTGCAGGCGTGGTTCTTCTGGTGGGCGCGCTGACGTTCCTTCCGGCCCTGGCCCTCGGGCCGATTGCGGAATTCATGGCATCCTGAGGCCGGTCACGGGAGATCAAGACGATGAATCGAAAGACCAAAACCCTCAGCCTTTTTGAAGGCGCTCTTCTCCGGCAGGCCGTCGTCGACGCGTTCCTGAAGTTGAATCCCCTGCAGATGATGAGGCGGCCGGTAATGTTTGTCGTCGAGGTGGGCAGCGTGTTGACCTCGGTGCTTTTTTTCCTTGCCCTGTCCGGACGAGGGGAGGAAAGCCCCGGATTCATCCTGACCGTGTCGATCTGGCTCTGGGTTACTGTACTGTTCGGCAATTTCGCCGAAGCCATGGCGGAAGGGCGGGGAAAGGCCCAGGCGAAAGCACTGCGCAGCACCCGGAAGGATGTGCTGGCCAAACGCCTCTCCGGCCCCGATGCCGGGGCGAATCGAGTCCTCATCCCGGGCTCGCAACTCGGTAAAGGCGATTACGTACTGGTGGAAGCAGGCGATTTCATCCCCGGAGATGGCGAGGTGGTTGTCGGGGTTGCCTCTGTCGACGAGAGTGCGATTACGGGAGAGAGCGCGCCCGTAATCCGGGAGTCCGGCGGGGACCGCAGCGCCGTGACCGGGGGGACACGAGTCCTTTCGGATTGGCTCGTTATCCGCGTTACGTCGAGTCCCGGCGAGACTTTCCTGGACCGGATGATCGCCATGGTGGAGGGTGCGAGGAGGCAGAAGACTCCCAATGAAGTCGCCCTCGACATTTTCCTGGCCGGCCTGACCCTCATCTTCCTCCTGGCCACGGTCACGCTGCTTCCGTTCTCGATCTTCAGCGCCCGGGCCGCCGGCCAGGGCTCGCCCGTCACCATCACAGTGCTCGTTGCCCTGCTCGTCTGCCTGATCCCGACGACTATCGGGGGACTTCTTTCGGCCATCGGCATTGCCGGCATGGACCGGATGATCCAGGCCAACGTCATCGCCATGAGCGGTCGTGCCGTCGAGGCGGCAGGCGACGTGGATGTCCTCCTGCTGGACAAGACGGGGACCATCACCCTCGGCAACCGGGAGGCGACGTCGTTCCTTCCCGCCGCCGGCGTGGATGTGCAGATTCTTGCCGACGCAGCCCAGCTTGCCTCGCTTGCCGATGAGACTCCCGAAGGCCGCAGCATCGTCGTGCTGGCCAAGAAGAATTATAGTCTGAGGGAGCGGGATATCAAAGCACTCGGTGCCCGATTCATCCCCTTCACGGCAAAGACACGCATGAGCGGCGTCGATCTCGACGGGCGCCAGATCCGCAAAGGGGCCGCCGACGCCATGGAAGCCTATGTGACAGATCTGGGCGGTTCCTTTCCCTCCGAGCTCCGATCGATCGTCGATGACATCTCCCGCCGGGGCGGCACACCGCTGGTCGTGGCCGACGGGGCACGCGCACTCGGGGTCATTCAGCTGGCGGACGTCGTGAAGGGCGGCATCCGGGAGCGGTTCGCGGAACTCAGGCGGATGGGGATTCGAACAGTGATGATCACGGGCGATAATCCTCTGACGGCCGCCGCCGTCGCCGCCGAGGCCGGCGTGGATGATTTTCTCGCCCAGGCAACGCCGGAGACGAAGCTGAAATTGATCCGCGATTATCAGGCCGGGGGACACCTGGTTGCCATGACCGGTGACGGGACCAACGATGCACCGGCCCTGGCCCAGGCCGATGTGGCCGTGGCGATGAACACGGGCACCCAGGCCGCCAAGGAGGCGGGCAACCTGGTGGATCTCGACTCGAATCCCACGAAGCTCATCGAGATCGTCGGGATCGGCAAGCAGCTCCTGATGACCCGGGGGACGCTCACCACTTTCAGCATTGCCAACGATGTGGCCAAGTACTTTGCCATCCTCCCGGCGGCGTTTGCAGGCATTTACCCCTCCCTGTCCGCGCTCAACATCATGGGGCTTGCAACCCCGCAAAGTGCGGTTCTCTCGGCGGTCATCTTCAATGCCCTGATCATCGTAGCCCTGATCCCCCTTGCCTTGAAAGGGGTCCGGTATCGCCCGATGGGTGCCGCAATCGTTCTCCGCCGCAACCTGCTCGTCTACGGTGCCGGCGGCCTGGTGGTCCCCTTCATCGGCATCAAGCTGATCGACCTGATCCTTGCGGCCCTGCACCTGGTTTAAGGAGATGATCCATGAAACACTTTATCCGTCCCGCTGTCTTTTCGCTGTTGCTGCTGACGGTGCTGACCGGCATCATCTACCCGCTGTGCATCACGGGGCTTGCCCAGATCTTTTTTCCCCACGAGGCCAATGGAAGCCTGATCGTCATGGAAGGCCATCCTGCGAGGTCGGCTCTCATCGGGCAACCCTTCGAGGATACCCGCTTTTTCTGGGGGCGGCCTTCGGCGACAAAACCCTTTCCGTACAACAGCGCCGCCTCAGCGGGTTCCAACCTGGGACCGGCGAACCCGGAACTGACAAAGGCAGTCCGGTCGCGGATCGCCGCACTGCACGCAGCCGACCCGGACAATCCCCGGCCGATCCCCGTGGATCTGGTCACGGCTTCCGGCAGCGGCCTCGATCCCCACATCAGCCCGGCTGCCGCCCTCTACCAGGTCCGGCGTGTTGCGAAGGCCCGGGGGCTCGAGGAGGAGGTTGTGCAGGGTCATGTCATGGCCCATTTGCGGGATCGGGATTTCGGCATCTTCGGGGAGACCGTCGTCCCGGTCCTCGAGTTGAACATGGCGCTGGAGACGCTGCGGTGATTCTGTTAGACTTCAAAAAGCGGTTGCGATCCTCGGCAATCCTCCACAGGTTGTTCCGGTATGGATGAAAAAAGACCCGACCCAGAAGCCCTTCTCGAGCTGGTCAAACAGAAAGAGGAGCGGCAACGGCAGGGGAAGTTGAAGGTATTCTTCGGCGCCGCCCCCGGTGTGGGGAAAACCTATGCCATGCTGGAAGCAGCGCAGGCGAGACGGCGGGAGGGCATCGATATCGTCGCCGGCCTCGTCGAAACCCACGGCCGCAGGGAGACGGAAGTGCTCCTGGAGGGGCAGGAGACCCTGCCCCGT
Organism: uncultured delta proteobacterium; assembly: GCA_963705165.1. Classification (GTDB taxonomy): domain Bacteria; phylum Desulfobacterota; class Syntrophia; order Syntrophales; family UBA2192; genus UBA2192. Next base: position 88,447 of record CAVPJD010000009.1, on the reverse strand, counting down.
CGCTCCATTTACTACAAAGGGAAAACCCTCCAGGAATTCGACCTGGACGGCGCCCTGGCACGCAATCCTTCCATTGTCCTCGTGGACGAACTGGCTCACACCAATGTCCCCGGCGCCCGCCACAAAAAACGCTGGCAGGACGTGAGGGAGCTTCTCTGTGCAGGAATCTCCGTCTACACCACTGTCAATGTCCAGCATCTGGAGAGCCTCAATGACGTGGTTTATCAGATCACAGGTGTCCGCGTAAGGGAAACCCTGCCGGATTCGTTTCTGGAGCGAGCCGATGAGATCGAGCTTGTCGATCTGCCGCCCGATGACCTTCTGCAGCGCCTGAAGGAGGGGAAAGTATACATCCCCGATCAGGCGAAAAAGGCGATGGGGAATTTCTTCCGGAAGGGAAACCTCATCGCTCTGCGTGAACTGGCACTTCGACGCACGGCCGAGCGTGTCGATGAGCAGATGGAGAGCTATCGACGGGATCAGGGGGTGCGGGCGATCTGGCCCGCCACGGAGAGGATTCTCGTCTGCGTGGGGCCCAATCCGCGCTCGGTCCGCCTGATCCGGGCGGCCCGTCGAATGGCCGCGGGACTGCGCGCCGAGTGGATCGCCGTCAACATCGAGGCGCCCTCCCATGTTCGCGCCTCCGAGGAGGACAATCGGCTACTGGCAGAGCACATGCGCCTGGCCGAAGGCCTGGGCGCCGAGACGGTGACGCTGACGGGGCACCGTGTGAGCGAGGAGATTCTCAGCTACGCCAGGCTGCGCAACGTTGGCAAGATCATCGTCGGCAAGCCGACCCATCCACGCTGGAAGGACAAGCTCTTGGGCTCGCCATTGGATGAAATCGTCCGCGGAAGCGGCGATATCGATGTCTATGTCATCACAGGCGATGCCCCCGAGAGTGTGCCGCGGCGCATTGAAAAAAACCCCCGTTTGTCCTGGAAGCCCTCCGAGTGGGTCTGGTCCGTTTCGACGGTGGCTGCAGCCACGGGCATCTCAGCCATCATGTTCCCCTATTTCGAGCTCCTTGATCTTGTCATGGTGTATCTGCTTGGCGTTGTGGTGACGGCAATCCGCACCAGGCGCTGGCCGGCGCTGCTGGCCACCCTCCTGAGCATTGCTGCCTTCGACTTTTTCTTTGTCCCCCCCTACTTCACTTTCGCAGTATCCGATGTCCGGTACTTCGTGACCTTCGGGGTCATGTTCGCCGTGGCCCTGGTCATCAGCGGGCTCACCTTGCGGGTTCGTGAGCAGGCTGAAGCGGCGCGGCTGCGGGAGAGAAAAACCGCAGCGCTTTATGGCCTGAGCCGGGATCTGGCCCGGGAGCGAAAAAAGAGAAGCTCAGCGATATAGCCGTGAGACACATCGGCGAGGTCTTCCGAAGCCAGGTTGTCATTCTTGTCTCCGATGAACGGGGCCACCTTGTTGTCCCCTCGACGGGGGCGGGCACCTTCGCTCTGGATGAAAAAGAGATGGGTGTGGCGCAATGGGTCCTGGAGAACAGGCAGGCGGCGGGTGTCGGCACCGATACCCTCCCGGGGGCCAAGGCCCTCTACCTGCCCATGATCGCCTCGTCCGGTCCAGTCGGCGTTGTAGGCATCCTCCCGGAGAATCCGAACGAACCCTTCGAAACCGAGCAGATTCATCTTCTCGAAACCTTTGCGAACCAGACAGCCATGGCCTTGGAGCGGGTCATTCTGGCCCAGGAGGCCCAAAGGGAGCGCCTCAGTGCCGAGAAGCAGAGCCTGCGAAACGTCTTTCTGAGCTCGGTATCCCATGACCTGAGGACGCCGCTTGCGACCATCAGCGGCGCGGCCGATACCCTGCTCCGGAAGGGCGAACACCTGGCTGAGGGAAAAAGGGAGGAACTGGTCAGGACCATTCACGGGGAGGCGGAGCGCCTCAACCACATCGTACGCAATGTGCTCAACATGACGCGACTCGAATCGGGTGCGATCCAGGTCAATAAGGACTGGCAATCCCTGGAGGAGATTACGGGTGTCGCCATCGAACGGCTCTCCGAGCGGTTGAAGGATCACCCGCTCAGCCTCACGATACCGGATCATCTGCCTTTGATTCCCTTCGATCCGCTCCTGATGGAGCAGGTCCTCACGAATCTCCTGGAAAATGCCCTCCAGCACACCCCTGCGGGGACCCCCGTTGAGCTTGTCGCCCGGATGCAGAAGGCAGGCGTCCTCATTGAAATCGCAGACGGGGGGCCAGGCATCCCGGCGGGCCTTGAGGAGCGGATCTTTGAAAAATTTACCCGCGGTAAATCACCGGGTGGCGGGGTCGGTCTCGGCCTGTCCATCTGCCGGGTCATCGTGGAAGCGCACGGCGGCCGCATATGGGCTGAAAACCGGCCCGGGGGCGGCGCGGTGTTCCGATTCACGCTGCCGATAGAGGGGGAGGCCGCGTTGCCTTTGGTGGAGAAGGAATCCTGAGGTTTGGATGATTATATAAAGAGCGGAAAGGTTCAGGTCTGTGGAGAAGGGACTCGTCCTGCTGGTTGAAGATGATATTCAAATGAGGCGCTTCCTCCGGGTTGCCCTGGAGAGCGAAGGCTATCGCCTGGTTGAAGCGGAAACGGCCAAAGATGGTCTCTCGCAGGCGGCTACACGGAATCCCGATGCTGTGCTTCTCGATCTCGGCCTTCCCGACATGGACGGCCTCGAGGTCATCGGCAGGCTCCGGGAATGGTCCAAGGTGCCCATCATCATCCTTTCCGCCCGGGAGCAGGAGAACGATAAGGTCCGCGCTCTCGATGCGGGCGCCGACGACTACCTCACGAAACCCTTTGGTGTCGGCGAGCTTCTGGCCAGGATCCGTGTGGCCGTCCGACACGCAGAGATGCAGAAAAGCGGGCAGCAGGTATCCGTATTTTCAGCCGATGAGCTTCGAATCGATTTTGCGAAAAGGCAGGTTTTCCTCGGGGTCGCAGAGGTCCACCTGACCCCCCTGGAATACAAGCTGCTGCTCGTCCTCGTGCGGAATGCGGGAAAGGTGGTCACCCATCGCCAGCTGCTCAAGGAAGTCTGGGGGCCGTCTTATGTCGAGCACACCCAGTATCTGCGGGTTTATATGACCCAGCTGAGGCACAAGCTGGAGAAGGATCCGGCCCGACCTCGATTCCTGATCAACGAGCCGGGCATCGGTTACCGCTTTCGGTTCGAGCCGAAGCGGCCGGAGTAGGCGCTCCCCCGAGCTACTATCGAGAATTCCCCGGCCCGACGCCCTCTGGCATCGGTTCCACACCGTACTTCCACTTCAGGAACTGCTCGCCTGACGTTTGATAGAGCACGTACGTCAACACGTCCTCCTCCGTTTTTGCCAGATCGCCGAGCTTGCGCCGGGCAGCTTCCATCTCCGGTTTGAGATGGTTCGCGGGCCGGTCCGTGATCCAGATTCCCTGCCCGGAGCCGCGCAACGCCATTTCGCGGACCTTCGGATCGATGCTTGCGGGCGTTTTCCCGTAGAGCCCGAACAACAGGTCGCGAAACTGGTTGCTGACGGTCCGGTATCTCCCCGCAAGCACATTCATGACGGCCTGTGAGCCGATGATCTGTGAAGTCGGGGTGACAAGCGGCGGCGTCCCCGCTTCTTTTCGAACCACCTGGATTTCCTGCTGGACCTCGGGAAGACGATCGAGTGCATTCATCTCCTTGAGCTGGCTGACGAGGTTGGAGATCATCCCGCCGGGGATCTGGTGTGCGATCACGTTATCATCGATGAGCGACAGGGTGTTTGCGGCCAGGTGCTTTTGATACCGGGGGGCGATGGATTCCAGGTATTTTCCGATCTCCAGCAGGCGGCTCATCTGCAACCCCGGGTCGCGCCCGGTTCCTTCCAGGGCAAGCAGGAGAGGCTCTACCGGCGGCATCGATGTCCGCATGGCGTAAGGGGCGACACAGGTGTCCACGATGTCCACCCCCGCCTCGACGGCCTTCAGGCAAGTCATCGATCCCATGCCGCTTGTGTAATGGGTGTGGAGATGAAGGGGGACCTTGACGGCCTTCTTCAACTCGGTGAAGAGATCGTAGGCATCATAGGGGGCCATGATGCCGGCCATGTCCTTGATGCAGATCGAGTCGGCCCCCATCTCCTCAAGGCCCTTGGCTTTCGAGACGTAATACGACAGGTTGAATACTTCGCCGCCGAGATGCCTCTCCGTCAGAGAGTACACGACGGCCCCTTCGAAATGCTTCCCGTTTGCCTTTATGCAAGCGGCGCAGGTCTCAATGTTCCGAAGGTCGTTCAGTGCGTCGAAAACGCGGAAGATGTCGATTCCGACCTTGCAGGCCTTGTCCACGAAGGCCCGGACAACGTCGTCGGCGTAGTGGCGATACCCCACGAGGTTCTGACCGCGCAAAAGCATCGAAAAAGGGGTCTTTTTGATGTAGCGCTTCAGGATGCGGGGCCTTTCCCAGGGGTCCTCGCCCAGGAATCGATGCATCGTGTCAAAGGTCGCCCCGCCCCACACCTCCATGGCCCAGAATCCGATCTCGTCCATTGCCTCGGCGATGGGGATCATGTCCTCCGTCGTCATCCGGGTTGCATAGATGGACTGGTGGCCATCCCGAAAGGTGTTGTCCTGGATCTTGAGAGGATTCATGGGTGCTTGTCCTGCATTCGTCCGATGATGCTACCTCTTCCTCCCTTCAGTATATCAATATTGATCGGTAAATGGTGCTGAAATCTTTTTATGGCGTGGACTGGGCGCAGAAGAAAAGGTGTGACGAATAAGTTCTGCCGGGAATCTGCCCCGTGAATACGGAAAAAAGAAAGGGGCTGCGAAAAGACTCGCACCCCTTTTTAAGGATTCACAGGCAATCGCGCAGGAGATGCGGAAACGGGACTGGTCCCGGCTCCCGGCCTCAGATTACCTGGCTGATGTGCATGGCCTTGAACTTGCCGCCGCTGGCCTTCGCCGCCTTGGCGAGCTGGATCAGGCACCCGGGGCAGCCCGTCACCACGATGGCCGCGCCGGTCTTCTCGATGTTTGCCCGCTTCTTGTCGAGGATCGTCGATGCGATGTCGGGGAAGTCCATGTGAAAGGAACCTGCCCCGCCGCAGCACACGTCGGCTTCTTTCATCTCGACGAACTTGCCTGCCGCCCGGAGAAGATCGCGAGGCTGTTTCTTGATTCCCTGGCCTCGACCGAGATGGCAGGGGTCGTGATAGGTGAAGGTCGTCTCTACCTTCTGCCGCGGTGTGTAGCCGACCTTGGCCAGGTATTCCGTCAGGTCCATCACCTTGCGGCTGAAGGCGGCCGCCCGGTCCTTCCACTGCGGATCGTCGGCGAAGTAGGATGCGAGGTGCTTGAGGGTGCCGCCGCAGCTTGCACAGTCGCACACGACGGCATCGGCGTCCTCGTAGATCCGGATATTCTTTTTGGCGAGTTCCAGAAACTCGTCGCGAAGCCCATGGGCCAGGTGCGGCAGTCCGCAGCAGACGTTGTCCTTCACCAGGGGTTTCGTGGAGGTCTTCAAGATCTCGAGCGTCTCCGCCGCGGCCTCGGGAAACATCATCCTCATGCCGCATCCTTCGAAATAAGCCACTTTCGTTGCCGACGTGACGGCCACATCCGAAGGGGCCGCCTTTTGCCCCAGGGCGGCCGGCCCCGAAAAGGCAGCGAGGAAATGTGCCCGCGTATACTCTTCCGGCACCATTCCGTGAGGGAAGACGCTGTTGAGGCCGAGTTTGCGAAGAAGCGCCAGGCTTTTCGCCGTGAGCTTCACCATGGCGCGGCTCTTCAGGATGCCGCCCATGGCCTTGTACTGGGTATTCGCAGCCCCCGTCTCGTTCACGAGGTACTGGCGGATGTTGATCATCGCCTCGTCGGTTGCGATCTTGCTCGGGCAGATATCGACGCAGGCCCGGCAAAGCAGGCAGAAGTTGACCTTGGCCAGCATCTCCGGTGTGGGCTCGAGACCCCCCTCGGTCAGGGCCCGTGCGAGGACGTTCTTGCCCCGCGCGCTGGAGGCTTCAACATTTTTCGCCTCGAAAAGGGGGCAGGCCGGAAGGCAGGTGCCGCAGCGGTCACACTGGCTGACGATCTTTTTGGCTTCCTGAAGCAATGATTCGTTTGTATTTTTAGGCATTTCGTTCTCGTTTCCTCTTCAATGCTCACCAGATCTTGCCGGGGTTCAGGATGCCTTTCGGGTCGAGGGCCAGCTTGACGGCCTTCATGGCCTTCACGCCTGCCTCGCCGAGGGCCTTGGTGATGTAAGGCTTCTTGGTGATCCCGATGCCATGCTCCCCGGACAAGGTTCCCCCGACAGCCAGGGTCGCATCGAATATCTCGTTGACGGCCCGATGAACCCGCTCCTCCTCTCCGGGCTTGCTCAAATCGCAGAGGACGGAGGGGTGGATGTTGCCGTCGCCGGCGTGGCCGTAGACGGCGATGGTGATGTTGTGTTTCTCGGCGATGTCCGCGATGCGGCGCACCACCTCGGGGAAAGCATCACGCGGGACCGAGATGTCCTCACCTAGCCGGTTCGGCACGAGGCTGGCGATGGCGGAACTGAGACCCCGCCGGATGGCCCACAGATCGTCGGACTCCTGCTGAGACTGGGCAACGCGGAACTGGTAGACACCGCACTTCTGGGCCACGGCTTCCATCCGCTTGGTCTGAGTTTCGAGGGCCTCGTCGTCGTCGCCGTCGATTTCGATGATGATGCAGGCGCCGATGGCCGGGTCGAGCTCCGTCTTGCGGTGCTTCGCCACGGCCTCGAGGCAGAACCGGTCCATGATCTCGGCGGCCGCCGGCACAAGGCCCGACTGCAGCATCTGGTGAATTGTCGTGCAGCCGTCGTCGAGGGTGCGGAACATGAGCTGCAGCGTGCCGCGCTTCTTCGGCATGGGAATGACCCGGAAAAGCACCTTGGTGATGATGCCCAGCGTCCCCTCGGATCCCGTGAAGAGACTCGTCAGGTTGTAGCCCGTGACGTTCTTGATGGCCTTGCCGCCCGTCTGCAGCACCGTGCCGTCGGAGAGCACTACCTCGAGGCCCATGACGTAGTTGGACGTGACCCCGTACTTGACGGCCCGCATGCCGCCGGCATTTTCGGCCACGTTGCCGCCGATCGTGGAGAATTTCCAGCTTGCCGGGTCGGGCGGGTAAAAGAGGCCCTTGGCGGCACAGTGGTTGTACAGATCGATCGTGCGGACCCCCGCCTCGGCCCAGACCATCATGTTGTTCACGTCCAGTTCGATGATCTTCATCATGCGTTCGAGGGACATGGAAATGCCTCCCTGCACGGGGATGCTTCCGCCGGTGCGGCCTGTTGCGGCACCTCGTGCCGTAACAGGAATTGCGTGCTCGTATGCGACGGCCATGATCTTCGACACTTCCTCCGTGGTTGCGGGCCGCACGACGAGCTCCGGCTTTTTTGCCGGCAGCAGCGGCACAAAGGATGCGTCGTAGGAATATCCGAAACGGTCCAGGTCGGAATCCAGGGCGTTTTCGGCCCCCACGATTTCGCGGATTTTTTTCTTGATGTCTTCTGTGATCATACTGCTTGCCTCCCGTGAGGATCTTATCTGACGGTCTTATCCTGATAGCAGCGCATTCGACAGGATTGCCTTTTTGAGACTGTGCATTGTAAGGGAACCGGACTTTTCTGTCAACGGAACTTGTCCGCCCCTACGGCGCGGTCAGTCTCGGGATCGTCATCCCCCCGTCCATGATGAAGGTGACCTTCGCGCCGGGGCCTTTTTCCTTGAGGGCCTCTTTCAGGGCCTCGGAGACGCTTTCAAAGGGTCGCATGTGGGCCTTGCTGATCAGGTTTTTGTCCAGGGGGGTGACGGCCCACATCTGGGCCTTCACGCCGATCTCGGCCATCTTGCCTGCCTTGTGGTAGCCCAGCTTGTATTCCCGGTCCAGCTTGTCGATGACGGCCTTGCAGCTCGTCTCGGAGCTGAGCAAGTCCATGAACGCCTGCGACCCGATCCCGCTGCGGCACGCGGAAACCAGGATGATGATCCCGCCGTCCTTCAAAGCGGTCTTCCCGTTGTCCAGGGCCTTCTGCGACTGGTAGAGGTCGATGTCGTTGGGCTCCTGGGCAACGGTCACGACGATCTCGGCCAGCCGCGTGATCGGGACGACGAAGACCTCATCGGCCTTCGCAAGCAAGCGAGTAGAAGGATTCCTTCAGGTCCCCGGCTGCCGCGGCGTAAACCCGGTGCTCGCCGTCCAGGACGGTCATGATCGCGAAGATCTTGAGTTTTTCAAGGAGTTTTTCGGCGTCGTCGAACTCCTCCGCAACGGGGTTGCCCTTCAGGACCATGGCCTGGGCGGCCTGGGAAATGGCCAGCCTGTGATTGGCCGTGATGAAGTCGTAGCTGGCTACCCCGGGCATGAAGCACTTGCGGCCTCCGGTGTATCCGGCAAAGTAGTGCGGCTCGATGCTCCCGATCGGGATGATGGCATCGGCCTCCCTGACGAGCGTGTTCAGCATCATCTCGTTGCCGTGTCTCGTTTTCCCGAGGGAGAAGCACTCGCTCTTTTTGGCATCGTGGACATGGATGCGGTCCTTCAGTTTCCCGTAGAGCTTCCCGAAGATAAAATCGTACTCCTCCTCCGTCGGCGCCCGGTGGCTTCCCGTCGCGATGATCACCTTGAAATTTTTGCCTTTCAGCAACGGGTAGATGATCTCGAGGACCCTTCCTGTCGGCGTCGGGCGGGTTGCGTCGTTGACGACGAGGAGAATGTTTGCGCTGTCCTTCAGGAAGGCTTCGATGCCCGGCGACTTGAGCGGGTGGAATATGGCGCCCCGGAGCGTTTCCATCTCATCGGCGGTCTTGACCGTATTGGGAATAATGACCTGCTCGACGTTGCCGTCAGCCAGCTCCACCGTGTCGATCCCGTCACCATAAGGAATCTCTATTTTCATCGATGCCCCCCGTTCACTAAATCGTTTGATGAGGCTCACGCCAGGGTTGTGAGCATATGGGGAAGATCACGTCCTGTCAATTCTCGTTTTTATAACACAAAACCCCGGAAATCCGAAACCGTCCGGCCCAGGAAAAGGGGACAGTCCCCTTTTCCTTTTTTCCGTTCAGGGTACCTGTTCCAGTGCCAGGCTGCCCACCGTCTCGAGGGCCCCCTCGACTTTCGGCGAGAAGTGGGCGGCGTTAAGCCTCAGGAAATTCAGGTACTTGCCCGAATTCGAGAAGATCGGGCCGGGCGCAATCGAAATCCCTTTTTCTCTCGCCTTTTGGAACATCTCCAGAGAATTCACGCTCGCGGGAAGCTCCACCCAGAAGATGAAGCTGCCGTCGGGACGGGTCGTTTTCGTCCCCTCGGGGAAGAGCCGGCGGACGGCCTCGAGCATCCGCCCCAGCTGCTTTTCGTAGATCCGCCTCACCTTGCGCAGGTGGCGCTCGTAGCCCCCGCTGGCCAGGAATTCGGCAACGGCCATCTGTGTGGGCGAGGCTGGGGCAAGCGTGTTGATCATTCGCTGGTGCTCGATCTCCCTTTGATAGCGGCCGGGGGCGACCCAGCCAACCCGGTACCCCGGTGCAAGAGTCTTCGAGAAGGACGAGCAGAGGACGACGAGCCCCTCTTGATCGAAAGATTTCGCCGCCCGGGGGCGCGTATCGGAAAAGGACAGATCGCCGTAGATATCGTCCTCGATAAGAGGGATCTGCTTTTCGGCAAGCATCTTCACCAGGGCCTTCTTGCGGTGATCGGGCATGCAGCTTCCCGTCGGGTTGCTGTAGTTTGCGCTCACCAGGCAGGCCTTCACGGGCGTCTGCTCAAGGGCGTAGCCCAGGGCCTCCAGGCTGATCCCCTCTTTCGGGCTCGAGGGAATCTCCACGATTTTCAACCCCATGGCAGCCATGGCCTGCAGGTGGTTGAAGAAGAAGGGCGACTCGATGGCCACGGCGTCCCCGGGCCGGCACAGGGCCCGAAGCGTTATGGCGATCGCCTCGTGGCAGCCCGTGGTGACGATGACCTCGTCGGGGGTCAGCGGGCAGCCGGCCTGGATCGCCCGCTGGGCGATCTGTATGCGCAGTGGCTCGTAGCCGTTCGAGAAGATGTAGGAGACGCTCGTTGCGTCCTTCATCCGCACGACGGAGGCAAGGATCCGGTTGAGCTTTTTCGCGGGCAGCAGAGCCACGTTGGGTGTCGCCATGCCGAGGTTGAAATAAGCCGGGTTGGCGGCGTCCTTCACGATGACTCGTGCGATCTCGCCTATGCTCGCTTCGGCGGGCTTCATCTCCGCCCTGGAGAGCTGCGGCTCCGAGACCGGTTTCAGCAGCGGCGGCGAGACGTAATAGCCCGACTGGGGGCGAGCCTCGATGAGCCCCCTCACCTCCAGGAGGCGATAGGCCTCGAGCGCCGTCGAGATGCTCACCTTCATGGAGCGGCTGATGTCCCGGATCGACGGGATCCTGTCGCCCGTCCGGTAAGTGCCGTGCCGGATGAGATGATCCAACTTTCCGGCCACTTCCTCGTAGAGAGCATTCGCTTTTATTTTCATGCCCAAATCCCTTTCTTGCAATGAATCATAGGGTTCCCCGCAGAAACCGGGAAGACACAGTTGAAATGTTTTATTACCATAACAGTTGTAAAAATCCACATCTGTTTGCCAAACAAATTCAATTGCTGAATCTGTTGTCCTTTCCTCGTTGGGCCTATACTCGATTCCGTCAACGGTGGAACTTGCAGAGAAGCCCGCCGGTCCAACCACATCTCAAAACGTAGAGGGGTCAATGCTGAAATCAGAGGAAACACACAGGCTGTGCCGCGAGGAGATGATCCGGCTGGACAGGGATGTTGCGGGCAGGGTCGTCTCGTGCAGGAAAGGGGTTTTGTGGCTGACCCAGACGGGCACTCCGGGGGATCATCTGATCCAGGCGGGCGAGGACTTTTCTATCGACCAGCCCGGCATGGTCCTGATCAGCGCCCTCGAGGAATCCTCTTGTGCAATATCGGGGGGAAAGGGCGATCTCCTCGGCTCTGAATGGTCCTTCTTGCCGGCTCTCCGGCGGATGGTGAGCCGGTTCAAGGCGGCGAGAAAAGGTCTTTTGGCTTGACGATCGACGCGTTGCCCCTTATCCTTTCCATGTGCCGTTACTGTTCTGAACAACACCTGGAAAACAAAAATGGATATCACCTCCGCCGTCTTCATCGTTCTTGGCTTGGCCCTCTTCGAGTCGATCACCAGCATCGATAACGCAATCATCAACGCCGAGGTCCTGCAGACCATGCAGGCCCGTGCGAGAAGGTGGTTTCTCACCTGGGGGATTTTTATTGCCGTCTTCCTCGTCCGCGGGGTTCTGCCCTGGCTCATCGTCTGGGTCATGACTCCGGGTCTGGGGCCCTGGGATGCCTTTACGGCGAGTCTCACCGGCGACCCGGCAGCCCTCAAGGCCATCCAGGACAGCTCTCCCGTCCTGCTCATGGGGGGCGGGGTCTTTTTCGTTTTTCTTTTCTTTCACTGGATTTTTCTCGAGCCGAAAAAATACGGGCTCCCCGGCGAGCGCTTCATCGCCCGCCAGGGGGCCTGGTTCTACGCCGTCGTCTCGATTGCGCTTGCTGTCATCGTCTGGCATGCCCTGGACGACAGCCCGATGCTGGCCTTCGGGGCCGTCGTGGGCTCGTCGGCCTTCTTCATCACCCACGGCTTCAAGCGCTACGCCGAGGAGCAGGAGGCGCGCATGCTTTCCGGCGAAGCGCACATGTCCGACATCGGCAAGATCCTCTACCTGGAGGTGATCGACCTGACCTTTTCCATCGACGGCGTCGTGGGGGCTTTCGCCTTCACCCTGTCGGTGCCCCTGATCCTGCTGGGAAACGGGATCGGCGCCATCGTAGTCCGGCAGCTCACGGTCTACGGCGTGGACAGGATCAAGAAATACGTCTACCTCAAAAACGGCGCCATGTACTCCGTCTTCGTCCTGGGCTGCGTGATGCTCGCCCACGGCTTCCGGTACCACGTGCCCGAGTGGCTCACGCCCCTGGCTACGTTTGTCATCGTAGGCTACTTCTTCTTCAAATCCCGCTGGCAGGCCAAGAAAGCCACGACTTAGTTTTTCCTTGCCCCCTCTGTCCACGTTCCATTTTCCATGACGCGGAGCTCATCTGCAATAGCCTGGGCCGATCATGGAGCTTCCACCTCAGTAAACCATCTAAATTAAACTGTTAAAGTTCACATGAAATTTTTCTTGCAATTAGAATATATGTTCTAGTATTGATGTTCATCATGGGAAGGAAAGCACATTTCAAACGCGACGAATTCATGGATGCGGCCTTGAGGGTGGTCGTCGAAAGAGGGCCTGGCGCCCTCACGGTTGCGGCACTGGCAAGCGGCATGAAGGCCCCGATTGGCTCCGTCTATCACCGTTTTCCATCCCGTGATGTGCTTCTTGCGGAGATGTGGATCAGGGTTGTGGAGTCCTTTCAGCAGGGATTTCTCGCGGCCCTGGCGTGCAACGGGCTTCTTGCATCGCTTCACACCGTGAACTGGGTTCGCGAGCACCCGAACGAGGGCCGCTTGTTGCTCCTGTACCGGCGTGAAGATCTGCTCTCCGGGGATTGGCCGGAGCACCTGAGGGATCAAATTGTAAACCTGTCCCGGGAGCTGGATTCAGGAATCCGGTCCTTTGTGGAAAAGCGTTTCGGGAGCCTCACGAAAGAAACGCTGCGCCGAGCCACCTTTGCCCTCGTCGATGTGCCGCTCGCGGCCGTCAGGCAGCACCTTCAGGAAGGGCAACCGCCACCCGGCATCGTCGATGATCTCATTCGTGAAACCTATCTGGCCATCATAAGAGGAGACACATGAAGATATACAACAGGCACGAAAGGAAAATTCAGGCATCCGTTACCGATGTCGGGGCAACCCTCGACACACTTTCCGGACCCGCCGATCAACTGTGGCCCGGGGACAACTGGCCCCCGATGCAGTTCGACACCGCGCTCCGGGAAGGGGCCAGAGGCGGCCACGGCCCCGTGCGATACCGCGTGACGGAGTATATGCCGGGCCGCAGGGTCGTGTTCCAGTTTGACGGCGACGGTCTCACCGGCGGCCTCGACGGCCGGCATTTTTTTGAAGTGGTTCCCCGGCGGGACTGTGCCGTTATCAGACATGTCGTCGATGCCGACTGCGATCTCCGGATGTGGGCGAAGTGGCGCGTCCTGATCGGACCTATGCATGACGCCCTGATCGAGGATGCCTTTGACCGGGTCGAACGGGCGCTCCACGGCGGGTGTGTGAAACAGTCCCGATGGAGCCCCTGGGTCCGATTGCTGAGAAGGATGCGCAGGCGAAAGGCAGGCAAGCAGACGAGAGCTCACTGATCGCAAAGCCCCCACCGATCTGAACGCAAAAAGCCCCTCCGGCGAGAGGGGCTTTCATTTTTGGCGTATTTTGCCCCGCTGCAAACCGTTCAGATTTTCAGCACATCTCGCCGATGGGGCAGACGGCGATGCAGTTGAAGCAGGTGTACTGGAAGCCGATGAAGGATGCCTGATAGAGGCTCATGAGCATCGGGTCCTTGAGGAGCGCCTGCTGTTCCTCCGGCGTTTTCCCGATGAACTTCCGGAGATAGCCGTACAGGCCCGGGATCCCGAAGGGCTGGGACGCCTTCAGGCACTTCAGTCTTCCGTTCTGCCCCTCCGTTTCGAGCGCCTTCCCCGGGCAGGCATCGACGCAGAGGCCGCAGTCGTTGCACAGCTCTTCCTTGAGGGGCTCATCCGAGGCGAGAGGAAGCTCCGTGAGGAGCCCCGTGAAGCTCAGCCGGGACCCGAAGCGAGGGTGGATCGTGAGGTTGTGCCGGCCGAAGACGCCGAGGCCCGATGCAACAGCCGCGTGCCTCAGTGAGATGTCGCCCACAAGGCCCAGCGTCGGGGCCTCCATGTCGAGGGGGTACGAGGAGAGGATCGGCGAGGCCTTCTTTCCCGTCCGCCCCTCGATGAGACGGGCCATGAGGTAGAGGTGGCTCTTCGAGGTGTCCATCACCGCCATGCGGCCCGCGATGTTGAACCGCGGATTCTTGCTGTCGAGGGCCCCGTCGATCATACGGTGGGCGAGCACGATGATGGTTCGTGCCTTCGGCAGATAGCTTTTCGGGTCCGGCGACTTGGGGGATTTGTAGTCCTCGAGGGCGACAAAGCCGACGGCATCCACCCCGAGGTCCTGGCCGTATTTTCGGATCTGCTCCTTTTCCATATTCACCTCCCGGCATGGGTTATTTCCTGAATTTTTCGGAGAAACCTTTCAGCACACGCTTGAATGCGTCGATATCCTTCGCGGAGAAACCTGCTCTGGCCTCCGCATTCACCCGACCGACGACACCGGATGCCTTTTGAGCCTCGCCCCTGCCTTTCGGCGTGAGGTGGAGGTGCCAGACCCTGCGGTCCCCTGGTTTGGTTTCCCGGGTGACGTAACCCGCCTTCTCCATCCGATCGGCAAGACCCGTGACGGCAGAGTTGTCCACACCGATCACCTGGCCGATTTCGGACAGCATCCGCCCGTCCTTTTCCTGCAGAAGAAAGAGAACTGTCGCCTGGGGCAAGGTGACCTTGACCCCCTCTTTCAGGAACTCGCTGCCGATGTGAGCCCTCACGGCCAGATGAGCCATGGCGAGCATGTATATCAGCCTGTCATCCTGCATGAGATCCTGCCCGTTTGGTTGATAGTATAATATTTGATATATCAATTGTTGAGATATGAAAATAAAGTCTTCCTGTCAATGAGAATTTCCGGGACAACATGACGGCCTGCCGTTTGATATCCGATGGAATATAACCCGCAAAATATTTTTGGAAATTCTATCCGCTCGGATGTTAAGAGATTTATACGGAAAGAAGATCTCAAGGTCTTGACCGGATTACCCGATTAAATAAACAGGGTGAAACCGATGAAGGCATCCAGGGAAGACCTGCATCAGTTTGAATACGGCGTCGGGCTCGTTTCGCTTGTCGTCCTGGTGGCCGGGCTGAACATCCTCGATGTCATCTTCACGCAGGTGATCCTCGCCACGGGGGGCACCGAGTGCAACCCGGTGGTCCGGGCGGCCATCGACGCCTACGGCGACCGTTTCTGGATCTGGAAAGTGACTGCCGTCTCCTCCCTGCTCGTCCTGATCTGTCTCTACAGCCGGTTAAGGATCTTCCGGATGATCCTTGCCGGCACGGCCCTGCTCTTCGTGGGCGTCATCTCCTGGCAGCTGCACCTGCTTGCCAACGGCCCCCTCGCCCGCTGAGCCGCCCCGTGCATTTTTTCCGTTGCGGTCTTGATCGAGCCGCCTGCACGTGGTAGAGAGGTTCCGGTCAGGGTCTGAAAGGGGGGAGTCGCTCATGCCTGTCGTCCATCCGGTGATCGTCGGCATCGGACAGATCACCTACCATCCCGAAGAGCATTCCGATTTCCTGCATCCCCTGCAGCTGGGGAAGATCGCCGTGGAATCCGCCGTGGAGGACTGCCGCTGTCCCGCTGTCCTCGGCCATGCCGACACGGTGACCGTCATCAACATGTTCTCGCACGGCTATGCGGACCCGGCGGGGCTTTTCTGCGAGATGCTGGGGATTCAGCCGCGCGTCCGCGAATACACGGCGATCGGCGGCAACACGCCCCAGTGGCTCGTCAACCGGACGGCAGACCGGATCGCCCGGGGCGAGATCTCCGTTGCGGTTCTCGTGGGGGCCGAGGCCATGCACAACGCCCCGCCCGAGACGCGCGACAACTGGCTGCAGGATCTGGCCGCCTCGGGAGGCCTCGAGATGGTGGGCGATACGCGGTGGGGCTCCACGCCGCACGAGATGCTGCACCACGCCCGCTATCCCCTCGAGATCTACCCCCTCTACGAGAATGCATTACGGGCTGCCCGGGGGATGAGCATCGATGAAAACCGGGCCTTTCTTGCCGAGTACTGCGCGGGGTTCTCGAAGATCGCCTCGGAAAACCCCCGCGCGTGGTTCCGGAAGGCCCGGACGGGAGACGAGATCGGGACCGTGACGCAGCGAAACCGGATGGTGAACTTTCCCTACACGAAGTACATGAACCCCATCATGAACGTCAACCAGGCCGCCGCCGCCGTCATGATGGGAACCGACACGGCCAGAAAGCTCGGAATCCCTAAAGACAAGTGGGTCTACCTCCACGGCGGGGCCGATGGCACGGACAAGTGGTTTCTCTCGGAGCGCAGCGATTTCAACTCGAGCCCGGTGGTGCGCGAGGTGTCCTCCGCATGTCTCTCGATGGCGGGCAGGGAAATCGGCGAGATGGCTCTCTTCGATCTCTACAGCTGCTTCCCCAGCGCCACCCTGCTGCAGGCCCGCGAGCTTGGCCTGGACCTCGAAAAGCTCCCGCCTCTGACCATTACGGGGGGGCTTGCCTACTTCGGCGGCCCCGGGAACAGCTACACCCTGCACGCCATTGTAGAGGCCGTGGAAAGATTGAGGAATCGTCCCGAAGCGTTCGCCTTCATCTCCGCCCTGGGTTGGTACTTCACCAAGTTTTCGGCTGGTATTTACAGCGGGCAGGAGCCTGGCCGGCCCTGGGACCGCAAGGGCCAGGCGGGACTTCAAAAGAAACTCGAAGCCCGGCAGGCACCGACGCTGAACATGGCCCCGAAGGGCACGGCCACGGTGGAGGCCTACACGGTCATGCACGACCGCAAGGGCGAGCCCGACTACGCGGTCCTCGTCGCCCGCCTGGAGAATGGCGAGCGTTGCTGGGCCATGACCGGGAAGGACCCCGATTTGTTCCGGGCCATGGAGAAGGAGGAATTCGTGGGGAAGAAAGGGCGTGTGAGCCCCGGGGGCGACGCCCCGAACATCATGAAGTTCTGATCTGATCCGGACATGAAATAAAAAGCCTCTCCGGAGCGAGGGGCTTTTTATGCAAGTCTTTCAGTCACGCAGCCCGATGGCGATAACTCAGACAGATGCCGTCCCCCATCGTGGCGCTGACGACGACCGTGTCGAAATCGGGGTGCCTGCGGATCATGTCTGTATAATCTGTCATGTCGGCGGCCTCGGAGATGGCGTTGTGTAAGGCGATCATCCCGCCCCGGGTAAGATTCTCCGGGTAGATCTTTTTGAAATAATCCATCTGCCCTTCCTTGTCGGCATCGAGGAACACGAAATCGAAAGGACCCTTGAGCCCCGCAATCTCCCGGTGGGCATCTCCCCGGATCAGCGTGACCCGCCCGGCAAGCCCTGCCTCCCTGACATTTTTTTGCGCCAGTGCGTGGCGTCCCGTGTCGATTTCGATCGTCGTCAGCCGGCCACCCGTTTCTTCCAGGGCAAGCCCCATCCAGATCGCCGAGTAACCCTGGGACGTACCCACTTCGAGGACATTGACTGCACGGGTTGCCTTCACCATGAGATTGAGAAATTCGGCATCCTTACGGGGGGTGCTCCAGTAACGGCCGATCTTCGATTCCATCTCGTCCAGAATCTTCCGGGTACGGGCCGGGTCCCCCTTGACCGGCTGACGGCCGGTATCGCCCGCCTGAACCAGGGCAGGCGATGCGAGTGCTCCCAACGCCAACAGTCCAGCCAAACCGCCAGCCCGTTCAAGGAATTCTCGCCTGTCCAGTTTTTGACCGGTTTTCATGCCAGTGCCTCCTGCATGAGCTGAGATAAATAGTGCCTGAGTGACTGAGTGTCTAAGTGTCTGAGTGATGGAATGAATGATTTCTTCTCATTTTCTTCACTCATACACTTATTCACTCAAACACTTCATTCACTTCTTCTTCTGGATTCCCCACGCCACGAGTCCCGCTGCGATCGTGGCGAACCCCACGAGGCTCTCCATCGGCCTTTGCATCACGGTGAAGGCCGTCATGGCAGCAACGCCGGCCAGAAAGAGCCCGGGGACAACGGGGTAGCCAGGCACCGCCAGTGTTTTTCCTTCCCGTTTTCGCAAAACGATCAGGGCCGCCACGGTTGCCGCCGTGCTGATGCCGAGGGTGAACCCGATCCAGGTGAGAAGCGCATCAAAGGTGGCGCTCCAGAGAAAGAAAAGGGCAAGCCCCGCCTGCAAGGCGATGGCCGCCCTCGGGGGGCCCGAAGTTGCAGCAAGCCATCGGGGCAGATAGCCGTCGGTTGCCATCTGTGCATAGACGCGGGGCCCCGCCATCACGAGCGACGAGACGCTGCTGATCAGCGCAAGGGCGATCAGCCCCGCCACGGCCTCCTCAAGGAAGGCCCCGCCCACTGCCCGGGCCGCGATCCGGCCAATCTCGAGCTTCCCGGCCAGCTCGGCAATGGGGGCGGAAAAGACGAACACGGCATTGAGCCCCAGGTAAAGAAGCGTGACCAGTGCCGTGCCGAGGATCAGCGCCCGGGGGATTGTCTTCCCCGGGTTGCGCACCTCGCCTGCGACGTAGACCGCGGCGTTCCAGCCGGAATAGCTGAAGGAGATCCAGATGAGCGAGACCCCGAAGGCGGCAACGGGGAAGGGGGGATCGGGAGGTGCCGCCGGCAGTCCGATCCTGCAGGCGGCAAATGCGACAAAGGCGACGATCAGGGCGACCTTGACGAGGACCGCCCAATTCTGCACCAATGCGCCTCGTCGGACCTCGACGGCATGAACGGCCGCAAAGGCAAGAATCAGGGTTGAACCGGCCAGGGCGGACGGGATGCCCCCGAGCCATGGTTTTGCGTAGGCGCCGAAGGCGAAGGCCGCGGCAGCAAGCGGGGCCGAGAACCCGACCAGGAGCGAAAGCCACCCCGCGACGTATCCCGCCGCCGGGTGCAGGGTGCGGGAAAGAAAGAGGTACTCGCCTCCGGACTCGGGGATGCGTCGCGCAAGCGCCCCGTAGCACATCGCCCCGAGGGCCGCCTGCACACCACCTGCGGCCCAGGCGGCCAGCACATACCACGGCGAGCCGAGATCGGCGAGCAGAAAGCCGCTCGTGGTGAAAACGCCGGCCCCGATCATGTTTGCCACGACAAGCGCCGTGGCGCTCGTGAGCCCGAGACTTCTTAGCGGCGTCACGCCGTGCTCCTGCCGGGTCTATTTTTTCGCCGGTGCCGGTTCGGCCAGATCCGCCGCGATCCCGGCGATGCGCTTGGCCTCGGCGGCATACAGCTCCCAGGGCGTGAAGGCCCGGACGACGAGCCTCGCGCCGTCGGGCGAGCCGCCGCCGTGCATGCAGCCCGGGATTCCGCCGCCCACGGTGAGCCACTCGACGAGCCGCGCTGCGCGGGCCCGCGTCTCGCCGTCGGCGCCCGCGGTCAAAGCCTCGAGGATGTGCTTGCCGTACAGCGGCGACTGCACATCGGCATAAGACGGGAAGCAGCCCGTCTCGGCGATGCCTCCCGAGATGTCCTGGGCGAGCACCTTCGTTTCGTAAGGGAGCTTTGCCACCTGGGTCTTGTTGGCGTGTGCCAGCAGCGAATCGGGGACGAAGAGGCCCGAGGGCTGCTTCTTCCCCCTCATCATGGAGCCCAGCCCCAGGCCGTAGGTGACCTCGTTGTTGATGGCCATCTGGTTGAGCTTTTCCTGGAAGGCCCGCATGCTCAGGCCGTTTGCCCGGGCCATGTTGATGGCCGCCCCGATCATGATGTCTCCCTGGCCGGCCACACAGGCGCCGATGGCGGCCCGGTAGATGGCCGTGAAGTTCATGAGCAGCTTGCCGGTGTATTTGAACTCTCCGCACATGAAGACGCGCTCGGTGGGGACGAAGACGTCGTCGAAGATGAGGAAGGTCTGGGTAATGTTGCCCGCCTTCGGGGCATCCCACCCGTCCTCCTCGTCGCGGGCGTCGCTGGGGCGCCGGGTCTCGACGATGGTGAGCCCGTTCGCGTCGCGGGGCACCGCGCAGGCCACGCAAAAGTCCTTGTCGGCCTCGCCGTAGCCGCTGCCCGGCGTGACGATGATCTCGTGGGCCGCCGCCACGCCGCAGATCTGGCACTTGTAGCCGCGGATCACGATGCCGTCGGGCCGGATCTCCTTGACATGAACGTTGCTGTCCTTGTTTTTCTGCTGCGAGGGCCGCTGCGATCGGTTGCCCTTGGCGTCCGTGATGGCCCCCGACATGGCCACGCCGCCCGCCTCCATGTACTTCCAGAATTTTTTCACCCGCTCGTGATAGTTCGTTCCCAGGTCCTTGTCCATCTGCCAGGTGGCATCCCAGAGGACATTCATCGCCGTCCATCCGGCGCAGGTGGCCCCCTGGCAGGTGCCCGACTGGTGGTACTGCTCGCGCTTCATGTTGGAGTTGCCCATCACGTCCTCGGCCGACTGCATGAGCGAGTTCCAGCGGTGGACCGGCTCGCCCGTCAGCGGGGATTTTGCCGTGTAGACCGATGCCTTCTCGGGGTCGAAGGAGAGATCGTAGGATCGTTTGACTGACTGGACATGCAGGCGGGTGGCGGGGTGGGCGGTCACATCCTCGATGAGCTTGCCCCACTTGTAAATGTTGGGCCGCATCTTCTTGATACTTGCAACGTACTGCTCACCAGTCATCATCATGGCGGTCTCCCTCCTTCTTTGTTTTTCCCTGGATTGCGAGTGATCATTGACGGGCAGTATACGGGAAACGCCATCGCCGATCAAGCAAACTCGCTTCTTGAATCCGATCGGGACGTGTATTACCATGAGTGGACGGACAATCCGGCTCAGGGGGGCAAGAGGATGATGAAAGCAGCGATGCGGTGGGTGGTTGTGCTGGCGGCCCTGGGGATCCTTTCCGGCATGGCAGGCCAGCCGGCACTGGCGAAGGAGCCCGTGGGGCCGAAGAGCAAGGGCGAGACGAAGACGGCGGCGGCGGGAGCCCTGCCGGCCAATCTATCCATCGTGAATAAATGGGACGGCGATTTTCCGGTCTCCGCGCTCAAGAAGCTTCCCCGGGGCCAGCAAAAAACCGTCGGAGGCTACATCGGCGACGGGTCGACCTTTGCCGATGTCTGGAAGTCTTTCAAGCCGGGGGAAAAGGCGCCGAAGGTCGATTTCAAGAAGAACCTGGTGGTGTTCACCCGCAACGTGAAGTTCTACAACCGCAAAGCCATCACGAAGGTGACCCTCCTGGAAGGGATCCTGGAGGTCCAGGGCATCGAGACCGTGACCTCGGTGCCCGTGACGGACAAGGTGGCCATGGCCATGGCGGAAGTCCCGCGCCAGGGGGTGAAAACGCTGCGCGCAGGCGACAAGTTCATCCCCGTGAAATGATGCGCGAGGCGCAGCGCAGCTCGTTGGTTTCTCCGGGATCCGGGCTGGACTCGCAACTCCGGCTGCAGGACAGCATGGAAAAGAGAAAGGAAATAACCCTTGACCCGGGGGGGAAAGCCGTATAGTATTGCCGGGCTTGCATCGGTGAGTCTTGTTTGGAAGCTCCCGTTGTGATCTAGGCCGGATGTAAACATTTTGTTGTGTAGAGGTTGACCGCCATGCTCTTCAAAGTGGTGGTTTTTTTATTTCTGCCGTTGTTTTTTGTCCGCCTGTGAAAATCTGCGAAAGGAGGATAAAAGCGATGTCAGAAGGTAAAGTCAAATGGTTCAACGAGCGCAAGGGCTTCGGTTTCATCGAGACCGACGAAGGCAATGACGTCTTCGTGCACTTCAGCGCGATCCAGGACAGCGGCTTCAAGACCCTTCAAGAGGGCCAGCGCGTGAGTTTTGAAGTCCAGCAGGGCCAAAAAGGCCCCGAAGCTTCGAATGTGAAGGCGCTCTAAGCCGTACAAATGCTCAGGGGCACTTTCCTGCCATGGAAGCGGGGAAGTGCCTTTGCTTACTCTTCCGATTGATCCCGCCTCTGTGGTTCCATGGTCGGGGCCCCTGTGCCTGCCCGGGGAAGATTCGGAGGAAGACAAACCAATGAATAGGAGGCGAACATGAATAGAAAACTGTACGTCGGAAACCTCTCAAGCGAGGTGACGGAAGAGGAACTGCGGTTTAATTTTTCCCAGTCCGGCAATGTCCTGTCGGTGAGTCTCATCAAGGACCGGATGACGGGCCTGAACAAGGGCTTCGGGTTCGTCGAGATGGACTCCGAGGAAGGCGCCCGCAAGGCCATCGATTCCTTCAACGGCGGTGAGCTTCACGGCAAGGTCATCGTGGTGAGCGAAGCCAGACCCCCGAAGGATCAGCCGGCCGGCGGCGGCTACGGCAGGGACAGCCGTCCCCGCCCGGGCGGCTTCGGCCGGGGCCCCAGCAGGCCGAGTGGCGGCGGTGGTGGTGGCGGGCGGCGTTACTAAGCAGACTTGCGCAAACCGGCCCTCCCTCGGGGGGGTCGGTTTGTCGCTCTCACCGCCCAGCCGATCGGTGATCGAAATGAAGAATCCCAAGCTTGTTCTCATTCACCCCGCGCCCGACAAGGACCGACTCATCTCCAGGCGGCGCACGAAATCCTCCGTCGCCCAGTTGAATCTCCCCATCCTTGCCGCCCATGCCGACGACCGGTTCAACGTGCGCATCCTCGACGAGAACGTCGAGGAGATCAATTTTGACGCCGTCGATGCGGACCTCGTCGGGATCTCCCTCATGACCTGCACGGCCCTTCGCGGCTACGAGATCGCCGACAGCCTCCGCCGCCGCGGCGTGAGGGTCGTCCTGGGGGGCATGCACGTCTTTTTCCTGCAGGACGAGGCGCTGGCCCATGCCGACGCCATCGTGATCGGCGAGGCCGAGTACGCCTGGAATGACCTGCTGGACGATTTCCTCGCCGGGAGACTGCAGAGGAGCTATCGTGCGGAGAAACTGCACGACCTGGCAGGCCTCCCCCGGCCCCGTCTCGACCTGCTGAAGCCCGGCGCCTACTCCTTCCCGAATGTCGTCGAGACCTCCCGAGGCTGCCCCAACCGGTGTAACTACTGCGCCGTCACCGAGTTCTGGGGATCGAAATTCCGGTTCCGTCCCGTCGAGGAAGTGATCGACGAAATCAAGGCCCTGCCGTCTGGCGATCTGCTCTTCATCGACGACAACATGTTCGGGCACTCGGAGCGCTCGAAGGAGTTCTTCCGGGCCCTGATCCCGCTGAAGCGGCGGTGGGTCGGCCAGGGGGATCTGCGGCTGGCGCGAGACAAGGAGCTGCTGGAGCTCGCCGCGAGAAGCGGCTGCAAGTGGCTCTTCATGGGCTTCGAGACAACCAGCGTGGAGAATCTGAGGGCCCTGGGCAAGGCAAAACTCAACCGGGCGCCGGAATATGAGCAATCCATTTCCACCATCCACAAATCCGGGATCAAGATCCTGGGCTCTTTCATGTTCGGACTCGACAACGACGGCCCCGACGTTTTTGCCCGGACCCTCGACTTCTGCATCGAAAACCACCTGGAGTGCGCAAACTTCTACATCCTCACCCCTCTGCCCGGGACAAAACTCTTCGATGACATGAAGACACATGACCGCATCGAGCACTTCAACTGGTCCCGCTACGACGCCAACCACGTGGTGATCAAGCCGGCCCACATGTCCAAAAAGGAGCTCACGGAGGGCTACATCCGGACCTATCGCGCCTTCTATTCCATGCGCTCCATTGCCAGGCGGGCCCTTGCGACCAGGCGCGACAAGATCCACACGGTCGTCATGAACATCGGCCGGAAGCTCAACGCCCGCTACTTCGAAGAGGGCTGCCGGCTTTAGCGGCGCCTGCAGCACCGGAAGAAAAAAGAGGGATTCCGCAAAGACGGAATCCCTCTTTCGTTTCAGTGCCTTGCGGGAGCTTTCATTTCCCTTTGAACCGGGCCTGACGTCTCTCGATGAAGGACCGGATTCCCTCGGCGGCGTCCTCGCTCTTCATGATGGGCATCAAATCCGGAAGAAGCCGAGCGATGGCCGCCCTTTCGCCTTCGGCGCGGGCCAGCCTGGCCGAGGCAAGCGATGCCTGGACGCCCAGAGGCGCCTGCCTGGATACGTTCCCGGCGATCTCGAGGGCCCGGTCGAACTGCTGGCCCGGCTCGGTCACCTCCTGCACGAGGCCGAGGCGCAGCGCCTCGGCGGCAGAGATCTCATCGGCCGTCAAGAGATACCGCATGGCGTTTCCCCAGCCGATCTCCCGGTGCAGGCGCACCGTGGCGCCACCCACGGGGTAGATGCCCCGCCTCACCTCGATCTGCCCGAATCGCGTATCCGATGACGCCACGCGGATGTCCATGGCGAGCATGAGCTCAAGCCCGATGGTGTAGCAGATCCCCTGGGCGGCCATGACCATGGGCTTGCCCACGCGCCTTGACTCATCGAGGCCGAAGGGGTCGCAGGCGCCTGCGGGCAGGTCGGGAAAGTTGCCCTCACCGAAAAACGGCGCCCACGCCGGAAGATCGAGGCCCGCCGTGAAATGCTTCCCGTGGGCAAAGAGCAGGCCGCAGCGAAGCTCCCCGTCGCGGTGCAACTCGCCCAGGGCCGCGGACAGCTCCAGGTACATCTCCACGTCGAAGGCGTTCATCTTGTCGGGGCGGTTGAGCCCCATGAGGAGCACGTGGCCTCTTTTCTCGACGGTGATCTTCTTTTCGCTCATCGGCTGTCTCTTCTGTTCATGGATTGATCGCATCGGTCTGCATAAGGCGGGGCCTCCCGCTCAGCATGTGTCCGGGGAGAGGGGAACGGTTGCGCCAGGGCCCTGCGGGCGCAGGGGCCCCGGATGAGGCAATGGTTTTACGCAGCGGCCTTCTTCATCGCATCGCAGTTCAGGCAGATGGACAACCCCTGCCTGTGAACGTAATCCATCACGTCGCCGCTCATCACATTCGCCAGGTCCGCCTTCTGTGCCTTGAGCCGCCTTATGCGGCAGCTCCATTTCGTGATGAGGAGATTCCCGGGCTGGTGGGGGCAGCGGATCAGGTTCTGCCTGTTGCGCGAGATCCACTCATTGATCTGTCCCTGCATGTCTCTCATGGCTCTCTCCTTTTTTCGATCCGTACCGTCGATGACCCGCTCGGGCAGGGATCGGTCGTTTTGAAGATGGGAATGTTACTATCTTTGCGCGCGACAATTTTCACCAATCATCCGAAATAATTCAATCTGTGAATGCATGATTCGAGGCGGGAAAATACCTTACGGGCGTCTCAGGAAAAGGAGGAGAAAGGATCGGGATTAAACTGAAGGCTCCTCGGGTTAATTCCCATTCCGCCGGCCGGCCTTCAATGGTATAAATAACAAAAGGGTGTCATTTGTCCGGGTTGCAGAGGTGTTGTGCTCCTCATGAATATGTCGGGCCGGCCTGTGCAGAAAAAGGTTTCTTTCCATGCCGGAAAGAGGCGAGAATACCCTGAATGCCGGCCTCGATGACGGTGCCGGCTTCCGGCCCCCGGGCGGGGCGCAACCACCACACCGATCCATGCAGAAAAGAAAAAAGCAGGAGCGCAGAGAGATGTCGACCATCCGGGTTTTGCTTGCCGATGACCACAAGATCATCCGGGACGGACTCAAGACTCTGATCGAAAAAGAGGCCGGCATGGAGGTGATCGCCGAAGCGGAAAACGGCCGCAAGGCGGTCCGCCTGGCCCAGAAGCTCCACCCCAACGTCGTGATCATGGACGTGACCATGCCGGACATGAACGGGATTGACGCCACCCGGAAGATCATGGAGGAAACCCCCGGGGTCCGGGTCATAGGCCTCTCGATGCACTCCGACCGGCGCTATGTGCTGGGCATGCTCGAGGCAGGGGCCTGCGGCTACCTTCTCAAGGATTGCGCCTTCGAGGAATTGGCCACGGCCATCCGGAATGTGGCAGAGGGAAATACGTATCTCAGTCCGAGGATTGCCGAGGTGGTGGTCCAGGGATATCTCGACAAGACGCCCGGGCCCTCCCACGGATCGGGCGCCGTTCTCACGCCGCGCGAGCGCGAGGTCCTCCAGCTTCTGGCCGAGGGGATGGCGGCCAAGGAGATCGCCTCGCACCTCAACGTGAGCGTAAAGACCGTCGAGACCCACCGCCGGAACATGATGGAGAAGCTCAACATGCGAGGCATCGCCGAGCTGACAAAATACGCCGTCCGGGAAGGGCTGGTGAGCATCGAGGGGTAAGCCTGAAACCGGTTATCAGCTCTTTTATTTTCTTTTCCCGGTTTTGCGGGATGCGGCGCCGCCGGCAGCTTTCTTCGGCAGCATGACGGTCACTTCCGCGCCCTTCCCCGGCTCGGATTCGATCGTGATTTTCCCATGATACGACTTTACCCTCTCGCGGATGCTGAAGAGGCCGAAACCGCCATCCAATCCGACTGCGCCGACGTTCCCGGCATCGAAACCCTGCCCGTCATCGGCAACGACCACGCGGACGACATCCTTTTCCTCGACGATGAGGATGCTCGCCTTCCGGGCCCCGCTGTGCTTGACGATGTTCTGTACAAGCTCCTTCACCAGCTGGAAGAGCATCACTTCCACGTCCTTCTCCAGGGTCTTGAGATGCCCGCTGAACGAGCTCGAGAAGGAAATCCCATTTCTGGCCTTCACCTCCTCCGTCAGCGATTGCACGGCCACCTGCAGCCCCATGTCGTAGAGCACGGGGTTGCTGATGTCGGTCATCAGGGCCCTGGTTTCCCGGATGGCCTGCACGAGAAGCTGCTGTGCCTCGTCGAGCACGCGCCGGGAATCATCGTCGCCCGGCATTCTCCTGAGCAGGTCGATCCTCATCCTGGCTGCCGCCAGCGTCTGGGCCACCTCGTCGTGCAGAATCACCGAGATTTTCTTGCGCTCCCGCTCTTCCGCCAGGACCAGCTCCGAGGCCAGCTTGCGCAGGTCGTTGCGGCTCTTCTCGAGATTCTCCAGGGTCAGGATGAGCTCCGCCGTGCGCTCCTTTACTTTATCCTCCAGCTCTTCCTTCGCCTTCTGCAGGGCCTGCTCGGCCTCGATTCGTTCGGTGATGTCCAGGATGGCCACGGCGCTGCCCGTGATCCTGCCGTCGAAGTCATAAATGGGGGCGGCACTGTTCGTGACGAACGCGCCTTTGCCGTCGAACCGCTCGATCTGCAGCAGCTGGCCGGTGACGGTTTCCCCCTTCTGCACGGCCCGGGCAGAGGCCCATTCGTCGGGCTGGACGGCCAGGCCCGAATCGAGCCACCACGCCTTGTATTTGTCATAGTCGTTTACCGACCGTGCCTCGGGGCGTGGCCCGCCCCAGAGCTGATCGTACATGCGGTTGGACCGGATGTTTCCGCCTTCGGTGTCGACCATCGCCACACCTACGGGCAGGGTTTTGATGAGGGCTTCGAGGCGGTTATTCTCGTTAATGGCCTCGATACGCGCGAATTCCCGCTCCTCTTCGGCTTGCTTGCGGTCGTGCACGTCCGTCGATGTGCCGTACCACTTCACCACTTGCCCTGTCTCATCGGGCACGGGGACGGCGCGAGTCAGGAACCAGCGAAACCGGCCGTCGGCGAGCTGCATGCGGTGCTCGATCTCGTAGGGCGACCCGGTCCGGACAGCACTCTTCCATGCCTCGGCGGTCCGCGGACGGTCCTCGGCGTAAACGGCAGGCCTCCACGGCCCACGGGTCGTAAATGAAGAGAGCCGGCCGTTGTAGTAGTCCACCCTGCCGTCGGGCTCAGCCGTCCAGACCAGCTGCGGCATGGAGTCGGCCAGCTGCCGGAAACGCGCCTCGTTTTGCCGAAGAGCCGCCTCGGCCTGGTTGCGCTCCGTGATGTCAATGCAGGTGCCCACCCATTCCCGTAAGTTGCCGTCATCATTCAGGATCGGCACTCCGCGGGCCAGGAAATGCCGGTAGACACCGTCGTGCCGGCGCAGGCGGTATTCGGTTTCGTAGCCCTGTTTATCTTCGACGGCTTTTCGCCAGACGGCCAGGGTGATCTCGACGTCGTCGGGATGAAGCGCCTTTGACCACCCCCAACCGCGCATTTCGTCGAAGGTCTGGCCAGTATATGCTCGCCATCCAGGTATGTCTTCCACGATCTCGCCGTCGGCATTGGTCGTCCAGCCCATCTGGCCCGTGACTTCAATATACGAGCGATACCTCGCTTCACTCCCGCGCAGGGCCTCCTCGGTCCTCTTGCGCGCGGTGATGTCTACGACGATCCCGATGTAGCGCATCGGCCGTCCTTCGACATCAACCTGCGGCTGTCCTCGGGACATCAGCCAGCGGATCGAACCGTCTCGGTCTCTCACCCGCCACTCCGCATTCAGCTCTGCCCCATGGGTTGCCGCGTCCTGCACAATCTGTTCGGCCTTTGCCCGGTCATCGGGATGGATCGTTTGCCGCCACGTCTCGTAGGCGGGCTCGCTGCCGTGAGGATCCAAGCCATACAGTTTCCACAATTCCTCGGACCAGATGTTTTCATGGGTCCGCAAGTCCCATTCCCAGGTACCGGCTTTTCCGGCGTCATGGGCCAGGCGAAGCCTTGCCTCGCTCTTCCTGAGGGCCTCTTCCGCCCGCTTGCTCTCGGTCACATCCCGACCGTAGAGATTCGCATAATGGTTCTTCACGATGGGCGTTACGACGAACGAGAAATCCCGGCCGTCAATTTGAACCTCGATATCCCGTGCGATGCCTTCGTTCAATGCGGCCTCGACGGCCTGTCGAACCTGCGCCGGAAATCCCGTCTTGCTTGCGGCCCGCCATTCTTTCAGGACCGGCTCTGCAGCGGGATTCGAGAAGAGCAGGGTCCCGTCGCGGTGAATCCGCAGGATTGGCTCGGGATTCTGGATCGGGAACAGGGCCGCGCTCTGGATGGCTTCCTCGGCAAGCCTGCGCTCGGTGACGTCACGGATGATGATCGTCCTCTCGGAGCCCCCTTCGGATTTCATCTCCGGAGAGAAGGACAATTCGGCGGGAAAGATCGAACCGTCCTTTCTCTTCAAATCCATCCCCATGTTCCTGCAGGGCTCACCGTACATGCATGCGTGAAAGAACTCCCGGGACTGCTCGGGAACAATCAGCTCCGCCAGGCTTAGGCCGGCGGCCTCATCCCGGCCATACCCGAATGTTTCCTCCGCGACCGGGTTCATCAGGAGGATCTTTCCCTCGCGGTCGATGGAGACGATGGCATCGGCAGCCATCTCGACAA
Source organism: uncultured delta proteobacterium (assembly GCA_963705165.1). Lineage (GTDB taxonomy): Bacteria > Desulfobacterota > Syntrophia > Syntrophales > UBA2192 > UBA2192. The sequence continues at coordinate 59,535 of CAVPJD010000009.1, read as the reverse complement.
GGGCTTTGTAGTGCCTTTCGGACTTTCTGAAGAAGCCGGCCAGGGCCTTCTCGACGGAGGTCCCTCTTCTTCGGGCTTCTGCGAGGGCCTGCATCGAGGCGACCACCAGATATACATTGCCCATGTACTGTGCGGCTCTTCCCAGCCAGCTCAGGGGGCTTCCGGGCACCCCGAGGCTAACCCCGACAATCCCCGCGCCGAACAGCAGCAGCGCGTTGATGGAGTAAAGGAGAAAAACGGTTTTTCTCTCCGAGTAAACCATCATCATCAGGATGGCGGACAGGGTAAAGAGCGTGACGGAGACAGCGAGAGCGACCTGGCGGATGATCGTGGGGCCTTCACCGGCGATAAAGAAAGGCGGGATGAAGTGCAGCAGGGTCGCGGCCGTCAGGAGAGCCCCCATGGTGAAAACCCCGGAGAAGGCCATCACCGCGGCCAGGCCCCTGCGATGTTCGATCTCCATCGAGAGTCCAAATGCGGTGAACAGGGAACTCAGGAAGAAAAATGCGGCCGCGCAGAGAACGCCGATATTGCGGATCGTCAACGCTTCGTTCAGGCCATGGGGGGGGCGGATCAGCCATCCGGCTGCAAAGGAGGTCAACCCGAAGGCGAGCACGCCGCAGCCCAGCAGCAGGACGTTCAAAAACCCTCCGCGCAGAAAACTCCTGAAACACAGCCCGGCGATCAGAAGGCACAGGCCCATAACGAAAAGGGTATTCAGAACAATGAGCAGCCAGGGGGGGTCAAAAATAAATTTCGCGGACCGCAGGTCGGGACCGGCCCCGTAGAGAATGGCGAAGAACAGGATGAACAGGAGCAAAGGCAGGGATTCGGGCCTGCTGAACAGGTCGGACAAGAACCCTTTCTTTTCGGATCTTTCTGCTGGATGTTGCATAAGACGATCACTCCCCGGAACGGGCTGTTCATGATGCGGTTCAGGATCCGCTCATGTCATCTTCCCCATGACCCGTTGCATGACGCGAGTCCCTCCTGCCCGGCTCGAGGATTCCTGCAAGGGTTCAAAGGATAAAGATATCCATGGGGGCACCAAATCCTTTGCCGCGGCAGATCCTTCGAAGGTTCTTATTATATTTTGCTGAGCAGGGGAATAAGTTATTCGCTGATATCCTTCTCAGGAAATCCCTTAGACGATCGGATCCGTCTGGACCTCCCGCCGCTTTCTTCTCTTTTCCGTCGGTTAGCGCGCACCGGAGCTGTCCTGTTTTAAGATCTCTTGAGTCTGAAAGTGTAATGAAATCAAACGGGTTTCGACCCGGCTTCAGGATGGATGAGAAGATTTGCGCAAAATTCTTACTCAAGTTAAGGGATTCCCTGATATCTTTCTGCCTCGTGATGCGATAATCAGGATACCATGAATGAAATGGCAGTCGGGCCGGGCCGAGGGGTTCAGAATCCCTCTGGAAGGAATTGCATGAATACCAGGGTGATGATCGTTGACGATCACAAGATGTTCCGGGACGGCCTTCGGGGGCTGATCAATGCAGAACCGGGCATGGAGGTCGTGGGCGAGGCCGTCGACGGCAAGGAGGCCATCGAAATGGCCCGCAGTCTTGCCCCCGATGTGGTGGTCATGGATATCAGCATGCCGGGGATGAACGGGATCGAAGCGATGCGGCATGTGATCAAAGACAGCCCGAAGGTCAAGGTGATCATGCTGTCCATGTATTCCAGCGCTCCGCTGGTGCAGAGTGTCCTGGCGGCCGGCGCCACCGGGTACGTCCTCAAGGGCTCCGACTTCGCTGAACTTTCCGCGGCGATCCGCCGCGCCTGCGGCCATCCGGATCCTTAATTCCCCCTCCTTTCTGCTTGCTTCTATTTCCGGATTTCAGCATCCACAGCTTGCTCCTGCCCCGTCAGCCTCCGGATGTCTTTCCTGCCGAGCCAGTAAGCGGCCAGTGCAATCGCTGCGATCCCTGAAACGGCACCCGGCACGTTGAGAACATCTTCCGGCAGGTACTCGTAGAGGCCCCAGAGCCCGAAGCCGATGAAGATAAGCGCCGCAATCCACTTGACGGTCCTCTCGGGGATTTTTTTCCCCATCACGATGCCGATTCCGATGCCGATGGCATCGGCGATCAGCATCCCCGCCGTGGTGCCCACCAGCACGGGCAGCACCGACTGGTATTTCGCGGCCAGGGCCACCGTGGCAAGCTGTGTCTTGTCACCCATCTCGGCGATGAAAAAGGCAATGGCGACGGTCCAGAATGGACTGAAGTGGAACCGCTTGTCCTCCCCCGCGAGCTCGTCGCCCCGGATCGTCCATAGACCGAAGAGGATGAACGATGCCGCTGCGGCGATCTGGACATAGTGGATGGGCACGAGGTTTGTCAGGTAATTGCCTGCCAGCACCGCCAGAAAGTGGTTGAGGACAGTGGCGGCAAAAACACCCCACATGACTGTCGAGGCCTTGTATCGTGTGGCGAAGGCCATGGCCAGCAGCTGGGTCTTGTCCCCCATCTCGGCGAGTACCACGAAGCCGAGGGAGGCGAGAAAAGCAGTCATGTCGTTTTCCTTTCGCGGGCAAAAAAAAACGAGACCCGGTATGACAGTTCGTCACACCGAAGGTCTCGCTAATTGGCTTTCACCAACGGCAAGGCCAGGCGTCTCCGCCAGCATGTTGACCTTGCCTCTCTAGCTACTCCCCTTCAGAAGCAGGTGCTTTATAGAGGAGTCGGGTCATAAGGTCAAGAACTTTTTATCCGTGCCTTTTCACTGCTGCGCCGCTTTGGGACCCGAGCTTGAGTTCACCCGTGAAATGGCTTATAGTTGCGACAAATCTCTGCAAGGGGGCATGACAGGCCATGAACCGGAAAAGCGTTTTCGTGCGGGGCATGCTCGCATGCCTTCTCCTTGCCATGGCCGGTTGTGCCGCGCCCGTGAAAAGCCCCCGTGAAACGCCCGTCGTCCAGGTTGTCCGGGACAACGCCGCCTCCGTCGTGAACATCCGTACGGAGAGCCTCGTCGATCTCAAGGAGCACCCCGCCTGGGGCCAGTACGGCGAGCGGCTTGACCGCTTCTTCAAACAGTACTTCGGCGAGGACTACTCCGAGGGGACGGTGAAGCTCAAGAGCCTGGGATCCGGCGTCATCGTCGACAAGGGCGGCCTCATCGTCACCAATGCCCACGTCGTGCACCGGGCGAGCACCATCTACGCCGTGCTTCGCGACGGCACCGTGGCGGAGGCGAAGGTCGTCAAGGTCAACACCCTCGATGACCTCGCCCTGATCCGGATTGAGCCGGTTCGCGACCTCAGGGCCGTCCGGTTTGCCGACGTGAAGACCCTCATGATCGGCGAGAGCGTCGTCGCCATCGGCAATCCCCTGGGGCTCGAGAATTCCGTCACCACGGGCGTCATCAGCGGCATCGACCGGGCCTTCAAGAATCAGGAGTGCGACTATGCATGCTCGGGGCTGTTGCAGACGGATGCCTCCATCAACCCCGGTAACAGTGGCGGGGCGCTTTTGAACATGGATGGCGAGCTGGTGGGCATCAACCTGGCGGTGGTGCTGGGCGCGCAGAACATCGGCTTTGCCGTCCCGGTGAACAAGGTCTTGCAGATGCTGGAAGGGGGGAAAGCGGCCCCGCAACCGATGAAATAAGCGGCACCCGTAATGCAACGGGATGCCAGACAGAAAAGCCCGGCCGATGCGGCCGGGCTTTTCTGTTCTCTCATTTGTCATTCCGGACTTGATCCGGAATGACAGTTGGAGAGGGCGTTCAATAAAATGCAGATATAAACTGCATTCCTTTAAATCAGTTTCTACTTGGAGACGACGAGTTTCTGGCCGGGCTTCACCGTGTCCTCCGCGCCGAGATTGTTGAGCTTGCGCAGATCGTCCGGCTTGATCCCGAATTTCTTGCTGATCCCGTAGATCGTCTCGCCCTTCTGGACCGTGTGGATCTTCTTGCCCGAGGGTGCTCCCGAGGATGCCGCGGCTTTTTCCTTCTGGGCGGCCTTCGGTTTTTCCGCGACCACGGCGGCGGGCTTCTTTTCCAGGGCCTCGACGCGCTGTGCGAGCGTGTCGACCTTCCCTGTCAGGGCTGCTTCGGCGCCCTCGGCGGGGAGCCTTGCCTGCAGCGCCCCCTGCTGTTTCTCCAGGGCCGTGATCTTCTGCTCCAGCGAGCCGATCTTCGTCTGCATGAGCCGGACCTCGTCCTTGGAGACCCCGCCGCCACCCAGCATCATGTAGATGCCCCCGATGACGGCAAGCACCACGACTCCAACGGCGGCGAAAATGCCTAGTTTCTTCTTGTCCGTCCCCGTCCGCTTTCGGTCCGGTGAATAGACCTCTTCCGCCTCCGTGTCCATCAATCGGATATCGGGATCTTCGGGCATGGCACTTTCTCCTTTCTGGATAGTTTGGGCTCCCCTCCAAACCCAACAGCCCTATATCATAAAAATGCAACAGATGAAACAGGAAACGCGAATTCACCCAATCACTGAAGGACTTACGCGCTTTCGCGCGGGACGATCAGAAGTTCACCCGGTTCAGACCCTTGAGCCCCAGGATCTGCCTTGCCTCGTCGGGGGTAGCCGGCTCGCTGCCCAGCTCGCGGATGATCCGGGCCATCTTGGCCACCTGCTCGGCGTTGCTCTTCGCGAGCTGCCCTTTCTCCAGGAAGAGATTGTCTTCGAGGCCCACGCGGCAGTGGCCGCCCAGCAGGACCGACTGGGTGCAGAGGGCAAACTGGGCCCTTCCTGCGACACAGACGGAGAACTCGAACTCGCCGATGAGCTTCTTTGCGTAATCGAGGAGGAACATGAGGTTTTCAGGGCTCGGCGTGATCCCGCCGAGGACCCCCATGACGAACTGCAGGTAGACGGGCCGCTTGATGTGCCCGCGGCCGATCATGACGGCCAGGTTGTTCACCATGCCGGCGTCGTAGATCTCGAACTCGGGTTTTGTCTCGTTGAGGGTGAAGATGCGGCTGAACTCGCGCATGGACTTGAAGGTGTTCGGAAAGATCAAATCTTCCGTCATGGCGAGGTGCTGGGGTTCCCAATCGTGCTTGAATTCCTTGAATTTGTCCAGCGCCTGGAAGAGGGCGAAGTTCATGGAGCCGCCGTTCAGCGATGCCATCTCCGGCCGGTAGAGGGTTATGGGGGCCACGCGCTGCTCCACCGTCATGCCGAGGCCGCCGCCTGTCGTAATGCAGATCACCGCATTCGAGCGGGCCTTCACCTTGCGGACGATCTCCCGCATGATCTCCAGATCCGACGAGGGCTGCCCCGTCTCGGGGTTTCGCCCGTGGACATGCACGACGGCCGCGCCGGCCTCGCCGGCCGCCACGGCCTCATCGGCGATCTGTTGCGGCGTGATGGGCAGGTAAGGCGACATGGTGGGCGTGTGGATGCTCCCGGTGATGGCAGCGGTGATGATCGTCTTCTCCCTCATTTCCCTCTCCCTCCTTATAAAATGACGTTCCCTTCCTTCTTCCGTCGTACAGACCCCACTCTTATTCCTTACAGACAGACATTTCTGTCAAGGGATTTTCGACGGCGCATCACCCGACCCGGCCCGAATCGTCTCATGCAGCCGCGCTGCGAAATAGATCAGAGCGAAAAGATAAGCAGGCAGGAAAAGCCACCAGGCGAAGGGATTGGGGATACCGCTGTAGGGCGTGCCGTCGGGCACGCGGAGGATATTCTTCCAGTCCCAGCAGAAGGCGACAATGAGGAGAAACCCGCAGCCCAGTTCAATGACCCAGTCGTACCAGCGCCAGCGGATCGCGTAACCCTTCTCGGCAAGACAGATGAGAATGGAGCCCGCCGCGATCATCGTAACGGAAATCAAAACCGGCGTGATCACCGGCCCCACCCAGGGCAGCGGAATGTAGAACAGCAGATCCCACGTCATGAGGTTTTCGGGCCAGCGCAGGATGACCCACAGCCAGACGTAGTAGAAGATGTCCCAGATGCCGAAGGCGATCATGAAGAAGCAGAACCGCTGCAGGCCGCTTGCCCCCGCGAGGATTCCCGCGGCGGCGAGCATGACGATTGTCGCGGCCTCGCGCCCCATCTCCACGAGGATGAGCGGCTCCAGGATGTGCCGCCCGTTTTCCCACAGCGTCGCGATGGGGAATTCAAAAGAGCCGTCGAAGTAGATCTTGCGCAGGTAGACGACAACGGCGCTCTCGACATAGGCGAAGGCCGCCGCAAAGACCACCACCCAGATCCATTTTCGGAATGTGTCCCCTGACGGGTTCCCGCTCCCCGCATTCATGTCGGCGTCCTTTTCTGCAGAGGGTCATCGGGCGGTCCATGCTGACAAGGGCCAGCATGATTTTAGGACGGATTAAAAAATTTATCGAGAGAGATTGTGCATGCCCCCGGATCTCCCTTTTCGGAAGAGCGCACGACTACAACACATCCCCCTTCACATCCAGGAGGGTGAGGTTGTTGCGGGCAAGCTCGTGGGCCGGGTCGATGCGGAGCGTCTCGAGCCAGGCCTTCCGGGCCTCTTCGTTGCGCCCGGCGAGGAAATAGGCATAGCCCAGGTTGTTGAAGACCCGGGCCTTGCCGGGCGATTTGGCGGCCGTGTCCTCCCAGAGGCAAATCTCGCTTCGATAGACGGCATTGCGCTCTGCCGTGAAAAGGCCGAGGACGATCATCAGGGCGCAGGCGGCCGCCGCCACGGGCAGGCGGAGCTTCGGCCACGTATCCGCAAGCCATGAAAATCCCAGGCCTGCCAGCAGGAAAAGCCCGAATCCCCCAAGGTACAAATGGCGCTCGTTGAGGACGTCCGTCCGGGGAACAGCGGCGTAGACGGCCATGCTGTGCAGGAACATCCAGAGAATGGCAAACGAGACCAGAGGCCGCCGCTTCAGGCTCCACAGGCCCGCCGCGAGGGCGGAGCCAAGGATTCCGGCCTCGAGGGCAAGACCCCACGACCAGCGGGTCAGCGTCGGCAGGTCAGGGTCAAAATTGAGTCTGCCGGGGAGCACATAGTGGGTCAGCAGCGTGACCTGGCCGTGGATCTGGGACAGGAGGTTTTCATAAAGGCCCCGCAGGGCGAAGCTGTAGTCGATGAGGACCCGGTGCCCCGGTATTGCGAAGAAGGCCGCCAGGGCCGCAGCGAGGACCCCCAGGTGGGCCGCCTGGGATGCCAGGGCTTCCCGCAGGCCAAACGGTCGGTCCTGCCGGGTGATCTCCCAGAGCAGCAGGGCCGCCGGCAGGGTGGCGGCCGTTTCCTTGACGGCGAGCGCCAGCAGGAAAAGGGCAGGGGAAAGAGCATAAGTGAGAAGCGGGCCCCCTTCCAGGCGGCCGTGGATGTAGGCGGCAAGGCTTGCAAGGTAGAAGAAGGCCATCAGAGAGGCCGACCGGCCAGCGACGTAGGTGACCGCCTCCGTCTGGATCGGGTGAAGGGCAAAGAGGAGGACCGTAAACAGGGCGACACAGCCCATCTGCGACGACGATCCCGTCAGTTTGCGCACGAGCAGCAGGACCAGGATGCTGTTGCCCAGGTGGATCAGCAGGTTGGCCAGGTGAAAGCCGAAGAGCCCCAGGCCCGTCGCCCAGTTGAGCGCATAGCTGAGCTTGAGCAGCGGACGGATCCCCCGCCCCAGATCTGACCACCAGCCCGCCCAGGACCGCACCGCCGGGTCCGACAGGACCACCTTGTAGTCGTCGAGCTGGAAAGCACCCTGGAAGGAGTTGAGATAGGCAAGCACCGCCGCGGTCGCAACAATGGCTGCGCAGATCAGGGGATGGAGGGTGTTTCTCCCCCCGGCCCCCGCGATGGCTGCCGGACGGGGTCCTTCCATCGAGGCAGATCTCCTTGCGGGATATTCGCGGTCAGCGCCCCGGAGAGGTCAGGCCTCTCGGGGTCGAAAGCTGTCTCCCCGTGGGCGGGGCCGATGCCGTCTTTTCGATCGTGAAGGGCAGCGAGGCCTTCGCGATGAGGAGCCACTTGCCGTTGACGAGCTTCCACGCATGAACCAGGATGTCGTAACGGCCGGGCGTCGAGGCCGACAGGCTCTGCGTCTTCGTGTAGCTGTTGAAGGTCATGGGGCCTCTCGGTCCCCCCGAGGCGCCCCAGGTGAACCCGTATTGCTCATTGGGGACTTCGGGGATGATCCTGGCCTCGAAGATTACTGTCTTTGGCTGGTCCTGGATCAGCACACTGGCGGGGCCGGTGATGGACACCGTCTGCTGCACGCGGGCCTTCCCTGTGATGTCCCGCGCGGCTTCGGCGGTCTTGACCCACTGCCTGCCCGTCCACCGCCAGGCCACGACCCGGACGGTATTGACGCCTTCGCTCGGAATGTTCGTTTTCACGCTGGCCGTGTTGCCGCCGACGACCTTGCCGTTGAGGCTCCACACATAACCATACTGGGCCCGGGGATCTTTGGGGGAGAGCAATGCCCCGAAAGTGATTTCATCCCAGACCATCCCCTCCGACGCCGACGTGGCAATGGTCACCGTTGACGTCGACGCTTTGGAATCGAGGCCCATCGAGAGCTCCATCAGCTGGCACTTCCCGTCCTGCTCCGCAATCTGCTGGTCCGTGGGGCGGGTTGTCCGGGCCAGGTAGTTCTGATGGGACTGCAGGTTCATCTTGATAACGGACAGTGTGTCCTCAACCTTATTCCGCTCTTCTCCGAGGGAGGGCATTTGAGCTCTCAGGCGGGCAAGCTCGGGGTTGATCTCCTCGTAGAGCCTTTTGGTGATCTGATTGCGCCGTGTGCATGCACTCGACAACGAAGAGATCCAGGCCTCCTGGCACTCCTTCTCCACCTTCGGCAGTTCGCTGTTGAGTGTCTTCTGCTCTTCCATCAGGGCCGTGTAGCTTTGGTACTTGGGATTCAGGACGTCGAGCTTTGCCTGAAGATCGGCGGCCTGCTTTTCCATGCCGGGCAGATCGGCCCTCGCTCGGTCATAATGCCGGGCCTCGTCGCGCATCTGGGCCGCCTTATACTTACAGGCGTTGTACTCGATCTTGTTGGCGTGAGCCAGGTCGTCGATTTTCTGGGCCCCGGCGGGAGCGGCGGGGATGAGCAAAAGAGCAGCGGCGAGCAGGATGAAACGTCGTAACGGGGTTCTGACCATCGGTTTCCCTCCCGGATTGGTTATGGATTCGTCGGCCTGCACGCCTGCAAACAGGTAACGGCCGGGGCAGTGCCTGTCAAGGATTATTTGCCGATCCGGGATGCGTCCCGCGTCCGGATCGAGCCTGTGTCCTTGCAGGACCGGTGCCATGCGCCTGCTCCCCGTGCGACCTGGGTATGAATCGTGCAGTAATCCTTTCCGGCAAGGAAGAAATCCCCGTGATTTCCGGTTCCTTTGCGCCGGAAAAGGATAGGGCTGTGGACGTAGACGAGGCCTTCAGGCTGATCGACGCCATCGACGACACGCTGGCCAGGAAGGTTCTTGCCGCATCGATCTCTCCCGAGGTCTTCTCGACGCTCGATGACATCAACGCGGGCCGGCGGGAGATCGAGGGGATCGAGTTCAAGATCAACGAAGCCATCCGCCTGCGGCTCAAGGCGATCGCCAGCTCAGTGTATATCGGGTCGCTGCGGCGCGGCAATGTGGGCAGCTTCTACGATGTGATCAATTGTCTCGGCATGCACCGGACGAAAGCGCTGATCATCGTCCTGACCAACCAGCATGCAGGGCTCACGGACCCGGAGGTCGAGACGATCTTTGCCCGCTCCTATGCCACATCGGTCATGGCCGAGATCCTGGCAGGCCAGATGGGGTTTCGGGAAGACGGCATCAAGAAGGCCGAGCTGTGCGGCTTCTTCCTGGAGATCGGCAGGAAGTTCCTGGTCATCTACAATCGAAAATTTGCCGGCGAAAACGAAAAGCTGGACGACGAGTTCATCGAAACCTATCACCCCTATCTCGCGGACAAGATCGTCGCGCGGTATTGCCTGCCCGAGTATGTCCGGACCGCGCTGTTGGCCCGCAATCTGATCGTGGAGGAAAATCACGTCTCGCTCGCGGGCATCGTGCACCTGGCCCACGACACCGTGGAAGCCAGCTTCCGGAAAAACAACAACCGGCTCGTCCTGAAATGCCAGGTGCCGAGGCCCGGCACCGACGTGACGCGTACGCTGGAGGCGATCGTGACGGAGAAGTTCAAGGCCGTGGGCCTGGAAAATTACCTGCACGTCATCCGGATCCCCAGGCTCCAGGATTTTTAGGATCTGCGTCAGCCTTTTCCGAGGATGCTGTCGATCACGTTTTGCTTCGAGAAGTGGCCGCCCGTGATGGTGTACATTTTGTCTTCGAGGCCTTCCCGCCGTCTTTCACGACCCCTTTGAGCCCGCAGCAGATCGTCCCGATGTCAAGGGCGAATCCCGGATTCCTGCCCGCCCGATCGCCCGGCAGGCCGCAAAAGGAAGGGCCGCGAAGAGCCGGCCCGCCCCCTTTTTTTGTCTGACGCCTCCCGGGGCGTTGTGCCCCTGGGTCCGGCCGTCGACGCTACTGGATCCGCCTGTCGCGCCACAGCAGGATGTTGGCCCGGTTCGACATGGCCGGCGGGTTGATCGCGACCCGACGTGAGTGCACCCCGCCCGTGGCGCTGCTTGCCGTCACGAACAGGTCCGGCGTGTTCGTGCTGGGATTGTAGGAGATCACCGGAGCCGAGGGGACGCCCCCCCCGAGGCTCATGCTCTTCGCCGAGCTCGGCATGATTCCCGTGCCCCCGATAAAATCGATCCCGTAGAGTTTCCCCGATCCGCCCGAGCTGCAGGCGCTGGCCCCCCCTGCATCGGGGGTGAAGGAGGTGAAGTAGACGACCCCGCCGAAGACTGCCGAATCGCCCAGCACCTTCTCCCCGGTGCCCGCCAGGCGGACATACCAGCCCTTCCGGGTGTCGCTGTCCGCATACGTGCTCGAGGTGATGTCGATGAGGTCGGCAAGTACCCGGGGGGTCGCCGCATCGGCATCCTTCACGGCGTAGAATTTGTTCGCACCGGTGGTGCCCGTCACATCCACCTTGTCGCCGGAGCCCCAGAAGACCCAGAAATTTCCTTTGGCGTCCTTGGCCACCGAGGGGATCGAGTAGACGGCGCCTGCCGTGCCCGAAAAGAGCCGCCCGCCCGTCCAGTTAGCCGTATTGCAGGAGGCCCCGCTGTAATACGAGCAGAAGTTGAAGCGCCACATCGTCCCGCCGAGATCGCCGATGTAGACCCGGTCGATATAACCGTCGTTATCCGTGTCGACCATGGCCGTCGAGCCCGGCAGGGCAGAGCTCATGTTGGTGTCGCCCTGCAGGGTATAGCTCCATAGGATGCTGCCGTCGGCAAGGTCGATGACGAAGAAGCCCTTCCCCCTCTTGTCGCAGTCCGTTGTCGAGCAGGAGGAAAGGTTGTGCCCGCCCCCCATGAAGCCGACCCACTTCTCGCTGCCGTTGATCTTCACCCGGCCCACATAGATCTTGCTCCAGGGCTCGCCCAGGTAGGGCGCCTGGGCCGCAGTCGGGCCGATCCGCCATCTGTAGGTGGGCGCGGCCGTCGTGTTCGTGATGTCCAGGGCGTGGTAGCCGCAGTAGTAGGGGTAGGTCGTCGAGTAGCTGCTGTCGAAGCCGGAGGTGCAAGTGGACGAGGAGCTCCAGAGGTAACTCATGGCGCCGCGGCCTTCGCCCAGAATCAGCAGCGTCCTCCAGTCCGCGAGGAGCTTTGCTGCGGGGACGCCCGGTGGGCTTGCCGGCAGCCACACGTCGGCCACCGTGATGGGCCCGTCGACAAAGTACTGGTGGGAAAGCCCCGTCGGGTGCGCCTTGTGGGCGATGTTCTTGAGCTTGTGCAGGAAGTTCGGCGGGATGAAGCTCCAGGCCTCCGTGCCGTCGCTCGTCTTGAAGGCGTGAAGCTGGCCGTCGTTGGCCCCGGCCACGATGATCCTCTTGCCGTTGACCGAGGTCCGCAGGTTGGTCGCCCGGAAGGTGTCGTACGCGGTCGGGTTGGCGGCGTCGTAGCGGTCCTGGAAGTATTGGGTCGGCGTCCCCACCGTGATCGGCGAGGAGCGGAAGATGTCCCCCAGCTTCCAGTTGTCCACGTTGTAGGCGCTTTCCCCGCGGATGTAGCCGACGATCTCGGTGCGCCAGGTCGTTTCCGTCGAGGCAAGGCCCAGATCCGTCGTCGTGATGTTTGCGGAGGTGAACGCCGTCAGGGGGTTCGAGCCCTTGTAGGTGTAAATGTTCCGGCTCGCCGGATCCTTGCTTTTGAGGAGGGTCCCCGCATCCCAGAGGGCGGCGGCCACGGTCCCGTCGGCGTTGAGGGTGTATTTCTGCAGATGCCCCGTCCAGGTGGGGTCCGTGCCGACAGGCTGAAAGGAGGCCTCGTATATGTAGTTTTCATCAGCGGCGCGGGCCGACGCGATGGAGGCCGTCGCGAAGGACTGGCTCGACTCGCGGATGACGCCGATGGCCTGCTTGAGGGCCGTCTGTAGCTCGGCGCCGTTGTTGGCCATGAAGGCGTATCCCGACAGGGCAATGTTTCCCGGGTCGTTGTTGACGGCAAAGCATGCCCCCAATCCATTGCAGGTACCGGTGACCTGCGTCTCCGTGACCGAGCAGGGGTCCGGCGAGAAGGCGGCGAGGTTCAGGGCCGATGTGCTGCCCACGTTTGCCGCCAGGGGGTTGTCCGTCCCTGAATGGTATGCCATCCACTCGAGGGTGTACTTTTCATGGGACGGCGCGTTGGAGCCGAAGCCAACGACGAAGACCTTGTAGCCGGCATCCTTCAGGGCCTTGGCCCGCAGGACGGAGAGCCTCCGCTGCTTGTACTGCGTAGGGGCCGTTCCGTCGCCGTAATCGCAGGAATGGGTGTCGCCGCCGTCGGAGATGAGGATGACGAACTTCTGCCGGCAGTCCTTCGAGGGATCGGCGGCCTTGTGTGTGTCGAGGTAGGTTCTCGCGTCCCGCAGGGCGCTGTTCATGGGGGTGTCGGAGTTGGTCTTCTCGCAATAGAAGCTCATGGGCTTGCCGGCCGCGGCCATGGTGTCGCACGCCGAATCCTCCTTGGTCTTCGTGCAGGCCGTGCTGTTGCCGTTGGAGTTGCAGTACAGGTCGGCGTAGGGGGTGCCGATCGCCCTGCGGATACCCGTCACCTCGGTCACGAAGTCCAAAGCCAGGTAGTACGCGACATAGCCCACCCGGATGTTGAGGCTCGTCTCGTCGCTCGAGTCGATCTTGCCGTCCCGGTTGTCGTCGAGCAGGTTGAAGACGGCCCGCTTGGCGATGATATAGCGCCGGCAGTCGGTAAAGCCCATCCCGTCGACGATCGAGCAGTCTTCGTTACCGTACGTTTGAAAAATGCCCGCCGGGTTTCGCTTCATGCTGCCGGACAGATCGAGCATGATCAGCACGTCCGGCGGCGTGGAGTTGAAGAGGGCCGTTTCATCGGCGCAGAACCCCTGCAGGGGAGCGAGGGTGCACGCGATCAAAAGCAGGGTTGCCGCAAACCGTTTCCGCAGGGTCATAGAACGCTCCTATCTGGACATGGTGGAGATCTCGATGGGGCCGAAGCCGACCTCGACATCGACGGTCACGTTCGTGTTATATGCCGTGTTTCTCCCCGTGACCGTTGTGCCGTACCGGGTCTGCCCCCACATCTGCGCCCCCCCGATGGCGTATCCGTTCAGCTGCAGGGTGGACGGCCCTGTGGGGGGCACGATCGGCTGGGCGATCGAATACTGCGTCGTCGAATCGTGCCCGCCGCTGAGCGCCCGATAGCTCACGGGGAATACCGTGCCGTTGAATGCCGTCGCCGGGTCGAAAAGCCGCGAGAGTTCGTGCACGCCCGTCTCGGCGGCGTTGAGGGCCTTCTTGTCGCCCACGGCCCTCATGCTGATCCGGATATCCCCGCTGGAGAGATTGACGGCCAGGATCCCGACGGCCAGGAGGATCAGGTTGGCCAGAAGGGCCGCGATGAGGGCAAAACCGTTTTCCCGCAAGCATTTTTTCATTCCGTCATCGCCTTTTCAGAATTGAATGCCGTGATTCCTCGGAACCACGCTGGTCGAGTAGATCAGCCTGCGCCGCTGCGACCCGCCCAGAGAGGGGTCGACGTTCTCGCTGTCCACGACGAAGGTGATCTCGATCCGCCGGATCTGGCCGATCGCGCCCGGCAGACTGCTCGTGATGTCGGTGCCCGCGCTGTCGTAGTAGCGGAAAAGGGGGATCGCAACATCATTATTAACCACCCGGACCGTCTTCACCTCCCCGGCCGCCCCTCCGAGAAAAGACTGGAGGCCCCCCGAAGCCGGCGCGCCCGAGCAGGTCCATGTTTCCCTCGTGATGCGCTGATTCGCCGTGTCCAGGGCATACACGATGATTTCGTTTGCCGCCCCCGCTTCCCCGCAGGAGCCGCTGCCGTTGAGATCCATCTGGATCTGGATCGTGCTGCCGGCCGCATTCTGGACACCCCGCCGGGTCGCATTGCCTGCGTTGCAGTTGGTGATGTCCGTCCAGGGGTTCGCCGCGTAAAACGGGTTGTAGGAGGCCATGCGCATCTCCATGGCCATCACTTCCAGGGCCGCCCGCGCGTCCTGGCCGGTCGTGACCTTGCGGTCGATGCCCGTGGCGGAGCGCTGGCCCGACCAGACCGCCGCATACACGGCGCCGAGGATCGTCATTCCCACGGCGACGGCGACGACGCATTCGACGATCGTAAACCCCCTGTTGCCTTTCCGCCTCCTCATCATTGCCGGTATGTCTCCTGTCGGGTCACCGTCAGCGACTCGGCGATGCCCCGGGTGTTTCCCGGCCAGGTCACCCTCACATCCACCCGCCAGGCATTGGAGCCAAGCGACGAGATCGTTGTTGCCACCGTGTAGGCAACGTCGCCCTGCTGCTTTGTGGTCTTGCCGCTGGGATAGACGGTTGCGCTCGCCGTCCCCGTCGACACGGTGTTGCCGGGATTCATGATCCGGATCTCGTTTCGTTCCAGCTCGCTCTGTAAAATTCCGGCGGCCCGTCCCATGAAGTCCGCCCGTCCCGCCGCCTGCCAGGATATGGGCTGCATGGACAGAAGGGCCATGATGCCGACGGCCGTCAGGAAGAGGGTGATCAGGACCTCGATCATCGTGATCCCTCTTTTATTGCAGAGTGAATTGAACATGGGGCCTGCCTGCAAGGTTTGTGGTGATCAGTGCCGTTGAGTTCCGGCCGTTTCTCAGGGTGATGGTCTTGTTGTCCTCGCTTAAGATCCCTCTCGCTTGAAAATTCACCTGGCTGGATGTGAACGTGGTGGCCGTGATCCGGATGTCGCTTCCATGCTCGGTCAGGGTCTTCGTCTGCGTTTGCGCCGGGGCCGTCACACGCTCCAGGGCGTAGGTGTTCGCGGGATCCACATTCAGGGTGATCCTGTACTGCGCGCTTTCCGACTTGGCCATCAGCTGCACATCGGTGATGTCCGACATGATCTGGCGGGCGGCCGCTTTCAGTTTCGTGTTGTCGATGTACCCCCTGAAGGAGGGAATGGCGATGGCCGTGACAATGGCGAAGAAAAAAAGCGCGAGCATGAGCTCGACCAGTGTAAAGGCGCCATTCGAAAAGATCACCCGCCGCCCGTTCTTCATATCCGTATATCCGTGATCCGCTGCAAGCGCTGTCCAACCCGGTGCTGCGAGGGTTCCGCCGAAGGAGGGCGCTTCTTTTCTCTCCGTGGCGGAAAAGCCGCAAAATCCCGGCTCATCATAGAACTTCGCGCGTCTGTGGCCATCTTGTGCGGGGACACGGCAGATCCGATCTGGTGGCAGGTCGGAATGAGCGATTCCTTATCCCTTGGGGTCGCCGGTCGATGACCATTGCATCGCGATGCTTCAGGCCGGCAATCCTGCTGCCATATCCGTTTCCCGGACGTAGGCCAGAGACTTTGCGCCCCGCCCTTTCGGGCGGTTTGCCTTTTTCAGCCCTGTTTGATCCAAAGCGAAATGCCCCGCTTCCGGTATTCAATCCCGGGCCGTGACATCCCTACGTCTATTTTTCGGAAGAGAGGGCATTGAACTTAAAGAATATTTTCAGAATTGCGCATCAAACGGGCCATCCTGCGTCCAACAGGCGGCGACCGGGGGGCATGGCACCGTGGATTCCATCAGAACAGGCTGATATGATTGACGGATAATCCGCTTTCGCTCCTCGGGGGCACACGCTGCCGCCGCCCTACCCCTGGCAGTTTATTAAATTGTATGCAATAGTTGAATGCGATGTCCCGGTTCCCAGGCAACCAAACCCCACAAACCCCATTGTAGAATCCAGGAAGGAGGGATTTCATGAAATCTCACTCGAATCGCCTGTTGCGCTTCGGTGCCGGAGTTGCTGCGGTTGTCTTTGCGGTCTTTTTAGCCGCGCAGTCCGCCCCGGCGGTGGACATCACTTTTCGCAACTTCAGCCCCTCGGCGGCCATCGGCCCCCCCGCCGATGAATATGCCGCCAAGCTGCTGAGCATCTCGACAACCACTCTCGGCCAGGCCGGACAGGTCCGGTTTGCCAAGTACGCGCCGACCCCGGCGATTCCAAAGGCATTCAAGGACATTATGGCCGCCGTTGCCGCGGGAGGCCCCCTGGCGGGGGGCAGCGGTTTCGATGCCGCCTATATTTCGGGGTCGGAGTTCAACGCGGTATGGGGGTTCATCTACAATTCGGGCGTTCCCTTCGGACCCACCTTTGACGAGTTCATGGGCTTTCTCTACGGGAAATCGATCGGGGGCACCGAGAGCGGCCTCGACCAGCTCCAGCGAATTCTCGACAAGAACGGCACGAACATCGTGGCGGTTCCCATCGTCGGAAGCAGCCAGCAGCTCTCCGGCTACTTCAAGTTGCCCATCGGCAATGCCGGATCGACGCCCGGGATCGGCCTGGCCGGCCTGTGCCAGCAGAACTGGACTTTCCGCTACCTGCCGCCCGCCCAGTACGTCCTCGATCGTGCCTGTGACAACCTGGTGGCCCGCGGGGTGATTGCAAAAAAGAACATCAAGTTTATCCAGGCCCTCGCCGGGGGAGGCTCCCTCGTGAAGGCCGTGGCCGACGGCCAGCTCCAGGCATTCGAATTTGCGACCCCCCTCGATGATGTCTCCCAGCTCTTCGGGCTTCCCGAGGGCAATCCCGGCACAGTGGGGAACCGGTACGTGCACTCACCCGGCTGGCAGCAGCAGTTCCTGATCACCTACATGATCATCAACAAGAATGTGTGGAACAAATTGAGCCCGGCCCAGCAGGCGCTCGTCAAGAGCGTCGGCCGCGACCATGTCCTGTCGTCCTATGGCGAGAATGTCCGGCAGCAGGGTGCGAAGCTGCAGCAGATCCTGACGGCCAACGACGGCGACAATATCGCCGAGAACGACCTCATCCTGGTACAGTGGCCGCAGGGCGATCTCGAGCTGCTGCGGGATGCAACCATCCAGTTCCTCAACGGCCAGGTCTCCGATGCAAAGCTAAGCGAGAAAGACCGTCAGGACTTTGGAACGATCCTCGAATCGCTTCGCTCTTATGTCAGCAGCAACAGCGGATACTGGAAGGTGCGTGACTTACCCACGGCCCTTCGCTTCCAGGGCTGGACCGACCCCGAGGGCAAGAAGGGCTGGGATCAGAAACTGAAGTAAGCCCCGGGCAATATCCGAAAGCTCGATGCTGTCGTGCGTGCTGACGATGTGCGCGAGGATCACGGATGATAAAAAAGGCAGGGTCCGCAGGGGCCCTGCCTTTTCGCTATTCCCTTTTCGGAGACACTTCTCAGCCGTAAGTATTCAACAGGATTCCGCGATATTCATCCTGAATCGGCCGGTCCTGAGAACGGCGCATCGAGAGCATGATACGCAGGATATAAGCCGCCCTTTCGGCGCGCTCCTGGTGATCGGAAGCTGTCGGCCACTGCCTGTTCCATGTTTGTTTGATGCTGTCCACCGGTTTCATGGCCTTCACGAATCCTCTCGATGATTGAGCTCCTGCTTTCCCCGATGAGCATGCCCTGTTCCAGATGCCGGATCAGGCGAGATTAGTCAATATAATCAGCTAATTACGTCAATTTCGGCCCTGGAGGGTGCTCCGGGGTAGACCCTCTCCGCAGGTCCAATCCGGCACAGCAGAGATGATTGTCCAATGATTATGGATAGTAAGGCGGGTGGTCCAGTCTGAACCGGTCCAGGATGGGCTTGCCTTGTGATGGAGAATGGAAGCAGCCTTGCTGCGCGAAAAAATCAGACGTTTCTCGTATTCATAAAAGGCTCTTTTCGGGGTATAGTGATCCTAAAAAAGGCAGCTCTAATTCCGATATGAATAAGAGAAGTCAGACAGATCGCCGCAAAAGGCCCACCCCCGTATTGAGCCGCTATACATTTTTCTGCGGGCGAAGAAGTCTTTTCAGGCGCAGAGAGGAACGGCTTCGTGGCGGTTATGTCGACCGTTACGGTCATCGACTTTTCACGGTGCTGCTCTGGATTGTCGTGTTGAACATTTTCGACGCCCTTTTCACCCACATGATTCTGGCTTGCGGAGGCACGGAGCTGAATCCCGTTGCGGATTGGGCAATCACAACGTTCGGGAATCATTTCATCGTCTGGAAACTTGCCGTCATAGGCTGCGCTCTTCTCCTGCTGTGTCTCCACAGCAAATTCAGCCTCGCCAAGACCGTGATTGCCATGGCGTTCATTCTTTACAGCGGCGTCGTATTTTATCAAATTGTTCTGATTTCCTGTTTCATGTGACTCCTCCCCCCCCTCTTGACCCAGCCAGCATCCTGTCACGAGGGGCGGCGCCATCCCTGCCATCGGAGCAGATGCGCAGGGGTCAGAAATAGGCGCTGAATATCGGGTCATCCTGGTAGTTGAAGTTCTGGTATCGCATGCGGAATTGGTTGAGACTGAAGTCGACTTCCCTGTGGAGATCCCTGGCGCGCACCTCGCCGCGCAGGAATCGGATTTTGAGCATCTCGATGGAGGTGATCAGTTCGACGATTTCGCGCCGGAATGAACGGGTCGTTTTTCCATCATCGCAGTGGGCGATCCTTTTCTCGACTGCACGACTCAGATCATGGGAGAGAGCCTCGCTGCCGGCGACTTCCAGGAGATCTTCCTTTATGACGAGCAGCTTCTCGTAAGACATCGTTCCGACCCCGCTTTCGCCTTTTTCATCGCTAGTGAATCAGGCCGAAGAAATTGCAGATTCTGGTGAAGAGCCGATGGAGCTCCCCTTTTTCCGTGACCTTGACGGAAATCTTCTTGTCCTTCAGCAACGCCTTGCGCAATTCATCCACACAGGGGGAATTCTCCTCGCAGGTGATGACGGTGACCTCATTGCCGGCTTTCTCCAGCACGATAAAATCTCCGGTCGAACCCCATCTTTCACCGACCATCGACCGGAGATCTGAAGGCGTGAAATATTGGGGAAAAGGGTTGCTTTCGCTCAAATAGACCATGGAAATTTCCTGCTGCATCGTGACACCTCTCCTGGTTTCCTGACCGGGAACGCTTCGCCCGGCCCCGCCTCGCAGGCGGGAACTTCACATTGTTGCCAGCGTCCCCAAGGCATTACTCATGCCGGAGAGGAAATATTCACGAATCCCTCATGATATCAGCTGAATATGGGAAAGGAGGCGGGGTTGCAGCCTTTCGGAATTTCCGCTCTGCGTTCCATGTTGGCCTATCGAAGATAAATAGTCGTGGAATCCTCGGCAGATAACCGTGTGTGCCTAAGCGGCGTAGTCTGATCTGGATGTGTCCCTTCGGACAGGGTACGTGTCGCCGTGCGAACCCGGCCCTGAAACGCCCCGGGGGAGGCCGCATGGAATAATCATACTTTCTTCGTATTCATTTCCTGACCCATCGACCGATATGACTGATGTGAGGCGTGCCCTCTCATGCCTCCGGATTTGCATTTTCGATCATAGGACACACAGGGAGAGTTGACCGTGACCCTTACAGATCTGCATCCTGCATCCCTTTACTCCAGCAGAAGAGGGCGAATCCTTTTTGTGGATGATGAGGAAATCATTTGCGAAACCTACTGCGGCATGCTGCTGCAACTCGGGCACGAGGTGAGCACGCGGATCAGCAGTGTCGAAGCCCTGGAAGCGTTCAAGGCCAGACCTGACGAATTCGACCTGGTCATTACGGACCAGGCGATGCCGAATCTGACCGGGCTCGACCTGGCAGATCACCTGAAAAAAATCAGGCCGAACATCTCCATCATTCTCTGCACGGGCTACAGCGAGCTGATCACGCCCCAGACGGCCTATGACTTCGGCATCGATAAAATACTGATCAAACCGGTCGGAATCTGGCAGATGAGGGAAGTGGTAGACAGTGCTCTCGGTTGAAACGACTCTGCAGGCGGTGGTCGATTTCCCTGCACAGGCGCGCGGTTCTCGACAACCTCGGACCGTCCCGGCATGGATCGTTCGCACCGGGGCATTGCTGAAGGGGCAGGCCGATTTTCCGAGGCCCGTGAGTCGATGCACGACCGTCGAGCCCTCTGCTTTCTTCGGGGTTTCCGAAGCGATCCTGAACAGGTCCCGGTGTCTTTTCCCGGGTGATACTCAGCCATGAAAAAATTAGCGCCTGCCAGGAAACGCGCGGACACCCTGCGCGCCGCGAAAGTCGATCAGATCCTGATCGTGGACAACGACCCCGTCTTCCTGGCGCTGCTCGCGAAGTTTCTCAAGAAAGACGGGTTCCATGTCCTGACGGCCAAGGACGGCGTCTCTGCACTGAAGATTTTGAAGGCGGTCACGCCCGATGTCATCCTTCTGGACCTGGTGATGCCGAATGTCAGCGGAGATCGGCTTTGCCGCATGATCCGGGAAATGGATACGGCCGTGAAGGACGTCTACATCATCCTCGTCACCGCCTTGGCATCCGAGGGGGTAACGGTCGATTACCTCGGGATGGGCGCCAACGACTGCATCGCAAAAGCCTCCTTCAACCAGACGTACAAAAAAATAAACGAGGCACTGTCCTGCTTTGAGAAAAAGGCACACAGGAAAAAGCAGGATCGGATCGATCGCCCTGCGGAGATCCTGCCGCGAAACCTCATCGGCGAGTTGATCTCCATCAACCGGAATCACGAAGCCTTCATGTCGAATAGTTCAGAAGGCCGTCTTGAGTTGACGGAGGGGGGGAGTGTCATCTTCGCGAACCCGGCAGCGATCTCCATCTTTGGACAGCCTGAAATTGCTCTCATCTCCGTGAAATTTGTCGACTTGTTCCCGAAGCAGGAACAGGCCGGGATCTCAAAGCTCCTTTCAGCAAAAAAACGCCGGCGACCGGCTGACGGCAACCTGTCCTTCCGCCTTCCGAGCTCCAGGGAGGTCGTGGTTAAAGCGCTGCACATCGCCCACGAAAAGAAATACATTGTCATTCTTCGCGACGTGACGGAACAAAAAGGATTTGAGAGAGCCCTGCTGAAAGCCTATGCGGATCTTGAGACGCGAGTTGCGGAACGAACAGCCGAGTTGAAGAGGGCAAACGAGGCCCTGCATGCGGAGCTCGAGGAACGTCGAAAAGTCGAGGGGATGCTGCAGCAGAGCCGCAACACCCTGCGATCCGTCTTCGACAGCATCTCCGATCCGCTGATCATGGTCGATCGCGATCTCTGCATCCGGATGGCGAACAGGGCCACGGTCGATTACTTTCATTCAGCCGACTACCTGGAGATCCTGGGGAAGCCCTTTACGGCGTTGGCGCAAGAGCACTTCGACCTCGATTTGCTGAACTCCGTGCAATCGGCTGTTTTGCACTTCGAGGAGTCGAGCTTCGAGTCGAACAGTCCTGAAAAGTCCGGGAAATATGAAAAAGTTTTCGTCTATCCGACTCACGAGGAATATCGGGTTTCGGGGTCGGCCATTGTCCGGATCAGTGACATCACAAAAGAAAAAATCATGACCACCGAGCTGATCCAGCAGGAGAAGCTGGCAGCCCTCGGTCTGCTCGTATCCAGCGTGACCCACGAAATCAACAATCCGAACAACTTGATCCTCTTCAACGTGCCGATTCTCAGGGATTATCTCGGCGCCATGCTTCCCATGGTTCAGGAGCAGGCGGCAGGCAGGGCCGGCTTTGAAATCATGGGGATGTCGGGGGATGCGTTCCAGGAAGACGCCCTGAAGCTTTTGACGAATATCCAGAACGGGGCGGAGCGCATCCACGCGACGGTCGCCAAATTTGTCGGATTTTCGAAGAAGAGGACCTGCGACAAGAGAGTGCCCATCGAACCCTGCGAGCCGATCGAAAAAGCTGTCTCCATCTGCCGGCATCAGATCAAGCGAGCCATCCGAACCTTCGAGGTCGATATCGAGGCAAACATGCCGACGATCCTGGCGGACCCCTTGGCCCTTGAGCAGGTGATTATCAATCTGTTGATCAACGCCTCGCAGGTAACGGACAAGGAGGATTCCAGGCTGGGGCTCAAGGCCTTCGTGGAAAAGAACGGCGGGAATCGCTTCACCATCGAGATCACGGACAACGGCTGCGGCATGGACGAGGAAACAAAAAAGAAAATATTCTATCCGTTCTTCACGTCAAGAAAAGATGGAAAGGGGACAGGCCTCGGGCTCTACATCGTCAAGAGCCTGGTCGACGAAATGACCGGTCAAATCGAGGTCCTGACCGAACCCGGCAAAGGCAGTACCTTCAGGATATCCATCCCCGTAAACCAGGCAAAACCGTAAGCCTGCTTTTCTGGTTTCTCCCTAGGCTTGGCTTACCCGCAGGACGGGCTTGATGGTGCGGCCGCACCGGGCATCGGCGATGGCGCGGTTGATCTGCCCGAAGTCGTAGAATTTTTCGAGTCGGTCGAAGGGGAAAAGCCCTTTTCTGTAATAATCGATCAGCATCGGGATAAAAATCTGGGGCATGGCATCTCCCTGGACGATGCTCAGGGCCCTGCGCCCCCCCGGCAGGGAGTCCGGTCCGTTCTCGCCTGCAAGATAGGCCGCGGTGCCCTTCGGATTCAACAAAACAACGGCGAGTCGATACAGCCTGTCGCTGCCGGTCGTCTCGATCACGTAATCGACCCCGCTGCCGGTGGCTGCCCGGATGCCCTCGGTCACGCTTTCACGACGGGTGTCGATCACGTGGGTTGCGCCCAGCTCCAGGGCAAGCTTGAGCCGCGAGGGGACCCTGTCGACGCCGATGATGGGATAGGCCCCGACGATGCGCGCCGCCATGACTGCCGCCAGGCCGACGCCTCCCGTGCCGAAGACGGCGATGCTCGCCCCGGCAGGCACTGCCAGAGAATTCATCACGGTTCCGGCACCGGTCTGCAGGCCGCACCCGAGCGGGGCCAGCACCTCCAGGGGCAGGTTTTTCGGGACCTTCACAAGGTTGCGCTCCGTTGCCAGGACGTGCGTCGCAAAAGAGGATTGTCCGAAAAAGTGGCCCCTCACGCGGCTGCGGCGCAGCGCATTGCTGCCGTCTTGGCGATGGAAGCCGAAGTTCAGATCATAGATGGACTCACAGTCCGTCGGGTGTCTGCTCCGGCAGGGGGGGCAATGGCCACAGGACTGGAAGGAGAGGACGACATGGTCACCGCGCCGGACGCCCTTCACCTCAGCCCCGACACGCTCCACGATGCCGGCGCCCTCATGGCCCAGGATTACGGCTCCATCAGACTCTCGGTACCAGTCATCGACATAGCGGATGTCGGTATGGCAGATACCGCTGGCGACGATGCGAACCAGGACCTCGTCGTCCCGGGGGCCTTCCATCGTGAGGGATTCCGCCTTCATGGGGCCGCCTTTGTGGCGCAGAACGGCTGCCCGGATCTCCTGAACATCCGAATCGGCTGGGCGGGTCATGGCGTCCCTCCTTTTCCTGCCCTCGAAAGTTTGAGATTGAAACCCGGCCACCTCCGGCATCCTGCAGGGGCGCATTTCTGCGTGATCAGCAGCGCGCCTCTCTGGACCGTCTACCGGGTCGCTCTCGACTGCATACCGGAAAAAATAAACCCCGCCTCCCGATTCGAGAAGTGGGGTTTAAGGTATCCTTTCCACGGCCTGCTCCTTCTGGAGGGCTGGAAGGTTATGCTGGTGGGTTGACTCGCTGATTTGAAAGGATGACAGTACTACTCATAAGGAAGTTAGCCCCGGATTGTCAAGGAATAATACCACGGAGTGGAATGATCGGGTCTGCCATCAGAGAAGCGGGGAAAGGGTCGAGTGGATTTTTTGGATGATCTCGTTTCGGACCGCGAGGTTCCATTTCTTTGCCGCGTTGGCCGATCCGTAGATGTTTCCCAGGTAGAACGGCACCCCGACGCCCCCGACGATGCCGGCCACGCCGTAGTTTTCCTGATGAATGGCCGTGATCGTTCCCGCGATGAAGAGCCCGTTGATGAGAAACGCCGTGATTCCGTCTCCATAGTGTTCGGCGTAGATGTAGCCCGATCCGGGCAGGATGGCCGACATGACCCCGGCCAGGACGGGGGATTTTTCGGGAAGCTCCTGATACCGGTCGAGAAGCGCCAAGGCCTCACGGACATTCTCCTCGCCGGGATGACCGGGGTACCGCTCCAGGAATCGTTTCAGAGCTTGACGGCTCACCTCCGCCCTGTTTTCATCGAGAGCCGCCAGGCAGATCACCAGGAGCGAGCGGGGGGCATATTTCGATTCGGGGTACTTTTCGGCGAGAGCCTCCAGCGCCGCCCGCGCCCTGTCGTAATTCTTCAGATTCCATTGGCTTACCCCCTCGAGATATCCGGCCTGGATCGCGTAGCCGCTTTCGGGATATTTTTCGCGCAGGGCCAGGAAGGATCGCGCAGCCGCCCCGTACTCCTCGCCCTTGAAATAGGCCATGGCGATCCCGAAGGAGGCATAGTCCGCCTTTGCGGAATCCGGGAAAAGGATCAGGAATTTCTTGTATTCAGTGACCGCACGGTAGTATTCGCCCTCCTCCATGAAGGCGTCGGCGATCTTGAGCTGGACATCCCCGGTAAAAAGGACGGCCCCGTCTTCGGCATGAAGCGGGGAAACAGAGGCGAGAAAAAGGAACAGCCAAAAGTGTATCGGCAGGAGCCGTTGCAATGATTTCATTTTTCGAAGAGCAGGTTGTTCGAAACGGGATCGTAGAGCTTTCCGTTGGGGAGTCGCGTGTATCCGGGCCTCTCGAAGATGTTGCACCGGGTCAGCCGGTCTGCCGTCATCACGACCCCCTCGACGGGGCCCTGTTCCCGGATGGCCTGGTAGCCGTAGTGGGAGCAGCTGGGCCGGAAACCGCAGCGGTCAGGCCCGCCCGCCGGCGAAATGACGACCTGGTAGAACCGGATCAACCCGTGCATTGCCACGCCGACGCTGGAGGTCTCCAAGCCGTCGCTTTTTTCGGGGACACGCAACTCTTCCCGGGGCCCCTTCATCGTGAAGTCAGACCCGAACGTGGTGGCGGCCGGGCTCAGGAGGCTGATCGCGATCCATACAAGCACAACGATCGGTGCCGCCTGCCATCTGACGCCTTGACCGAATTGATCCGTCTTGGCCACAGCTCCTCGCCGAGGCTCCCGAAGGCCCGAAGTTCTCACGAGGGAAGAAAAAATCCCGGGGATTCGGGTGTCCGCCCTTCATCCCCGGGATCAACTCACTTGGCCTTGGGCTGCTCGACTCTTTTCAGAATGTCTTGCTTGGTCTTATCGTATTCTTCCTTGGTAATCGCGCCGTTCTTGTAGGCCTTGTCGAGATCCTCCAGCTGCTGCCCGACGGTCGGCTGGTTGATGATCTCCGTTTTCTTGACCTCCGTCGTCGTGGTGTCAGGACCGCAGCATGCAGCCATGTTCAACGCAAAAACGACGGCCATAATCACGGTGATGACTCTGATGATCCTCATGGCATTCCCTCCTTCAAGAATCTTCATGTTGGTATTGTGACAACACAATAACATCAAACCGGCGTGCAGGCAATCGGGCAAAATGATTTTTTCGATTGACCCCTTCCCCGGCCGGCATGGTATGTAAGTAGCTCTTTGGAATTGGACAGATTCCCTGTACCCCAATACCCATTACCCAATTCCTGCTATAAGATGTCCGATACCCTCATCCGCGTACTGAGCGACAAAGCGAACGTCATCGGCCTTGCCTGCCGGACGACAGATCTGGTGAACCTCGCATGCCGGCTCCACGGGACGACGCCTACGGCCTCGGCAGCCCTGGGCAGGGCCCTCACGGGGGGGCTTCTCCTGGGCGCACTGGGAAAGCCCGGCCTGCGGGTCGGGCTCAAGTTCGAGGGCAACGGCCCTCTGAAAAAGATCCTCGTCGAGGCCGACAGCGCAGGCACCGTCCGGGGGTTCGTTGGGGTCCCGGGCATCGACGTGATGGTCAAGGATGACGGCAAGCTCCACGTCTCGGGGGCCCTCGGCACCGAGGGCTTTCTCACCGTATTCAAGGACGTGGGTCTCGACGAGCCCTATCAGGGCATCGTGAAACTGCGCACGGGTGAGATCGCCGAGGACATTGCCTACTACTTCGTCGAATCCGAGCAAATCCCCTCGGCCGTGGGGCTCGGGGTCTTTGTCGAGGCGGACGGGCAGGTTTCGGCGGCGGGCGGGTTTCTCATCCAGTCGCTGCCGCCCTCGGAGGATCAGACGATCGATCAGCTCATCATCAATATTCGCAAGATCCGCTCGGTCACCGATGTCCTGAGGGAAGGCAACGCGCCGGAGGACCTCCTCGGCTTGATCTTCGAGGGGATCCCCTATAAGACACTGGAGAAAAAGAACCTGTCCTTCCGATGCACCTGTAATCGCGACCGCATCGAGCGGGTCCTCATTTCGCTGGGGTCTGTAGAGCTGACGCACCTGCTCGAGGAACACGGCGAGGCCGAGGTGGGCTGTGAATTCTGCCGGGCGGTCTACCGTTTCGACCGCCGTGAGCTCGAACGGTTGATCTCCGATATCGAGTGCGCCGGGCCGTCGGACGGCTCGCCGCCGACGGCCTGAACAGGCACCATGGATTTTTTGCCTCCCCACCATCCATCGGACAATGTCTGATGGCACGTTGCGCCCCCGTCTTAGCCGTTGCTCATTGCCTGTCTTATCCCACTTTCAGACTGCCGCCGATTTCTATTTCGATGCCGATGCGCTAGGTTAGCATTGAAAAAAAGAAGAACAGCGGAGCGAAAAGAGTTTCCGAACCCGCATCGATAAACACGGCAGACACCTTAAGGAGGTAGTCCCATGAGAAAGATCGAAAAGCTTGAAATCAAGAAGATCACCCCCAGGAAACTGATGGACGCCAAGAGTTGGGTCGACCCGATGTGCGGCCCCATGGTAACGGGCAAATAACGCCAGAGATCACGACATCCAACAAACAGAATTGCTGCGAAAGAGAAAAAGGCCATGAGAAAGAACGAGACGAAAAAAGACGTGAAAAAGGGCCAGGAGAAGATGCTCAACGGAAAGTACTGGGTTGATCCCATGTGCGGCCCGGTACGGCAGTAAAAGTCCTGGCACAACGAGTTTATAAGTCAGTTACCGGTATCTTCTGCAACACGTCACTGACTATCTCCTTAGCATTCGTTCATGGGCGGGGACGGTCTCCCCGCTCATGAACGGGTGGAGATGAGAAGCCTGACGGGGCAGAAAAGCGGATGAAAGCAGCGGGACAGTAAACACGGGAAGACAACGCTTACCAGCATCAGGAGATCAGAACATGAAAACGTCTACAAAGCCGGCGGACAAGAAGAGCGCGAGAACATACCAGGAAAAATTCGGGGAAAGAACCCCCGAGGTTTATGAATCCACCCTCATCGACCGGGTCATTAACTAATCTCTCAACCCGGTTTTCCACAGGAAAAACCCCCGCCGGCTACCTCCCGCGGGGGTTTTCTTGTGAAAAACGGCAGTAGATGGGCAAAAAAAGGCCCCCGGGCACGAATACCCGGGGGCCTTTCCACAATGAGCAGTTATTACTTGCTGGCCTTGCGCCAGATGTTCATTTTCTCCGCTTCTTTGACCAGCCCATCGCGCAGGTCGGGGTGGGCGACGTTGATCAGCGCCTCCGCCCTCTGCCAGGTGGACCTGCCCGCCAGGTCCGCGACGCCGAATTCCGTCACGATCAGGTGGGCCTGGGTGCGCGGCACCGTCACGATAGAGCCCTGGGGCAGCATGGGGGTGATCCGGGATTTGATCTCGCCCGTTTTCTTGTCCGTATAGGCGGCGTTGCAGCAGATGAAGGACATCCCGCCCTCGGACATGTATGCGCCGGTTGCGAAATCCAGCTGTCCGCCGGTGCCGCTGATGTGCCGCGGCCCTGCCGATTCGGACGAAACCTGCCCGAAGAGGTCGACCTCGACGCAGGCGTTGATGGAGACCATGTTATTGTGCTGGCACATGACATGGGGGGCGTTGGTGTAGGAGACCGGGTAGGACGCCAGCGAGGGGTTCATGTCGATCCAGTCATAGAGGAACTGGCTGCCGGCGGCGAAGGCGTAAGCGCTCTTGTTCTTGTCCACGCCCTTCTTCTTGTTGGTCAGCTTGCCGGCCGCGTGCATGTGGTAGTAGGCGTCGACGAGCATCTCCGTGTGGCAGCCCAGGTCCTTGAGATCCGATTCGGCCAGCTGGCTCCCGACGAAATTGGGCAGACCGCCGATGCCCAGCTGGATGCAGGCGCCGTTGGGGATCATGGGGACGATGAAGCCCGCGATCTTCTTGTCGATTTCCGTTGGGGCGGCGGGGGGGATCACTTCCACCTTGGATTCGAACTCGACGATGGCGTCGACTTCGGAGATGTGCACGGTCTCTTCACGGCCGCCCATCGCCCAGGGGAGAAGCGGGTTGACTTCGACGATGATCTTCTTCGCAACGTCCATGGCCGCGCGCACAGCCGCATTGCCCATGTGCGTGTTGAAGAAACCGTCCTTGTCCATCTTGGTCACGCGGATCATGGCGACGTCGAGGGATTTGATGCTCTTTCGGTAGAACAGGGGCTGGTTGCGGAAGATCATGGGGTGATAGTAAGCTCTTCCGCGGTCGTGCAATTTGCGGACGTATCCACTGAAATGCCAGTCCTGATACGTGAAGACCTCTCCCTCGGGGTCGGATTCGATACAGGCGTTTTGGGTCAGGCTCAGGCAGTGGCGGATATTGATGTTCTTGAGCTCGCTCTTGCGACCCGCCAGGGCCTTGTCCAGGGCGACGGGCTTGGTGTGGCCGAAGCCGTAATCAATCCAGTCTCCGCTCTTCACCACTTTCACAGCTTCTTCGGGGGTTGTAAGTTTCCTCTTGTACTCTTCTGCGTAAGACATCGTCTACCTCCCATTTTTTTAGTATGCCCCCTGATCGGGTTGCGCGCCGTCCGTGACGCCCCCGGTCTCTCTGTCGACCGCCTTCCGGAAGCGTTCTGGCAACTTTTCTGCGATTGCGCCGCCTGATTCTAGGAACGCGCACAGCTATCACACCTGCGCAAAAAAAGCAATCCTGAAAACGATTGCACGCGCATGGAAACCGTGTTGTGCACAGCGGGGCTTCCCGGTGAGGGCGCCCGGTCTGCGCGAAAGACGAGGGGATATACCTGGTGCGCAAGAATGCATCTCCGGAGCGGAGTCTTGCTGCAGGCGGGAAGAGGGGAATGTGTAAGAAATCAGGGTGATTTGGGAATGCCGGACGGCTACTCCACGGCGAGGATGCAGTTCTCGCCGCCGTACTGGTTCCAGCATCGGGTGGTGCAGCAGGGGTCATCGGTCCAGATGCCGTCGACGACGAACCGGTACTCGTATTTCCCGGGTGCGAGGTAGAAGGTGACCTTCCAGCTGCCGTCCGCCTCTCTCTTCAGGGGACGGGCGGAGGGGTCCCAGTCGTTGAACGTGCCCGCCACGGCTACCTCGCGGGCGTGGGGTGCATGGACGGCGAAGGCAACCCGTTTTTTGCCTATTTTTGGTGCCGACGAGCCGCTTTTGCTGCCGCGTTTGCGTGCCATAAAACACCTCCTCAATAATGAATATACTAATTCGCTGGACCGAAAACTTCAACCGTTATTGATACAAGGGTGGCAATGCGGTGCACCCCGTCCGAAATAACAGGTTGCCGGGGAAGGGGAAAAAAGGTTAAGTACTCCAAGAAGGTCGGTCTCCGCCGGGCAGGCCGGCACGACAAGCGCCGAAAGGAGATTGCCATGACAGAAGCGACACGCAGAAATGTGGAAGCTGCCTTCGTGGGGGAGGCCAAGGCCTACTTCCGACTGCTGGCCTTTGCCGGAAAGGCCCAGGAGGAGGGGTATCCCCAGATCGCACGGCTCTTTCGCGCGGTTGCCGCCGCCGAGGCCGTCCATGCCAAGAGCCATTTCGAACTGCTGGAACAGGTCGGTTCGACGGAGAAAAACCTGCAGCTGTCCTTCGAGAAGGAATCCTTCGTCAACGAGGTGGCCTACCCGGCGTTTCTGAAACAGGCCTGGGCCGACGAAGACAAGCTCTCGATCTGGTACTTCACGAAGGCCCGCAACGCCGAGGAGCGCCACGCCCACCTCTACAAGCTGGCCATCTCCGACATGGCGAGCGACAAGGAGACGCAGTACTTCGTCTGCTCCTACTGCGGATGGGTCGAGACCCTGGCGCGGCCCGAAAAGTGTCCCAACTGCGGCCGGGCACCTGAGCTTTACAACGAGATTCAATAGGTGCAAAGTCTTGACTTTAGAGGGAAATTGCCGATTAGCACGAAGAGTCGCCCCGGGACATTGCAAAAATCAAAACGGTGCTTATATTGCATAACGGATAGATAATGGAAGGGGATTCTTCACCCTCACCTCAATCCTCTCCCGGGATGGAAAGGTATCATTCCCCCTCACCCTGACCCTCTCCCTCGTGGGGGAGAGGGAAATCAAGGAACTGGGTTTTCATAGGGAGAGGAAGATTAAGGAAGGGGGACTTCATTAGGGCGAGGGAGATTATGGTAAGGGGCATTCACAGGACTAGACAGACTAGAAAGACAAAATAGACCAGATAGACCAAATCCGGAGGTGTTATGTCGACAAATCGCTGGGTATTGAAAGGGTTGATGCTCTTCACTCTTTTTTTCTTCCTCTGTTTCCTCATCCCCGATGAGGTCTTTGCCAGGGCGGGCGGCGGGCGCTCCTCTTCCGGGAGCCGCGGGTCGAGAACCTCCTCGGCACCGGCAAGCCCCACCTCCCCATCGCCCACCTCGCCGTCACGGTCGGTCACATCTCCGACCCCCACGGCACCCGCGCCCATGCCCATGCAGCAGCCCAGCATGTGGAGAAGCATCGCGGGCGGTGTCATGGGCGGCATCGTCGGCGGCATGCTCTTTCGGAGCCTCGGATTCGGCGCCCCCGGTGAAGGGGGTATGGGGGGAGGGATCGGGCTCTTCGAGATCGTCCTCATCGGGGCGATCCTCTACTTCCTCTATAGGTTCCTGAAACGCCGCCGCGAGGAGGCCACCGCAGGGGCAACCTATATGGGCGGCCAGTCGGTGGGGACGGCAACACCCCCCTCTCAACCCGGCTACGTCCCATCAGCGGGAAACACTGCCGCCGATGACGTCCAGCAGGGAATTTCGCACGTCCGCCAGATGGACGCGGGGTTTGACGAGAAGGTCTTCACCGATGCCTGCATGGACGTGTTCTTCCAGATCCAGGGCGCATGGGCAAACCGCGACATGTCCACTGCGAAGAATGTCCTGACCGACGAGATTTACGGCGCCCTCTCGGAGGACGCCCGGAAGCTGAAGGCGGAAAAGAAGATCAACCGGCTGGAGAACATCGCCGTGCGGTCCATCGACATCACCGAGGTCTGGCAGGAGACGGGGCAGGATTACATCACGGCGAGGGTCTACGCCAACCTGCTGGATTACACGATCGATGAGTCGACGAATCAGGTCCTGTCGGGAAGCAGAACGGAGCCTGTGAAATTCGAGGAGTACTGGACCTTCACGCGACCCGTCGGGAAAAACGCCTGGAAGCTCTCGGCCATTCAACAGGCACAGTGAAGAAGTGACCAGTAGTGGCTAGTGACCAGTGAAGAAAGAAAGGCCCTTGCGAATTCCGCAAGGGCCTTTTTTTACAAGCCACTAACCACTAGCCACTAGCCACTTAATGCGTCTGCTTGATATTCGTCCGGGCCCATTCGATGAGTTCCTGGATGGTCGTGCCCATGGGGAAGAACTGGACGATGCCGACCTCCTTGAGACGGGGGATGTCGTCGTAGCTGAGAAACCCGCCCGCCGTCACCCCGATGTCCCGGGCATCGGCCCTGTCCAGCAGTTCCATGACCTTCCGGATGTCGTCGATATTCGCGCCGGGAAGCGTCGTGATCCCGATGTGGTCCACGTCCTCCTGGATGGCGGACGTTACGATGGCCTCCGGCGTCTGGGTTTCCGTGTAGATGATCTCGAACCCCGACTCCCGGAAGGCCAGCGCGAGCTTCACCACGGATTTCTCGAACCCCTCGCCGAACTTGGCCATGAGTATCCTGACCCTTTTCTCGTCCTGCATCTGTTCCCCTCCACTTGGATCCTGGGCTGAAGTTATGGTGGGCCGATTGATGTTCTTATAGAAAACCGCCGGGGGGGTGTCAAGGGAAAACGCGACGCCGGCAAGTCCGGCCGTTACGGCAAGAAAGCTTGACTTTTTCAGTTGTTCTGGCTTATTAGCTCCTTTTACCCTTGGGCCGAATCCGCGCCCAGCACCCAAATTGCATGCCTTCTCCCCGGGGAGACGAGCTTTCAGTCGCCGACATCTCCCGGGGGACGCAAGGGTCGATCGCAACAGCTGAAGACCTTGCGGGGGTGACCATCATGATCACGGACAGCATCTATCTGAGCGAACTGCTGGCACGTCCCGTCCTGGACAAGAAGGGGGATGCCATCGGAAAGATCCGGGACCTCAACGTGGTTCCCGGCGACCCCTTCCCCTGCGTGGAGGGTCTCTACATCAGGACCCCCGGCGGGACGGCCTACGTTTCGATGAAGGAGATCAACGTCCTCAACAAGAGGGTCGTCACGATCCGGGGGGATGCCGGCTCCATCGTCTATACGGAGCCACGCGAGAAGGAGATCCT
Organism: uncultured delta proteobacterium; assembly: GCA_963705165.1. Classification (GTDB taxonomy): domain Bacteria; phylum Desulfobacterota; class Syntrophia; order Syntrophales; family UBA2192; genus UBA2192. The sequence continues at coordinate 26,583 of CAVPJD010000009.1, read as the reverse complement.
GATCGCGAAGCACATCATGGACAAGCAGATCGTCGATGTAAACGGCGTCAAGGTCGTCCGCGTCAACGACGTGCAGCTCGGCCAGGTCAACGACCACTTCGGGATGCTCGCCATCGACGTGGGGTTCGGGGGGCTTATCCGGAGGCTTGGCTTCGGGAAGGCCAGGAAGGGGACCCTCATCCCCTGGCGATATGTGACGACGCTCGAGCCGGGCCTCGACCGGCTCACGCTGACGATGACCCGGAAGAGCCTCGCCGAGATGCACCCCGTCGACATGGCGGAGATCCTCTCGCAGGTCTCGATGCAGGAGAGGACGGCCCTGCTCAGCTCGCTGGATGAGGAAACGGCGGGCGATGTCATCGGCGAGCTCGATGACGAGACGGCAGCCAAGATCATCAACGAGATGGAGCCGGAGAAGGCGGCCGACGTCCTGGAGCAGATGGATCCCGACGAAGCGGCCGACGTCCTGGGCGACCTGCCCGAGAAAAAAGCCGTGGAACTCCTCAACCGCATGGACAAGGAGGAAGCCGAAGAGGTCCGGGAACTCCTCGAGCACGACGAGGACACGGCGGGCGGTCTCATGACGACGGACTACATCTGCTTCCCGCCCGACATGACGACCGAGGAGGTCATGAAGGAGCTGCGGCTCCTGGCGCCCGACATCGAGATGATCTACTATCTCTACGTGGTGGACAAGGAAGAGCACCTGCAGGGCGTGCTCTCGCTCAAGGACCTGATCCTGGCCTCGCCCGGGGCGCCGCTGGGGAGCATCATGAAAACAAACCCGAAGAGGGTCCTCGCAACGGAAGACAAGAAAGAGGTGGCCGAGATGGTCTCGCGCTACAACCTATACGCCATACCCGTCGTGGACGAAGAAGATCACATCCTCGGCATCATCACCGTCGACGACGTGGTGGACATGCTCCTGCCCACACCGCTCAGAAGGAAACGCTAGGTCATGCTCGATCGACTGCGCAAAATCGACCGGAAGAGCATGCTGTTCTTCCTCAGCATCGTCGGTCCGGGGATCATCACGGCCAACGTGGACAACGACGCCGCGGGCATCACCACCTACTCGGTGGCGGGCTCCCACTACGGCTATGCCCTCCTGTGGTCCTTCATCCCGATGCTCGCGCTGCTCATCATCGTGCAGGAGATGGTGGCACGCCTCGGCGTCGTGACGGGCAAGGGCCTTTCCGATCTCATCCGCGAGGAGTACGGCGTGAAGACGACGGTCTTCGTCATGTTCGCCCTGTTGATCACAAATCTGGGAACCTGCGCGGCCGAATTTGCGGGCCTGGCGGCGAGCCTCGAGATCTTCGGGATCAGCCGCTATTTCTCGGTGCCCCTTGCCTGCGGGGTGATCTGGCTGCTCGTGGTGAAGGGGAACTACAAGACGGTCGAGAGGGTCTTTCTCGGCGCCTGCATCATCTACCTCTCTTACATCCTCTCGGGATTCATGGCGAAGCCCGACTGGGGCGAAGTGGCGCGACACACGGTCACCCCGACCTTCCATATGGATACGGCCTTCGTGGGTCTTCTCATCGGAATGGTCGGGACGACGATATCGCCGTGGATGCAGTTCTACCAGCAGGCCTCCATCGTGGAGAAAAATGTCCGCATCGAGGACTACCGGTATGTCCGCTGGGATGTGATCCTGGGATGCGTCATGGCCTCGACGGTGGCCTTTTTCATCGTCATGGCCTGCGGCGCCACGCTTTTCAAGAGCGGCATCGTCATCCACACGGCCGAGGACGCCGCCATGGCGCTGAAGCCGCTGGCCGGCGAGTTTGCGACAGTCCTCTTCGCCGTGGGTCTTGTCAACGCCTCGCTTTTTGCGGCGACAATCCTGCCGCTTTCCACCACCTACACGATCTGCGAGGGGATGGGCTGGGAATCGGGCGTCAACAAGGAGTTCAGTGAGGCGCCGCAGTTCATGGGGCTCTACACGGGCCTCATCCTCCTGAGCGGAGGGCTCATCCTCATCCCCGGGGCTCCCCTCATCCAGATCATGCTCGTCTCCCAGGTCGTCAACGGGGTCCTGCTGCCTTTCGTCCTCATCTTCATCCTTCTGCTCATCAACAAGAAGGACCTCATGGGCACCTACGTGAACGGCCGCATCAACAACTGGGTCTCCTGGACCTCGGTCGCCGTCCTCATCGGCCTGAGCATCGCCCTGATCGCCCTGGCCTTTCAGCAGATGATCGCGGGCTGAACTGCCGCAGGGCGGCAGCCAACAGCCAACAGCCAACAGCCAACAGCCAACAGACACCACAATCCTTCCTCCCCGCTCTTTGCTTTTTACTGTCGGCTGTAGACTGCAGGCTGTCGGCTTATGAAGTCTCTCGCGTCGACGGAGATGGGACTTCTCAAATCGTCCCCGCTGGGCTAGAGTGGCATGATGAACCGGGAAAAGAAGCTTCTCCTCATCCTTGCCTTCACCCTCACCCTCATGGTCCTGGAGATCGTGGGCGGGATCATCAGCAACAGCCTTGCCCTCCTCAGCGATGCCGGGCACATGCTGACGGACTCGCTTGCCGTCTTTCTCAGCTATCTCGCCATCCACTGGAGCCGCAGGCCCGCCGATCACCGCAGGACTTTCGGTTATCACCGCGTCGAGATCCTCGTGGCCCTGGCCAACGGAGTGGCGCTCCTCCTCATCGCCGGGTACATCTTCTACGAGGCGGTCCTGCGGTTCTTCCACCCGCAGGAGATCAAAACAGGCATCCTCCTGGCCATTGCGACCATCGGCTTGGCGGGAAACCTCTTCGGGCTTTTCATCCTTAAGGGGGAGAGCCACGACAACCTGAATGTCCGGAGCGCCTTCTTTCACATCCTGGCTGACACGCTTTCTTCCGTGGGGGTCATCGTCGGCGGCGCCATCATCTGGTTGACCGGCTGGTACGTCGTCGACTCCCTCATCGGTATGCTCATCGGCGGCATCGTGCTTCGAGGGGCCGTCGATCTTGTCATGGAGTCGGGGGAGATCCTGCTGGAGGCCACGCCTCGGGACATCGACATCGCGCAGCTGCGACAGGAGGTGGGGAAAATTCCCGGTGTTGAGGATCTGCACGACATCCACATTTGGACGATCGGCTCGGGGCGCAGAGCCTTGAGCGCTCACGTCCTCACGGACAACATCACGACGCGGGAAAGCCAGGAAATCGCCTGCCTCATCCGCGCCGTTCTTGACGAAAAATACAACATCACCCACACAACCCTCGAAATGGAGTGCGAGACCTGCGGCGACGTGTGCCGGTTCATCCTGACCGAACAGGACCTGGATAACTCAGGGGCGAGGAATGCGAATCGAGGATCGAGCCATGATCATGAACACGGATGAGGAGGGCCCGGGGAACCACTACCGGGCGCGTGTCTTCCATGCAATAACGGGGAAGGAGTGAGGGATGAACCGCCGTATTCTTCAGGGGATCATGGCCACGGCTCTGATGACCCTGGCTGTTTCGGCCGGTCCGCAGGGCCCGCTCGACGGGACTGCCCGGGCGGCCGGGGACAAGGAATATCTGGCCCTCCGGCACATGGCGCGGGGCCACACCTGCGAGACCTGCCACAAGGAAAACCCGCCGAAGTCAAAGCTGAGCCATGTGGCCTGCATGGGCTGCCACGGCGATGCTAAGAAAATGGCGGAACGGTCGAAGGACAAGAGCCCCAACCCTCATGCCTACGCACCAGACATGGTGTGCACCAAATGCCATTACGGCCACAAATGATTCACTCCCTCGCCGCGGTCATCCGGGCCGTTCGTATGTCGGATCATTCGATCTGTTTCTCCGTCCAGAACTCGTACTGCTCGCCCCGGTCGTTGACGAGGATCGATGTCACGTCGCCGAATTTGAGAGAAACGCGCTTGCCCTCGAATTCGTAACCCCAGGGGCACCAGGCCTTCTTGGCGTCGAGGAGCCATTTTTCGCCGTTTGCGCGCTCGACGATCAGCTCCCCCGTGTGCAGGTCTTCGACCAGGAGGGCTTCCTCCAGGGCCTGTTCATTTTCCATCGGTGGATTCCCGTATTTATTTCCGTTGACGGGACGGATCACTTCCGTTAAACCAAAACGCGGAGGTGGTCAAGATGAAACCCGATTACAGGAAAACGTGCGAGAGGTGCGTCTTTCACAGCCCCCGGACCGAATCGGAGTTGGAGAAGTGCTGGCGCTTCGCCCGCTTCGTCGAGCACGTCATCAACGACTGGACGCGGGACTGTGAGTACTTTACACCCGCAGCGCAGTAGCGCTGCGCAGGCTCGAGGCTCGAGGAACGAGGTTCTCTTTCCAGTCACTACCGCGTGACCCCGTTCCTACGTCCGGGTCCCTAGTCCTTTTTTTTCTTCCACTGGTCACCGGTCACTGATCACTGGTCACTGCGGCGGCCGTCAGGCCGCCGGTTCGCAGGCCCTTCCCCTCAGGTTGAAGAACAGCTTGAGGCCTTTCTTGACGGGTTCCGAGAAGATCTTCGTGGACAAAAACGTCCCGGCCACCTTCTTGTTGATCTCCCCCAGCGTGGGGTAGGGGTGCACGGCCGAAGCCAGCGTGGAGAGACCGGTTTTTCCGTTGAACACGGCGACCCACTCCGCGATAAGATCCCCCGCCCTGGGGCCCAGGATCTGCACGCCGATGGGCTTCTCTTTTTCGTCAAGGATCATCTTGATCTTCCCCGTCGCCTCCCCCTCGGCAAGACTGCGGTCGTTGTCGCGGAAGTTCTCGGCCCAGACGCTGTACTTGATTCCTGCGTCCTGCGCCGCTTTTTCATTCATGCCGATGCTTGCAAGCTCCGGGTCCGTGTAGGTGCACCAGGGCAGGTAAGCGTAGTCCACCTTTCGGGGGAGATGGAACACGGCGTTGGTCACGACGACGCCGCCTTCGTATCCCGCCGCGTGAGTGAACTGGTAGGCGCCTGTCACATCTCCAGCCCCGTAAATGTGCTTTTGCGTGGTCCTGAGCCGCTCATCGAGCTTGAGGCCCCGGTCGTCGAAGTCGACCCCGATGCTTTCCAGACCGAGTCCCTTCAGATTGGCCCCCCTTCCCACGGCCACGAGGATCGCCTCCGCGCTCAGGGCTTCTGTCGTGTCGCCGATCCTGATCATGACCTCCTGTTCCGTCCCGATCTTCACCACTCTTAGAATCGATGCCTTGAGCCGGAAACGCACCCCTTCGGCCTGGAGCACACCCATGACCATCTCGGCCATGTCCTTGTCCTCCTTGGGCAGGATGGCGGCCCCCATCTCGACGATCGTCACGGTTGTCCCGAGCCGGTTGAAAGCCTGGCCCATCTCGATGCCGACAGGCCCGCCGCCGAGGATGATCATCGATTTCGGCAGGCGGTCGAGGGTGAAGATATCCCGGTTGGTCATGCAGCCGGTCTTTTCGAGGCCCGCAATGGGCGGGATGACCGGGGAGGAGCCCGTCGCGATGACCCAGGTCTTTGCAGTATACGGGATCCCATCGAGGCTCACGCTGTTCTCGTCGACGAAGGCGGGGCTTCCGAATTCCACGCGGGTGCCGAGGCCGCAGAAGCGCTCCGCCGAGTCGTGCTTCTGGATCGTGCCGATGACGGAACGGATTCGCCCGACGACCTTTGCGAAGTCGATGGGCTTAACATCCATCTCGGGCAGACCGTAGGCCTTCGCGTTCTTCATCTGGTGATAGACATTGGCCGTCTTGATCAGGGTCTTGCTGGGCACGCAACCGAAGTGGAGGCAGTCCCCGCCGAGCACCTTTTCCTTTTCGATCAGCAGGGTCTTTGCGCCGAGCTGCGCAGCCCCTGCCGCGATCGTCAGCCCCGCCGACCCCCCGCCGATGATGCCGATATCGAAATCGTACGTTGCCATAAAACTCCCCCAGGGGTGGCTGGAATAATGGAATACTGGAATAATGGAATAATGGGGCTGAATGGTAAAAATCTTATTTCATACCCAATATTCCAGTGCTCCATCACTCCATTACTCCTTCCTTATTTGTACACCTCGATAAACCCCACGTAGGAGACGGAGGCCTCTTTGGTGTTGTCCGAATCGTTCATGATCCCGAGGGTGGCCATGGTGGGCGGGTCGCTCCCGAAGGCCTTGCGGTAGTCGTCAAGGATGTTTCGCTCCTCCACGATCCACCGGCCGAGGTTCTTCTTTCCCTTTTGGAGTACGATCATCTTCGTATTCGACGCGTAGGGGTTCGTGATGATGCCACTCTCGTCCTCCCGGCTCGTCCAGATGTAATTCAAGGCGCTGTGGGGCGGATATTCGCCATAGAGCGCCTTGGCGAGCCCATATTTCGCCTTGTCGTAGGTGCCTGCCTTTTCCGGGTCGTACTCGAAAAGGACGTAGATCCTCAGGGGGTAATCGTCGCCCTCCTTGGTCCTTGCGTTGCCCTTTTCATAAACGTTTTCGACCTTCCACTTCCAGCGAAGCCCGGGGTAGTCGTAAACATTGAAGGGGCTCCGGTAGACGATGGCCGAGGCCGAGGCCCGGCTTTCGGCACGGAGAACAGATTCACGCCCCTGGTTCTCGATCGAGTACTGCGTGTGTTCCTTGATCTTCGGGAACGTCACCGGGCGCCAGTTGGCGAGGTCATTGAATTCCTCCCGCAAAAGGACCGTTCCCTGCGCGGCCGCGAGGGCCGGCAGGAGAAGGATGACAAGAAGCAGCAACATCGTCTTTGCCGTGCGGGTCATGTTTTCCCTCTTCCTTCCACTTTCAACAGGGCTGCCGCCTCGCGGTCCAGCATCCACAAAAGGGTGCCGTCAGCAGGCCTGACGATTTGCGCGGGGAGCGCATCGGGCCGGATGGGCCCCTCCAGGATCTCCTTCAGGACGGCTGCCTTTCCGGCCCCTGAAACGATGAAGACCAACGTGTGTGCGGCGTTGATGACTGGCGGTGTGAGGGTGATCCTCCAGCCCTTCTGCGCATCCACGTAGTGGCCGGCAACCCACTGTGCCGATTCCCGGAGTGCCCGGGTTCCGGGGAAGAGCGAGGCCGTGTGGCCGTCCTCGCCGAGACCAAGAAGGATGAGGTCGAAAACGGGAAAGCCGCCCCCGTGCGGTGCGAAGAATTCCCGCAGTTGCTCTTCGTACCGGGCCGCTGCCTCCACGGGGTCCATCTCGCCCGGCATCCGGTGGACGTTTGCGGTCGGGATGGGCACATGATCGATGAGTCGCTCGCGTACGAGTCGGTAGTTGCTGTCCCCGTGATCGGGGGGCACGCAGCGCTCGTCCCCCCAGAAGAGATGAACGCGCGCCCAGGGGATCTGCGATGCGAAGGGATCCTTCGCCAGAAGGTCATAGAGCGCCACGGGGGTCTTCCCGCCGCTGAGCGCCGCGGTGAATCGCCCTTGCGACGATACGGCCTCGGCAGCCTTGGCCGCGAAGAGATTTGCCGCCGCCCGGGTCATGTCGGCAGGGGAGGGGAAGATCTCAATGAAGGCCATGCCGCATCACCCCCGGCTGCAGCTGTAATGCCAGGAATAGCCTTTCCGCTCCAGGAGGGCGCAGGCCTCGTCGGGTCCCCAGCTTCCGGCCCGATAGGGCGCTGGAGGCGCTGCCGCCGGGCTCTCCAGGGCTGCGATCAGCGGGTCCAGGATCATCCAGGCCCACTCGATCTCGTCGCGCCGGGCGAAGAGGGAGGCATCGCCCTGGATGGCGTCCATGAGGAGCCGCTCGTAGGCGTCGGGGATGACGAAATCCCCGAATCGATCGCCGTAGTGGAAAACCATATCCGCAGGGGCCGACTTCATCGACGTCCCCGGGACTTTCGTCTCGAAGCCCAGGTGCATGCCCTCGTCGGGCGCGATGCAGATGGAGATGTGATTCGGCGTGAGATCGCAGTTCTCCGGAAACAACAGGTGGGGCACCGCCTTGAACTGCAGAAAGATTTCCGAGGCCCTCCGGGCGAGCTTTTTCCCTGTGCGCAGGTAGATGGGCACGCCCTGCCACCGCCAGTTGTCCACGTATAGCGTCAGCGCCGCGAAGGTAGGGGTTCGCGAGTGGCGGGCAACGGCTTTTTCCTTCCTGTAGCCGCGGTATTGCCCCTGGATGCAGTCCTCGCTCCTCGGGCAGCGCACGGCCTGAAGCACCTTGACCTTTTCGTCGCGAAGCGAGCGTGCGCTGTAGGCCGACGGCGGCTCCATCGTCATCAGCGTGAGAAGCTGCAGGAGGTGGTTCTGGAGCATATCCCGGACCACACCGGCGCGGTCGTAGTACTCTCCCCGGGCACCGACCCCCGAATCCTCGGCCACCATGATCTGCATGTGTTCCACGAAGTTGCGGTTCCACAGGGGCTCGAAGATGGCGTTTGCGAACCGCAGGGTCAGAATGTTCTGGACCGTTTCCTTGCCGAGGTAGTGATCGATTCGGAAGATCTGACTCTCGGTGAAAACGGAGAGGAGCTCGTCGTTGAGCCGCCGGGCGCTTTCGAGGTTGGTGCCGAAGGGCTTCTCGACAATGACCCGCCGCCACCCGGCGCCCTTGTTGAGGCCGGCCCGCCCGAGCTGGCCGGCGATGATCGGGAAGAGTTGCGGTGTCGTGGCGAGGTAGAAAAGAACGTTGCCCCGGGTGCGGGCAGCCCTCCCGGGGTGGTCCAGGTGCCTGGCAAGTACCGCATAGGTATCGCTGTCTTCGAATTGGCCGCGGATGTAGGTTACCCGCTTTGCAAAGCGCGGCCAGCGGGCGCAGATTTCCTCGCCCCCGGGCTTGTGCCGCGAGTACTCCATGACCCCCTTGTTGAGCAGATCCCGCAAGGCGCCGTCGCTCAAATCCGTCAAGGCGAGCCCGATGACGTCCGTCTGCGGATGAAGGAGCCCCTCGCAGGAGAGGCTGTGCAGGGCCGGCATGAGCTTGCGGGAGGTCAGATCGCCCGAGGCGCCGAAGATCACGATGGTGCAGGGTTCGGCCTGTCCTTTTTTCTCTGCCATTTAGGTTCCGCCTCTCGAGTGGTCAGTGGTCAGTGGACAGTGATCAGTGAAATCCTTGAAAGGTCCTTTTCTTTCACTGGCCACCAGTCACTGGTCACTGGTCACTTTTTTTATCTCGTGTCCCCCGAATTTGTTGCGCATGGCGGCCAGAAGCTTTGCTGCGTAGCTCTCGTCCTGGCGGCTCACGAAGCGCATCATGAGGGCCAGCGTGATCACGGGGGCCGGAACATCCTCGTTTATGGCCTCGAAGGCTGCCCAGCGGCCCTCGCCGGAATCGGCCACCCAACCCTTGATCCCGCTCAGTTCCTGATCTTCGGCAAGGCTCTCGGCGATGAGGTCGAGGAGCTTGGAGCGAACGACGCTCCCGGAGCGCCAGATCCCGGCGACCTGGTGCAGGTCGAGGTCGAAGTCTTTCCGGGCCTTGAGGATCTCGAAGCCCTCGGCGTAGGCCTGCATGAGGCCGTACTCGATGCCGTTGTGAACCATCTTGACGAAATGGCCGGAGCCTGCCGGCCCCACGTGCCCCCAGCCCCGTTTCGGCGAGGGTGCAAGCGTCTCGAAAACGGGTCGAAGGCGATCCACGACGGTCTTTTCTCCGCCAACCATCAGGCTGTAGCCTTCTTTCAGGCCGTGGATGCCGCCGCTGGTGCCGGCATCGACAAAATGGATTCCCCGTCTGCCGAGCGATTTTGCCCGCGCCATGGATTCCTGGAAGTTCGAGTTGCCCCCGTCGATGATCGCGTCGCCGCGCGAGAGGACCTTCGAAAGCTCCCGGATAACAGCGTCCGTTGCCTTGCCTGCGGGAACCATGACCCACAGGTGCCGCGGCTTCGGGAGGGCCTTTACCAGTCCAGCCAGTGTGGATGCTGCGGTTATCTGCCGGTCTTCCCGGGCGAGAACAGGGGCCTTCTCCGGGGAGCGGTCATAGACGAAGACCTGGTGCCCGCCACGGGCGAGCCTCCGGGCGATATTCGCCCCCATCCTTCCTAACCCAATGACAGCGATTTCCATTTCTCAACCCTTTGCCTTCGAAACAGCCTTCCGCCTCTCGTGCATGAAGTTAAGAAGTCAGGAAGTCAGGAGGATCGGATCAAAGAAAGAAAACAGATCGGTTTGTCCGTTATCCGCTCTTCCGATCGTCTGCTCTTCTTCACTTCCATCCGTTTCAGAACTCTTTGCCGAAATCGCTCGGCGAGATCCCGCCCTCGCCGCGCTTGAGGTGCCGGATGCCGGCGACGCCGGCAACGACCACATCCGAGGCCAAGCCCAGAAAAAGCCCGTGCTCCACGATCCCGGCGCGGTTCTTGATCTTCTCGGCCAGGATGTGGGGCCTTTCGATAGGGCCGAAATTGCACTCGAAGAGCCAGTTACCGCAGTCCGTGTTGAAAGGGCTGCGGTCGGCGTTGCGCTTCATGGTCACTTTTGCGCCCAGCGATTCGAGGTACATCACCTGCGATTTCCACCCGAAGGGGACCACCTCAACGGGCACGCAGCGTTTCCGGCCCAGGACGGGCGTGAGCTTGGCCTCATCGACGACGATGATCTCCCGCCGGCTGGCCTGGGCGATGATCTTCTCGCGTAAAAGCGCACCTCCGCCCCCCTTGATGAGGTTGAGCTGCGGGTCCACCTCGTCGGCCCCGTCGATGGTCAGGTCGATCATGGGGTTCTCGTCGAGTTTCCTGAGGGGCAGACCGTAACGCATGGCCTCCTCCTCGACCTGGTAGGAGCTGGGCACGCCGATGACATCCTTGAGTTGGCCGGATTTCAGTTTCTCCGCTAAAAGGCCCACGACATGGATCGCCGTGCTGCCGTGGCCGAGCCCGACGATCATCCCCGATTGAACGAGATCGACGGCATAGGCCGCCGCCTGTTTTTTCAACTGTGCAGCATCGACACCCATCTTTCTTTCCCTCCTTCTCGCGTCGTGAAGCGGTTGCCATTTCAAATCCCCCTTTCCTCCCCATGTGAATACCCGATTCCTTGATCGTCCTCTCCCCTGGCGGGAGAGGATTGAGGTGAGGGGGAATGATCCCTGTACCTTTTTCCACCCTCACTGGCCCTCTCCCCTCAAGGGAGAGGGCAATTATGGTATGGGCCTTCAAAGGGGGAAAGAGGGGGATCTTCTTTCCGCTTTATAGAATGCCTTCCGTCAGAAGCGCCAGCCTTCCGACGATATCCGGGCCCAGGTGGAGCCGGATGAGCCGGCGTCCTCTCCCGAGAAGTGCCTGCCGGTCGCCCATGGCCTGGGCCGCCTCGAGGGTCCCGAAGGTGATCGAAGACGCTGCCGACCCCGGCGCGTCGGGAATCGGGACGTCCTCCTCGCCGTCGGCCGTGATCTGGATGAAGAACCCCCGGCCGCCGTCGCCCTTGTGAAGCTGTCCTGTCGAGTGGAGGAAGCGGGGCCCGTACCCCACGGTCACAGGGACCCGGTAGCGGTCGCGCAGCCTCGTGCGGAATACCTGCAGCAGGATGTTCGTCTCGTCTGTCGCGTTTACGTAAGCCATGACGGCGATGTAGCCCCCGGGCGATATCTCCCCCAGGAAATTCTCCAGTGCGCTCATCGTGTCTTTTCCCTTCACGCTGCCGTAAACATCGACGCCGCCGAAGCTCAGGGCCGGCGTCTCCTCGGGAAGCCTGCCGCTTGTCCTGTAAGCTTCCACGGCCTCGCGGGCGCCCGCCTTGGCGGCCTCCACATCGGGCTGGTCGAAGGGGTTGATTCCCAGGAATCGGCCCGCCACGGCGGTGGCCATCATCCAGAGAAAGAACTGCCCGCCCAGGTCGTAGGGGTCATGAAGGCGGAAAATCTCCACGGGGTGGCCCGCATCCTCAAGGGAGCGGATGAACGTTGCGCGAAGCGGCTCGCCCGCCGCCTCCAGCCCCACGAAGAGCCGGTCCGGCCCATAGACGTCGGGCTTGCCCGGGGCCTCACGGAGAACGGGCAGGATCCCTTTGCCTTCCTTCCCGGTGCTCTCGGCGACGAGCTGCTCCACCCAGTCGCCGAAGTGCTGGATCGAGGGCGAAGTGATCAGGGTGAGCTTGTCGCGGCCGAGCTGTGCAAGCCTCCCCAGGTACGCGCCCAGCCTTGCGCCGTGGTTGTCGCCGGTCACGGGGCAGTTGGCTGCGTCACAGTTGGCGGCCATCGTCATGGCCCGCTCGAGAAGCTTCCTTACATCGAAGCCGGTGAGCGCCGCCGGCACGAGGCCGAAGAAGGACAGAGCCGAGAAGCGGCCGCCGATGTCCGGGTCGTTCAAAAAGACCTGGCGGAAACCGAACTCCCGTGCCCACTCCGCGAGTTTCGATCCGGGGTCGGTGATGGCTGCGAAGTGTCCGCCGGCCCTCTCCCTTCCAAGCCGCTCGCAGGCCCACCCGTAAAAGAACTTGAAGAAGGAGTGGATCTCGACGGTCGTCCCCGATTTCGACGAGACAATGAAGAGGGTCCTTGCCGGGTCGAGCTCTTCCGCGCGGCGAAACACGGTGCCCGGGTCGGTGCTGTCCAGGACGGCAAGCGATGGCCAGCCGGGTTCGCTGCCGAAGGTCTTCGCGAAGACCTCAGGGGCGAGGCTCGAGCCGCCCATCCCCAGGAGCAGCACCTGGGTGAAACCGTCTGACCGGACGCCCCTCGCGAAGGCCTCGATCTCGTCGATGCGCTCCATCATGTCGGAAGCGCTCGTGAGCCAGCCGAGGCGGTTCGAGATCTCCCTCGGGTCGGGTTTCCAGACGGTGTGGTCCTTCGCCCATATGCGGTCCATGATGCGGTCCTTGCGGAGCCCGGCGAGGGCTTCGTCGATCTGCTCGCGGAAGGTGCCGGCCTCGGTCGACTCGGGCTTCCATCCTGACCGGATCTCGTCACGCTTGGAGCGGATGCTCGCCATCAGCGCATCGAAGGAGCTCTCGAAGGCAAGCACCCCCTCGCGCTGCAGCTCATCGGTGACCCCGTCCAGGTGAATGCCCAGCTTTTCGATTCCCTCACAAACCTGCCTCGCTTGGCGGATTCCCTTGCGCAGCGTCACGGCAACCTTGCCGTGGTCGAGGAAAGCCTCGAGGGTGGCCGGGGGGACGGTGTTCACCGTGTCGGGGCCGATGAGTTCGTCCACATAGAGCGTGTCGGAGTAGCGCGGGTTCTTGGTGCCCGTGCTCCCCCAGAGGAGACGCTGCACGCGGGCCCCTCTGGCGTGCGAGCTTTTCCCAGCGCTTCCAGGAGCAGATCGCGCGGAAGCGGCCGTAGACCAGCCGTGCGCCGGCGATGGCCGCCTTGCCCTGGAGATCCTGATTGCCGAGGGCCTGGAGCTTTTTGTCCACTGCCGTGTCGATGCGGCTCACGAAGAAGGAGGCCACGGAGGCGACCTTCCGAAGATTGCCCCCTTTTGCGGCCAGCTTCTCGAGGCCTGCGATGTAGGCCCGGACGACGGCCTCGTAGTGGGCAAGCGAGAAGATGAGCGTCACGTTGACGTTCACGCCCGAGGCGATGAGGGCCTCGATGGCCGGAACCCCCTGTGCCGTGGCGGGTACCTTGATCATCACGTTGGGCCGGTCGAGGGCCTTGAAGAGCATCCTCGCCTCGGCGATGGTCCCCTCCGTGTCGCAGGCGAGTTTCGGGCTCACCTCGAGACTTACATAGCCGTCGGCGCCCCCCGTGGCGTCCCAGACCGGCCGGAAGAGATCGGCGGCCCGCCGGATGTCGTCGAGGGCGAGCGCCAGGTAGATCTCGTCGTTTGTCTTCCCCTCGGCCACGAGTTCCCTGAGGGCCTCGTCGTAATCCGCGCTTCCCGCGATGGCCTTTTCGAAAATCGTTGGGTTTGAGGTGATGCCGGAGACGCCCCGGGCGATGAGGGCATCCATCTCGCCGGAGGTGATCAGCGAGCGGCGTATGAAATCGAGCCAGACGGACTGGCCGAGCTTGTTTAATTCCTTGATTCTGCTCATGGGGCCCTCCTTGAGCAAGACAGGCGCAGCGGGCGTTGAGAGCGGAAGGTTCGTTTCGATCCGGGACGGAAAAGGGACGCTTGCCGACATTCCTCAAGGTGTGTCTTCAAAAGGAAAGACCGGCTTATCGACACACGTTTATTTATACACAATCGCCGGGGAGAACACAAGCGAGCCGCTAAGCAGATGACGAAGGAGCGCATGCGTCGGGCTGCAGCTCGACGGTTCGACCGCGATCACGGACACTGGAGAGGGACGACCGGAGTGGCGATAGATTACCGATCGAGGAAATGCACTTGATGGCGCATCCCGACACGCGCCGGTCCTGTACTATGAATCATTCTTTATCGTCATTCGATCCCTCAGGGCAGCCTGGGCGGCGGCCAGGCGAGCGATGGGCACGCGGTACGGCGAGCAACTGACGTAATTCAGTCCCAGCCTGTGGCAGATAGTAATGGACTTGGGGTCGCCGCCGTGCTCGCCGCAGATCCCCACTTCCAGGTCCGGGCGGACCTTGCGACCCAGATCCATGCTCATCCCCATCAGCTTCGCCACGCCGTTCTCATCGATGGTTTCAAAGGGATTCTCCGCCAGGACGCCTTGCTGGATGTAATCGATGAGGAATCCTTTTTCGGCATCGTCGCGGCTGATGCCGAATGTCATCTGGGTGAGGTCGTTGGTGCCGAAGGAGAAGAAATCGGCGATTTCGGCAATCTCGTCGGCGGTGAGGGCAGCGCGCGGGATCTCGATCATCGTGCCGAACTTGTAGTCAACGGTGATCCCCTGCTCCTCCATCACCTCTTTGGCCACCGCCGCCAGAGCGTCGCGATGGGCCTTCAGCTCATTGACGTGGCTCGTGAGCGGGACCATCACCTCGGGATGGACCTCGACGCCCTCCTTGATGCACTGACAGGCGGCCTCGAGGATGGCCCGCATCTGCATCTGCGTCAGCTCCGGTATCAGCAGTCCCAGACGTGCCCCTCGCAGACCCATCATCGGGTTGGACTCGTGGAGAGCCTCCACCCGCGCCAGGACGTGACCGTCAACCTCGATCTTGTGGAGCAACTCGTCGATTTCCCTCAAATTCCTTGCGTGCATCAGGCGGATCTTGTTGTCCGCCAGACCGACCATCAGGGTTTTGTAACTCGGAAGGAATTCGTGCAGAGGAGGATCGAGGAGGCGGATGATCACCGGCAACCCGTCCATCGCCCGGAAGAGGCCCCTGAAATCCTCCCGCTGGAAGGGCAGCAGTTCATCCAGCGCTTCGCGCCGCTCGGCGGGCTGGACGGTCATGATCATCTTGTGCACGATGGGCAGCCGCTCGGGCTCGAAGAACATGTGCTCGGTTCGGCACAGGCCGATGCCGCCCGCGCCATAGTCGCGGGCGCGCTTGGCGTCGGCGGGATAGTCTGCGTTGGCCCAGACGCCCAATCGCCGGGCGCCGTCGGCCCAGCCCAGCAGCTTCATCAGCCACCGGTCGGAGATGTCGGGCACCATCGTTTCCAGCTTGCCCAGGAACACCTCGCCGGTGGTGCCGTCGATCGATATCCAGTCGCCTTCATGAATGAGCTGATCGCCTACCGTCATCACGTTCTGGATCATGTCGATCTCCAGGGCGGCAACACCGACCACGGCCGGCTTCCCGAATTGGCGGGCGACGAGAGCGGCATGGCTTGTACGGCCGCCGCGGCTGGTGAGAATCCCTTCGGCTGCCAGCATGCCGTGAACGTCGTCCGGCTTCGTCTCGGGCCGGACCATGACCACGTTCTTGCCTTCTTTCTTGGCCCAGCTCTCGGCCAGTCCTGCATCAAAGGCCACCATGCCGACGGCGGCCCCGGGGGAGACGTTCAACCCGCTGGCCAGCAGCCGGCCTTCCGCTTCGGCGGTCTTCTTGGACTCAGGATCGAACTGGGGGTGCAGGAAGAAATCCACCTGCTCGGGCGTAATCCGCATCACCGCTTCGTCCTGCGTGATCAGGCCCTCCTCGGCCAGATCCACAGCGATTCGGACAGCGGCCTGGGCGGTGCGCTTGCCGTCCCGGGACTGGAGGATCCAGAGCGTGCCGCGCTCCACGGTGAACTCAATATCCTGCATGTCGCGGAAGTGCTTTTCCAGCAGCTGAGTGATCTCTACGAACTGACCCCAGACTTCACTCATGGTTTGGGACATGTTTTCCACCCGGTCCGTGATGCGGGTGCCCGCCACGACATCCTCGCCCTGGGCCTTGATGAGGTAGTCCCCCTCGATTTTTTTCTCGCCCGTCGTCGCATTGCGGGTCATGGCAACACCGGTGGCGCTATTGCTGCCCATGTTGCCGAACACCATCATCTGGATATTGGCGGCCGTGCCGAGAGTGTGCGGAATCTTTGCCGCATTGCGGTAATCAACGGCGCGCTTGCCTTTCCAGGACTTGAACACGGCTTCCATCGCAAGACGAAGCTGCTCATGGGGATCCGTGGGAAAATCAATGCGATTGTAGCGCCGGAAAATGTCCTTGAAGCGCTCGATGACGGCTTTCCAGTCCGCCGCGGTCAGCTCCGCGTCGCTTTTGACGCCGCGGCTTTTGCGGTGCCCGATGATCACCTCCTCGAACGGTTCGTCGGGCACGCCCATGACCACCGAGCCGAACATCTGGATCAGGCGGCGGTAGGAGTCGTAGACAAAGCAGGGCTCGCCCGGTGCTGGCAATCATGCTTTTGACGGTCTCGGCGTTCAGGCCGATATTGAGTACCGTGTCCATCATGCCGGGCATGGAGAATTTGCCGCCGGAGCGGCAGGACAAGAGCAGGGGGCAGGCGGGATCACCGAATTTCTTGCCCGCCTTCCTCTCGACCTGCGCCAGAGCGGAAAGCACTTGCTCCCACATGCCTTCCGGGAACCTCATCCCGGCGGCAAGATACTGCATTGCACGTCTCCGTGGTGACGGTAAAGCCGGGAGGGACGGGCAGGCCGATGCGGGCCATCTCTGCGAGGGTGGCGCCTTTGCCGCCCAGCAACCCGCAGACATCGTCCCAATCAAGACCGGCATATTGTTTTTGCCTCGTCGAGTTCGTCGTACAGATAAACCCATTTTTTTGACATGACGTCCAACCTCTTCAGGGATGGTTTTAGAGAACTGCCCTGCAAGATCGGATCAGGGGGGCTGAGAGATGATTCGAAAGCAGTGTGCCGCGGGGCAGATGACCGGGGTCCGGGAGAGGAGTACCCTCTGCGGCAAGCCCGAGGGTCATCCCTTCGCGTTCACGGGCAGAGGCTCGTCGAGGAACAACGTCCTCGAGCCGTTGTAGCGTTCCGTATCGTAGTAGGTGTCGACATTCACGGTGTTGATCTCCCCGACGACCTCATCCAGGGGAACCGCTGTGATCCGCCCGTTGCGATAACTCACCATTTTGCCGAAATCCCCCCGGACGATGAGGTCGACGGCAGCCGTGCCGAAGTACTTTCCCATGCGCCGATCGTACGCGCAGGGAAGCCCTCCCCTCTGAAGATAACTCAGGGACAGGGAGCGCGTCTCGATGCCCGTTCCCTTCTGGATTTCGCAGGCCAGGTACTCCCCGATTCCCCCGAGGGTGTAGTGGCCGAAGCTGTCGAGATCCCGGCTCTTGACAAAGTGATCCTTGTCCTTTGGTTTTGCCCCTTCGGCCACGACGACAATATCGTGTCGGGCACCCCGTGAGCGCTCTTTGGCGAGGATCCCATTGACCCGCTCGAGCTCGAAATCATGCTCCGGGAGGAGCACGACACAGGCGCCGCTGGACTCGCCCCCTTCCAGTGCGAGCCAGCCGGAGTGCCTGCCCATGGTCTCCACGACAAAGATCCGGTTGTGCGAGCCTGCTGTTGTCCGCAGCCGGTCCACCTCTTCGGTGATGACCTGGACGGCCGACTCGAATCCCAGTGTATAGTCCGTCCCGACGAGATCCCTGTCTATCGTCTTCGGGATGCCCACGGTCCGGACGCCCATCCGCTGCAGCCGCTGCGCGACGCCGAGGGTGTCCTCCCCGCCGATGGCCACCAGGCAGTCTATGGACAGTTTCTCGATGTTGGACAGCAGCACGCGCGGAGCGATCGCCGGCCGGGTTGAAGGGGTTTGTCCGGGAGGTGCCCAGCATGGTCCCGCCCAGCAGGTCCCACGAGCGGACCAGGTCCTCGTCCAGGGGCATGATGTGCTTTTTGTACATCTCCTCCGTGTCGATTGCGGACTCGCAGAGGCCCTTCCAGCCATCCCGGATCCCGATGACGTCGAAATCCGTTTTGCGCCTGCGGCTGAACATCCCATTCAGCGCGCTCTTGACGACGGATTTGATGGCTGCATTGAGGCCGGGACAGTCCCCGCCCCCCGTCAATATGCCTATTCTCGTCTTCATGGCGACCTTCTCTCTGCGCAGGGAACTTTGGAAACCGGCTGTCCGCGCCCGCCGGAAAGCAACCCGCTAGTAAAAAATCACATGTCGGGGAGGGGGTGAATGCACGGATTGATTTTGTATACAATATTTTGTATACAAAATCAAGGGGATGTTTACAAGTCGGCGTCGCAAGGCGTGAGGATGTCGGAAGGGGAGGTGAAACACCGGGGACGGGGAATCCCGTGACGTCCGAGAGCCGGGGACCGGCTTCGTTCATCATCGCAAAGGAAAAAGGCAGGACTTCCGGTCCTGCCTTTTTATTGACGTCATTCTTTTCCGAGGAGTTTCAGTGCCCTCTTCACGACGTTCTCCATGGTGAAGCCGAATTTCTCCATGAGCACATCGCCCGGCGCCGAGGCCCCGAAGTGATCCAGGCCGATCACGTCGCCCTCGTCGCCCACCCAGCGCCACCAGCCGAGCGTCGCCCCGGCCTCTATGGCCAGGCGCTTTTTCACGTCCGGCGGGATCACGGCGTCACGGTAGCCTTGACCCTGCTCCCTGAAGAGCTCCCAGGAGGGCATGGAGACGACGCGGGCGCGCACCTTCTTGACCGCAAGCTCGTCGGCTGCCCGCAGGGCGAGTGACACCTCGGAGCCCGTGGCGATAAGGACGATATCCGGGTTGTCGCCCCCGGTGATAAGCACATAGGCCCCGCGGCTCACCCCTTCCGCTACGGGGTACTTCGAGGCATCGAGAACGGGCAGGTTCTGCCGCGAGAAGACAAAGACCGTGGGGTTGCGGCGCTGCAGGGCCACCTTCCAGGCGGCAAGCGTTTCGTTGGCATCGGCCGGCCGCAGGACCGTCAGGTTCGGGACGGCCCGCAGGGCCATGAGCTGTTCGATGGGCTGATGCGTGGGGCCGTCCTCGCCCACGCCGATGCTGTCGTGGGAGAAAATGAACAGGACGCGCAGCTGCGAGATGGCAGCCAGCCGGATGGGCGGCCGCATGTAATCAGAAAAAACGAAAAAGGTCCCCGTGAAGGGCAGGATCCCGCCATAGGCTGCAAGCCCGTTGGCAATGGAGCCCATGGCATGCTCGCGCACCCCGAAGTGGATGTTGCGGCCCCCGTAGCCCCACTCGCCGCCGACGGCGCCCTGCACGCCGGCCGGCTTCTCGCCAGGCTTCTGGAAGTCGCCCATGCCTTTGAGCCAGGCAAAGACGGAATTGTTGAGGTCGGCTGTCCCGCCGATCAGCTCGGGGATGTTTTTCCCGAGGACCTGCATAATCTCTTCGGAGGCCTTGCGGGTGGCGACGGATTTGCCCGCGGGGTACTCGGCAAGCCCTTTGTCCCAGCCTTTTGGGAGGAGATCGGCCTGGCGCCGCTTGAATTCATCGGCCATTTCCGGGAAGGCCTTCTCGTACTGGATGAGCATGCCGGACCACCGGCCTTCGAGTTGCTTTCCCCTCGACGGGGCCTCGCGGAAAACCTTCTGTGCCTCTTCGGGTACACTGAACGCCGGCTCCAGCGGCCAGCCGAGATTCTTCTTGGTCTCCTCGGTCTCCTTGGGGCCCAGGGGAGAGCCGTGGGATTCGTAGGACCCCTGCTTGTGGGGCGAGCCGTAGCCGATGATCGTCCGCACGCAGATGAGGGAGGGCCTGCCCGTCTCCTTCTTCGCGGACTCGATCGCCGCATCGATGGCGGCGATGTCGTTGCCGTCCTCAATCGTCTGGACATGCCAGCCGTAGGCCTCGTAATGCTTCGCATGGTCCTCGGTGAAGGAAAGGTCGGTGCTGCCCGCCAGGGTAATCCGGTTGTCGTCGTGCAGGACGATCAGCTTGCCCAGGGCCAGATGGCCGGCCAGGGCGCAGGCCTCGTTCGCAACCCCTTCCATCAGGTCGCCGTCGCTTGCAATCACGTAGGTGTAGTGATCGACAAGGGGGAACCCCTCCCGGTTGAAGCGGGCCGCCATGTGGGCCTCGCCGATGGCAAGCCCCACGGCATTCGAGATCCCCTGGCCCAGGGGGCCTGTGGTGACTTCGACCCCGTCGTGCCCCCGCTCGGGGTGCCCGGGCGTGAGGCTGCCCCACTGCCGGAAGTTCTTGATCTCGGCAGGAGGCAGCTCGTAGCCCGTCAGGTGGAGCATTGCATAGAGGAGCATGGAACCGTGCCCGCCCGACAGGACGAAGCGGTCGCGGTTGGGCCAGCGGGGGTTTGCCGGGGTGAAGCGCAGGTGCCGCGTCCACAGGACGTAGGCCATCGGGGCCGCACCCAGCGGCAGGCCCGGGTGGCCCGATTTCGCCTTCTCGATGGCGTCGACGGCAAGCATGCGGATGGTGTTGATGCAAAGGGTATCGACTGGATTCATTTCGATGATCTGCTCCTCGGTCTTGTTTCGGCTTTCAGCCCCTGCGCGGCCGCCCCCAGGAGGGCCGTTTTCGGATTTGTGATGACGTGAACGGGAATCCGCGCGACAAGATCCCGCATCCGTCCCTTGCGGAGGAACGCCTCCATGAAATGTCGCTTTTTCCAGAAACGGGAGAATCCGCGGCGGTATCCCTCCCCCGAGGTAGATTCCTCCCGTGGCCAGGATCTTGAGGGCCAGGTTGCCCGCCTCGGCCCCCAGGATGGAGGCGAAAAGGTCAAGCGTCCTGACACAGATATCACAGGGATTTTCCCGGTCAAGCGCTTTTTCGACGATCACCGGGACGGGGTCGGCCTCGCGGCTCAGCCTTTGAGCGAGCCAGGCCGGTTCAGCGGCAACTCCACTTTTTTTCAGGAAATTGTAGAGGTTCACGATCCCGATTCCCGAGCAGACCCGCTCATAGCTCGCGTGGCCGTGGAGGCCGCGCAGAGTATGCCAGCAGATCATTCTCGAGCTCCGTTGCCGGCGCAAAGTCGGCGTGCCCCCCCTCGGAGGGAAAGGCCCGGTATTGCTTGCCGTCCCATGCGAGCCAGGCCTCGCCCAGGCCCGTCCCGGGGGCAATCACGGCCTTGGCGCCGTGGCGCACGGGCATCCCTTCCTGAAGGGTGATGACATCCTCCGTGCGAAGAAAGGGGACAAAAGAGGCGATGGCCTCCACGTCGTTGATAACCCTCACGGATTTTATCTTCAGGGCCTTGCGCAGTCGGGCCTCGTCGATCGCCCAGGGGAGGTTCGTGACCCGGGCCTTTCCGTCGAGCACCGGCCCGGCTACGCCGAAGACGGCCTTCGTCGCGCGGCGGCCCGACTCGCGCAGGAAGCGGGTGACGGCGCCTTCCAGGCTGTCGTGATCGGAGCTGGGGTAGACGGCCTCTGCCAGGGGCCTGCGGAGTCCCCGTTCTTTCGTGAAGAGGCCGAAGTGGAGCTTGGTGCCCCCGATGTCGCCTGCTAGAAGCATGATCTCTTTACTTTCAAAAGCTGTCGAATGTTGACTCTTCTTGTTCTGTTTTTTTTATTTTCACTTGCCACTGGCCACTGATCACTGACCACGTTCTTTCTCCTTCAACTTCCCGCCCGCAATGCGCACGGCCACGATGACGACGGCCAGGGCGACAACGAACACCCCTACGATGAGCCAGGGGACCTCACCCGTTGTGACCGCGGTGATCAGTGCGTCCGTACCCACGAGGTAGACGATAGTCCCCGGGAGCATGCAGAGCCAGGACCAGAAGGCGAAGGTCCAGAAAGGGACCCGGGTGAGTCCGAAGCCGTAGTTCAGAAGGTTGAAGGGAAACAGGGGCACGAGTCGAGTGATGGCGACGATCATGGCCCCGTGCTGCTCCGTCAGGCGATCAAGGCGCTGGAACTTTTCGTTTCCCGAGAGCCATCGGCCGTATATGGCATCCCGGGCGAGATAGCGGGAGATCAGGAATGCGAGCTTGCGCCCAGGGTGGAGCCGATGCTCACCAGGATCACGCCCTTGAGGGCACCGAAGATCGCCGCCCCGGCAATCGAGATGGGCAGCCCCGGAACGGCGGCTACGACGGCGACGATGTAGAGGCCCACGTAGACCACCATCCCCAGGTTGCCCATGCCCGCAATCCAGTCGCGAAGCTCCTGGAGCCTTTCACCCAGCCCGAAGAGGCGGGCAAGGACGATCAGCGAAAGGACAATCGCCGCGAAAAGGACAAGTTTCCAGATATCCTTCCCTTTCGCCCCGGCAGTGACCGGCTTATTTACCATGAAGGGCCTTTCAGTGGTTCTTGTAGAAGCGCACCAGTCGCTCCGGCGACATCCCCAGCAGGTACAGGGTGATGATCGTCCAGTTTCTCAGGGTGCAGTAGAGGATGCCTTCCTTCTCGTGGCGGCGCGCCGATGTTACCACGGCCTCGGGCAGAATGGAAATGCGGTCTCCGCGATCCTTGATGCGGCGCATGATCTCCACGTCCTCCATCAGGGGGATGTCCGCAAACCCGCAAAACTTCTCGAAATAGTCCCTCCGGAAGAATTGTGCCTGGTCGCCGTAGGGGATTCGCGTGAGGCGCGATCTCAGGCAGGCCACGCGCGCGATGAAACGCATCGACGGCCGCTCCGAGCCGTAGCGCAGGTCGAAGGCCCCGGCCACGCAATCGCCCTCCGAGAGGGTTTCTTCGATGCGCCGGAAGGCCCCCGGTGGAAGGAGGGTGTCGGCATGGAGGAAGAGAAGATAAGCCCCCCCTGCCGCTGCCGCTCCCGCGTTCATCTGCCGGGCCCTGCCCGCAGGTGCTGTAAGAAGGGTCACGCCCTGGCGGGATACCGCCTTGATCGATTCCCCATCGGGGCTTCCGTCGACGACGATCAGCTCGACGGGCCCGCCGTCGGCGATCTGAAAGAGGTGATCGATGAGCGAATCGAGCTGACGGGCTTCCCCCAGGACGGGGATGATGACGGAGACGGCCGGTGCCATCGCCTGGCTCATCCGGGCCCCATGAACCGCTTGCGGATGTCCTCCATCCGGTTGCGGTTGACGTTGAAATCGTAAGACCCCGTGCGTGCTGCGGACCGGAAGTGGATGAGCTTTGCGCCGTCGTCGAAGAGGAACTCCACGTCATCGATGAAACTGAACACGGCCGATCGGAATTCGGCGTGGATGTAGTCCGGGTCGACCTGCACGAGGGTCGAGCGTTCCATGTGCCGGATGACCCCCAGGAGCTTTTCCCGGGCCTCCTCCGGTGTGGCGTCGTAGCGGAGGGGCTCGATCCGGTGCTGCTCCGCCGGGTCCTGGGTACAGACGCAGCTGCGCTTGTCCGGGCAGGGCCGGAGCTTGCCGTCCTTCAGGCCGGTCGTTTGTGCAACCGTTTCCCGGCAGCCTGTCAGTGTCATCAGGGCGATCATGAGGAAGGGGAGAATCCGGAGTTTCATCGAGCACCCCTCACGACGGGTGTTATACCAAAAACACGATACCATCAAAGAGGGAGAATTTCAATGAAGGCCTACTTCACTGCCTGCGACGGGGGTGAGTCGGTTTTCTTCTCTTCCGCTGTGGCCGCAGACTGGGCCGGGCTTTGCTTCTTTTCCGTCGAGGCGCCTTGCGGGTTATCCGGTGCATCGTCCTTCTTGATGGCGACATCCACCGTTCCGGAGGTCATTCCGGGCGGCCTGGGGGCCCCTGTGTCTGGCGGCCCGTCGGGGGGCGCCTTCATGATATCCTCGTATTCCTCGATGACAATGCCCCGCTTCACCATGATTCCGTAGACGATCTCGGCCCGCTTCTCCACGTACTTCGATGTCCCCGTGGGATTGAGCTTGAGCGGGTTGGGAAGGACGACGGCAAGCCGGGCCGCTTCCATCGGGGTCAGCTCCGCGGCGGACTTGCCGAAGTAGTGCCGCGAGGCGGCCTCGATGCCGAAGATCCCGTCGCCCCACTCGGCCACGTTCAGGTAGATCTCCAGGATGCGCCGCTTGGAGAGGTTGTTCTCGAGCCGCCAGGTGAGGATCACTTCCTTGGCCTTGCGCATCGGGTTCTTCGACGGGGAGAGGAAGAGATTCTTGGCGAGCTGCTGGCTGATCGTGCTGCCGCCATACTTGAGCTTGCCCAGCTTGATGTCCTTCTCGACGGCCTTCTGCATGGCCTCGAAATCGAAACCCTCGTGAGCATAGAACTTGTCGTCCTCGGCGATGAGGACGGCCTTTGCGGCGTAGGGGGAGATCTTCGAGAGGGGGACCCAGACCTGATAAATCTTCTTGTTCTTGAGCCCCTTGAACTCCCACTGGATCTCCCGGTGGGTCATGAAGGCGGTCTTGGTGGGGTTTTTCTTCTTCAGCTCCGAGACGTCGTCATAGAAGAACGCCGAGGCGACGTAGACGATGAGCGCCCCGCCGAGAAGCATGACCCCAATCAACAGATAACGGGCTATCTTTTTCAGCAGATCCATAGCTTGAGACCCTGTCTTGATATGGAAGAGAGCTTTTATCGCCAATAGGCGGGGAAATCAACTAAGATTTTACATAAAGCGTGACCCTTCAAGCTATCTGCTCTGGATTCGGAGCAAAATAAATTTATTGATGTAGATCGATTATACGCCTGCATATGCAGCCGATGACATGAAACAGGCATAACCGAACATAACCTCCCAACCCTCAAGAGGGGGAGCGCATGATTTTCCGGACCCCGTATCTCGGAAGAGAGCGGGGTTTTTTGCATTTTGGGTTTCCAGACGAGGATGAAAATGTTGAAATACAAGACACGCCCCCAAGTGGCGGACCACGTGACGGGGAGGGGGGCGTTTATGGGTGGTGCGAAATGCTGAGATGCAAGACCCCATAGCATATGTTGGGCAACAGCCCGTATAGACTTGATAAGAAGAAGACGGCAGTACACCGATCTCCAGACAAATCACTGCAATGAAGATTTCTTCTTGAGTATTCCGGGATAAATCACTTGATGAAGATGACGATCTCGATGGCGATCAGGATCACGATCACCACTGACAGCATTTCCGAGCGCTTGATTGCGATGCTCTGGCAGAGCATGTCATAGGTGTTCGAAGCGATATCGAGCTTTTTCTCGATGCTGCCCTCCCAATCCTTGACGCGGAACAGCCTCAGGGCGGCCAGATAGATCTTTGCGTAGTATGCGTCCTCCGTTACCTTCAGGGCCGAGTCGATCTTTTCGGTGATGCCCATCAGCTCGGTAATCGTCTTCATCACCGCGGCGGCCAGCCTCTCGTATTTCTTGATTCTCCAGAGCGACAGGGCACCCTTTTCCGAAATATCCCTTTGGATGGTACTCAACTCCCTGTCGACCACGTCATCGTAATACCGGAGCTCCAGAAGCTGGGCAATGGCAAACTCCAGGATGTCGGCGATCTCCATGCTTCCGGAAGGCTCGATCATCAGCGCATTGTCCCAATTCAAGATGACCAGGTCATCCTCAAAGTAGGAGTACCGGTACTGCAGGAGTTCCTCCTTCATGCGGCCGCAGAGAACCTTTTGCTCCCCGTACATGAGACGGGATACATCGTAGTGCCGAAGAAAATCATCAGCGCCCAGGGCCGGTTCCAGGGCCTCAATGAAAAAGACGGTATAGTCCTCAACGAAACGGCTCAGATTGAATCCCACAATGGCGCTGCCCAGGGCCGAAATCGTCTGGTTTAGATGGGTGCGTGACTCTTCTTTCAGGGTCTCCGACTCCGAGACGATAGCGGCTGTTTCTTCAAATTCGGACAGGGTGATGTTTTGCAGGGGAATTTCGAGGATGATGCTGAGAACGCCGAAGTCATACGCCTTGCCGTGGATGTTCACGGGAAACCTGCGCCCCCCTGACTCCCACTCGATGCTCTTGAGTTGGAACACGACAGGCGGGTTGGAAAATTCAAGAGCCTTGCTGCGGGGCTTGCGCTCGATCTTCAGTCTTCTCGCCTCCTCGCGAAGTCTCTCCTCCACGCCCGGCAAATTGATTTCATGCGCCACATCGTAGAGCCGGTAGATGAGTATTTTCCCCGATTTTATCCGGATCATTGGACTTCCCATTTCCACAGCTGAAACCTCCTCGGCATTTCGCAAATGCGGCAAAGATTCACAATGAACTACCCCGCAGCAAGCTACGGGGTATCAAGCAAGGATGTCATGCCCGTGAAAACGGGCATCCATAATGGATTCCCTCTTTCGAGGGAATAACACTTTCGAAGCAAGCTTCGGAAAATTCGACCCGCAGCGATTAATCCACCAAATTATAACACAACTCCGTGATGAAGAAATAGCAGAATAAGAGGTGGTCAGGGGCGTCCCCTGTATGGGTCCTCGCGGACGGCCGATCTGAAGGCTCAATCACGGCGGGATGCCGGGCGGCTTGGCTTCCTCCGTCGGCGCTTGCGCCGCCGACGGAGGAAGGCGCAGCATCCGGAACCCGGCATACGCGACGGCGACCGTCAGCAACGGGCTGACGATGCTGAAGACGGCGTAGGGCGCGTAGCTCCAGGTGGCAACTCCCAGGGTGGCGGCCA